>JBHJHD010000014.1:0-43702 GCA_050331115.1 Elainellaceae cyanobacterium
ATGCCCGTGGGCACCCTGGCCAACGTCAAAACCGTCACCACCGAGCAGCTTCAGCAGCCGGGGGCGCAAATGGTGCTCTCTAACACCTACCACCTGCACCTGCAGCCGGGGGAAGGCATCGTGGCGCGGGGGGGCGGTCTGCACCGGTTTATGGGTTGGGACGGCCCCATGCTCACCGACTCTGGCGGTTTTCAGGTGTTTAGCCTCAGCCAGATGCGCACCATCACCGAAGAGGGCGTCACCTTTCGCTCCCCTCGCAACGGCGACATGATCCACCTGACGCCCGAGCGCTCGGTGCAGATTCAGAATACCCTGGGGGCCGACGTGATTATGGCTTTCGATGAGTGCCCCCCCTACCCGGCCACCCGCGAAGAGGTACAGCGGTCTACCGAGCGTACTTACCGCTGGCTGGCGCGCTGCGTCGCGGAGCACGACCAGCCCCACCAGGCCCTATTCGGCATTGTGCAGGGGGGCGTCTACCCCGACCTGCGCCAGGACGCGGCGCGATCGCTCTTAGAATTTGACCTGCCGGGCTACGCGGTGGGGGGGGTGAGCGTCGGCGAGCCGCCGGAGCTAATCAAAGACATCGTCAAAGCGACCACGCCGCTCTTGCCCACCGACCGACCCCGCTACCTGATGGGGGTGGGCACCCATCGGGAGATGGCCCAGGCCATTGCCGCCGGCATCGACCTGTTCGACTGCGTGATTCCCACCCGCCTGGCCCGCCACGGCAGCGCCATGGTCAATGGGGATCGCTGGAACATGAAAAACGCCCGCTTCCGGGAAGACTTCACGCCGCTGGACGACGCCTGCCCCTGCTTCACCTGCCGTCGCTACTCGCGGGCCTACCTCAGCCACCTAATCCACGCCCGCGAGCAGCTGGCCCACACGCTCTTGTCCATTCACAACATCACCGAGCTGGTGCGCTTTACGGTGCGCATCCGTGAGTCGATACTCAGCGATCGCTTCATGGATGAGTTCGGCCAATGGCTTGATTAGCGACAGGGCCAGCGCAGCAGGCGTCACCTGTAGGCCACAAGAAAGCCTTCGCGTCACCGCGAAGGCCAGTTGATGGATGTTGAATGTTGGGAGTCGAAATTGAGGTTGGGAGCAGTCTAAATTGGTTTAGTCTGCAGTCTCGGCGGGAAGCGCTATCGGAGCGCGCCGCTCTGTAGCGCCATCAGCCCGATGATGCTGAAGCTCGCTAGAAACAAAACAATTCCCATGGAAAGGGATTCGCCCAAGTGGGGTGAGTTCATCTTAAAGTACCTCTTTTATATATTGATTTGGTAAATCAACTTAAAGAAAAGGTTATCAACCTAAGCCCCTGTTTAGTTACGCTACGACTTGAAAGTTAATCAATGCATACGTTTCGCAACAATATTGATAGCAGCGGCTAACGGAGCCTCACGCAAAGCGGGCCGCCTGCCGCAAGATTGTTCAGAGCACCTTGTGGGTGTACTCATGTTGCTTGACGTTGTCTTCAGTTTTGATGATGCGCTCTGAGTTGAGGACGCGCTTTCGCTCGGTCGAGAAGTTGAAGCTTTCGTAGACTGAGCCGGCCGGAATGTGGCTTTGAGCGCCCTCGTTAGACTGATAGGTGCGGGCAGCTGCTAGCGCTCGGGTCGTGAAGTCGTCGCAAATTTGGGCACTCTCTGGGAAGGCAGGAGGGATTTTGGGTGGGTCTTGCTTCAGGATGTCTCCTAGCAGCACCCCACAGGCTTTGTTATAGGAGGTTGGAATACCTTTTAGCAGCGCTTCTAGTGCTGCAGATGGGATTGGCTCAATGACTTCAACCTCGTGGACTTCTCCATCATCGCGGACAAAGCAGTGCGCTAGCCCTAGAACGACATAGCTCTCTGTGTGCTCAGAGATATCTACAGCTGAGTGATTGGTCATACGAGGCCTTCCCTTTGCGAACGGTTATGAGCGGTCAATGGCTGTCATTCTAGCGTGGCTACCCAGTGTTATCGCAGTTCCCATGCAAACCGTAAAAACCGTTATAAATACATAGATGTTGTACTGCAACGGTTACGATTGCAACAAGGGGTCCGCCAGGACTACAGAAGACTGCGTCTTTTCGCAAAACTTGAGGGTCATCCGTAGTATCACGCAAATCTATTCCCAGCGCTCCCGAGATTAAGTAAACCTTTGTTGACCGGGGCGTTTGGCCCCTCAGGATTCGCGCCATACGTAGATCCGGGAGAAAAGGCTAATGAAGCCGCAAATCAGATTTCCGTAGTTTCAACCTCGAAGATTGGTCGCTAAACACCGTATCAAAGGTTATAGGAGTGCATTTACCAAGCCATTGGCGGATGTCAGTACTGCAAGTAGGGCAGCGCCGCCACAACCTTAGACGTTTACAAAACCATCTTGATCACGAGGCCTAGAATGGACGCGCACTCTGCTAAAAATCGTCACTCTCTTGCCGAGAGTATTCTATTCCTAAACACTCCTGAAGCTCCAAAACTCCCAGTATTTCCCTACGATGTCGAGGCTGCTGAGCCTGGCGCCGCCCTGTCTGAGACGGCGTTTGACGTAGACGACTGTTCAACTCAGATGTCTAAAATATTGGTTGAGCACGAGGCGAAGCTAGAGCAATCGGCTCGCATTCGTCAGCGCGCTCTAGAAGAAGCTCGTAAGGGCAACAACATTACGGCGATCGCGCTATTCACTCACCTGATTGGCATCACCCCCAACAGCGCGACGGACTACAACAACCGGGGGCTCGTCTATTTCCAGAGCAACCTTCTTGACCAAGCGATCGCCGACTACAACCGGGCAATCGAGCTCAACCCGCAGCTCGACCGAGTATATAACAATCGGGCCAACTACTACGCCCACCAGGGCCAACTCGAAGAAGCTATCCTCGACTACGAGACCGCCATCGACCTCAACCCTCACAACGCGCGGGCCTGGATCAACCAGGGCATTACGTTTCGGGAGATGGGGCACTATAGTCGGGCGCTGCACTGCTTTGAAGTAGCGCTCAATTTCCGTCTATTGGAGGGCCATATCTACGCTGAGCGTGGCCGGACCCACCATCTGTCTGGCGACTGGAACTGCGCCGTGTCTGACTACTACACTGCCCTGCAGCAGCTGCCGCTATCCTGCGAAACCATCAACCGGCGCTCCGGTCGTCTTCGCCTACAGGTGATTTCGTGGCTTGATGGGCTGCTTACGCCGCTGGGTATTCCGAGTCGAGCTGAGATCAGCCGGTAGAAACGATTCATCTCGGGGACATGATATCGCCATGTCCCTACAAGTTTTATGCCCCTTGATCCCAATCAATCGATCCTAATCAATCGAAATAGATTGGGGGCCACTGCCGTTGTCTCTGGGCCGAGAAGGGGGCTGCACTGGACCGTTGACGTTGTGCTGTGTGAGCCAGTTTTTGACTGGATCATCGTTCAGGCTAAGGCGAAATACCCCAGAAAAGAAGCCACCGAAGAAGGCTACAGGATGGCTAGATAGTTCCGTGAGCAGAGGCGAAAGCTCGTTCATAGTCTTGTTAGAGTTAGCAGTGCGTTACCCATATGGTGACATAAGCCTATCCTAAGCGGCTAGGTCCGCGCCCTCTCTTAGGGAAGACCTTTGGGCATTGGTGATCCAGCGCGTCGCAATGTGGGAGAGCAGCCCCATTGGTCCAGCAAACAGGCAGAGCGCTAGCGAGTGGCGAGTGAAGATTTGATTGGTCTGGCCGTCTTGGTAAATCCACCGCCCTGCGAGCAGGTCCATGACTAGAAAGTGTACCCAGCCCGTGGCGGCGACGCGCTCGTCTGCAAAAAGTGCGGCGATGTCGGATAGGCCAGCGCTGCTAAAGGATTGGGCCGACTCTGGCGTAATGCTGAGGGCAAAAAAGTAGATGTAGAGCGCAGCTAGCGCGACGAAGGGCAGCATAGACGCCATGACGCGGCGGGTGACTTGCCAGTTGGGCAGCACAATCATCAGGGCCCAGAAGGGCAGCACGAAGATATTGGCGGCGTTGAACAGCAGTTCGATAGACATAGTTTTGGTGGGAATAGGGGCGTGGGCTAAAGCCATTATCCATCGGCGCGAGGTTTAGCGGCGGGACTGTAAATTAGATTGCGTCAAAGGCGGCTATGTCAAAAAAGGCCGCAGCTGTGCCACAAGCCGATCGCTCGCCGCATCGCCCGTCACAAACTCAATTTGCTCAGGGCCAGTCGCCCCTAGCCCCAAATCGGCGGCGCGGCGAATCTGCGCTTGGCTCCAGATCGAGCCACGACTCACCGCCTGCGTCGTCCCCAGCATCCGCAAGATTGCAATGCCCACCGCATCCACGGCGATGCGGTCCGTGCCCGCCAGCATTACGCCGGCCCTCACCCGCTGCCCCTGCTCTGGTCCGCCGCCCACGAAGGCGTCTACTCCGTCGATCAGCGCCATCGCGGGGCGGTAGGCTCGGTTTACCTCAGCGATCATCAGCCGCTGGTTAGCCGAGCGGTGCAGCTCGCGCATGTAGTCGTGGCCGTCGCCAGGGACGTAGCGGGCCACCATACCGATGGTGTTTTTGAGGGAAAGGGTGAAGTGGCCCCCGAAGCGGTGGGTTTTCAGGCAGCAGGCGCTGATGACGGCGTCGGCATCGAGTATGGGTTTGGCGATCGCAAACCCCCTTGACCAGCTGGTGCCCTCGCTAGCAAAGTACTGCCAGTCGCCCTGCCCAAGCTCATCAAACACCAAGGGCGTGAAGCCGTAGCGTTCAGCCAGGGCAAACACCTGCATCTGCCCCATGGCGGTGCGGGTGTCGGCCATGCCGGAGCGATCGCCTACGGTAATGGCGCTAGCGCCTGCGGCCTGAACCGCCTGGACGAGGGCTTCGAGCACCGCTGGGTCGGTGGCGGCGGGAGCCGGATCGCCCGTATTGTAGTTGGGCTTGATGAACACACGCTTGCCGCCGAAGCTCTCGGGCTGCAGCAGGTTTAGCGCCTGGCGCACGCCTGCTGCGCGGTCGGTAGTGCTGATTACCACGACTCGGTGGGGGCTGAGCGCGGCGGGTGCGGGCGCGGCTGCGGCTGCGGAGGACGGCTTCAAGGCGTTTGAAGCAGGTCTCGCTGGCGCTACGGATGGGGGTCTTGAGGAGACAGACCTAAGCGCGGCGGGCAGCAACACGGCACCACCCAAGAGGCTAAAGCGTCTGAGCAATTTGCGGCGGGTCGGCATTGTGATTTAAGGAAAGTCGATTGTGGCATTGGCTCCTTTCTAGTATGGCGATCGCGGCTGAAAATGACGTGAATCAAAGCTCAGATTTTGCTTAAAGCGCTGGATTGAAATAAGTAGCTGGCTTAGACCTCAGCTGGGCAGCAAATTAGTCAGCTAGGGCGATCGCCCTAGCCCTGCGCAGCGTAAACCACTGCCCAACTAAACGCTTCTCGCCACCTACTCTTGAGTGCTGGTTTAGTAAATCTGCTGCTCCCGCGCTATATCGAAGTGCGCTAGGCTTGTGGCTGTGCAGTCTGTAAACCATCCCCATGTCCGACACCGCAACGACCGGCGCTTCCGACCTTGACCAAGACCAATATCGCCGCAAAATGCAGCGCCGCAAAGAAGTTCAGGCGCAGCGAGTCGCCGACCGCAACCTTGAGAAGGGCCTAATTATCGTCAATACAGGTAACGGCAAGGGGAAAACCACCGCCGCCCTGGGTATGGTAGTGCGATCGCTGGGGCACGGCTATCGGGTGGCGATCGTGCAGTTCATCAAAGGGGCTTGGGAGCCCGCCGAAAAGGCCATCCTGAGCCAGTGGGAGGAGCAGCTCGAGTTTCATGCCTTGGGGGAGGGCTTCACCTGGGAAACCCAGGACCGCGATCGCGACATCGCCAAAGCCGAAGCGGCCTGGGAAAAGGCGCTGGGCTTCATCACCGACCCGGCGGTGCGGCTGACGCTGCTGGATGAAGTGAATATTGCCCTAAAGCTGGGCTACCTCTCGGTGGAGCGGGTTTTAGAGGGGCTGTCCCAAAAGCCAGAAGACTCCCACGTCATTTTGACGGGGCGCGGCGCACCGGCTGAGCTGATTGAGCGGGCGGATTTGGTGACCGAGATGACCCTGGTCAAGCACCCCTTTCGGGAGCAGGGGGTAAAGGCGCAGCCCGGAATTGAGTTTTAGCGAGCACGTAGCTTGACCGGTAGCTTAAGTCACCCTGCTCAGCCCAATTTACGCGCGGTTATACTGAATGAACTTAAGCCCCAAAATGCCTGAAAACGCCATGACTGACCCCGCAACCTCCGACAAGCTGCTCACCCAGGCCCTGATCGATGAGACCGCACAGCAGGCCGCTGCGAGCCCCCGACAGCGAAAGAACTACAACTTCCACGAGCTGAGCGAGCGGGTGCAGCGGTTCATCAACGTGATGCAGCCCGGCACCTATGTGCGGCCCCACCGCCATCACCGGGACCCCGAGACCAACGGGTTCGAGTTTTTCCTGGTGCTGCAGGGCACCGTCGGTATCTTGGTCTTTGACGAGGCGGGCCATGTGCTCCGTCAGCATCGTGTGAGCGATCGCGGCCCCGTACGGGCCATTGAGCTGCCCGAGGGCGCTTACCATACCTTGGTCGCCCTAGCCCCCAATACGGCTATGCTAGAGGTCAAAGAGGGACCCTACTCAGCCCAGACCGATAAAAACTTCATGGCCCGCTTCCCAGAAGAAGGTACGCCTGAAGCGCAGGCCTGCGTCGAGGCGTGGGAACACTTCTTTGAGAAATCAGCTGCCCCTGCGTGATCGCCTGTTGTAACCCATGAGTCCGACCGCCGTTCTACTTCTTGCCTGTCCGGACCAGCAGGGGCTGGTCGCCAAGATCGCCAACTTCATCTACGCCAACGGCGGCAATATTATCCACGCGGCTCAGCATACGGATATGGAAGCGGGCCTATTTCTGACGCGCATCGAGTGGGAGCTCGACGGATTTAACCTGCCGCACGACATTATCGCCCCAGCATTTGAGGCGATCGCCCAGCCCCTGCAGGCCCGCTGGCAGATTCGCTTTTCTGACGCGGTGCCTCGGATGGCAATTTGGGTCACTAAGCAGGACCACTGTCTATTAGATTTGCTGTGGCGGCAGCAGTCTAAGGAATTTTTGGCCCACATTCCTCTGATTATCAGCAACCACGAGCGACTGCGGCCCGTGGCCGAGCAGTTTGGCATCGACTACCACCACGTCCCCCTCACTGTGGCAACTAAAGCAGAAGCGGAGTCGGTTCAGCTTGCCCTGCTAGAGCAGTATCGAATTGAGCTGGTGGTGCTGGCAAAATATATGCAGGTGCTCAGCTCGTCGCTCCTAGAGCGCGCGCCCCAGGTGATCAACATTCATCACTCGTTTCTGCCGGCTTTTGCCGGCGCTAACCCCTACAAACGCGCCCATACGCGCGGAGTGAAGATTATTGGTGCAACGGCTCACTATGCTACGGTCGATCTAGACGAAGGGCCCATCATTGAGCAGGACGTGGTGCGGGTGAGCCATCGTGACGAGGTGTCTGATCTAATTCGCAAGGGCAAGGACCTAGAGCGGGTGGTGCTAGCGCGGGCCGTGCGGGCCCATTTACAGAACCGGGTGCTGGTCTACGGTAACCGCACGGCTGTTTTTGTGTGAAAATCGTGACTATAGGCATGTGAATCAGGAGCCGCCATGACCGCTGCCCATCCTATGCCCGTAGATAAAACCGTAGAAATTCTCAAGCAGGACCTCCCCACTCTGTTTGAAGAAGATATTTCTTACGACATCTACACCCGCGACATCTACTTTACTGACCCCGTCAACACGTTCAAGGGTAAGCTGAACTACCGCATCATTTTTTGGACGCTGCGGTTTCACGGCGGGCTGTTCTTCACAGACCTGCATTTTGACCTGCATGACGTCTACCCCGCTCCTGGCAAGATTTTGGCAGACTGGACGGTGAGGGGGACGCTGAGGGTGCCCTGGCGGGCGAAGGTGTTCTTCAACGGTCAGTCGACCTACAGCCTCAACGAGCGCGGGCTGATTTATCGCCACGAGGACAGTTGGGATCGAAACCCTCTAGAGATTTTGAAGCAGTTTTTCCGTACTGGTGACCCGCGCACAGACAGGCCGCAGCAGGCTACTGACGATTCGGAGCAGGCTTAGGGAATACCTTAGAAGACGGCATCCGTCATAAAGATCAGCAGGCGTAGCGATTGTATAAATATTGAGCATTCTGCCGCTGTGCAAAGATCCACGAGCTGAGGCTTGAAGCATTGAAAGGAGTAAGTCAATTGTCGATTCGACGTAGGCCAGCGGGTCCAAAACCCTGGACATTCCCAGCGATCGCCGCTGCAGCCCTGTTGCTTAGCGCCTGCGGCGGCGGTAGGCCGGGTGTGCAGGGCAGTGGCTTTGAGGTAAAGCTGCTCTTCGGCAGCGCCCTAGGTGACTTTTGCGAGGAGGCGATCGCCGGCTTCAACGCCACCAGCCCAACCCTGGAGGACGGCAGCGCCTTCTACGCCACCTGCGAGGCTGAGGGCAGCGGCGACGTGGTGTCTGCGGTGACTAACCTGGCCCAGGGTCTGCAGGCCGGGACGGTTAGCCCCGACGCTCCCGAGTTTCCTACCCTGCTGTCGGTGGACGGCGAGATTTACCACAGCCAGCTCAAATATCGCGTGGATCAGCTGTTTCCGGGTCAGAACTACATCCCTGAAATTACCGACGCGCCGCTGCTGGCCAACAGCCCCATGGTATTTATGACCCAGGAGAACCTGGCGCCGGGGCTGCAGCAGGTGGACAACCTGTTTCAGGTGCTGGTCAACGCCGAAACCCACCGAGACATCGACGCCGCCAGCGAGCCGCTGCAGATTCACTACGTGCATACGGCCCCCACGCGCTCTAACTCCGGGCTGCAGACTCTAGTGACCCAGTTTGCCTCCGTCTCTGACAAGCGCCCCGGCGAGCTCAGTCAGGCGGACGTGCAGAGCGCTATACCCCAGGTGCAAAAGATTCAGAACAAGATCACCCGCTACGGCACGTCCACCAGCTCGCTAGCCCGGGCCATGGTAGAGAATGGTCCCTTTTGGGCCTCTATCGGCTCGGTTTAGGAGTCGTCAGTGATTGCCGCGCACCAGTCCCTACCGCCGGGACAGCCCCGCTACGAGGCGGTGTATCCCCCCGCTACCTTCACTTCTAACATGCGGGCGATTTTGCCGAATGCGCCCTGGGTAAGCGACCAGGAGCAGGAAGCCGCAGAGCAGGTGATTGAGTATCTGCGATCGCCCGATGCCCAGACGGTTGCCGCTCGGCTGGGGCTGCGCCCTGGCGTCCCTGGCGTTGCCCTCGGCCCCTCTTTTAGCCCAGAGTTTGGCGTCGACCCCAACGCCAGCTACGACTCCTACCGTCCGCCGGAGCCGGAGGTGGTAGAAGCGATGCTGACGGCCTGGGAAAGCACAGCCAAAAAGCCCTCGATGGTGGCGGTGGTAGTGGACTCGTCCGGCTCCATGGAGGGCAACAAGCTGCCCTCGGTGCAGAGCACCCTGCAGACCTACATTGACAACCTAGGCCCGCGCGATCGCATCGCCCTGATCGACTTCGACGACCAAATCCGCCCGCCGGTCGTGGTCGAAGGCACAGAGGCGGGGCGCTCCACCGGGCTACAGTTCATCAGCAGCCTCAACGCCGAGGGCGGCACCCGGCTCTACGACGTGGCGCTGTACGCCCGCAACTGGCTGCAGGAGAACCTGCGCCCCGATGCCATCAACGCCGTGCTCATCCTCACGGACGGCGTCGACTCTGACTCTCAGATTTCTTTGAATATGCTGGAGTCCGAGCTGCGGGAGAGCGGCTTCAGCAGCGACCAGCGCATCGCCTTCTTTACCATTGGCTATGGCGACCAAGGGCAGTTTGATCCCCAGGCCCTAGAGGCGATCGCCGAGCTCAACGGCGGCTACTATTCCCAGGGCGATCCCTCGACGATTTCTGAACTGATGGCGGACCTGCAGCTGGAGTTTTAACCATGAAGCTTGCCAACCCCCTCTATTATCCAATTCCGGTGCTGGTGGGCGCTGTGGTGCTCGTGGTGGGCGTTCGGGTGCTGCGGCAGCCCAGTGTGGTGGTGGTGCCGGCGGCGGCGGCAGTGGCGACGGCGGGGGCGATGCTGCGCAAAGGGCAAGAGCCTGAATCCTTTGGGCTAAATGACCCAGCGCTGGAGAGCACGCTGCAGTCAGTGCGGCAGCAGGCCGTCGCTGTGGCCGAGAAATCCCACGCGCTGAGGGAAGAAGCGACGCGGCTGCTGACCCAGGCCGAGCAGCTAGAGCTGCTGAGCGCCGTACAGTACGCTAGCGATCGCGCTGAGGAGCTGCCGGTCAGAATCGACGAGCTGGCGCGGCGCATGCGGGGTGGAAAGTCTCTGCTCTCGGTGGAAGATTTGCAGCGGCAGCGTCAGGAGGCCGAGCGCCAGGCAAAGAGTAGCAGCAGCGTGGCCCGCGAGCAGTGGCTTAAGCTGGTGAGCACCTTGAGCCGAAACATTCAGCTGGCCCGCGAAGGACAGGACGCCCGCCAGGCCCAGGTGGTGAGCCTGTCTACCCTGACGCTGGAGGCGGCTGGCGTGCTGCAAAAGCTGCAAAACGAGCTGCGGACGGCAGACCTCACGGACATCAGTCAGGCCAATGAGGTTAGGGCGCTGAGCGACGAGTTTGCTAGCGTCCAAGAAAATCTGGACCTGCTGATGGCGGATGGCTCGACCTGATGGCGATCGCTGCCTTTTCACCCCCAACCGACGTACGGGCACGGCCGTGCCCCGACCACATCTGACCGCATGGCGACCCGACACAACCCAACCGTATCGTACGGGCACAGCATGCTGTGCCTCTACACCTACCTCATCGACATCCAATCCCATGGCTAACCCCCGCCTCCTCACCTCCCTCGGCATCATCGTCGCCGCCCTTGGCCTCGCCTACGTTCCCATTCCAGGCACGCAGCAGCGGCTGCTAGTCGTCAGCGGCACCGAGCTCCAGGAACCCCTTCAGGAACTCGAAGCCCGATTCGAGCAGAACAACCCCAACATCCAGGTTGACCTAGAGTTCGTCGGGTCGCGGGACATCATCAATCGCTACATTGACGACGAGTTCGACGACGCCCCCACCATTCTCATTCCCGCCAACGGTGAGCTGCTGCAGGAGGTGAGCGATCGCTGGCAGGACGGTGATAATCCCTTCTATGGCTCACCGGAGCCCATCGCCAAGACCCTGTTGGTGGGCATCGCCTGGAGCGATCGCGGCCGGGTGCTGTTTCCCCAGGGAGAATTCGACTGGAGCCAGGTGGAGACGGCACTCAATTCCAGCGTTTGGCCCGCCATCGGCGGTCAGGATAACTGGGGCAGCTTTGATCTAGTGATTACCGACCCCAGCCGCTCTAATAGTGGTCAGCTGGCCCTGGGGCTCTGGGCCAAGTCACAGTCGGGGGGAACTCTGTCCCCTAGCGTTCTAGGTCAACCGCAGATTCAAGATCTGTTCTCCTTGGTTAAGCGTTCGGTCTACCAGCCCCCCCGCTCCACCGACACCCTGCTGCAGGAGTTTATCGCCCGCGGCCCCAATGACGCCGACGTGGCCCTCGTCTACGAGAGCATCGCCCTCAACCGCTGGGAGCAGTCCGCCGCCGCCCAAAACAAGCCCTATCAAATCTATTACCTCAATCCCTCCATTGAAACGGTGTCGACAGCGGCGGTGGTCACGCGAGACGTGGGGCGATCGCAGGCGGAGTCGGCAAACGAGTTTCTGGATTTTCTGAAAGCCCGCGAGCAGCAGGAGACCTTTGTCCAGTTCGGCTTTCGCCCAGCGGCAGCGAGTCTAGACCTTACCCAAGTGCCCGAGAGCCCCTGGGCCGAGTCTATTCCCGGTGCCAAGGTTGATCCACCCTCGGCCACCGAGACGCCCTCCCAAGAGACGCTGAGCGAGATCGTGCGGCTTTGGCAGCGGGCAAACTAATGCCTACAATTCTAAGGATGGGGTTAGCCGTACGTGCTGGTGAGGAGGTGACATGCCCTGGTTTGCCAAAATAGAACATGGAATCGTTGAGAAGGCCACTTTTGATAAATTCGTGCCCGCCCACAAGCAGTACGTAGCGGACCTGATTGCGAAGGGCCACGAGGCAAAAACGGTGTACTGGGCCGAGCGCGGTGGCGGCATGCTGCTGTTTAAGGCGGCATCATTAGAAGAGGCGAAGGAAATTGTCGCCCGTGACCCACTGATACAGAGTTGCTGCGTCGACTACGAGCTGCACGAGTGGCGCATTGTGATGGAATAGTCAGGTGGTAGGGACATGGCACTGCCGTGTCCGTGCAAAATGCATATCCCAGAACGGTTTAGGTGATGGAATAGTTTGGAGCATGATCGATCATGGCAGACGGACAAAAGACAGTGGCCGACAACCGGCAGGCCCGCTTTCAGTACGAAATTTTAGAGACATTCGAAGCGGGGCTGGAGCTGCTGGGTACTGAGGTCAAGTCTATCCGCGACGGGCGGGCCAACCTGCGGGATGGCTACGCCTCTATCCGCGACGGAGAGGCCTGGCTGCACAACGTGCATGTGTCCCCCACTAAGACCGCCAGCCAGTACTTCAACCACGAGCCGCTCCGCGCCCGCAAGCTGCTGCTGCACCGTCAGGAAATTCGTAAGCTGATCGGTAAGACGGAGCAGCAGGGCCTGACGCTGGTGCCGCTGAAGCTATATCTGCAGCGGGGCTGGATTAAGGTGACTATCGCCCTAGCCCGAGGTAAGAAGCTGCACGACAAGCGAGAGACCCTGAAGCGGCGACAGAGCGATCGCGAAATTGCCCGCGCTGTGAAGAATTATTGATTTACCGATAGGCACTACCTATAACCCCCTCATTTGAAGAATTGATGAAGGTTCATCTGCTTTGAAGTTTCATGGCGTTTCTGGTGAGTAGCATAGTTGTTATTTATGCTCTAGCCTACATGCCTTTCCTTAATTTCAAGAAGTACAGCTCTAAGACAAGTACTAGCTCCTATAATATTGCCTTTGAGCCTGCTCTCATTCCACCGTTAAAGCTTATGCGGAGGGAAGGTATTAGCGTACTTGAGGAATGGTTTCGATGGGGAGAAGAGTGGAGCATGCTGCTTCGCTTTTATGGCGAGCTTAAGGCAACAAGCACCGTGTTGGAAATTGGTTGCGGACTTGGGCGAATTGCGTTTCCTCTTCGGTACGTTCTTTCGAAGGAAGGATCTTATGATGGATTCGAAATATGTCGCTATAAAGTTGATTTCCTTCAACAGTTTCACCAAGCTTACCCTCACTTTCGCTTCACTTGGGCCGATGTCCTCAACGTACACTACAATTCGACTGGACAGGTAAAGTCTGAGAACTATCGTTTCCCTTACGCTGATGAAACATTCGACACTATTTTTGCAGCGTCTGTATTCACTCATCTGCTTCCAGAAGCGACTGCCCACTACTTTGCAGAATCGGCTCGCGTCCTCAAACCCGGTGGACGATGCCTGTTCAGTTTCTTCTTATTAGATTATTATCGCAAAGGGCATCCGCGCCCCTTGGGATTTGGTAAACCGAGCTTCAATATTGATCACAGTTATGGAGGATACGGAGACGAGTTTGCAGTGTCTAACCCAAATGACCCCGAGGCGATTTCTGCTTACCGTTTGAAGGCTGTCGAGCGGTTTACGAGCGAAGCTGGGCTAGTCGCTGCTCAAGAGCCCGTAGCAGGTATGTGGTCAGGCACGTTAAATAATTGGGTTGGAGCACAGGATCTGGTAATTCTTACGAAGGCGTAGAATTTTTTCACACTTGAGCGTAATGCAGTTATGAGCATTGGTGATCGCCCCCTCATCACCGACTGCCACCCAGGTACAGCGCCGCCACCTCCGGGTTGTCTAGCAGCGCTGCCCCCGGCCCCTCCACCCGATCGCGTCCCATATCCAGCACGTAGCCCCGATGGGCGATCGCCAAAGCTCTCCGGGCGTTTTGCTCCACCAGCACCACCGCCGTACCCACCTCGTTAATGCGGCGAATTTGGGCCAGTGTGCTGCTTACCAGCATGGGCGATAGCGCCGCCGAAGGCTCATCCAGCAGCAGCAGCGAAGGCGTCAGCATCAGGGCGCGGCCCATGGCCAGCATTTGGCGCTCGCCGCCCGATAGCGTGCCGGCCCGCTGGCGGCGACGGTCAGCTAGGGCCGGAAACATCTGGAAAATATCCTGCTTGCGGGCGGCAAGAGGCCCCTGCGACAAAAAGCCCCCCATCTCTAAGTTTTCGTCGATGGTTAAAGATGGAAAGACGTTGGAGAGCTGGGGCACGTAGCACAGACCCCGCTCCACAATTTGGTTCGGGCGCAGGCCCACGAGGCTTTTTCCTTGAAACACAATGTCGCCCTTGTGGGGGGTCAGCAGCCCAAAGATAGCCTTAGCTAGGGTAGACTTCCCGGCCCCGTTAGGGCCAATTACGGCCACCAGCTCACCGGGCATGACCTGAAAGTTGATGCCCTGCAGGATATCTAGGCCGCTGACGTAGCCCGCATAGACGTCTCGAACCTCTAATATCGGCGTCGCCATGGCGCTCTAGGCAGGCGTCTTTTGCAGTTCCGGTCGCTCCTCCGGCAAAATGGCGCCCTCTACCGGGCAAACCTGTAGACAGATGCCGCAGTCGATGCAGGTGGCAAAGTCGATCCAAAACCAGTCGGTCCCTTTTTGGTTCTTGCCGGGGCCTTCGTGGATGCAGGCGACCGGGCAAGCGCCGACGCAGTCAGATACGCCCTCGCAGACGTCAGTAGCAATGGTGTGTGGCACGGTACACTCGAACGATAACGTTTTGTATCTGTCTTAGCCTAGCAGGTTTGCCGGGATGTTCATTGCAGGAGAAGGGGGGCAGGACATTCAAGTCCCTCTCCCTTCTCGCAGCGTGACCGAAGATCGTAGACTGAGAAGCGATTTGAGGTAAGGGTCCAAAAGTGACATGCTCCCTTGCTCAATGACCCTTTGAGTCAATTCAGGTTGGATACAATTAGAGTCGTATAGCCGTACTAGAGTAAAGCCAGGTTCAGGCCAGGAGACGATACTATGGTGCAAACACCTGTTGAGGCCAAGTTTTTATATCCCGGCTCTGACGGCAAACCTATGGCCGACAACACGATTCAATATCGTTGGATTGTTCGCCTGGTTGCTAATCTAAAACATTTGCTCAAAGAGCAGGTGGCCTTTGTTGCAGGAGAGCTATTTTGGTATTCGGAGCAGGTTACAGAACCGCCAGTACCGGTCCAGGCTCCGGATGTGATGGTCGAAAGTACGGGGTCTTAGAGATGTTCTTTTACGACCCCGAGTCTTTCGACTTCTGGGGGTTAGTCCGGCCTGACCTAGCCCATGACTTTGCACCCGTTGCGGCCTTGAATTTCCCCTGGACCTCACCAACCCTAGGGATTCGGTTTGAGCTGTTTGATGATGGCTTGGCGGTCTTTTCTCCTGGCGGGGAAAGGTTTAAGGACCCGACGAGCTGTTTGAGGAGCGAAATCAGGCTCAGCAAGAACGGGACCAAGCTCAGCAGGAACGCGATCGCGTTCCTGCTGAGCTGCGGGAATTGGGCGTGGACCCCGCGGAGCTGTAGCCTGGCACAATGCTCCGAATTGCCAGATGCCCCTTAAATCTAGAATCTTATTCTCGCTCCACGAATACGATATTTTCTGTGTATTGCTCAAAGGTATCGTCGTGGCTGATCACAAACAGCTGACGGAAGGACTTGATGTTGGCGATCGCCTCAGCCAGTCCTTGACGGCGGCGGCGGTCCATATTCGTCGTTGGCTCGTCAAAAAAGGCGATATCGATATCGGCCAGCACTCTCAGCAGCGCCAGCCGCACCGCCAGCGCCGCGCACATCTGTTCACCCCCAGACAGGTTCACAAACCGGCGGCGGTGGGCCCCCTCCTGCACCACAACGTCGTAATCCCGCGTCCACTCTAGCGCTACGTTGGGGCGGTTGAGCAGCTCTCGAAACAGGCGGTTAGCCTCCTGGGATACGGTGTAGACGTAGCGCTCGGTGATCCGGGGGCCAGCTTCCTTGTAAACTTTGCGGGCGAAGTTTATAAATCGCTTAATGCGCTCTTTTTGCTTGAGGTCGGTGCGGGCGCGATCGCAGGTTTGAGACACCGCTTGGAGCTGAGCTAGCCGGTGGTCTAGCTCGCTGAGGCGCTGGTGCTGCTGGGGGAGCTGACCTTGCAGCCGGTCGGCCTCGCTACGCAGTTGTCGAACCTGGGTCTCGACCTGCTGGCGGCGCTCGGCATTGTAGGCGGCTTTGGCCTGACCGTAGGCCTGCTGCTGCTCCTGCTGCTGCTGGGCGAGCTGGGCAACCTGCTGCTCTACTTCAGACAGAGCCACCTTACGATGCTCTAGCTGCTGGCTCTCCGGCTGCTGCTGTAGGTAGGTAAGGTAGCTGACGCGGTGGGTGTCGCGGACCTGCGCTTGGGCCTGCTGACGCGATCGCAGGTCGGCAAACTGGGCCAGCTGCTGGTCGAGGGTGGCGATCGCCACTTCAACCTCTCCCCGCACCGTTTTTTCCTTTTGATAGGACTGGGCCAGCGCGGGCTGCTGCTGCTGCTGACGCTCCAGCAGCGCGACGCGAGCGCGGGGATTGTCGAGCGCCTTGAGCGCCGCCTGAGCGTCCCGCCACTGCTGCGTAACGGCCTGTTCGTCTTTCAGCGCCGCTTCGAGCTGCGATACCTGCTCCCTTAAGGTCTTTAACGTTTGACCGAGCTGCTGGTGGCGATCGCGGGTTTCCGCTAGGGTGCCGTACCGGGCGCGATCGCGGTAGGCCTGGTCGAGCTGGGCTGCCGTGCTGCGAAGCTGGCTGGAGAGCGCTGTGGTGGAGGTCTGCTGGGAGAGGTCCGTCAAAATGACGTCTAAGGACTGAATTACGCTGGCGTTGAGGGCCACCCCCGACTCCAGCGTGGCAAGGGCGGCGTCTACCGCGTCGGAGGCGAGCAGCGGCGCGGCCGCCTGAAGCTGACGCAGCACGGTCAGGGCATGGCCCGCCTCGTCTTCATACTGCTGCTGCTGGTGGGCGCACTGGGCGACGAGCTGACGCAGGTCGGCCTCAAACTGTTTGGCGGCGTCGACGCGGCTAATTTGGGTGCGCAGGCGCTCCTGCTGCTGCTCCAGGGTCGGAATCGTCTCTAAGACGGAGGCTAGGGCCTCTATCTGGGCGACAGCTTTGGCTAGGGCGTCTGCTTCGGCCTGGAGCCGGGCCCGCTCGCGCTTGAGGCGATCGCGCTCTTGGCGCTGCTGCTGCATCTGCCGCTGCCGCTGGTCGAGTTGGGCTTGGGTTTGCTCTAGCGCCGCCTGCTGGAGCGCCTGAGGGCGCAGCTGTTCCAGCGCTTGGCTCGCCTGCTCGACCTGCTCTAGCTTAGTCTTCACGGTGGCCAGGGCGGCGTCAGCAGCGGCGAGGGCGGTTTGCTGCCCCTGACGCGCCTGCAGCAGCTCGGTTTGCTGCCCGAGCTGCTCCCCCATTTGCTTGAGTACGGCTTCTGCTTCTAAAAAGGCGTCGTGGCCCGCCCGATGCGCCTTGCACTGCTGCTGTGCCCCCTGGGATCGCGCCACGGCTTCCGACTGAAGCGCCGCCTCCCGGCGCTTGCCGTCGAGCTGGGTGGCTAAGGTTTGCAGCTGGGCGCGGCGCTGCTGCAGGTCTTCCGCCTGCTGGGCGAGCTGCCCCTGCTCTTGGGTAAGCGCCTGAAGCTGAGTTCCTAGGGCTTGGATGCGGGCGTCCCCGGTTTCGATACTCTCCGCCAGCTGCTGCCGCTGTGGCTGTAGCTCATCGAGCCCCGCCAGCGTCTCCTCATACTGGGCGATCGCCTGGGCTACAAGCTGCGCCTGCCCTTCGCCGTAGCGCTTGAGCGATGCTAGCTGGCTATAGAGCTGTTTGTACTCACCGACTTTAAGTACGGTGTCGAATACCTGCTTACGCTTTTCAATCGGGAGCTGAAAGTCGGCGGTGAAGGTGCCCTGGGGCACGCCGATGGTGTTCTTAAACAGCTGCTCTAGGCCGGTGGCGGGGGAGAGGCCCAAGTGCTGACGCAGCCAGGGCAGCACCTCTGACTCGATGCGGGTGTAAGGGAGGCGCTGGCCGAGCTGCGGGTCGTAGAGCGTGTAGCCTCGACTGGTACAGCGCTGCACATCGTAGGTGCGCCCGTCTCGGCTAGAGACAAAGCTAACGGTAGCCTGGGCGCTGGAGGCCCCATTCCGGATCAGGTCATCTTTTGTATAGCTGCTGCTGTAGTTAAACAGGGTCCAGCCGATCGCCTCTAGGATGCTGGTCTTGCCTGCGCCGTTCTCGCCGCAGATAGCGTTGGTGCCCGGCTTGAACTCAAACTGGCGATCGCGGTGAGTCTTAAAGTTCTTTAAGATGACAGAGATGATTTCCATAGGCGATCCGATGACGAAGGGCGAAGCGAGCCTTGGCTGCTGTGGCCTACGGCTAATCTGCCCCGCTCCTTATAGTACACCCGTTTGTCTGCGACAGATCTACCTCAGGAACAGCGCTTGAGGTGCAGAACGGCGATCGCTAACGCGAGCCAGGCGTCTAGAATTCAGCGGAACTGAGAGTGCTTAAGCCATTCTCTGACAAAACTGCTTCTAAACCTGCTGTGAGCCTGTCTTGAAGCCAGTCGTGGCTGAGCGGGTCTAGGGTACCCGCGGCAGCGGCCTGAATGAGATCTAGGCTCGACGCCTGTAGAAGTTCAAGATTTGATAGCGATTGAATATCCCAAGGGAAACTGGAGAGGCTCGCGGCCGTTATATCTGCAGTGGCTATATCTGCAGTGGCTATATTTGCAGCGGCCACATCTGCAGCGGTCAGAGCGGCCGCGCTCAGGTCGTCATTGACGCTGAGGGGGTTGACCGCGGTTGAGAGCGCGTCTGTTTTGGTGTTTAGCGGTGCAGCGTCTCCTGCGAGCTCAGCGCTGGGGCCTCCTGAGGCATCCCGGCTGGCTAACCCGCTGTCGGAGACCAAACCTGCTTCCCCTAGGGCCGAAGCCTCAAATTGAGCCGACGCGCTAAGCAGGGCCTGATGCGCATTGACCCGGCCTCCAGAGGCGACTGTATTGGTCAGCGGCAAGGGATCGACTGACTCTAGAAGCGCTGCTCTGAGGTCGTCTACAGATAGCTCAGGATAGGCCGATAGCAGGAGGGCCGCAATACCGGTGACGTGGGGTGTGGCCATGGAGGTGCCGCTGCGCGCCATATAATCCCCTCCAGGGATGGTGCTGTAAATGCTGCTGCCCGGAGCCACGACGTCAACGGAAGTCAAACCATAGTTGGAGAAGTCTGCGAGCTGGTCAGAGGGCGTAGAGGCGGCAACGCTAATGACGTTATCGAGGTCGTAGCTGGCGGGATACTCAGGCTCGATATCGTTGTCGGAGCCTACATTGCCCGCAGCGGCAATGTAGGTCTGGCCCACATAGGCAGAAGTGGCGATCGCGTCCCTGAGGGCTTGAGAATATCCCGCGCCGCCCCAGCTGTTGTTAGTCAGATCTGCCCCCATCACCATGGCGTATTCGATCGCCTGAATAGCGTCGAAGGTGCTCCCCTGGGAGTCGCTGTCTAGAAACTTGAGCGCCATGACTTTGGCGTCAGGCGCGACGCCGATGGTCCCCAACTGATTGCTGCCGCTGGCGGCGATCGTCCCGGCGACGTGGGTTCCGTGGCCATTATCGTCCATGGGGTCGCCGTCGTCGTTCACGAAGTCGTAGCCGTAGTAATCGTCGACGTAGCCGTTGCCGTCGTCGTCGCGATTGTTGCCGGGAATCTCTCCGGGGTTGGTCCACAGGCTGTCGGCGAGGTCGGGGTGGGTGTAGTCGATTCCAGAGTCAATGACGCCGACCACGACGCCGCTGCCGGTCGAGATCTCCCAGGCCTCAGGCGCATCAATATCAGCATCGATGACGCCTTCCGTTTGGCCTAGGTTTTCTAGACCCCACAGTAGGGAGAAGTCTGGCGTATCTGCTGGTGTGATGTCTGTCGTGGGAGTATTTGCCGTGGTGATATTTGCCGTGGTGATATCGGCCGCGGAAGTATTGGCCGCGGGAATATCGGCTTGTAGAGCCTCCGCTGACAGGCTGTAGTTGGGCTGGACATACTCAAGGACGTCGAGCGCATCTGCCGTCAACACATCATCCGCCGCCGCGTCAGACAAAGCGCTGATGCGGCTTGAAGGTAGGGCCCAAAGCTCAAACCCCAAAGACTGGGTCGTCTCTAGCGTCTCGACACCGTAAGCGGCTTTAAAGGTCTTTAGGCGATCGCTAGATTGGCTTAGGCCACGCTGATCTAGTTTTACAATGACCTGCACCGCCTCATCTGGGCCGTCCAGTGCTGAGCTCATAACCTCGACGCCGACTTCATCGACGCTAGGCTTATCGCTATTAAATTGTTTGACCGAGATCGAATCGATCTGGTCAGCGCTAATTTTAGGGGTCGTTTTCATCTCGCCTCGTCACCGTTCTACGTGTCTTATCGACCACCCTGATGTGAGGCTAACGTGCCGGCTTTTATTGTAACAGTCCGAAAATCAGCCTGAATGCACTATTCAGCACCATGAGCCTGCAGCCGTGAAAATACTTTTTGGAAAAAAGA
Source organism: Elainellaceae cyanobacterium (assembly GCA_050331115.1). Classification (GTDB taxonomy): domain Bacteria; phylum Cyanobacteriota; class Cyanobacteriia; order CAKZMO01; family CAKZMO01; genus JBCCAG01. The sequence continues at coordinate 20,587 of JBHJHD010000014.1, forward strand.
CATCTAAACTTGCAAAACGTTACCAAACTTAACAAACTAGGGCTATGATAGTTGTGTCTTGTGAAATAGGTATAAATCCTCATTGATTCACCTGTGCTGATATTGGTCTAGCCTGGCGATCGCAGCGAGCGCGTTTTCCGCTCCTCTGCAGCCGTCAAGGTAGCCTTTTCAATTGACCCTAGGGTCGATGGCAGCTTCAGCCCAGCTCGCTACCGCTAATTGGCTTCTCCTCGCCAAGCGTCTGTCCTTCGAGACCAGTGAGTTGGACCCCTCCATGTCATCTATATGTCAGCGCATTCGCATCACGCCTACTGCTGTACTAAACGCTCGATAGACGCTCATGATGAGTATTCAACTTCCGTGGTTAACTATTCTCACGCTGTTACCCCTTGTGGCCGCCCTGCCCATTCCACTGCTCTCCGATAAGGAAGGGAAGACGGTCCGATGGTACGCCCTCGGCGTTGCGATCGCTGAGTTCTCCCTGATGGTCTCCGTATTTTGGCAACAGTACGACTTCGCAATGCCCAGCCTCCAGATGGCTGAAAGCTACAGCTGGGTGCCTCAGATTGGGCTCAACTGGTCCTTGGCTGTCGATGGCCTATCGCTGCCGCTGGTGCTGCTCTCCGGCCTAATTAGCACCCTGGCAATTTTGGCCTCCTGGAACATCAACCGCCAGCCGCGTCTCTTCTACGCGCTAATGCTGGTGATGTACTCGGCTCAGGTGGGCGTATTCCTCGCTCAGGACTTCCTGCTCTTCTTCTTTATGTGGGAGCTAGAGCTAATTCCGGTCTACCTGCTAATTTCTATCTGGGGCGGACAAAAGCGCCTTTACGCCGCGACTAAATTTATTCTTTACACCGCTGCTGGCTCCATCTTCATCCTGCTCGCAGGGTTTGCGATGGCATTCTACGGCGATACAATCACGTTCGACTTCTCTGAGCTGGCCCTCAAGAACTACTCCCTGCCCTTCGAGCTGACCATCTACGCCGCGCTGCTGATTGCCTTTGGCGTCAAGCTGCCTATCTTCCCCTTCCACACCTGGCTTCCCGACGCCCACAGCCAAGCGCCTGCGCCAGTCTCCATGATTTTGGCCGGGGTACTGCTGAAAATGGCGGGCTACGGTCTGATTCGCGTCAACATGGAAATGCTGCCCAACGCCCACGCTCACTTTGCTCCAGCGCTAGCGGTGCTCGGTGTGATTAGCATTGTCTACGCTTCTCTGACCGCGTTCGCTCAGACCAACTTGAAGCGCCGCATGGCCTACTCCTCCATCGCCCACATGGGCTTCGTACTCATTGGCATATCCGCCTACACGCCTTTAGGCGTCAGCGGCGCGGTCCTGCAGATGATCTCCCACGGTTTGATTGCGGCGGTCCTGTTCTTCCTGTCGGGCGTCACCTACGAGCGTACCCACACCCTAGATATGGACGAAATGGGCGGCATGGGGAGCGTCATGCCCAAGACCTTTGCCTTCTTCACGGCGGGTTCGCTGGCCTCTCTGGCGCTGCCGGGCATGAGCGGCTTCGTCGGCGAAATCACGGTCTTCCTTGGTTTCACGGCCAGCGGCGCTTACACCACTGCGTTCAAGGTCGTCATCATCGGTCTAGCTGCAGTTGGCGTTATCCTGTCACCGGTCTACCTGCTATCCATGCTGCGTCAGGTGTTCTACGGCAGCCGCGAGGCTCAGGCCGATGCTGGCAGTATGACGTTCGACATCAAGCCCCGTGAGGCCTTCATTGCCGCTTCGCTGCTGGTTCCCATCATCGGCATCGGCGTCTATCCCAAGCTAGCGACTCAAACCTACGACATCAAGACCTATCAGGTGGCGTCTCGGGTTACCGAAGTGCAAACTGCTCTGGCGCGCAATCCGATCCGCATCAATCTGCCGTCCTTGAGAGCTCCCTCTGTTCTGGGTGTTGAAAGTAAGTAAGCCTCACTGTAGCGGCGGCTAGGCGAATTCAAATAGTCGGCGGGGCAGGGTGAAGTTTCTGCTCCGCCGACTATCTGATTTGCGGCTTAGACCGGCTGAATTTAGGTTCTTGACACGGCCCGCTGTGGACTTGCTATACTGGCTAAGTGCCGTTGGGGTGTCGCCAAGTGGTAAGGCAGCGGGTTTTGGTCTCGCCATTCCTAGGTTCGAATCCTAGCACCCCAGTTTCATAGTCATTACATCGCTTCGTACATAGACCAACCGTAAGGGCAAAGCATTCTGTGCCCTTACGTGTGTTAGCCTCTGCGTGTGTTAGCCTCTACGTGTGTTAGAAGGCGCAGGATGCTGTGCCCCTATATATATCGGGTTCCTAGGTCAACCGCTCGATAGTCGGGGTCCCGTCTTCATCCACCCAAGCAAGCTGCTCAATGCGCCGCTCACGGGCGTAGCTGCGGGCCTCCTCAAGGCTGCCGCGATCGCTCAAGTCTACCTCTACCCGGACTAGGCTGGCAGACTCGCGAATGGTCTGGGCGTAGGCAAACGCCGCGCCATGGGCGGCTGGCGTTTTGGGCACAATTAGCCAGTTGCTTGCAGGCGTTTGGTTGGGCAGCTGGCCGGTGGTCAAGAGGCTTTGGTGCAGCTCCTCTACGTTGAGCACAAACCCGATACCGGGGTAGGAGGTGCCGGTGGGGTGATAGAGTCCCAGTAGATGGTCGTAGCGCCCGCCCTGTCCCAGCCGCTGGTGGCCGGACCCGCTGGTGGTCACCACGTCGAACACAATGCCGCTGTAGTAGTCGAAGGTTTGGGTCAGGCTCAGATCCAGCACTAGCGAAGGGGGAGATGGCGCTTTAGCGCCATGCTCTGACCAGCGCCGCTGCCACGCCTCGCCGAGCAGGCTGAAGAAGGACTTGAGCCTGTTGACGAGGCCGCGCTGCGCATCGTTGAGGTCCATCTGCGCGAGCTGCTGGATCACGTCCGCCGGCTGGCTGCCTCTGAGGTCGAAGAACCCTAGGGCGCGCTCGCGGAGCTGAGGCGAGAGGGGCATGGTCTCCAGCGCCACTCGGTCGACGGCGGCAAAGGCCTGTAAAATCTCATCTTGGTGCTCAGACGGAAATTCCCGCAGCAGCGATCGCGTCAGCGCCGCCTCCCCCACAATGACGTGCCAATCCGTCAAGCCCAAGCTGTCTAAACAGTCGGTAAGCAGCAGCATAATTTCGGTGTCTGCCACTACGCCGCCGCTGCCGACCAGCTCAACCCCAGCTTGGTAAAACTCGTGCTGATGGTAAGAGCTGTCGTGACCCAGCCGGCGAAAAACGTTGGCGCTGTAGTACAGCCGCTGCGGTAGGCTAACGCCGTCCATGCGGGTCACCGCCGCCCGGGCCACAGAGGCAGTCAGCTCGGGGCGCAGCCCTAGCACCTCATTGTCCGTGTCGTGGAGCTGAATCACGGTCGAGGGTTGAACCGCGCCGCCTGCGGTCAGGGTTTCCAGCTTCTCTAAGGTCGGCGTAATGATGCGATGATAGCCCCACCGCTCAAACCGCTGCTGTAGCCGCCGTTTAATCCACTGCTTCTGGGCCACATCCAAAGGAAGCAGGTCTCGGGCACCGGTCGGAAGTTGATGTACCATGGCGTTGAGCTAAGTTAGCGCTTCAGCGATGTAAGCGTGCAGTCTAATTATGCACGTCCGCCGCCCAGCCGCAAGATTGCTAGCCCATCAATTCCGGCCAAACAGGCCCAAAAACCCCTTACCCTTATCGTCTTTGGCGCTCTTGCTGCTCTTGCCTTTCGAAGCGTTAGCGCTGCTGGGCCGACTGTCTGGCTCGATGCGGCGCAGCCCTTCCTTCGCAATCGTCTCCTTGGGGTTGAGCTCTAGCGACTTACGAAAGTGAACCTTCGCCATCGTCTCCTGATTATTCTTCAGGTAGATCATGCCGAGGCGAGCGTGACAGTGGCTACTCTTCGGAGATAGCTTGAGCGCTTCCCGCATCTCTAGGACGGCTTGGTTGTAGTTCTGCTTGGCGGCGTAGCTCTCAGCACGGCGCATATAGGCATTTACAAGCTCGGCCATAGAGGTCGGGCGGGCCGTAGAAGTATCTTGGGGGGTCTTAGTCACCGTCGCGGGAGCCGCGGCAGCCTCTCCGGGCTTGCGCATTCCACTCTGGGGCTGCCGCATTAGGTACACCAAGTTGAGCTCGCTGATCTCTCCGATGAGGTCGAGACTCTCATTGATAGACTCGTACTGGCTATCCCCCAGCCTGCGAATAACGGTGCTGTAGGTACCCTCCAAATCCGTGGTGGAGGCAAGCTGGCGGGCGTTCTCTCCGGCGAGCACGATCGTCTCTTCGCGCTGCTTGGCCTCTTTGCCCTTTAGATCTAGCAATAGGCAGTATTCATTGTATTCACTCTCCTGCGAGAGCTTCTCGTAGGCCGGATTGACGAGCTTTGACAGTAGCTCGTTGGCCAGCTGACGCTCAGCTGTTGTATTGATCGTACCGCTGTCGGGGTGCAGCCGGCGGACAATTCGCAGGTAGCGTTTGCGAACGCTCTTAGGGTCAGCGTTGATAGGAATCCCTAAAACGGCATGGTGATCCACAAACTCTCCACCGAACAGCCCTCGATCGATCTTCAAAGCCATGCGCGTTTAGATTCCAGTAAGCGGCTTAAGCTGTTTCTAGTTTACTCAGGTCTTCAGCAGAAATCCAAGCTTAGGCGCTATGCAGGAGAAAATTCTTGTAAGGGCTTTATAGAAGTCAGCTCGCGGCTGAGGGATTCGTGAAGAATGCCGTTGGTTGCAAGAATTCTGCCGCTGCCTAAGTCGAACGGACTCTGGTCGTAGGCTGTGATGTGGCCACCTGCTTCTCGAACCAAAACCACCCCAGCCGCGAGGTCCCAGGGCGAAAGCCCCCGTTCCCAGTAGCCGTCAAGCCGTCCACAGGCAACGTAGGCCAAGTCAACGGATGCTGACCCGCCGCGGCGTACGCCCTGGGTCAGGTGGGTCAGGTGGCAAAATTCGGCGTAGTTGTTGTCGATGGTCTCGCGGCGATCGTAGGCGAAGCCCGTAACCAGCAGGCTATCTCTGAGCTGGGCTGTGGCGGAGACCGAAATGGGCTTTTGATTACAGGTCGCTCCCCGTCCTGCAGCCGCCTGAAAAAGCTCCCCTAGAGCTGTGTTGAAGACCACGCCTACGCTGGGAACGCCGTCGATCAGCAGCCCGATGGAGACGGCGTAGAAGGGATAGCTGTGGGTATAGTTCGTTGTGCCATCAAGCGGGTCAATCGCCCATAGGTAGGGGGTTTGACTTGCACCCTCAAGGCTTCCTGACTCTTCGGCTAAGACAGCGTGGTCAGGCAGACGGCGGCGCAGCACCTCTAAAACCACTTCCTCGGAGGCTCGGTCGGCTTCGGTGACCAGGTCACCGGGGCGACCTTTTTCTTGAATATTGGACAGCGAGCCCGCGAATTTCTTTAGGACCTCGCCAGCGGCCTGGGCGGCTTCGGTGGCAACCTCTAGGAAGTGGTCTAGCGGATGGTCGGCGGGGTTAGTCATGGCGGGGCGCTCTGAGGGCTCATGGTGACGAGGACTGCTGACGAAATTCTACCGGAGTTTGCCGCATCGGCGCGGCTGGATCCCAGATGCCCAGGCCGAGGAGGCGGGCCCGGTGCTGGGCGTGGGCAAGCCGGTGGGTGTACTGAGGGCTGGCGTGCTGGTCGATAGCGGAGTTTCCTCGGCGGAGAGAGGCTGGCTCTGGGGCAGTATCGCTGGCCATAGCCTGCCCTAGGGCAATCAGCGTTTCATTGATCAGCTGATTATCAAGCCAGAGGTAGGCAATCTGCCGGCCATAGGGGTCCATGCCGGCAGGCTCTAGAATCACAGACTGCTGCAAAAGCAGGCCCTCTAGGTGACGCTTTGCGTCTGGTCCCCAGGGCAGCTGGCCTAAGTCGGGGGCGTTGAGACCAGCTAGACGCACGGGCCTTGTCGCAGCTTCCCCCTCAGTTAAGACCTCAACAGTCTGACCGCTCACAACCCTGGCAATGCTGGCCCGCGCTCTAGATATGCCCAGCGCTTCAGAGGACCTTGGGGTGCTGCAGCCCGTCCACAGCAGCGCGGCCAAGCTAACCAGAATAAGCGAGGCGATCGCCCGTTTGCGCATTTAATCTTCCTCTAGAGGCAGCCCGGCCCGAACCCGGCCCTTGCCAAAATATTGCCCAAACTGGAGGTCGTAGACTTCATCTTCCTCTTGGGTTTCCACTACCAGATCTGAGCGGGGATAGCTGACGCACAGCAGCGCGTAGCCCTGACGCTGTAGTTCAGGAGAGAGCCCCATGGCCTCGGGCTGGTAGAGATCGCCGGAAACCACCCGAGCCGCGCAGGTGGTACAGGCCCCGTTTCTGCACAAAAAGGGGAGGGATATCCCCTGCCCCTCGAAGGTATGGAGGATGTATCGGTCCTCAGGGACAGCCGCTTGGTAGGTTCGTCCGGTTTGCCGGTGATGAACTGTCACCTGATGTGTTCGCATAGTCAATGGCGTTTCAAACGTAAGATTATTCTGTTATGATAGATGCCCTGTGGCTTGCTTAAGGCAAGGGTACAGGTTTTTGGAGAGATGGCCGAGTGGTTGAAGGCGCAGCACTGGAAATGCTGTTTACCCTCACGGGTAACGAGGGTTCGAATCCCTCTCTCTCCGTTCACGATTTTGAGTTCTGTGTGCTTAAGCTCAGCGAGCAAGCTAGCGCTCTGCCGCAGCGCTCCGCCTGCGCTTTGCCTGCTGAGACAGCAGCCGCTCAAAGGCCAGCGCCGTCACGCCCAGCGTGACCACCAAGATTCCGATCATCTGTACGCCGTTGAGCACGGTGCGCGGTCCGGGCGTAATGAGAAACGCCAGCAGCGCCGTGAGTACGGGACCGCTCGACGCCACGATTGACGCTCGGGCAGCCCCCATTTTGCGCACGCCAAAGTTGTTGAGCAAGTACCCTACCAGGGTCAAGGTTCCCAGGATAAAGCCGCTTACAATTAGCCCCAGCGGATTGAAGGGCGCAATCTGTGCCGGGCGGAAGAGCAGGATGAGGTTTGTCAGCAAGAAGATGGTAAAAAACTGGATGACGCTCACCGGCACGGGATGGAGGCGGCGAAAGCTAAGCTGCATTGAAATGAGATAAAAGGCAAAGGCGATACCGGCCAAAACCGCCGTGCTGACGCCCAGCAGAGAGATACTGCCCGTAAGGGTCAAGTTGGGCCACGCTGCTAAAACGATGCCCAGGGAAATCGCCACCATGACGCCGATCCGCAAGGACGTGGGGCGATCGCCAAACAGCAGCCAGGCCACGGGCACCGTGATGATGGGATACATGAATAGAATGGTCACGGCGATGCCGGGTCCGATTTGACCGATGGCGATGTAGATTAGCACCTGGGACATGAACAGAAAGACGCCGCTGCCGCAGACGTTCTGCAGCAGCTTGCGATCGCGAGAGGAGGCAAAGGCGCGGATGTCGTGCCAGGTGGCGGGATGAATAAACCCAGCTATGATCGCCATCAGGGGCATAACAATCACCATACGCAGCCAGAGGAGCAGTAAAGAGCTATCTAGGCTCTTGAGCTCGATGAACCCCCCCGCTTCCCAGATATTAAAGATGCTGGTGGGTGCGCCAATTATTCCTACGATGACGTTGTGCAGCGAGAGCGCCACCGTAGAGAGCAGAATTAAAATCAGCCCAACCTGAAAGGGCGATCGCCCTGATATCACGCTACGGGGCGCTGTGGCCTGTCGAGGGGTGACAGGGGCCGGTAGATCGCTCTTGGGCGCGGTTGGCGCTAGGTTGGGCAGCGCTGCAGACGCCCCACCCGGCACGCCAGATTGCGAGGGGGTAGATTGGGAAAGGGCGATCGCCGGCCTTGATATCTTCTCTGACTGCGCTGCCCCTGAGGACTCGGGATGCACCGGCTGTAGCATCTGCCCCCGCTGCTCAACCCGATTTGCGAGGGTATTCAGTAAGGCCTCGCTGCGCTGCTCAAGCTGAGCCATTCGATTGAGCCGCTCGGCCAGGGAGCGCTCGGATTGCCCCAAGTTTTGAATGATGTCTCGAATCGCGCTGGTCTCGCCCGACAGCCCCGAGCCAGCGTCATGGCGCGACCCGAGAGCTGAAGCGCTCTGCTGGCTGGCCTCAAGCTTCTGAACGAGGAGTACGTAAAGGCGGCTCGCCAAAGCCTCAGCGAGCTGCTTAGCCCACTGCTGCTGCTGAGCGAGCTGCTGACGGGATGTGACCTGCTGCTGTTTTTGAAGGTCTTGCTGCTCACTGCGCAGATGGCGGTTGTTCTCTAGCAGATCTGCCTTTTGCTGCTGCAGGCGGTCCACATCTGCCGTTAGCTGCGCCACAAGATCGCTTTGAAACGCCTGCAGATCTTCACGAATTTGGCGCTGCTCTGCTGCCGTTGGGCTGGCTGCCGCCCCCGGCACTGAGCGTTCTGGTTGCTGCTCACCGCCTTCAGGTAATGCCATACGTCCTTATCCTTCTCGTTCAGATTTCCGAGCTGATAGTCTCTTGCTAACCTTAAGAGGTATAGAGCACTAGCGCCGAATTGCCTACCTGATTCTAGTATCCCAGCGAAAGATTATGGCGAAGTCTGGGAAAGAGACAATGGGGCAAGCTGTGGGCCACGTGAGGTGAGCCAGATGAGGTGCGATGCCCATGACTGTAATATAGACGTTGTGTGGTAAAGCTGTTGAATTTAGCTTTGTACCGGAGACGACCGATATCTCTGCGCTTAAGGTCATATGCCGAAGGCGCGGTTAAGAGCGACACTTGGGAAGTATAGCCGTAGCAAACTGCTTATTGGGCTCGGCGGCATCGATGCGATCGCTCAGCAGGGCCTTTTCTGCCTCGGGGACTGCTCATTCGCTTACCCAGGCGAGCTAAAGTCATTCATATGTGGTCAGGTGGATAGAGTCAACATCAAACTTACAAACCGGTGTGGAGAACAGACCGGATAAAATAACGCTCATGTTCCAAGATCACTCAACGGCTCTCGTCGTGTATGAGGACAGACCGGAATACGAGGTAGGGCTCAAGCTCCTGATTAGTAGCCTCTCGGTCTACGCAGCGAATACGGCCATCGACGTCCACATCTTTGCGCCTAAGGCGACGCCAGAGTTTCGCCGTTGGCTGTGCGATCGCCCTGTCGATGTGCACTATGAAGTTCCCGGTAGCGCGGCCGGATTTAACGTCAAGCCAGACGTGCTGCTTTGGGCGCTCGACCAGGGCTATCAGCAGGCCATTTGGCTCGATGACGACATTATCTTGACCAGATCTTTGCCCAAGGCGCTTCTAGGTCAGGCCCCTGAGGTCATAGTAACTGCCGAGATTTCCCGAAGCTTTGAGACGAGGGCCTGCGTCGTTCCCTGGGGCTTCACCCTAGGTCGCACTTTCCCTATCAATCCCTCGGCCTGCTGCTTTCGAGTAACGCCGTTTCACCGAGACCTTCTGCAGCACTGGAAAAAGCTGGTTGACAGCTCAGAATATCGCCACTGGCAGAGCCAGCCGCGAGAGCAGCGCCCTGCCCACATGGTCGGCAGCGATGCGGTGCTCCACGCGCTGCTTGGTGCCGAAACCTACCAGTCGATTCCGGTCTACATGCTCAGGCGAGGTCGGGATATTGCCCAGTGCCTGATACCAAGCTGGTATACTCCCCTCCATCGGTTGATGAGCCTGGTTTGGGGCGTGCCGCCCCTGATCCACGCCATTGGGCGCAAGCCCTGGCTCCCCGATTCATCGAGCTACCGCATTTATCAAGCGCTATCGCCTTACGCCTGCGCGGCGCGGCAGTTTCAACGCCAGTTGAGCAATACGACCTGGCTCAAAATTCCTCAGGGCTGGGCGGTGTGGCATGGGCTTACGCGGGGGCATCCGGCCCTAACCTCGCTTCCGTTTGCGTTTACCCGCCCTAGCCTAAAGGAGCTACTCAGACGCGGCTTGACTGGCCTGTAATAACTGGCCTGTAATAACTGAGCTGTAGTCAATGAAAAAGCAAGGGGCGTAATGTCCCTTGCTCTATCAAAACTACTTAACAGCGTTGATAACGCGATCGCCGGGGTCTAACCCATGGGCCTGTCTCAGACCCATGGTCACCCTTACTTACCGCTTCATTTGTCGCTTTCAGAGAACTCAGCGTCAATGACGTCCTCGCCCCCCTCTGCCGGGCCAGAACCGGCGTCAGCCCCATCCTCGCCAGGGTCACCAGGGTCACCGGGCTCACCCGCACCTTGCTGATAGAGGCTGCTGCTAACGCTGTAGAACGCCTGCTGGAGCTCGCCAGTCAAAGTTTTGATCTGGTCGTAGTTCTCATCAGCCACCGCTTCTCGCAGATCTTTAATCAGGCCTTCTAGCTTAGCTTTGTCATCCGCAGGCACCTTGTCGCCTAGCTCGCCCAGCTGCTTCTCGGTCTGATAGGCCAAAGAGTCAGCCTGGTTCTTGAGGTCAATGCGCTCGCGGCGCTCTTGATCGACCGACGCGTTCGACTCAGCCTCCCTCACCATCCGGTCCACTTCATTCTGCGGCAGCGTAGATGCGCCCGTGATGCTAATGGACTGCTCTTTACCCGTACCCTTGTCAGACGCGCGGACGTTGAGGATACCGTTGGCGTCGATATCGAAAGTGACCTCAATTTGCGGTACGCCGCGGGGCGCAGGAGGAATTCCGTCTAGGCGGAAGGTTCCCAAGCTCTTGTTGTCGGACGACATCTCGCGCTCGCCCTGAAGCACGTGGATTTCAACGTTGGTCTGGCCGTCAGCGGCGGTGGAGAACACCTCAGACTTCTTGGTGGGAATAGTGGTGTTGCGGGGAATGATTTTAGTCATCACGCCGCCCAGGGTTTCTACACCCAGAGACAAGGGCGTTACGTCAAGCAAGAGGATGTCCTTGACCTCACCTGCAAGCACGCCGGCCTGAATGGCGGCACCCACAGCCACAACTTCATCGGGGTTTACCGACTGGTTAGGGTCTTTGTCTAGAATGCGCTTCACGAGGGCTTGAACCGCTGGGATGCGGGTAGAACCACCCACCATCACGACCTCATCGATATCGCCTTTGCTGAGCTTGGCGTCGCGAAGGGCGTTTTCAACCGGCACGCCACAGCGGTCGATTAGGTCAGAAGCAAGCTCTTCAAATTTGGCCCGAGTGAGGGTCATATCAAGGTGCTTAGGACCGTCTTGGGTAGCCGTGATAAAGGGTAGGTTAATCTCGGTCTGGGTCACGCTGGACAGCTCAATCTTGGCTTTCTCAGCCGCTTCCGTAAGGCGCTGTAGGGCCTGCTTATCTTTGCGCAGGTCAATGCCCTCATTGCTCTGGAAGTCTTCAGCTAGGAAGTCGACAATTTTTTTGTCGAAGTCGTCACCACCCAGGTGAGTGTCGCCTGAGGTTGCTAGCACCTCAAACACGCCGTCGCCCACCTCAAGGATGGACACGTCAAAGGTACCGCCACCTAAGTCAAACACCAGCACGGTTTCGTTGCTCTTTTTATCGAGACCGTAGGCGAGGGATGCGGCGGTCGGCTCGTTGATGATCCGCAGCACCTCTAGGCCGGCAATCTTGCCTGCGTCCTTAGTGGCCTGACGCTGGGAGTCGTTGAAGTAAGCGGGAACAGTAATCACCGCTTGGGTGACGTCCTCACCCAGATACTTACTGGCGTCTTCCTTTAGCTTTCTCAGCACCTCGGCGGAAATTTGCTCGGGGGCAAAATCTTCGCCTTTAGCTGAGCTTTCAATCTTGACGTTTCCGCTCGTATTTTTGACCTTGTAGGTCACCTCAGTCAGCTCGTTGGAGACTTCGTCGAAGCGCCGACCGAGAAACCGCTTTACCGAGTAAAAAGTGTTCTCGGGGTTCATTACCGCCTGGCGCTTTGCAATCTGCCCCACTAGGCGATCGCCGTTTTTTGTGAAAGCAACAACAGAGGGAGTTGTGCGAAATCCTTCTGCATTGGCAATCACAGTGGGCTTTCCGCCCTCCATAACGGCCACGCAGGAATTGGTTGTTCCTAGGTCAATACCAACAACTTTTGCCATACAATCAATACTCCGGTCTACTGCAATTTATGAAATTTGGACTTAGCAACCAATGGCTACGGGCTTTGCACCTCCCCCGGGTGGGGAGACCTCCCTCTATACTGCGTTCGTAGCCTTAGGGATTGAAGGAGGGGTTACCGAACAATGGATTGGACGGTTTAGCTAAGCTGGCCCATGCGTTTTGAGCGGCCAACTGCCGGAAACAATAGCGGCTTGAGAGCAGCTTGAGGCCGGCAGTCAATAGACGATCAGCTGGGGGCGATCGCTTTATTCAGTCCTCATGTCTATCAGTGTAAGAAGTGCCCCTCAGTCTTACAGGGGGGCGAACCGTAATGGGGCTGTGGGGGTTGCCGCCGAGCGCTGTAGCCGAGCGCTATAATCCGCAGCTTCTCCAAGGGCGGCTTAGGCCGCGAAGTCCCACATAACCGGATTTTGGTCTAGGTGATCGGTGACCTGGCGGCCAATGCGATCGATGGCGGCGACGTCGTCATCGGACAGCGACACCTCGGCCGCCTGGGCATTTTGCACCGCCTGCGAACCGTTGCGCGCCCCGACGATGGCGCTGGTCTGGGGCTGACGGATGAGCCAGGCGATCGCCAGCTGGGCCAAAGAGCAGCCGTAGCGATCGGCGATGGGCCGCAGCTCGTCTAGCGCTGCCTGGGCGCGCTGGTAGTGCTCGCCTTTGAACAGCTTATTCTTGCGGCGAATGTCCCCCTCTTCGAACTCGTGGTCGGGGCCAAACTTGCCCGTCAGCAGGCCCTGGGCCAAAGCCGAATAGGCAATGATCGCGGTATTGTTCTGAACGCAGTAGGGCATGGCGTCTTGCTCCACCTGCCGCCAAAACAGCGAATAGGGGGGCTGTAGGCTGTCGATAACGCCGTACTGGGCGGCCTCGGCAATTTGATCTTTTGAGAAGTTAGAGACGCCAATGGCGCGAATGCTGCCGGCCGTTTTCAGCACGTCGAGGGCCCGCATGGTCTCCTCGATAGGCACCACCTCGCTGTTGAAGCTGCCGGCGGGCCAGTGAATTTGATAGAGGTCAATGTAGTCCGTCTGCAGGCGCTTGAGGGAGTCTTCGCAGGCGCGAATCACCTCTTGATATTTCAAATGATTCGCGAAGACTTTGGTGGCGATCACCGCCCGGTCCCGTACGGGGGCCAGGGCCTTGCCGACAATCTCCTCGGAATGGCCGCTGCCGTAGACTTCTGCCGTATCGAAAGTCGTAATACCGGCATCGAATGCGGCTCTGATGGCCTTCGACGTTTCGCTATCTTCGATGCCCACCCAATTAGACTTTCCGGCCTGCCAGGTGCCCAGAATAATGGGCGTAATTTTGACGTCTGACGAACCCAAAAGTCGCGTTTCCATATCTATAAATTCCGTACCTGTAAATTCCGCTTGACCATAGCGTTTGTGCTGGACCTACTCTACAGTAGGGCCAGTCGTTCGAGCTTCCTTCGAGGGAGGGATAGCTTTGCGATTAGGCCTTGACGCCCCCAAAGCGGCGATCGCGTCGCTGATAATCCCGCAGCGCCTGATGAAACTCCGTGCGGTTAAAGTCGGGCCACAGGGTGTCGGTAATATACAGCTCCGCGTAGGCCGTCTGCCACAGCAAGAAGTTGCTGAGGCGCATCTCGCCGCTGGTGCGAATCAATAGATCGGGGTGGTCGGTTCCTGCCGTGTACAGGTGGTCCTCAAATAGCTCCTCATCGATGTCTTCGGGCGAAAGCCTGCCCTGGGCAACCTTTCGGGCGATGGCGCGGCAGGACTGGACAATCTCCTGCCGACCGCCGTAGTTCTTGGCGATGGTGAACTGGATACCCTTATTGTCTTGGGTGGCCGCCATGGACTGCTCAATCTCAGTGCGCAGCGAGGGCGGGAGCTCGTCCAGCTTGCCTGCAAACCGAATCTTGACGTTCTCGCGCACCAGTTCTGCAAGCTCCTGGCGCAGCACCCGCTCAAACAGGGTCATCAAAAATTCGACCTCTTCTAAGGGCCGGCTCCAGTTCTCTGTAGAAAACGAGTAAGCGGTCAGCGCATCGATTCCCCAGTCGTGGCAGCAGCGCAGCAGCTCTTTGAGCGTGTCTACCCCTCGACGATGTCCCATACTGCGGGGCATGCCCCTGCGGCTCGCCCATCGTCCGTTGCCATCCATAATGACGGCGACATGCCTTGGTAAGCGCTCTCGCCTCAAATCAGCCGGTAGATCTACTAAAGCTGTCTGTGCCGTCATGATATCTCCCAAGAATCGCTATTCCCGCTCTAACTTAACAAGTGCATTTCGCCGGTTTCTTCAGAATACGCCGATCTTGAAGATTCCTTTACATCTAGCCTCATCCTCGCTTTGATTTTCTTCGGTTTCGGCTTTGAGACTTAGGCTGAGATAAAAGCCGAATACCTCGGGACATGAGGCTGCGCAGCTGATTGGCGAGCCGACGCCCTAGGCTGCGCAGCTGGGGCGACACGACTTCTCGCTCTGCCGACTGCGTAAATCGCTCGCGCAAAATTTCCTTAAGTTTGCTGCTGGTCAGGGGACGGTTCAGCACCCCGCCTTCAGCGATCGAGATGGAGCCGGTTTCTTCAGACACCACGATGCACAGGCAGTGCTCCACCCGCTCCGTCATGCCCATAGCGGCGCGGTGGCGGGTCCCAAGCTGCCGGGACGCATCGCGCTCAGAGATAGGCAAAATCACGCTAGCGGCAACCAGCCGCGAATCTCGAATCAGCACTGCTCCGTCATGCAGCAGCGTCGAGGTCTGAAATATCGTCTGCAGCAGCTCGCGGGACACCTCTGCATTGAGGCGAACGCCGGGAACCGAAAAGTCTCGCTCGTCGATGGGACGATTGGTCTCGAGGATGAGCAGCGCCCCGATGCGATTTTGCGACAGATTCTTGACGGCCTCTACAATTTCTTCGATCACGTCGTCTGGCTTGGAGATCACCTCCCGCGCTGGCCGGAAGAGCTGCAGCAGCTCCCCGCGTCCAAGCTGCTCTAGCAGGCGACGGAACTCGGCCTGAAAAATAAACGCCATGGCGACAGCAGAGCCAATGACCAGCTTTTCTAAGACGAAGGTCAGCAGCGTAAATCCGGCTGCGTTGCTCAATGCCGCAGCCAGCATCATCACAATTAGGCCCCGCACCATCCACAGGGTGCGCCGCTCTCCGATGATGACCAGCACCATATAGGCCAGCATTAAAACTAGCCCAACATCAAGCGCGGGAACGAGCAAGGCCTGAGTCCAGCCGAGATTTGCCAGCCATTGCTTTAAAAATGATCCCATGAAGACTGCTTGAATAATTCCGCCCTTCTGCGGAAACTATGACGTGTCCTTCGGCGGTTTGTCCCTGGCGTTTAACGCTTGAGCCTTGACGGTAAGCGATCGTGCCGGACGAGATCTTGGTACGTTTCTCTTTGCAAAATTAGCTCAGCATCGCCATCACATACCAAAACGGCAGCAGGCCGTGGAATTCGGTTGTAGTTGGAGGCCATGCTGTAGTTGTATGCCCCTGTACCCATCACCACTAGAATATCACCGCTCTTCACCCTGGGGAGAGTGGCATCGCGAATCAGGACATCGCCCGACTCGCAGTGCTTGCCTGCGATCGTAACGGTCTCACTGCAGGGAACGGAGAGTCGGTTGGCCAGCAGGGCTCGGTAGGACGACTGGTAGGTAATGGGGCGCGGGTTATCGGACATGCCGCCATCTACCGTAATGTAGGTGCGAATACCAGGGACCTCTTTTTGGCTCCCGACGGTGTAGGCCGTGGCGCAGGCCGTGCCAACTAGCGATCGCCCCGGCTCTGAGATCAGCTTGGGCAGCGGCAGATCGTAGGTTTGACAGGCTGCGGTTACGGCATTGCTTACGGTTTTTGCCCATTCGTCGATGCTGGGCGGATCGTCGGACTCGGTGTAGCGGATGCCGAGCCCCCCGCCGATGTCTAGCGTGGAGACTGGTAAGCCATGACGCGACGCTTCCTTCATCCAGTTGACCATTACCCCAGGCAGGTCTTGGTGGGGCTGCAGCTCAAAGATTTGGGACCCGATGTGGGCGTGCAGGCCGATGCACTCAACCTGCGGCGTCTCTTTGAAGTAGGCCAGCAGGTCGCCGAGCTGGGCGGGGTCAAAGCCAAATTTGCTGTCCAGGTGCCCGGTCTGAATGTATTCGTGGGTATGGCATTCGATGCCGGGGGTCATGCGCAGCAGCACCCGCACGGGGGAATTTGTCGTGGCCAGGGCGGCGATCGCCTCTAGCTCCAGCCAGTTGTCCGCCACAAGGGTCACGCCAGAGCGCAGGGCAAATTCGATTTCCTCATGGGATTTGTTATTGCCGTGAAAGTAAATTTTGTCCGCCTCGAAGCCGCTCTCTAACGCCGTAAAGAGCTCTCCCCCGGAAACGACGTCGATGCCTAGCCCCTCGCTAGCCACGATGGCGCAAACCCCCAAGCAATTCCAAGCCTTGGAGGCATAGATGACCAGCGACTCACCCGAATAGTAGGATTGAAACGCCTGTCGATACTGCCGGCAGGCAGCTCTTAGCGAGGTCTCATCCAAAATATAGAGGGGCGAGCCAAAAGATTTAACGAGCTCTACAACGTCGCAGCCGCCAATCTCTAAGCGATCGGCCTGGTTACAGCGGGCTGTAATCGGCAGCAGTGATCGATTGACGGCAGAACTTGTGTAGGGTTCAGAGAGATAGTCGAGCCCAGAGCGGAGCGACGGAGCGGTTGGAGTAGAGACCATGATGCGTTGGTTTTGAATGCGTTGGCTTAAGAGTTCGTTGGCTTAATGCGCTGTGCTAAGAGATGCTGTGCTAAGAGATACGGTGTGCTAAGGGGGCGTTTGAAAAGTAGCGAAAGTTCTGTATTACCCCCTCTAGCTCCCCTACGCCCTGCGGGCAGGCTAACGCCAAAGCTCAAGGGGGGAAGTTGGGGGGGGGGTGAAACCGAGGCGTAATGCCTGAGTCAATACTTTTCAAACATCCTCTAAAAGCTGCGCTGTATTAGCTGTATATAGATTGCACCAAACAGCAGTAGGCCGCAATCGAAGGGATAAATCGAGAGCATGAGATTTCTTCAGCTTACGTTGTTAACTCCTGATTTTCTACCGGAAGTCCTCTGGCTCGATCAGCAGTGCTTTGGTGGGCTGTGGTCTCAGTCAGCCTATGAGCGGGAGATCGACAGCCCCAACAGCATTCTTGTTGGTCTAGTGGCCAGGGAAGCATTACCGCAGCCTAAAACCAGTCTAAAAGCAGGATTGAACCAGGCCTCTAATTCTCCTCAGCTACTGGCCGTGGGCTGTCTCTGGGCAATATGCGAAGAAGCCCATATCACCATACTCGCGGTCCACCCCCAGTACCGTCGCCAGGGCCTAGGGCAAGCCATTTTGGTAGAGATGCTGAATTGGGCGCAGCAGCGCGGTCAGGAGTGGGCCACGCTGGAGGTGCGGGTCAGCAACGCCCCAGCAATGCGACTATACGACACCTTTGGCTTCCAGCCCGTAGGACGGCGACGCCGATATTATGCCGACACGGGAGAGGATGCCCAAATCCTATGGCGTAAAGGACTGCAAACGCCAGCATTTACTCAGCATTTGCTCCGCTGGCGTCAGCAGATTCGGTCTCGGCTTGCTCAGCGCGGCTGGGGCCTGAAACTGATAGGTTCCGGCCTATCCGAAATATCCCGATAGCGTCCGCGCTCGGTCGAATTTTACATAGGTGAGGCTAGCGCGACTGATTAGCATTGCCAATATCTCTTGACTTAGCTGCCGTTCATCTTCAATATTTCTTTCGGGAAGGTTGGCCATAGCGCTAAGCCCAGACGTTATACGGGGATTAAGGTTGAATTAAGCCATCCCGGGTCTTTCTCCGGGTGCTTCTACACATATTTTGTAGCCTCTGGTGGCCCAGCATCGCGACCAGCCAGTTTGCCTATGCTAGAATCAGCTTACCGGCACAGCAGCAGGTGATGAAAGAACACCATGTTTGAACGCTTCACAGAAAAAGCCATTAAGGTGATCATGCTCGCCCAAGAGGAAGCAAGACGCCTCGGGCACAACTTTGTAGGTACTGAGCAGATCCTCCTGGGTCTGATTGGAGAAGGTACTGGAGTCGCCGCTAAGGTTCTCAAGTCGATGGGGGTAAATCTAAAAGATGCCCGAATCGAGGTTGAGAAAATTATTGGTCGGGGGTCCGGGTTCGTTGCAGTAGAGATTCCCTTTACTCCCCGAGCAAAGCGTGTCTTAGAGCTCTCCCTTGAGGAAGCCAGGCAGCTTGGCCACAACTATATCGGCACAGAGCATCTGCTCTTAGGCCTCATCCGCGAGGGCGAAGGCGTCGCGGCCAGGGTTCTAGAAAACCTGGGCGTCGACTTGTCCAAAGTCCGCACCCAGGTCATTCGCATGCTGGGCGAGACGGCTGAAGTCTCCGCAGGCGGCGGCCAGGGTCGCACCAAGACGCCAACGCTCGACGAGTTTGGCTCCAACCTAACCCAGATGGCCGCCGAGGGGAAGCTTGACCCTGTGGTGGGCCGCCAAAAAGAAATCGAGCGCGTTATCCAGATTTTGGGTCGACGCACCAAGAACAACCCTGTTCTCATTGGCGAACCCGGCGTGGGTAAGACCGCGATCGCCGAAGGCTTGGCCCAACGAATCTCCAACAACGACATCCCAGACATTCTCGAAGAAAAGCGGGTCGTCACCCTGGACATCGGTCTCCTGGTGGCGGGCACCAAGTATCGCGGTGAGTTTGAGGAGCGCCTCAAGAAGATCATGGATGAGATTCGCCAAGCCGCGAACGTCATCCTGGTAATCGATGAGGTCCATACCCTGATTGGCGCGGGTGCAGCCGAAGGGGCCATCGACGCCGCCAACATACTCAAGCCCGCCCTAGCGCGGGGCGAGCTGCAGTGCATCGGGGCCACCACCCTCGACGAGTACCGCAAGCACATCGAGCGGGACGCAGCCCTAGAGCGGCGTTTCCAGCCCGTGATGGTGGGTGAGCCCACGGTGGATGAAACTATCGAGATTCTCCACGGCCTGCGGGAGCGCTACGAGCAGCACCACAAGCTGCGCATCTCTGACGAGGCCCTAGATGCTGCCGCCAAGCTCAGCGATCGCTACATCTCCGACCGCTACCTGCCCGACAAAGCCATCGACCTGATCGACGAGGCGGGCTCCCGCGTGCGCCTGATCAACTCCCAGCTGCCCCCGGCGGCCAAGGAGCTTGACAAAGAGCTACGTCAGGTGCTCAAGGACAAGGACGACGCCGTCCGCTCCCAGGACTTTGACCGCGCGGGCGAGCTGCGCGATCGCGAGATGGAAATCAAGGCCGAAATTCGGGCGATCGCCCAAAGCCGCAAGGCCGAGGTTGAGGCGTCTGAAGGGGAGAAAGGTGGCGACACTTCCCCAGTTGTGACCGAAGAGGACATTGCCCATATTGTCGCCTCCTGGACCGGCGTCCCGGTGAACAAGCTCACCGAGTCCGAATCCGAGAAGCTGCTGCACATGGAGGACACCCTCCACACGCGGCTCATCGGTCAGGACGAGGCGGTCAGAGCCGTGTCTCGCGCCATCCGCCGCGCCCGCGTCGGCCTCAAGAACCCCAACCGGCCCATCGCCAGCTTTATCTTCTCCGGCCCCACGGGCGTCGGTAAGACGGAGCTCACCAAGGCCTTGGCCTCCTACTTCTTCGGCTCTGAAGACGCGATGATTCGCCTCGACATGTCGGAGTACATGGAGCGCCACACGGTCTCTAAGCTGATCGGCTCGCCGCCGGGCTACGTGGGCTACAACGAGGGCGGGCAGCTCACCGAAGCCGTGCGCCGTCGTCCCTACACCGTGGTCCTGTTTGACGAGATCGAGAAGGCCCACCCCGACATCTTCAACATGCTGTTGCAGATTTTGGAAGACGGTCGTCTCACCGACGCCAAGGGCCGCACGGTGGACTTCAAGAACACCCTGCTGATCATGACCTCGAACATCGGTTCGAAAGTGATTGAGAAAGGCGGCACGGGTCTAGGCTTCGAGTTTGGTTCCGAGAACCAGGCCGACGCCCAATACACCCGCATCCGCTCCCTGGTGAACGAAGAGCTGAAGCAGTACTTCCGCCCTGAGTTCCTCAACCGGATTGACGAAATCATCGTCTTCCGCCAGCTCACCAAAGACCAAGTGAAGGAGATCTCCGACATCCTCTTGAAGGAAGTCTTCAGCCGGCTGTTGGAGCAGGGGATCAACCTGGAGGTCACCGAGCGGTTTAAGGATCGCCTGGTGGAGGAAGGCTACAACCCCAGCTACGGAGCCCGTCCGCTGCGCCGCGCCATCATGCGGCTCTTGGAGGACTCTCTGGCGGAGGAAATCCTGTCAGGCCGCGTGAGCGAGGGCGACAACGCCATCGTCGACGTCGACGAAGACGGCAAGGTCACGATTCGTCAAGGTGAGGAGCGCGAGCTGCTTCCCCAAGGCGCTGAGTAAACAGGCGTCTTGACCAACCCTTAGGGTATCGATAATAGAATTAATGGCGGGAAGCATCTAGCTCTCTCGCCATTTTTTTGAGTCGAATTTGACGGTGAACTTGCTATGAGACTCATGACTGCGCGAACGATCAGCCTCGGACTGACTGGCCTCCTGCTCGCGATCGCCGCGATCGCCCTAGCGCGGCCCTTTGCCCTTGCGGAGATTCCCCAGCGCCTGACCGCCTTCCGCGTATCGCTGCGATCGCCCGCCCCTAGACGCCCCCTCAGCGCCGCAGAAACCGACCAGTGGGCCGACCAGTGGATCATTTCTGCCGATGAAGCGGTTCAAATCATTCAGGAAGCTGATGCGATAGTGCTCGACTCCCGCACTGCTGCTGCTTCACGGCTCATCAGTGCGGTTCCGGTCTCCTGGCCCGCCTTTACCCAGTTTGGGATTACCCACCGCGGCAAGCTACTGGAGAGCGACCAGATCCTCGCCCGGAAGCTCAGTTCGCTAGGCATCTCTAACGATGTACCGGTGTTGGTAGCCGGAGACCCACTGGCTTGGGGAGAAGACGGGCGCATCGTATGGATGCTGCGAACCCTAGGGCATCCCGCGACGGCAATGGTGGATGGAGGCCAGAGCGCCCTGGCGCAGGCGCTCTCCCAAAGCGGCGTTCAGGTTCCTAAACCTACGCCCGCCTCGTTCGACGTGCGGCGCGACGACACCTGGTCCATTAGCCGCGATCGCCTCCGCGACGGGCTTGACACCGCCCAAATTACCGTCGTCGACAGCCGCTCAGCCGCCGAGTACCGAGGTGAGACGCCCCATGGTGAAGTCCGGGGAGGCCACGTGCCGGGAGCGACTCACCTGCACTTCAAATCGCTGATGGACGACACCGGGCATCTCCTGCCCCAGTCTGAACTGCTGGCGAGGCTGGCGGCGTTAGGCCTCACTCGCGACAAGACCGTCGTTACCTACTGCACGGGCGGGGTTCGCTCCGCGTGGCTCGCGGTGGTGCTGACGGACTTGGGCTTTACCGTGCAAAACTATCCCGGCTCCATGTGGGAGTGGGCCGCCTCACCGAGCGATCGCTACCCTATGGTGACGCCCTGACGAGCCGACGAGCCGAAAGCGACGGTCGCGCTAGCGGCTGCCTACGACTCAGCTGCAGCCTTTAGTTCTGAGACGTTGGCCTGGGTCCGCACAATATTGGCCCCCAGACTGCGCAGCTTGCCCTCGAGATTTTCGTACCCCCGATCCAGGTGATGCAAACCCTGGACCCGAGTCGTTCCTTTGGCCGCCAGGCCCGCGATCACAAGCGCTGCTGAAGCCCGCAGGTCAGTGGCCATTACTGGGGCTCCCGACAGCAGCGGCACGCCGCAGATTACCGCAATATTGCCTTTGACGCGAATGTCTGCGCCCATGCGGTTGAGCTCGGCAACGTGGCGAAGTCGGTTCTCAAACACCGTTTCCGTGACGACGGAATTGCCCTCGCTCAGCGCTAGCAGCACCATAAACTGCGCCTGCATATCGGTGGGAAAGCCTGGGAAAGGCAGGGTCTCCAAATCTGTGGCGCGGTAGGTTGCCGCAGGAATGACCCGCAGTCGGTGAGTGCCCTCCATGCGCACGTCGGCCCCAATTGCCCGCAGCTTGGCGATCGCCGCCGTCAAATGTTCTGGAACAATGGGGGAGATCACAATATCTGAGTGAGTTACCGCCCCGGCAACCAAGAAAGTACCCGCCTCGATGCGATCGGGAATAATGCTGTAGTCCACCGAATGCAGGTCGGGAACGCCGGAGATCATGATGGTCTTGGTGCCAGCGCCGCGAATCCGCGCTCCCATGGCTCGGCAGAAGTTGGCCAAATCCATCACCTCGGGCTCCTGGGCCGCGTTCTCGATAATGGTCTCGCCGTCAGCCAAAGTTGCCGCCATCATCAGCGTCTCGGTAGCGCCAACGCTGGGAAAATCGAGATAGATGCGGGCTCCCGTGAGGCGCTTAGAAACCCCAGGAACGCTGGCGTGTACGGTGCCGTGGTCGATATAGACATCCGCCCCTAGCGCTCTGAGCCCTTTGACGTGTAGATCGACCGGGCGCGCACCAATCGCGCAGCCTCCCGGCAGCGGCACGCGCGCTACGCCTAGCCTAGCGAGTATAGGACCAATTACAAAAAAGCTGGCCCTTAGCTGACTGACGAGCTCGTAGGGTGCCTGGGTAGGGCCGATGTGGGCTGCATTGATGTCGAGGCAATCTCCCTGGTGCGCCACCTGAACGCCAACCGCCCGCAAAATGTCCGCCATGCGCGAGACGTCCTGCAGGTTGGGGACGTTTCGTAAACGCGTATCTTTAGGGCAGAGTAGCGCTGCTGCCATGAGCACGAGCGCCGAATTTTTCGCTCCGCTAATCGTAACTTGCCCGGACAGGGAACGTCCTCCCTGGATTTCGAGGACAGGCTGATAGTCCTGGGAGAGATCGGACTGGGCCGGTGGTTGAGTCAAGGATGTAATGGGTCTGTCCTCCGATTAAAACAAATGGAACTAAAGGCCAAGTAGTAGGCCACAAGTAAACGGTGTTGGGGTTAACCCCCCCGCGGGGGGGGGAACCCCAAAAAAGGTAGCGTATTTTAGTCCAGAAACGAAAAATGCAAAAAAAACGTTTGTGGAGGAATAAATCTCAATTT
>JBHJHD010000015.1:0-3781 GCA_050331115.1 Elainellaceae cyanobacterium
TAGGTGTAGAGCTGTTCGTAGGCCGCCTGCTGCTCTGGCGAGAGCTCAATGCTCTGAGGCTCTGGCTGATCAGGGCCACGGGCAATCGGGCCTTGCGGCTCAGCAGGCTCAGCGTCGCGATTGGCGTTGGGAAACGGGGCTTGAATCCGCTCGTCGGGCGGGGTCTCGCGGCTGGGCGGCTCCAAATCTGCCGCCCTTCCCCCCGGCAGCTCGTCAACGCTATCAGGCGAGGCCGGTTCAATGGGAGTCGTCGCTGGCGGCTGAGGCTGCTGGCGCTGAGGCTGCTGGCGCTGGGGCGGGGCCGGTGGAATGACGACGGACTGGCGACGCTCGAAAACGCTTGGGTCCGGTAGATTGGGAAAGACGTTGGAAAAGTCATAGCTGGCCGACGAGCGAGGCGCTTGTTCAAACTGGCGCTGCGACTCGATGATGTTGGGACCGAGGTCAATCTTGTAGGGCTCTAGCTCTGGGGTCTGCTGGCCTTCAGGGGCGGGTGCGTCGGGCAGCGGCGGCAGCGATAGCTCCGACTCGAGGAAGGTGGGCAGCCGCTCGGTGTCTGTTGAGGACAGCTCGAAGACCGATACGGTGCGCGAGTCAATATCGTCACCGAATGAGGGCGGCGCGGGCAGCAGGGGCAACAGCGCAAACAGGAGTCCGTGGAATCCCAAGGACGAAACAGCAGCCCACCAGCCCGGCTGCCGCATCATGCGTCGAATAGCGACTGAATTGGATCGTTGTGGCATAGCGCTCATTCGGCCTGCACGGCGGCAGAAGTTACACAGGAGGTTACACAGTTTATTCTAATCAGAAGGCTCCCCTATCCGGAATGGAATCTGGCCAATTTGCCCACTGGCGACCCGCATTAACTGGCGATCCGCATTAGTCGCCGGAGCCTTTGCCGTACCGGGACGCCGAGACCTGAATAATCATCAGCGAAAAGTAGGACAAAGCGAGCTGAGGGCGATCGCCGAGACCAGAATACAGGACCTGCTGCTCCCCGGTGGCCCACTCTACTACGGCGCTAGCCTCCAAAAGCTGCCGCCGCTGCAGCACGCGCCACACCTGCGCGTACACCGAGCTCACCTTCATTAAAACCACAACGTCGCTGTGGTCGAGGGCCGTTTCCAGATTTGAAACGCCCCCGTCTGGTTTACTTGGGCTAGAAGCGTTGGAGACGTCGTTCTCACCGGGGGCGGTGTACAGCGCTGGCAGCACCGTCAGCCGCTGGTCACCCAAAGCCAGGGGCAGTCCCAGCTCTGCCGCCGCGGCGAGGGGTGAGCAGACCCCCGGTACTGACGTAATAGTCACCTCTGGGTAGCGCTGGCGCACGTGCTGGGCGAGGTAGGCAAAGGTGCTGTAAAAGCTGACGTCCCCTTCGGAAACGAAAACGACGTCTTGATGCTGTAGATGCTGGCAGACAGCGGCGGCGGCGGCGGTCCAGGCGGCGACAAGAGCAGTACGCTCTTTGACGTAGGGGAAGCGCAGCGGCAGCTGAACCTGGTGGGGCTGAAGCCAGGGTGCAATGATGCGCTGGGCCACGCCGGGGCGATCGCCGATGCCCGCGGGAAAAGCAATTACCGAGGTCTTTTGAATCAGCTTTAGGCCTTTGAGGGTAATCAGGTCGGGGTCCCCGGGACCCGCGCTTACCCCATAGAGGGTGCCGAGGGGCAGTGACGTCATAGCAATCGCGTTGGCGGTTGTAGATGTGGGTCGAGGCGAGGCCGTTGAAAGGGTATTGACTGAGAGTTCGCACCTTAAGAACTTGTTAAAAGCGGGCGCATCTCCTCAAAGTGCCGATACCGTTACAAATAGATACCTCCTAACTGCGTTTCAGCCCCACTAAGGCAGCGAACTGGCCTGGTGGGGCTGCTTTTTATCTTTCAATCCAAAAGTCGGCTGCTAAAAGCCAGTTAAAAGGCGGATGTCGCCGGGCACTCTGTGCTGACTGCCTCACTCTACCTTAGACTTGAGGGTGATGCGCTGCTTGCGATCGCAAGCAAAGAGCGTAGCATATTGTCACTCTGTTGAGTCATCGTCTGAGTCATTGTCTGCCTGCCATGAAACCACCCCTCTCCAACGGCACCGTCCTGCAAAATCGCTACCGTGTTCAGAGCGTTGTGGGTCAGGGTGGATTTGGCCGCACCTACCTTGCCCAGGATCGGGGGCGATTTGATGAGAGCTGCGTGATCAAGGAGTTTATGCCCAACTCCAGCAGCGACTACGCCCTTGAGAAGTCCCGCGAGCTGTTTCAGCGGGAGGCCCAGATTCTCTACCAGATCCAGCACCCCCAGGTACCGCAGTTTCGAGCGGTGTTTGAAGAGGGCGATCGGCTCTTCCTGGTGCAGGATTACATTGAGGGTCAGACCTACCGAGAGCTGCTCGACCAGCGAAAGCAGGCCGGGACGCTATTTGCCGAGGCCGAAGTGGTGGCGCTGATGCATCAGCTCATCCCCGTGCTGCGCCATCTTCACGGCAAGGGCATCATTCACCGCGATATCACCCCGGACAACATCATTCTGCGGCAGAGCGATCGCCTGCCGGTGCTGATCGACTTTGGCGTGGTCAAAGAAATCGTGACGCGGGTGCAAATGCCAGAGAAGTCGACGCCGTCTACCACGGTGGGCAAGCCGGGGTACGCCCCTAGTGAGCAGGTGCAAACGGGGCGCGCCTACCCCAGCAGCGATCTATACGCGCTAGCGGTGACGGTGCTGGTGCTGCTGACCGGTGAAGAGCCCCAGGATTTGTTTGACGACGTGCTGCTGACCTGGAACTGGCAGGCGATTCCCGCGAGCTCAGCCCTGCTGCAGATTTTGGCGCGTCTGCTCAGCTATCGCCCCAGCGATCGCTACCAGTCGGTCGATGAGCTGAGCCTGGCGATGCGGTCGACGCTGCCCATGGCAACGAGCTCTCCCGCGCAGCCTTCTCCTGTGCAGTCTTCCAAAGCACAGTCTTCCCAAGCACAGTCTTCTCAAGCCCCCCCGCCGCGTTCTAAACCCCCCGCCTCACAGATGCGCACCGTTGCAGTGGGCCGACCCAACCCCACCACGGCCGCAGCCGCCCCGGCCCCAGCTAGGCCAGCCTCGGGCCAGCCGCGCACGGTCCAGGCGGTGTCACCGCCCCCTGAGCGCTCGGTGTGGAGCAACCTCGGGTCAATGCTGGCGATCGCCGCAGGACTGGCGGTGGTGACGGCGATCGGCGCTTTTGCCATTGTTAACGCTATTTTCAATGCGCCAGAAGAGCAAGCGGTGGTAGAAGAGGTTCAGCCCGAACCTCAGCCTGAGCCTGAGCCATCTGGGCCCGTGGAATACAGCCAAATTTTGAACCTTGTGCCAGGTGAGCTGCGGGTTGTGCGGGGCAGCCTGCTGCAAAACGAGACCATCAACTATGCCGTGAGCGCTGAGGAAGCCCAGACCTTGTCGGCTAGCCTCGACCAAGAAGGGGTGCTGATGACGGTGCTTGGTCCTAACGAGCGCCCTGTAGAGGGGCGGCGATCGCGACGGGTTTCAAGCTGGAGCGGTGAGCTAAAGTCTGATGGAGACTATACGATTCAGCTTGCTCCGGTGGACGGCGTTCAGGCCAGTGACTATGCGCTAACGATTGAATTGGCGGCTGAGCCGGAGCCGGAGCCGCGGCCGGAACCACAGCCCGAACCGGAGCCCGAACCCGAGCCCGAACCCCAGCCACAGACCGAACCCGAACCGGAGCCCCCAACCGAAACCGAACACAAACCCAAACCCCCACCCTAACCCAAACAAAAACAACGCAACAACGAGGAGAATCA
>JBHJHD010000016.1:0-104800 GCA_050331115.1 Elainellaceae cyanobacterium
GGCGCGATCGCCCGGCATACTATCGAGAAGTACAGCGTCTAGACCATACTGCTTGAGGGATTTGGCTGACGCACTAGCGTGACTCAATGCGCACAGGGTGTCTAAACAAGGTAAAGACTCGGTGATTCTCAATTTTTGCTCCACCCTTTTATCCCAGCTACTTTCGTCTGACTATCAAACTCGGCAGGCGTTGAGGTGGTGGCATCAAAGACAGGTTAATCGCCTGCACGGTAGCGCTGAGCTCATTCGAGACGGTATTTTGCAGGAGCTGTTTGCGCTTCGGCGCGGCCTTGAGCTGATTGACGGTGAGTGTAACTTGCCGCCAGAAAGCCTGCGCCAGCTCGAAGCCCTGCACCTGCGGTTAGAAGAAGTCAGCAACGAGCTATCCCCCGCCTTTAGTCGAGATAGCCTGCCGCTCGCGATGCAGCACATCCTCCAGGTCTGGCAGCGGCGTCACCCCACCGTGCGATTGACTACCCAGCTTACCTCAGGTAATACCCTACCGCCCACCTTGACGAGCCGCGTCGCGCTCACCACTCTCGAAGAGGTGCTTCAGCTAATTACGGGGCGACTAGAGACCGATACCACCACTGGAACCGATATCACCATGGCTATTCACCTACAGCAAGAAGACGCATCGGGGGCGATCGCGATTGCGCTCAGCGGCTTGCCTCGCCGTCACTGCAACGACATCGCTCAGATGGAAGACCTCACTCACCTGCGGCAAGCCTTCGAAGTACTGACCGGCGGTAGCGTAACGCAGGTCGCCAATGACTCTACGCTCCGCTGGCAGCTGAGCTGGCCGATTTTCACCCCTGTAACGTAAGTCCAAGAAACCTATGACACTCACCTTTGTCGCTGTCGACGACCACGAATCTGTTTTGAGCGGCACCGTTGCCGCCCTGCAAAAGGAATATCCCGACGCCAAAATTGTGACGGCCAACACGGCCAAAGCAGCTAAAGAGCAGGTCACTGGGGCCAAGCCCGACGCGGTTGTCATGGATCTATCGCTCCCGGAAGCGCCGAACGACGCGGCGCAAACCGAAACCGGCATCCAGCTGCTGCGATCGCTGATGCAGGAGACCCCCACCCTTAACATCGTGGTGCAAAGCGCCCACGTGCGATCGCTGGTGCGGCTGAAGCCCCTGATCGATACCCATGAAGGCGGCTTTACCATCGTCGATAAAAGCTTATCTCTCAAAGAAATGCTGACTAAGGTCGACTGGTCGCTGCAGGGGCTGATCTACACCCCACGAGAAATGCGTACCGGGCTAGAGGTGAAGCCCGAATGGCTAGAGGTGCTGGTTTTGGCGTTTCAGAAGGGGCTGCAGGATAAGGCGATCGCTCAGCAGATAAACGTGTCGGAGCGGTCGGTGCGCCACTACTGGACCAAGGTTCAGGATGCCCTAGACGTCTACCCCGAGCCGGGGAAAAATATTCGCATTCAGACAGAAATTCGGGCGCGGGAAGAGGGGCTAATCGACTAGCGAATCTAGCCAGTGACGCCGCGTAGGTTGGGTTAAATGCAATGAAACCCAACGCCAGCGATAGCTTCGTTGGGTTACGCTACCGCTGAACCCAACCTACGACTACGTCCTAACCTGGACAAGGTTTAGATACTAAATGTGGCCATGAAACAGGGCAAGCGGCAAGCACCAATCAGGCGCGACACGCATCTAGGGAGACACTGGTACGGCGAGGCGCTCCCCGGCCTGATTGGTATCGGCATCGTGGTGGCCGCTCGTCTGGCAGGGCTGCTGCAGCCGCTGGAGCTAGCGGCCCTAGATGCCCAACTGCGGTGGCGTCCGCCGGAGCCTACAGATCCGCGCGTCACCATTGTCGGCGTCACGGAAGCCGATATTCAGGCAGTTGGCACCTATCCCATCCCGGACAGCGTGCTGGCCCGGCTCCTGCGACAGCTTCAAGCCTACGACGCCGAGGTAATTGGCCTCGATATCGCCCGAGACCTGCCCGTGGAGCCGGGGACCGCTGACCTCGCTGCGGCATTTGAGGAAATGGACAGCGTCATCGGGGCGCGGACGGTAGTGCCCGATCGGGTCGGGGTGACGCTCAACCCCCCGCCTGCGCTGCCCCCCAAGCAAATTGCCTTTGTCGACAGCGTTTTAGACCCAGACGGTCACCTGCGCCGCAGCCTGCTGGGGGCAACCGACCCAGAGGGTCGCTACCAGTTTTCCATGCCGCTGCGGCTTGCCGAGACCTACTTAGCGCAGCAGGACATTACCCTCGAAAATGGCATTCGCGACCCGGTGGCTATGCGGTTTGGCGACGTGGAGCTGCCCCGCGTTCTCCCTAATGTGGGGGGCTATGTTCGCGCTGATGCCGGGGGCAACCAGATGCTGATCAATTTTCGTAGCGGGCCGAAGCCGTTCACCATCGTGTCACTGACAGATGTGCTCGACGGTCGCGTGGACCCAGCGCTGTTTCGCGATCGCGTCGTTTTGGTGGGCGTGATGAGTCCCACCGCAAAGGATATAGCGCGCACCTCGGCGGTGGCCAGCGCCAACCCTGGGCTGGTGTTTGGGGTAGAGGTGCAGGCCCACACCGCCAGCCAAATCATTAGCGCCGTGCTAGACGGGCGATCGCTGCTTCAGACGTGGCCCGAGGTCTGGGAATACGGCTGGATCATCCTTTGGGGCGCGGCTGGCATCGCCGTAGGTCGGCTGCTGCGACGGCCAAGCCGCCACTTTCTGGCGGTTGGAGGACTCGGCCTGGCGGTGGTTGGCCTCAGCTATGTCGGGTTACTGGGCGGCTGGTGGCTACCCACCGTCCCTACAGCGGCGGCGCTCTTCCTCAACGGCGTCGTGCTTCACAGTATTTGGCTCTACAGCGAGTCGATGCGATCGCGCATTTATGATCGTCAGCAGGTGATCGAGCAGACGTTTACGGCTATCCACAATGGTCCTCTGCAAACCCTGGCGACCCTGATGCGCAACATTGACAACCCAGAGGTCTCGCGGCTCCAGCTCAGCCAAGAGCTGCAGCACCTTAACCAAGAGCTGCGCAGCGTTTACACCACAATTCGCCGCGAGGTGGCCGAGAGCGATCACCTCTATCTAGACGAGCAGTCTCCGCTTGACTTATCGACGCCGCTGCATGAGCTGCTCTACGAGGTCTACAGCGGCGTTCTGCAGCGCGAGCTGCCCCACTTTCAGGCGCTAAAGCTAAAGGTGACAACGTTTGAGCCGTTTGACGAAGTGTCGCTGCGGCCCGAGCAAAAGCGCGACCTGTGCCGCCTCTTAGAGGAAATGCTGTGCAACGTGGGCAAACACGCCGCCGGAGCCAATCGCCTGACTATCGAATGTCGACACGATCGCCCCCTCAACCTCATTCGCGTCATCGACAACGGTGCAGGTATCGACGCGGCCTACGCGGTAGTGGTGTCCAGGCGGGTCTTGAAGCTGCCCCAGCAAACTCGTCGGGGAACCCAGCAGGCCATCAACCTAGCTCGACAGCTCGACGCCACCTTCGAGCGATCGCCCTATGCCGCTAAAGGCACCCTCTGCGAACTCAAGTGGCGACCCAAGCCTCCTTTCTTACAGCACCTGCGAAAAAGAATAGCGGCAACTTTTGACAGATTTGGCCTTTAAAGGCTGAGCGCCATTTCTGAAAGGCAAAGCGAACAAAGGCGCTAAGAGGGCGTTTGAAAAGTAGCAACAGTTCTACGTTACCCCCTCTAGCTCCCCCTTGGTAAGGGGAGAGCTAGAGGGGGGTGAAGCAAGGCAATAACGTTTTAACCAGCACTTTTCAAACATCCTCTAATAGTTTAATCATTTCCAACTCATACCAAATGAATATGAAGATGCACATCATGGCTCGCCCCCGGCTGTCGCCATCCCCTACGCCCTTCGGGCAGGCTTCGCCAAAAGCAAGGGGGATTAGTAGGGGGATCTCAATATGTGCAGCCCCATACGGAATTGGTATTACTTACTATCGGGTGACTTACAGCAGAACATTGGCTATAATCCCGTCGAGCCGCTAGAGGAAGACGTCAATCCTGGGACAGCTCAACTGGCGCGAGCTAAAGAGAAAAGTCAATACAGTTGAGCCGGAGCGCAGCAACGAGCCTGATACTATAATGGCGATCTTTGAGCTTAGATTCTAGACTTAGGAGACGCTGTTTGCCCATGAAAATTGCCATCATTAGCTCTGGATTTTTGCCGGTTATTGATGGCGTCACGATAGCGATTCATCAGCGCGTGCGGTTCCTCAGCCAGTGGGGCCATCAAGTACTGGTGCTGTGCCCCGATTATCAGCCCGTCGCGTCGGTCTATCCCCATTGGGCTGACCACGTCGGGGCGGTGCTGCCGGGAGTGCAGGTAATCGGCCTGCCCAGCGAGCCCTTTATGGGCGTCGAGTTTGAGCGCAACATCAGCCGCCGGGCCAGTCCGTCACTGCTGCAGGCGCTGCAGGCTTTTCAGCCCGACATCATCCATGTCGATGAGCCCGATCGCCTATTTTTGGGCCTGTTGCGATCGCCGGGGGTAGCCTACGCCCGGGAACGGGGTATTCCCTGCGTCGGGTTTTACCACACCCACTTTATTGACTACATCGAGGACTTCTTCCCCTTGCCGCCGCCCCTTATAGCGCTAGCGCAGTGGATATCCTCCCAAATCATTCGCCGCGTCTTTCGCGCCTATGACGCGACTTTAGTGGCCAGCCCCGTCACCGAGCAGCGGCTGCAGGGCATGGGCATTCACAATACCCTGTGCGATCGCTTTTTGGGGGTAGACGTCAACGCGTTCCGCTTTCAGCCTCGGGTTCCCCAGTTCTTTGACCGCTACGGCATCGCAGGCCTAGAGGGCAAGCTAAAGCTAGTGTTCCTAGGGCGGCTCACCCCCGACAAGGGCTGGCGCTTTACCCTAAGGGCGTTTTCCCAGTGGGTGGCCCACCCGGACAGCGCCCCGTGGGTCAGACGCATAGCGCTGATTATTGCGGGGGACGGAGCGCTGCGGCAGGAGATTGAGTCAGAGATGCAGTCGCTAGGGCTAACGGTGCACATGCTGGGGCGGGTAGCCCCTGATGCCGTACCGCCGCTGCTGGCGAATAGCGACATTCACGTCACCGCCTCCGAGAAGGAAACCCTAGGGCTGACGGTTTTAGAGGCCTTTGCGGCGGGCATTCCGGTGCTGGCCCCTCAGGTCGGGGGCGTGGTGACCCTGATTCGAGATGGAAAAAACGGGCGGCTGTTCACGCCTCAGGATGTAGATAGCTTTAGGCGATCGCTCTTAGACTTACTCTCCGATGCAGGGCAGCGGCAGCAGATGGGTCAGCAGGGCCAGCGCGACGTCGCCCCCTATGACTGGGGCGGCGCGACCAAGACGCTGCTCGCTACGTGGGAAACTCTTGCGCAGCATCGGCGTCAGTAGACTACTTCAACAAACTACCCAAGTCGGTCATCCTACTGGTCGTTGACGCAGTTTCACCGCTAACTTGACAGGCCCGAAATTTCAGTTTAATTACTTAAAAGCCTAATCGATACACATATGAGCGATATTGATTAAGCCCAAAAAGCAGACGCAGAACTTACACGACGTTGACGTCAAGCTATCGCCCTATGACATTGCCTCAACCGCCCAAGTCACCCGCACCCATTGCTATTACTGGTATTGGGTGTCGCTATCCAGGCGAGGCCGACACGCCCCATGCCTTTTGGCGGCTAATTTGCGCGGGGGTTGACAGCGTCAGCGAGGTGCCGGCCTCGCGCTGGGCAGTAGATACGGTCTATGACCCCGACCCCGCGGCGCCGGATAAAATGAATACACGCTGGGGCGGTTTTTTGGCGCAGATAGACCAGTTCGATCCGCAGTTCTTTGGCATTGCGCCCCGGGAAGTCGTCACCATGGACCCGCAGCAGCGGCTGCTCTTGGAGGTCACCTGGGAAGCCCTAGAGAACGCAGGTCAGGTCCCCGCTCACCTGCGGGGCTCGAAGACGGGCGTGTTCATTGGCATTGGGACCCACGACTACTCCATTATGCTGTGGCAGCAGCCGGTAAACGATCCCTACGCCACTACGGGCACCGGCAACTGTATCGCCGCTAACCGCATCTCCTACCTATTTGACTTTAAGGGGCCGAGCCTGGCCGTCGATACCGCCTGCTCTTCGTCCCTGGTGGCGGTACACCTGGCCTGCCAAAGCCTGTGGAGTGGCGAATCCGAAATGGCGATCGCGGGCGGGGTGAACGTGCTGCTGCTGCCCACGGTGACCACAGGCTTCTCCAAAGGGGGCTTTATGTCGGGCACCGGGCGCTGCAAGAGCTTTGACGCCAGCGCCGACGGCTACGTGCGCAGCGAAGGAGCAGGGCTGGTGGTGCTCAAGCCGCTGGCTCAGGCGATCGCCGATGGGGACCGGGTATACGCGGTGATTCAGGGCAGCGCCGTCAACCAGGACGGGTTCAGCCACGGCATGGCGGCCCCCAATACAGAAGCCCAGGCGGCGGTGCTGCGGGAGGCCTACCGGCGAGCGGGCGTCGACCCAGCCCAGGTCGCCTATGTCGAAGCCCACGGTACAGGCACCAAGCTGGGGGACCCGGTGGAGGCCCAGGCCCTAGGGGCCGTATTCTCTAAGGGGCGATCGCCCGATAACCCCTGCCGCATCGGTTCGGTAAAAACCAATATCGGCCATACGGAGACCGCCGCCGGAGTGGCGGGGCTGATCAAGGCGGCGCTGATGCTGCACCACCGGCAGATTCCCCCCAGCCTGCACTTTACTCAGCCCAATCCGGCCATCGACTTTGACCGGCTGCGGCTAAAGGTGCAGACGGCGCTGATGCCTCTGCCCGAGCGATCGCAGACCTGGATGGGGGTTAATTCCTTCGGGTTTGGCGGCACGAACGCCCACGTGGTGCTCACCGACCACGGCAGTCGCCATAATGAGCGCGACAGCCATTACGACAGCGATCGTCATAGCCACCACCGCAATCGTCACGACAGTCACCACGATAACGGTGAGGCGAGCCGCAAGCCTAACGGCCCCCACCTCTTACCCCTATCGGCAAAAAGCCGCGGGGCGCTCAAGATCCTGGTCCAGCGATACGGGGACTGGCTCAAGGCACAGCCCGATCTGGACCTAGCGGCGGTCTGCGCCACCGCTAGCGGGCGGCGATCGCACTTCTTCCATCGGGCGGCTTTTGTCGCTGAATCGGTCGAGGATTTGCGGGCGCAGATGCAGCAGTGGCTCACCGATGCGCCCCCTACCCCCGGCGCTGCCGCCCCCCTCGCTTTTCTATTCACGGGCCAAGGCTCTCAGGCGGTCGGCATGGGTAAAGCCCTCTACGACAGCCGGCCCGTCTTCCGTAAGGCGCTGCAGCGCTGCGCCGACCTGCTGCCCGAAGTGCCGCTGCTGGAGATTTTGTACCCCGTTCAAAGCTCAGAGGCCTCAGCCGCCGAGGCGCGGCTAGAGCAAACCGTTTACACCCAGCCGGCGCTATTTGCCGTAGAGTATGCCCTAGCCCAGCTTTGGCTCTCCTGGGGGGTTCGCCCCACAGCGGTGCTGGGGCACAGCGTGGGGGAATTCGTAGCGGCCTGCGTGGCGGGGGTGCTTAGCTTAGAAGACGCCCTGCGGCTAGTAGCGGCGCGGGGGCGGCTGATGCAGGCCCTGCCGGAGGGCGAAATGGCCGCGGTGAGAGGCGCTGCAGCCCAAGTGGCGGCGGCGATCGCGCCTTTTGGCGATCGCGTCACCGTGGCGGCCATCAATGGCCCTGAAAACACGGTGGTGTCGGGCGACGCGGCGACGGTTGCTGCCGTGCTAGACGTGCTAGAGACCAAGGGGCTGGACTGCAGGCCGCTGAGGGTTTCCCATGCCTTCCACTCACCGCTCATGGAGCCGATGCTGTCGGCGTTCCGTCAGGTGGCTGAGTCAGTGCGCTTTCATCCTCCAGCGCTGCCCTTCTTCTCGACGCTGACTGGCGAATTGGTCACCTCGGAAATCGCTACCCCCGACTACTGGGTGCGCCACGTCCGGGAGCCGGTGCGGTTTTTAGAGGCGATGACGGCCCTATACCACCAGACACCGCAGCGGCCCTGCTTCCTTGAGGTCGGGGCGAAGCCGATTTTACTCGGCATGGGTCGCGGCTGCCTCCCTGAGGCCGAGACGCTGTGGCTACCCAGTCTGCGTCCAGGTCTGCCGGAGCAGGCCATGATGCTCAACAGTCTGGCGGCCCTATACGAACAGGGCACGACGATTGACTGGGCAGCAGTCATGCCGGGGACTCTAGAACCCGTTTCGCTGCCCCCTTATCCGTTTCAGCGGCAGCGGTATTGGTGGCCCGGCGCCAAGCTTCCCGACGCCAAGCCTTCTAGCGTAGATCTATCCGGTGGCTCGGCCTCTGCTGGACATCCTCTACTCGGCACTCGCCTCCCCCTCGCAGGCACCCAAGAGCAGCGCTTTCAAGTGCAGCTCAGCGCCCAGTCCCCAGCCTACCTAGCCGACCATCGCGTGGCGGATCAGGCCATCTTGCCTGGCGCGGCCTACCTGGAGATGGCGATCGCCGCCGGTCTGCGCTGGAGCCGGTCTGCTTCGGTGTCACTGCAAAACTTCGCTATTGAGCAGCCGCTAAAGCTGTCGGAGCAGCCCACCGCCCTGCAGCTGGTGCTGACGCCCGATGACGCCAGCGCGACAGCGGCCCTGCAAATCTATAGCTTTTCTGGAGAAGACTGCCGCCACGCCGCGGGTACGATTTCCACCGCAGCGCTTCCTATCGCAGTTCCTACTGAGGCGGCTTCTCTCGCGAGCCTCCAGGATGCCCTACAGGCCTTCCCTATAGCGGTAGCGCCCTACTACCAAGCGTTTGCCGATCGGGGGCTCGCCTACGGACCGGCCTTTCGCGGCATCCAGCGCCTCTGGCGACGTGGCGACCAAGCCCTCAGCCAAATCCACTGTCCGAGTGGCGTCACGGCTGACGGCTACGCCATTCATCCGGTGCTGCTAGACGCAGGGTTTCAGACCATCGGGGCCGCCGTAGGGCTCGACTCAGAAGCGGCCTATCTGCCCGCGGGCGTTGAGGCGCTGCATGTAAATTCTTCTTCGGGCCACCGTGCTTTAGGACAGTCGGGCTGGTGCGGCGTCTGGCTGCGGACCGGCGCAAACAGCAGCGAGCTGAACGGTCACGGCGCTCACCGGGCTGCCCTCAAAGCTGACCTGGTGATTTGGAACGATGCTGGGGCGATCGCCGCTCAGATTATCGGACTGACGCTACAGTATGTAAACCGGGCGTCCCTGGCTCGTCTCTTTGCCTCTGCTGGTATTGATGCGGATACAAATGGGAATGGCCCCAGGGCCGACACATCCCAGGCCGGTACGCCGGTTATCCAATCCCATTCAGACTGGCGCTATCGAATGGCGTGGCAGCTCCAGCCTAATGAGCAGCCAGAGCCAGCACCACAACCAAGGATAGAACGCACCTGGCTGATTTTTGCCGAGGCTCAAACCGACAGGCAGAGCGTCGGTACCCAAATTGGCGCAGCGCTGAGAGAGCGGGGCGATCGCTGCATAACGATCGTGGCAGGCGAGACCTGTCAGCAGCTCTCTCACGAGGTATACAGCCTCAATCTCAACGCGCCTGATGCGTTTCAGCATCTCCAAACCCAAGCGACAGGGGAGCCTTGGGGACAGACCAACATTCTGTATCTATATGGACTTGATTCCAGCCCAGAATCGCCGGGGAGCCTGGCAGCGCAGCAGCGTATCTGTGGTAGCCTACTGAATCTGGTGCAGGCGATCGCCTCGAATGACCCGCTCAGCGGCCCCAATTCCCCATCCCTCCGCCTGTGGCTGGTCACGCAGATGACCCAGGCGGTAGAAGGGCCGTCGCTGCTGAGCCTCCCCCAAGCGTCTCTCTGGGGCCTGGCGCGTACGCTCCGCAAAGAGCACCCCGACTGGCGCTGCACCAGCATCGATCTGCCGAAAGCCCTGACGTCAGAGAGCGTGGCGCTGCTGCTCGCAGACTTAGGCCACCCCGACGGAGAAGATGAGATCGCCTACTGTCATGAGAAGCGCTTCGTGGCGCGGCTGCTGCCCTACACCCCACCGATTGAAACCGTTCCCGACGCCGAATCTTTCCGGCTGGGCCTGTCGAGCTACGGCGTTCTGGATAATCTAACCCTGATGCCTAGCAAACGGCGATCGCCCGAAGCGGGTGAGGTGGAGGTTCAGGTGAAGGCGGCGGGGCTGAACTTTAGAGACGTGCTCAACGCGCTGGGCCTGCTGCAGCCTGTGGCAGAGCGGATGGGGTTTGCCACCGCCGCTGAGGTTCCCTTTGGCGGCGAGTGCGCCGGCATCGTGACTGCGGTGGGCGAAGGCGTCACCCGCGTCGCGGTCGGGGAGGCGGTGATCGCCGCTCAGACGATGGGCAGCATCAGCCAGTTTGTGACGACGCCCGTCGATTTTGTGGTGGCCAAGCCCGACGCCATGAGCTTTGCGGCGGCAGCGACCCTGCCCACGACCTTCCTCACGGCCTACTACGGCCTGGTGCACCTGGCCCAGGTCAAGGCGGGCGATCGCGTCCTCATCCACGCCGCGGCGGGGGGCGTGGGTCAGGCGGCAGTCCAGGTGGCCCAGCACCTCGGCGCGGAGGTGTTTGCGACGGCTAGCCCCCCGAAGTGGCCAGTCCTGCAGGCCATGGGCGTGCGCCAGGTGATGAACTCCCGCACCCTCGAATTCGCGGACCAGGTGCTGGCAGCCACGGGCGGTAAGGGCATAGACGTGGTGCTCAACAGCCTCAACGGGGAGGCGATCGCTAAAAACCTCGAAGTCCTAGCTCCCGGAGGACGCTTCGTCGAGATCGGGAAGCTCGGCATCTGGGACGCGGCGCAGGTGCGGCAGGTGCGATCAGACGTGACCTACTTCCCCTTCGATTTGCTGGATGTCTCCCAGGGCAAGCCCCATCTGATTGCCGCCATGCTCAAAGACCTGATGGCGCAGTTCAAGGCCGGAGCGCTCTCCCCCCTGCCCAAAACGGTCTTCCCCATCGAGGCAGCCCCAGACGCCTTCCGCTACATGGCCCAGGCGCGGCACATCGGCAAAGTCGTGCTGACGCTGCCCGCCCTCACCCCCGACGCGCCTCTGATTCGCTCCGACGCCACCTACCTGGTTACGGGAGGATTAGGGGCGCTGGGGCTGCGCTTGGCCCAGTGGTTGGCGGAGCAAGGCGCGCAACACCTCATCCTCTTAGGACGGCGATCGCCCTCTGGTGAGGCTCAGCAGACTATTCAGCAGCTAGAGGGCCAGGGCGTCAGCGTTCAGGCTTGCTCAGTAGACGTCGCTGACCTCCGCGCACTGGAAACAACGCTGACTCTAATCCCTTCAGCAGCGCCGCTCAAAGGCGTGTTTCACCTCGCGGGAACCCTGGACGACGGCCTGCTCGCCAACCAGTCCTGGCAGCGCATGGAGACGGTGATGGCTCCCAAAGTCGCGGGGGCCTGGAACCTGCACCAGCTCACCCAGCCCCTCGACCTCGACTACTTCGTTTGCTTTTCCTCCATGGCCGCGGTGGTGGGCTCACCGGGGCAGGGGAGCTACGCCGCCGCCAACGCCTTTTTAGACGCGATCGCCCACCATCGCGCTGGCCTGGGTTTTCCCGGCCTCAGCCTCGACTGGGGGCCCTGGGCCGAGGTAGGCATGGCGGCTCGGCTCGACGGCCAGCAGCAGCGGCGTCTGGCGGCCCAAGGTCTGACGACGATTCCGGTCGAGGTGGGACTGTCGCTGCTGGAAGACGCCATGCGGCGGTCCACCCCCCAGCTCAGCATCCTTCCTGTAGATCGGAGCGTACCGTCTAACCCGCTCAGCGGCCCATCATCCCTGCTCAAAGGGCTTAAGCCCGCCCAGCCCAAACAGGCTACGCCTAACGAATTTCTTCAGCAGCTCGGCGAGAGCTCAGATCGCAGCGCCCTGCTGACGGCTCACCTCCAAACTCAGCTCGCCAGAGTTATGGGCTTCAGCTCTCCTGAGCAGATCGACCCCGACGAGCGATTTGGCGAGCTGGGCATGGATTCTCTGATGGCGGTGGAGTTTAGCAATCGCCTGCAAAAGAGTCTAGGTCGCCCGATTCCCCAAACTGAGGCCTTCGACTATCCGACCGTCAACGCCTTGGCAGCGCGCTTAGCCACTATCCTAGAGTCGCCCTCGCCGGCGGACACCGCATCGGCCTCACGAGCCGAGCCCAAACCTGGTTCTACAGAGCGACAGCCCCAGGTCGCTACAGATGGGGCAGGTCCTAGGCCGAGCGGCGCAGCCTCTAGCGCTACGGTCGACAGCGGCGCAGTCAACGGCTCAGTCAACGGCTCAGCGAACAGGTCAGCGAACGGGTCAGCCTCTAGCGCAGCCTCTCGTCCTACTGAGCCACGAGGCGCAGTGCCTAAGGCTCCCGCGACAGCACCGTCCTATAGCCCGCCCCCCCAGCATTACCAGTTTGACCAGACCCCAGAATACGTCAGCCTGCGCCAGGATCTCGGTCGCCTCAAGGGGCTCGGCAACCCCTTCTTCACCGTCCACGACGGCACCGCCCGCGATACCACCCAGGTCAACGGGCGATCGCTGATCAGCTACGCCAGCTATAACTACTTGGGTATGTCGGGCGACCCCACGGTGAGCGCGGCAGCCCAGGCGGCGATCGCCCGTTACGGCACCTCGGTGTCGGCCAGCCGCGTCGTGTCGGGGGAGCGTCCGGTGCACCAGGCCCTAGAGCAGAAAATCGCCCAGCTCTTGGGTACGGAGGCCTGCATCGCCTACATCGGCGGCCACGCCACTAACGTCACCACCATTGGCCACCTGTTCCAAGAAAAAGACCTAATTCTCTACGATGCCCTCAGCCACAACAGCATCCGGGAGGGCTGCAAGCTGTCTGGGGCTACGGCCATCGAGTTTCCCCACAACGACTGGCAGACCTTAGACCAGCGCCTCCATGAGCACCGCCGCCACTACGAGAAGGTGCTGGTGGCGATCGAGGGCATCTACAGCACCGACGGCGATCTGGCCCCGCTGCCCGAAATGGTAGCGGTCAAAAAGAAGCACCACGCCTTTTTAATGGTGGATGAGGCCCATTCCATCGGCGTACTCGGGGCGCGAGGGCGCGGCATTGGAGAACATTTTGGCGTGGCGGCTGGCGCAGTAGATCTGTGGATGGGAACCCTCAGCAAATCATTTGCCAGCTGCGGCGGCTACATCGCAGGCTGCGCGGCGCTGGTCGAGTACCTTAAGTACACCGCTCCGGGGTTTGTCTTTAGCGTCGGCATGGCCCCCGCCAACGCCGCCGCTGCCCTGGCGGCGCTAGAAGTTCTAGAGTCAGAGCCCGAACGGGTGGCCCAGGTGCAGGCAAATTCACGGCTGTTTCTCTCCCTCGCGCAGGGCCACGGGCTCAACACTGGGGTCAGCCATGATTCTCCCGTCATTCCTATCATCGTGGGCGAGCCCCGCAAGGCCGTGCAGCTTTCCCACGTCCTTTTTCACCAGGGCATCAATGTGCAGCCCATGGTCTACCCCTCGGTACCCTACGACGCCTCGCGGCTGCGCTTTTTCATGAGCTGCCTGCACTCCGAAGCGCAGATTCGCAGTACGCTGCAAACCCTGGCCGATGAGCTGCTGATTGTAGAGGCGGCACAGTGATGGCCCCAGTGATGGCCCCAGTGACGGCCCCGCGAAGCTACCGCGTGGTGGCGCTGCCTGGGGAGGGAGTCGGCCCTGAGGTGGTTGAGGCGAGCCTGAGGATTCTGGGGGCGATCGCTGCCGCTGAGGGGTTTACCGTCGCCGTCGACCAGGGCTGGATTGGCGAACCGGCCCGCCAGCGGTTTGGAACTGCGCTCCCTGAAGAGACGCTACGGCTGTGTGAGGGTGCAGACGGGATTGTGTTTGGGGCGGTGACCCAGGGCGGGCTGCTAGAGCTGCGGCAGCGCTTTGACCTGTTCACCAACCTGCGCCCGGTGTGCCCTTCCCCAAGCCTGCGGCAGGCTTCCCCCATTAAGGCAGACCGGCTAGCGGAGGTAGACCTGCTGTTTGTGCGCGAGCTGGTGAGCGGCATTTATTTTGGTCCTTCGGGGCGAGGCGCTAACGCTCAAAACGCCTGCGGGGGCGACTATGGCTTCCATACCATGCGCTACGCCGACGCCGAAATCCGCCGCGTCGCCAGGGTAGCCCTGGGTCTCGCCCAGTCTCGCCGCCAGCATCTCACCGTAGCCCACAAAGAGAATGCGCTGCCCCACATTCCCTGGACGCGGCTGGTCAAAGAAGTGGCGCTGGAATTCCCCGACGTGGTGGTGATGCCGATGCTAGTGGACAACCTGGCCATGCAGCTGGTGATGCAGCCCCGAGCCTTCGACGTGATTTTAGCGGGCAACCTGTTTGGCGATATCTTGAGCGACCTGGGGGGGGCGATCGCCGGGTCTATCGGGCTTTTGGGGTCTGCCAGCCTCAACGCTGATGGCTTTGGGCTTTACGAGCCTGTCCACGGCACCGCTCCCGACATTGCCGGAAAGGGCATCGCCAACCCGCTGGGGACCCTAGCGGCGGTGGTGCTGATGCTAGAGCAGTGGGGGGAGCGGCAGGCCGCTCAGCAGCTCACGGCAGTTCAAGAGAAGCTTCTGGCCGATGGCGATCGCCCCACTGACCTCTACCAGAACGAACCGGGAACGAGGCGGGTGACAACATTTGAGCTGGTGGACCACTTCATTAAAGCCATACAGAGTGGTTAGCCGGATGGGATAGTCTGTCTGCTGAAAATGGAAATATACTGATTTGTCAGGACTTACGCACAGGAAGGCTTTTTAGCACGGCATGACAACCAACCCAGGCTCTAGCCCCGACATAGCCCATCGTTCAAGACCCTCCTCTAAGGCAGCGAAGGCAGCGTCTCAATCTAGTCAGCGGCGGATTTGTTCTTTAGCTTGCTTAGCAGCGGCAAGCGCCGCGATCGCGATCGCCCCTTCTGAGGCTTGGGCAATAGAACCGAGCCAGCCCGAGGCAGCCTCGGAAACCGAGTCAGCTTCAGAGGCGTCTACCCTGGGCGAGGTGCCGAACGTTGCTCCTCCGGAAGCCGCTGCTCTCGGGATGGAGCGCCTCTCAGCGTCCTCCTCAGCTATAGAAGTCGCGCAGGACGTCCCCCCTTCGGAGGATAACGCCGAGACTGAGGCCTTTGGCGCTAGAGGCTCCGACCGCTGGTATATCCAGGGCGGCGCGGCCACCACCTTCGACAACGAATTCGCCCTGGCGGGGGCGGGCCTCTCCCACTTTTTTGCCAACGGCCACAGCATCAACGCTGAGCTGAACGGCATGGCCTTCAGCCAGGAGGGCGATGACGCGGTCGGCGCAAACCTGAATGTGCTGCTGCGCTACCACTTTGTGCGTCAGGAAAACTGGTCGCTTTACGTTGACGGCGGTGCGGGCATTTTGGGCACCACCGACAACGTGCCCAGCGGCGGGTCGAGCTTCAACTTCACGCCCCAGGCGGGCGGCGGCGCCACGATTCGCCTCAGCGATGCGGAGCGGCTGATGGTGGGGCTGCGCTGGCACCACATTTCTAACGCCAACACCTTTGACAGCAATCCGGGGCGGGACAGCGTTATGGGGTACGTGGGCCTGAACTTACCGCGCTGAGCCATTGGCTGAGGCAGGACGTGTCGACCAGGCTATAGTCCGCCTCAGCCACGACGCTACACCTAGGCAAAGCAGGCGCGATCGCTGGTGTCGTACCTTGCTCTAGCTGCGCCGCGATCGCCGCAATCTGGGATCGTAGGCTGCTGTTAATCAGCCAGTCTTGCTGGAGGTAGTTTGGCT
Organism: Elainellaceae cyanobacterium; assembly: GCA_050331115.1. Taxonomy (GTDB): domain Bacteria; phylum Cyanobacteriota; class Cyanobacteriia; order CAKZMO01; family CAKZMO01; genus JBCCAG01. The sequence goes on from JBHJHD010000016.1 coordinate 15,782, forward strand.
CAAAGGTCAAATTTTCCAGCAGCAAGAACTCCACACCTGTTTGGTCACGCCACTGGCGCAGGTTAGCAGGGTTGGGGCTGTAGAGGGCCTGCAGTAGCTCGGCGGTGCGGCGGCGTACGATGGCATAGTAGCGCGGATGGTGGGGTAGGGAAAACTCGCGTCCGATCCAGGCGCTGCGGTGGGCAAAGACCGGAATGTTGTTGCCCTCTGGCGCGATGGAGGCGACCTGGACGTCGGCAGGCTGGGTTTTGAGGTAGCGGTAGACGGCGGGAATCTCACCCACAACCCAGCCCTGAAAGGCCAGCATCAGCGGCGGCAGCATGGGTATGCCGATGAGCACAATTGCAGCTAGGGAAAGCAAGGTTTTAGCAATCGCCCTTGAACTCTGCCTTACTCCCCTTAATCCCCGCTCAGGAAGGGGGAAAGCTTTACTTTTTTTCGTTTGCCAAGCCTCCACTTTCTCAATTACCACCGCCAGCACAACTCCCGCAGCGATCGCCAGCGAAAACCGCCAGCTGTGGTACAGGTAGCGACTGGGAAAATGCAGGCGCAGCAGCAGCAGATGAGCCAGGCAAAACAGCCCCAAAGACGCCACCATTAGATCCCTGAGTAACCCCACCTGAGGCGTCACCGTCTGAGCAGCGGTAGAAGACCGCTGCCGCAGCACCAGCGGCAGCGCGAATCCGGCCCAGATAACTGATGGAAACACTGGAATCCGGAGGCCGCTAGAGCCGTGCAGCCAAAATACGAGTGGCGACACGCCAAAGTATTCGTTTCGCCCCCCCAGGCCATACTCCGGCAGCGATCGCATTTGCGCCGCCGTCACCGCAGGGCCGTAGTCGGACAGGCTCATGGCAAATGGCAGCACCACGGCGATCGCCACCCCGCCCCCCAGCAGGGCCGCTCGCCAGCGGTGATGCCCTCTGGTGAACCCTCGCCAGCTGCGCCAGATTGACGGCGGTTTGAGCGGCCATGCTAGCGGGCACACCAGCAGTCGCACCAGCAGCATGCCTACCGCCACCAGCAGCATCTGTGGAAAGCACAGCCCCAGCAGGGCCACAGATAAGACTATGACCCCATGGGAGTGCCGCACCAAGCCGTAGAGAAAGGCGGCAAACAGGGGATACGCAAAAGCCCGAGGCGTGGCAGAGACCAGATCGTCATTGAGCCACAGGTGCTGGTTAAAAATCAGCGTGGCCAGCCAGGCAGCTCGGGGGACGGGCGCGATCGCCAGCGTTGTGTAAAACAAAAAGACTGTGGCCGCCAGCGCCAGGGGCAAGGGCAGCAGCTTGGCCAACAGCAGCGGCTCTAGCCCCACCTTTGCCCCCAGCCAGTAGACGGCGGTCACCCCCGGCGGGGCAACGCTGCGGAAGTACTGGGCGATCGCGTCTCCCTGAAACAGCGCCGGCTCCACAAACTGCTGGAACCACACCACGTGCTGGCGCATATCGTCCTGCACGGTAAACCCGTGACCGAAGACATAGCACAGCGTCACGACCCCGTAGTAGAGCGGAGCCGCGAGGCTGAGGGCCAGATAGCGCCGCTGGCGGTGCGTTGCCTGAGTCAACCGGCGATCTCTTCTGAACGGTTGGAGCCAGTGGGATGGCGGGCCACAATGCGGTCAAAGTAGCGGTTTAGCAGGGGAGCAATGACGCTGTGCAGCCGGTGCAAGACGCCCATTTCTAGACCGGGAGTGATGGCAAACTGGCCCCGGCCTATGCCGTTCAGGATCACGTGGGCGACGCCATCGGCAGACCAGACGTCTGCGGTAGCGGTGATTTTCTTGGTGGCGGGAGGTTTGGTCTTGTTCTCCTCAGCGAGCTGTGGGGTGTCGGTATCGGGGGGATAGGTGATGGACACCCCCACCCCCATAGACTTTAGCTCCGCCCGCAGCGTCTCCGCCAGCCCCCGCAGGGCAAACTTGCTGGGGCAGTAGGCGCTATAGCCATACACTCCCACCAGCCCCGCCCCCGAGGACACCATAGCAACGTGCCCCTGCCCTTGGGCCACCAGGGCGGGCAGGGCGGCGCGAACGCAGTACAGGGTGCCAAAGTAGTTAATGGCCATCGTCTGCTCGAACACCTCGATCGGCATCTCCTGGAAGTATCCAGGGCGGGCAATGCCGGCGCAGGTGATTAGCCAGCGAGGCGGCCCGAGCTGGGCGATCGCCTCCTGTATGGCCCGCTCTGCCTGGGGGCGATCGCTCACGTCTGCCGAAACTGCCACCACTTGCTGCTCTGGCTCCTGCTTTGGCCCTACCGCCTGCTCAATGTCGTGCTGGGCTTTGTCCAGCCGCTCAGCGTTACGGGCGATGATAGATACGTTCGCACCCTGACGGGCCAGCCGGAGAGCGATCGCTTTGCCGATGCCGCTGGAGCCGCCGGTGATTATAGCGTGGGGGTAGTTTTGCATCATGGGCAAATTTTATCGCTCTATCGCCATACAACTTGTCTCTAGTGGCTATCTTATCGTTCCAAGTATTGATGAACCGGCTGCTTCGCGAACGTCCCCCAAACCGGCTCAAAAGGCAATGTCTGTGGGAAGCTGCAGGTTTAGGCGCGATTAAATTTTGGGTTGGGCGTAGGGTGCCGTTAAGCGCAGCGCAACGCGCCGAACAAGCGCAGCGTGCACCAAGCCCGTCATGTTATCCCGTAATGCTGCCGCTGAAAGGGATAGGTGGGAAGAACAAGCTTCCGATGCCCCGGCCCATAGATCTCTTGCCAGGCAATATCCTGCCCCTGAACATAGCGCTGCGCCAGCCGCTCTAGATCTGCGTCAGGTTGAGCAGAAGCCCTGTCGGATTGCCAGCAGGCAGCGTTGGGCCTGCCCGCTAAAATATCCACAAGGGCGCGGCGCAGCTCAGCCAAGGTCGAGGCGGTAATGGCTAGGCGGCAGGCAAAGTGTGATCGCCCGGTGCTGGCGGTGAAGCAAAGGTCGGCGATATTGAGCTGCGGGTGGGCGGTGAGATGCTGGGCGTAGCGTGCCACGAGCTGGTTGAGTGCCGCAGGCGTGCGTGCTGACAGAGCTAGCAAATGGGGACCCTCCCGCAGTCCCCCTGGGGAGATATCAACTTCTTTTTCGTTGGCCTCCGTCAGCACTACATGGGCGTTGCTGCCGCTGAAGCCAAAGGCGCTGACGCCAGCGGTATGGGGAGCCTCGCTAGGGGGCCAAGTCACGGCGGCGGCGGGCGCTTTGAGGGACAGTGACCAATCGATGTTTGGGCTGGGGACGCTCTGATGCAAATTGGCAGGAATCTGGGCCTGCTGCAGCGCTAGGACTGCCTTGATCAATCCGGCCATGCCGGCGGCGGCTTCTAGGTGGCCAATGTTAGTTTTCACAGCACCCAAAATGAGGGGGCGATCGCTCCGCCTTTCCCCAAACACGGCCCCGAGCGCCCCGACCTCAATGGGGTCACCCAGCGCCGTCCCGGTGCCGTGGGTTTCCACATAGCCCACCGCCTCCGGCTCGATGCGGCTGTTGCTCAGCGCCTGGCGAATCACCGCCTGCTGAGCGGGTCCGTTGGGCACCGTTAGGCCGCTGGTGCGCCCGTCATGGTTCATCGCCGAGCCGAGAATTACCGCCTCAACGCGATCGCCCGCCGCCATCGCGTCACTCAGCCGCTTGAGCACCACCGCACCACCGCCCTCGGCCCGGCCAAACCCGCTGGCGGCTTGGTCAAAGGTGCGACAGCGCCCGTCCGCCGAAAGCATCCGCGCTTTGGAGAAGTTGATGCTGGCCTCCGGCGTGATAACGCGGTTAACCCCGCCCGCGATCGCCATGTTGCACTCGCGCTGGCGCAGACTTTGGCAGGCCAGATGCACCGCTACCAGCGAAGACGCACAGGCTGCATCTACCGCTACGCTCGGCCCCGTTATCCCTAGTAAGAAAGACAGCCGCCCGGCGGCGACGCTATGGGTGTTGCCGGTTGCCAGGTAGGCATTGATGGCGTCGGGGTGCTGCGCCAGCAGACGCTGCCAGTAGTCGATGCTGCTAATGCCCAAAAAGACGCCAACGGGCTGTCCTGCTAGGCTATCTGCCGCGGTGCCTGCATGCTCTAGAGACTCCCACCCTAGCTCTAGCCACAGACGCTGCTGCGGGTCGAGGGCGATCGCTTCTCGGGGGGCAATGCGAAAGAAGGGGGCGTCGAAGTCGTAGAGGTGGGGGACGAAGCCGCCGTAGCGGGACACCATTTTGCCGGGGGCGTCGGGGTCGGCGCTGTGGTAGTCGCCCATGGGCCAGCGATCGCTCGGCACTTCAGTGATGGCGTCGGCCTGCTGATCAAGAAGCTTTCGAAAGGCGTCCGGCGTTTCGACGTTTCCTGGAAAACGGCAGCTCATGCCGATGATGGCAATGGGCTCGTGCTGGGCGGCTTCAAGGGCGTCGAGCTTGGCCTGGAGCTGATTGAGGGCGAGCAGGGCGCGTTTAGTCGGGGAGAGCGTAGGATCAGAGTTAGGGGGCGTTGATTCGGCCATGGATGCATTGAGCGAGTCTCGGTATATTATCTCCCCTGGTGCGATCGCGCCTCGAAAATAAGTTTTCGTCGCCACTGCCGCACCCGCTAGGCTACGGCACCAGCCGAATATCGTGAGGGCCCCGCACCACATCCACCTTGACGTCCGTTCGCTCTAGCCGCGGCTGCTCCCCCGGCACCACCGCCCAAAATTCCACCGCCCCCGTGCGCGGCTGCGCCTTTCGATAGTTGTAAATTACCACCGCCAAAGCCTGGCCCGTCTCGTCAAATACCGCTTGCTCAGGCAAGAGCCCCTCAAACCCATATTCATCCAACGCCTTGAGCTGCCCTGATTCCGGATCAAACTGTACCAGTGACAGAGAGCTATAGGGCTTGCCACGCCAGGCAGGGAGAAAGCCCGGCAGGTAGGTTCGCCGCATATTGACCGTTGCAATCATCCTGTTGTCAGGGCTCAGTGCAAACCCCTCTGGGCTCAGCCCTACTTCTACCCTAGAAACAATCTCAGCGGGGGTCTGTGAGCCGGGTTCAAACTGAATCGCAGTCAGCTCGCCTGGGGCGTTGAGCAAGAAGTTTAAGGTGGCGTTGGGGTAAAGGCTCCATTTGAGGTCTGGAACCAGCAAAAAGCGGCCATCAGTCGTGAAGCGGGCGCTGCTCAGATGATTGCCAACGGTAAGCGGTTCGCCTACGGGCGTGACTGAAATCGCGCCGTCGTTTGTCTGCACCTGGTAAAAGCCGACGCGACGGTTATTGTCTTGAGTCATAGCCAGATATTGACCAGACGGATGCCAGACAGCAGCCCGACTGTCCTGACGCGTCCCATCCAGTTCTATGGGAAAGTACGAGCGCTGCCCCAAACTTCCATCTTCTTGAAGCTCAACAATGAGCAGTTCTTGGCCTGGCTCGGTCAAATTCACCGCTAGAAACCTGCCGTCCGGGCTAATGCTGAGATGGTCTGGATTGCGTCCAACGTTGACCACTTCAATGATGCTGGGTTGGGAGAGATTTGAAATATCGATAACGGTGACGTTAGACCCTGCTGGCATTTCATCAATGCTCTCAAGTTCTTGAATGCCGTCAGCGGGGCGCGATCGCACTTCGGCGACATAGGCTCGCTGGCCGTTTGGCGAGACGGCGACGATTTGCGGCCAAGACATCACGGAATTAGAAACCGGCAGCGTTGTCATCTGTGGATTGCCTGGGTCGAGGGGTAGCGGCATCACCGTTAGCGCGTCCTCGACACCGGAAACGCGGTCGAGCTTAGCATCGGCGTAGGCCGTAGCCACCATGTCGGCATCAGAGGCCACCAGGAGGGCGCGGCCCTGGAAGTCAAGCGTGCTGATACTGGGTGGCTGGATGGCTACGGGCTCAGCCAGCTGCAGCAGGCCGTAGCCAACGAGGGCGATCGCAAGTCCCAGAATGACCCACAGAAGACGCATCCAGCCTGTTGATTTGAGCAATCTCATAGTGCAGTCCTCAATCATCAAAACTGCGCCCAAGATAAACTATAGAGTATGCTTCAGTGTCAAGAGATTGCGACCTCATGAGAATTGGCGAGCTTGCTGAGCAAACCGGCCTGCCCGTAGACACAATCCGGTTTTACGAAAAGAAAGGACTACTGAATGGAAATCACCTGCGGCGGCAGGATAACAATTATCGCGACTACACCGAGCAAGCGGTGGCGCGGCTGACGCTGATCCAGCAAGCTAAACGGTTGGGGTTTACCCTAAACGAGATTCAGGCTGAAATTGACGCTTGGGAAAGTAATCAGCTTTCGATACCGGAGAAGGTTAAGCGGCTAGAGAGCAAAATTCTGCTGATCGATGAGCAAATCGAGTCCCTCAACCGGATGAAAGTCTATCTCCGGCAGAAAATAGACGTCGTTCAAGGGCACTAGTCTTTATCACTGCGATCGCTTACCAAGCCAATTACTAGACGCCTATCGCATTACCCGTTGAGCGGCTTGTACTACAGTCGGCATCGCCAAACCGTACAGGATGCCCACAATACGCTCTAGGTGGTCAATGTAGCAGTCAGCGGCATTAAGCTACTTTCTTCGCGCAGTCCGCCACCCGCTTCAAATGCAGGGCAAATGCCGCCGTCAGCAGCGTCAGCACCCCCGTCACCCAAAACGGCGTCCCGTAGCTCAAGCTCACCAGCAGCCCTGCCGTCGCTGGACCGAGCGCATTTGAGATGCTCAGATACGACGCATTAATACCCATCACCTCGCCCTGCTCGCGCTCTCCGCTGTTGGTGCTCAAAATTGAGCTAATCAGCGGCATAGGAAAGGAGTTCACCACCCCTAAGAGCGCTATCAGGACGACGAATACCGCCACCGTCGGGAAGGCGGGCATCAGCAAAAACAACAGGCCCCGCCCCGCGATCGCCACAAACATAATGTCCGCTAGGTTAAACCGCTTGGTGAGCGGCTCCACGGCGAAGATCTGGGTCAGCACGCCGATGACGCCAATCATTGTGAATAGGATAGCGAGCGTCTGGGCGTTTTGCCCGAGCACGTTGAGGAAAAAGGGCTGAAAGGCGAAGGTGAAAATGGTAAACGTGAAGCCGCTTAGGAAAGTGAGTAGAAAGATTTGGCCCAGACAGGGACGACGAATGGAGCTGATGATTTTTCCGAAGCCGAACATCTTCCAGCTCAGCTTCAGGGAGCCGGCGCACTCATCCTGGGGCAGGGTCTCCTTTAATAGCACCAGCGTCAGGCCAGTGGCGATCGCCGCCATGACAGCGCCTGCAAAAAAGCTCATCCCCAGCGACGAGACGCCGGGCAGCGTCGGCAGACCTTGGGCAAAGAAGCTGATCGCGGGGCCGGTGACAAACCCCATGCGAAAAGCGGCGTCAAAGAGGCCAAACGCCTTGGGGCGATCGGCGGGGGAAGTGGTATCGCTGATGACGGCGCGGGCGATGGAATTATTGCCGCCGGTGATGCCGTCTAGAATGCGAGCGGCAAACAGCAGCCACGCAACCACCGTCCAGCTGGCAATCAGGTTAGCGATCACTGTGCCAATCAAACTCATCACGAGCAAAGGCTTGCGCCCCATGACGTCAGACAGCCGCCCTAAGAGTGGGGTGGCAATGAACTGAGAGACGGCATATGCCGTGGTCAGCAAGCTAGCCTGAAAGTCGCTCAGCCCGAACTCTTTAGCGTAGGGGTAAAGAATTGGGATGATAATGGTGAAGCTGACGGAGTTGATGAACGCAATCAGCGCCACGATCCAAAACTGCACCGGCAGGTCAAACTTCGCCCGCAGGCCTTGGAGAAACGACATATCGCTCTGGCATAAAAAACGGGCACAGCCCTCGCTATGCCCTTGCTGTTATATCACGCTGTTACCTCGAACGGCTTAGCCGCAGGGCGGACAATTTAATTTGACGTCCTGCGATCGCGCTGCTAGGCGCTGACTTTGCCCTTTGAGTAGACGCCGTTGTCATCCTCATCAAACTGGTCGCGCACAGTAGACCAGGCGGCCTGCTCAGCCTGCATCTCGTCGTTTGTCTCATCGTAGGCGCTGTTGTAGCGTTCGATGAACACCGACTGCGCCGCTTCCGACAGGTGCGATCGCACTTCAGGAGACAGGCTTTCGGGGCCTTCGCAACGGCCAGAGCAGGCGCGGGGCAGAGCCGTTTCAAGGGTGTGAATCTCTTCACCGCCTGCGCTCTCCATCAGCAGCTGGAACTCGCCAACCCGATCGGCAGACACCTCAGCCATGACGACGTACTCGCCAGACTTGAGTCGGGTCTCGTAGATAGCGGCTTTGTCCTCTGGCATGCCGAGGGTTGCTAGGGCAGAGGCAATACCCGCACCTGCGCTACCGGCTAGAGCACCGCTAGCGGCACCGAGAAGGACCGCCCCGATTGGGCCACCGGCAACAAGGGAACCAATAAAGGGGACGAAAATAACGCCAACGCCGGTCAGCAAGCTGAGCAAGGAGCCAAACAGAGAGCCGAAGACGGCTCCAGTTCGAAGACCACCGAGGATGACATCTTTTTTAGAGATGAATCCGGTAATGCGTGTTTCGGTCTCAAAGTTTCGGCCTAGGGCAGAAATATGCTCCTGAGTTACGCCGCGATCGAGCAAACGCTGAATCACGTCGCTAACTTTTTGCTGAGATTCAAACACTGCAGATACAGTTTTCTCAGCTTTATAGGTTTCAGTAGCCATGATGCAAAATTCCTTTATCTAAGCAAGCAGAGTCTGCGCAGTGGGCAACTAGGCAGGGATCTCGACCTTACCTTCGCGCTCGCCAGACGGCGAGAGGGTCTGACCTTCGATGAAGGAGCGCAGCATCCACGCCATCTCTTCGTGCTGCTCCATGAGTCCAGTCAAGAAATCAGCCGTCCCTTCGTCACCGTGCTTCTCACCGCAGGCGTCGACGTGCTCACGCAGGTTGCGGATAATCTGCTCGTGGTTGTCGGCAAGACGAGACACCATCTCAGTCGAGTTGGGGAGATCGCCAGTGTGCTCCTTCAGGCTCGCTACCTTTAGGAAGCCTTCTGCCGTGCCCACCGGGTAGCCGCCCAGAGCCCGAACTCGCTCCGCGGTTGCGTCGATGTTCAGCGTGATTGCTTCGTACTGCTCTTGCCACAGCTCATGTAGACTGCGGAATGAGGGACCGACCACATCCCAGTGGTACTTCTTAGTCTTAATGTTCAGCAGGTACTGATCGGCTAGATCCTGGTTCAATAGGTCGATGACGCCTTTGCGCTGCTCGTCTGTTAATCCAATGTTTATGGGTCGCATAATCTCAGTGCTCTTTATTGTTTGACATAGCTTACGTCCATAAAAGCAAACTTTTGTTAAGACGCACATCGACTTGTCGGAGGAAATCCACTATATCTTCCGGCATATAGTAAAGACCACCAGCGTGACCGGAACAGTCAAAGCCTGCACCGATCGCAAACGCCATCGGTGCTCCTGCGGCCTCCAGCCGATTCAAGGTTCTATGGGCGATCGCCTCAAACAGCTTACTGTGGCTTATCGCTGTGGCCTATTACTGTGGCCTCTAGCTTTGCCGGTTGAGCGACCAGTCGTAGTTTAGATAGGTCACCTCGTAGGCACCGCTTTCGAGGTACGCTTTCGTCTCCGAATCGACGTAGTTGCTGATGAAGTTGAGCGCCGCCTTTTCACTGTCGCTGCCGGCAAACTGGTCGCTGGCGTATTGGGAGACCCAGTCCTCGCCAAACCACTCAAAAATGGACGAGATAGCAACGCGATCGCCCGCTTGATCTACCACTAAGCCCTGATCACTGGCCAGCCACTGATTGACCTGATCGTTGAGCTGGGCGTCGAGCTCATTACCTCGGTAGGGCTCATTGCGCAGCGGCGGGCAGCTGATGGCGGCGCAAACCAGCGCGGCGTGAATGCGAGGCTCGTCAAAATTCTCGCGCAGGGTGCCGTGCTCGATATTGTCCAGCGTCTTGGTGCCGCCCGCAATGTCAAACTTGCGGACGCGCCAGACGCCAGGAATATCGCGAATGCTCGACTTCAGGGGCTCTTGGTCGATGATGGACTGGAGGGTAAAGGCGTTATAGGCATTGATGAGAAAGGCGACCTGCTCATCCCGGCTCCAGGCGTCGTAGGTTTCGGCGTCCACTGCGCCAAAAGAGGCCACGACGCGATCTAGCGTCTCCCGGTCGGCCTGCAGTCCATCGTAGTCGACGAGTCCTTGGTCGTTGACGTAGCGGCCAAGCACCTTTTCGTACTGGTCGAGCTGGTAAGGCTCGCTGATGTCCGACACCGCCACGGTAGAGCGGGACTGCTGTCCCGGAAGCGCGGAGCAGCCCAAAACGACCAGCGGGGCTAGCAGGAGCGAAAGCTTGATGAGCCGGCTGGGACGAATCATGGCAAAGGAGGGTGTAAGCATAAGACGATGAATTAGCGCGACAACTTGGTCTTGTATTGATCTGGCTTTATATTTATTAGGTCATTCCAAGCTGAAGCAAACCTGAGTACCACCTTGGGATTATCGGTTTGGGGGTGTAGATTTAGGGCACTGGCTTAGAGATCGGCGCTTTGGGGCGTCGCTGCTTCTAAATTACCAGCGACTCCATTGCGGTCTGCAGCACCTGGGTCAGATCCGCCACGGCCTGCCGCCGATTCTGCTTATATTCGGAACCGCGATCGCTCACCGAAATGGGCTCACCCACCGTGAGCTGCACCGTGCGATCGCCCAGATACATGCGGCGGGCGGATCGCTTGCCGCAGATCTGATTGACGATTTTCCACATCAGCAAAGTGGTATCGGCGTAGCGATCAATCGTGCGGGCCTCAGCTACATATTTGCCGGTGACGCTGACCAGGTTTTCCACCAGGCGCATATGCCAAATGCGCAGCTCCGCCTCCTCGGCTACCAAGTTGTTGAACCCCTGGGTCAGCGCCGGAATGCCTGCATCAGAGTCGTCTCGATAGATGCGATCCCATCCGACCTGCTCCACCCGACGACAGCGATCGCTGAGGCTTCCCTTCGCCTTGACGCCAAAGGTCTCCTCAGCCACCGACAGCGACACGTTGAGCAGGGTTCGCAGCCGCGCGGCAAAGTCACCGTTTTCTGATAGCGCGTCAGGCCGCGTATCTGACGTTGAGGGGGCTGGGCACTCTGGAGCGGCGGGATAGCCGTAGTAGTCCTTGTAGAATCGTTCCACTTGAGAGAGCAGGTGCTTGGCTAGCGTCAGCAGGCGCTGGTACAGCCGCTCATCTTCCTCAGGGGAGGGCGGCTGTCCATCCCGCAGGTTCAGCGGCTCAGCGGGCGGCGCTAAGCCAGTATCGACTTCAAGCTGCGCCAGACGTTCAACCAAGGCCCCCCAGGGCGCTGTGACAAAGTGATACTGCAGCCCCAAAGGCACAATCAGCACCGCCTCATCGGCGCGGCCGGCTTTGCATAGGTCATCTAGGCACCAAAAGCCGAACTGGGCGATGCCCGGCTCGATTGGGCTCACCAGCTCATTGTGGCCGTTGGTTGCGCCTTCAGGGGCGATCGCCACGGGAAACTGCCCCGTGGCAAACAGCTCGCGAATTGAGCGCAGCCCCTGGGTATCGAGGACGCCGCGGCGGATGGGCGTCCCCCCTAGCTTAGAAAACAGCCAGCCGGTCCACAGCCCAGCCCATAGAGGGATGCCGCGCTCATAGACAAAATGAACGTGGGTTGCTTTAGAAAGGGAGATTCGGCTCTTTGAGACCACCTGCGGCAGCTTATTCCAAATGACATGGGCAAGGCAGGGCGGGTCATCAGACGTGGGATGACGAAACGCCAGCAGAAAGCGCACTTGGCCAGACTCAAAGGCTTGATAGAGTTTTGCTAGCGCCTCACCGCCGACTAGCTCAACGTCAACGACCCGGAGCTGATATCGCAGCCAAAGAGGCATAATGCGGGCGCTCACCCACCGCACAACGGGCGCATATCGAGGCGGAATGAACTCTAGAGAGGGTTTAGCGCGGGTAATAATCTGTGGCATTGAGTTTCAATAGCTTAGCGGGCTATGGCCGAACCGACTGGACAGGGACGCACAAATCGCTAGTGCAGCACCTCTTCAAGCCGGTGCTGATCCCAGAGCTGTTGGTAGAGGCCCGTCTGGCGCAGCAGCACTTCATGCGCCCCTGACTGCACAATCCTACCCCTATCCATCACCAAAATTCGGTCAGCGGTCGCTGCAGCAGACATTTGGTGGGAGATGAAAATCACCGTCTTCTGGGCTGTCCCACTAGAGAGATTGCCCAAAATGGCGCTGGCCGTGCGGCTGTCGACGCTGGAGAGGGCGTCATCCAGAATCAGGATAGGAGCATCCACCAGCAGCGCCCGGGCCAGGGCCGTCCGCTGCCGCTGTCCGCCAGAGAGCGTAATCCCCCGCTCCCCGACGAGGGTGTCGTACTGCTTCGGAAAGTTAAGAATTTCGCTATGGATTTGCGCTTGTTTAGCGGCCTGCTCTACCTCTGACTGCTCTGCCGTGGGATCACCGTAGCGGATATTGTTGCGGATGGTGGTGCTAAACAAAAAGCTGTCCTGGGGCACGTAGGCGATCGCCGTCCGCAGATCTTCAAGCTGCAGCGTAGTGATGTCGTAGCCATCCACAAACAGCTGATCCGCTGCGATGTCTAGCAGGTAGGGAACTGCATTGGCCAGGGTCGATTTTCCTGAGCCAATTGGCCCCACAACGGCAACGGTCTCGCCGGGTTGGATAGAGAAGGTCACATCGGTCAATGCGGGCTGGTCCGCGCCAGGGTAGCGATAGGTGAGCTGCTTTGCCTCAATGCGCCCCATCGCCTGGGGCAGACCCTGGGCCTGCGGTCCGCTGTAGATCTTAGGCGCGACGGACAGAATTCCTTCGACGCGCTGGAGGCTTACCTCACCGCGCTGGTAGGCCGTAAGCGTAAAGCCCAGCAGCGCCGTCGGAAATACAAGCCGCTCGACGTAGAGCAGCAGCGCCACAAAATCGCCGACGCTCAGAGCTCCACTGGCGATCGCCCGCGACCCTAGGGCCAAAATGACCAGCAGGCTGACGCTAGCCAGTCCGCTCAGTAGCGGAAACAGGGTATTGCGGGTGCGACCCAGCCTTAGGTTGGCGTTGAGGAGCCGGCGGTTGAGCTGGCGAAAGGCCTGCCGCTCATTGTCCTCCTGGCTATAGATTTTAATCAGCGCCATGCCGCTCATATCCTCTTGGATAAGGTCGCTGATGTTGGCAGTCTGCTCTTGGACCTCCTGCTGCTCGTCCCGCAGGCGATTGCTAAACAGGTTGACCATAAACAGCATAATTGGGTAGACCAACAGCGCCGCCAGAGTCAGCCCCGGATCGATATTTACCATAAACGGCAGGGTAAGCGCGTAGGCAAAGATGATATTTGCCAGACTAAGCACCGCAAACCCCACTAGACGGCGAATATTGTCAACGTCGCTGGTGGCTCTGCTGATGATCTCTCCCGGCTTCATCCGCTGGAAGTAGGCGGGCTCAAGCTTCAAGATATGCTGAAAGATACGCTGCTTGAGGTCAAACTCCACCTGTCGCCCGACGCCGAAAATTAGAGTGCGCGACACCATACGCACGACCCACATCACAGACGCCAGCACAATCACCAAGACGGAAGCCTGCAAAATCTGATCAAAGCTAAAGGTCACCTCTAGCCGGTCAATGGCTTTGCGGATGAGCTGAGGAATGTAGGCCCCGATACCGTTGACCACGAGTAGCGCAGAGATTCCTAGGGCAGTTTTATGCCAGTAGGGGCGAATATAGGAGCCCAGGGTGCTGAGGGTAGATTGGGTCATTGGCGACAGTGGCAGTAGACGGGATGAGGTAAAATCGTAGCGCACAATACAGCGTGCACCCATCTATGCTACTGCCTATTGCTGTTAGGCTCCGCGTTAGGGGCTTATAACAAAGACCTGTAACCGCGCCCTAAGCGTCAAGCGGTGACCACGCCTCAGGCATCAATTGGGGCGTAGAGCCAGCCTCTCAAGAAGTAGTATAGGGTCGCCAAGTATTCCTCGATGATGTCGCTCGACAGGTTGAGCGCCTCAGCCGTCGGCAGCAGGTCTCCTAGCCGCATCAGCAGGTCCTCATTTTCGGTTTGAAACCCGTAAAAGTCCGTTGGCGCGGGAATCACATTGCTCCTCAGCACCCCTAAGCTATCGGCAAAAGTAGACCTAGCGCGGCGAACCTTGTTGGCGGGCGCGACGAGCAAGACGCTATACCCCGTCTCTTCGAAATCTCGGCGCGATAAAATTAGCGCCACCTCATCTGAGCTCGTTCGCATATCGACGCCATTCTCGTCAACCACCACCTGTTCAGGCGGCACGCCAAAGGCCGCCAGGATACGGATAACATTCTCTTCAACCTCATCGCTGTCGTCCGTGATTTGCGGACCCGGACTAACAATTACCAGGGGCGCCACCCCTAGAAAAAGCTGCTCTTGGTAAAGCTGCGCAGCATACTGCAGCCGGCTCACAAAGCTGTTGCCAAATCCATTGTCTGGGTTATTGAGCTGGGTTCCCCCCCGATAAGCCGGATCAGAAGGATTCAGGCCATCTCCCAGCACCACGATCACCTCCGCCGCCCGACCCTGATCATTGAGCGCCGCCAGCTGCTCCGCCGTTTCTTGAGTGCGCCCCACTAGCCAGTAGGCCACTAGAGGGGTACTAAAAATCCATAGCACTGCTAAAGCCCAGGCCACCAGGTTAGAATCCATGGCCTTGAGCCCCTTGCGTAGCGCGATCGCCAGCAGCAGGATAGACAGGCCTAAGGGTTTGAAGGGAAACGACAGGACGTTCCAGATGGGACCCACCAGCTGATCGTTGGGATTTTGAAACGCCACAATGGCCAGCGCCACCAGCGCCACCCCACCTAAGACGACAAGAAAACTATCGGAAATTCGCACGCGTACGACGTACCAAAACAGCCAGGCGACGATGGCCAGGAGCAGGATGCGGGTCAACAGTTCAGGCATAGCAAATGGCTCACAACCGGTTCAAACAGAGGCGTCGAACGCAGATACGCTGACTCAGAATATTGCGCCTAGTGGTATGAGCAGCCCGGCGCAAACCACGTGCCTCAACCACAGTAGATTACGCAGTTGGGCGATGGGCCACGCACACAACCAGTCAAGCAATACGATAACGCCTAAGCCACGTTTGTTGAAACAGGGGGATTGACCTTTTTTCAACAAAATCCTGCCTCTGCAGACGACTATGGCGTCGCGTTCTTGCGTTTCAGAGAATATTTTCTGAGATTCTACGAGCGAATTTGAACCGGCATGACTAAGTAGGTCATCTTGGTTCCCCCCAGCGGCGTCACGATGGCGGGGCTAATTGGGTTATTGAACTGCAGCTGCACCTCCGTCGAACTAATTGCCTTGAGACCCTCTAGCAGGTAGCGGACGTTGAACGCAATCTCTAAATCCTCTCCAGTAATCTGGGCTGGAACAGCCTCCTTACCGCTGCCCACGTCCTGCGCATCTACCGTTAAGACCACCTCCTTATTACTGCCGTTTACCGATAGTTTTACGGTGCCGTTTTTTTGATCCGCCAGTACGGAGATTCGCTCTAGGGCACCCACCAGCAGCCGGCGCTCTATGGTCATCTGCCGCTCAAATTGGCGGGGAATGAGCTGTCGGTAGTTGGGGTACTGCCCTTCGAGCAGGCGGCTGGTCAGCCGTTTACCCTCCCATTCCACCACCAGCTGACCTTGGTCAAACTGTAGGGCGATCGCCTCAGTCGCCGGATTAGACTGCAGCATGCGCTCCAGCTCCCGCAGCGCTTTTCCAGGCACCGTGACGTCGAACCCAGCGTCGCTGTCGGATACGCCCCCATCTAGAGTCTTTACGACGGCCAGCCGATGACCGTCAGTCGCTGCGAACTCTAGGCCGTCAGCCTCCGCGGTCAGATGCACACCGGTCAGCACCTGCTTCGCCTCGTCAGAGCTTGGTGCCGAAGCGAAAAGAGCGCCTTGCAGTCCCTCCGCGAGGATCTCAACCGGCAGCGTAGCGACGTCTCCCTCTCCCACCGTGGGCAGCTCTGGATAATCAGCCGCACTCAACCCCCGAACTTGGTAGCGCCCTGACGCCGCCGTAATCGTGACCAGCTCGTCTTCATCGTCTAGGGTAACCTCGCCATCCGGCAGGCGCGAAACGATGTCGCTCAAAAGCTTGGCAGGCAGCGTGATGATACCACCAGCTTCAACCTGGGCGCTGAAGCTGGTCTGCACGCCAATACTCAAATCGAACCCGGTCATCTTCACCTGCTGTAAGTCCGCATCTGCTTCCATCAGCACGTTGGCTAAAACGGGATGGCTTGGGCGTGATGGAACGACCCGGTTGACTAAGGAAAGCTGGGCGTTGAGTTCGCTTTGGGAACAGACAAGTTTCATAGGGGTTACTGGCGGAAAGGGCTGAAGCGGTGTGATCGCGCTGATGTCGGACCTAGATGCTGGAATTGACATCGAGCTGATTGTCTCTGCGAACGAGATTCTAACATTCCTGTCTGGTGGGTTCAATTTTCTGGAATGCCCGCGTTTAAAAGGTTCTACGGGTTTTAAAGAAAGAATTTTAAAAGAGCAGTAGTAGTAGGCGCTGTGAAAACTGTGGAAAATCTATGAAATCTTGATACACGTAGAATTTAGGGTTGCACCGGTCTTGGGGAAAACTTGTGGGGAAAACAGAAAATCCTTCTCAGATCGCCTGTACTATAGAGTTTTCCTCAATTACAGCCCTCACTTTCAACAAGATTTTCCCATAGTTTTCCACAGCGCTAGCGTCGTTTTCCACAGCGCTAGCGCTGTTTAAGGCTGTCTTTTGTAATCTTTCTTAGCGCTCGGCAAGATTAGCCGAGCGGTGAGGAAGACTTCGCGCCTGACCTAATTTTTGGGCGATGCAGACCGATAAGTCAGTTAAGTTGCGCCCCAAAAACTCAGTTGCTGTATCAAAAAATACATTAAAAGGACATTTTTGACGGTGCCTTTACGGGACCAGCGGCATTTGCTTTTATAACGGAGGGAGAGACTTGCATCGCTGGTTGAGAAGGTGGGTCGGGTACTTTCTTAATAAGTGTTTATCGGATAAGTAGTTTATGAGGGATATGCCGTTGAAAGGTCACTCGGGGTCTGATTTTGTTGCTGCTTCGCTAGTTGGCCAAGACTTGAGCGATCGCGATCTAGGCCATGCCACCATGCACAGCGCCGACCTCAAAGGTGCCAAGCTAAGCCGCACAAACCTCAACGGCGCTGACCTCCGCAGTACGATACTGACGGATGCGACCCTGCGTGAGGCTGATTTACAAAACGCTAACCTGGAGAGCGCTGTCTTGACCCGGGCCGATCTAAGCAATGCCATATTGATCGTGACCTGCCTTCGAGGGGCCGATCTGCGTCACGCTAATCTGCAGGGCGCAAACTTGATTGGAGCTGATCTGCGGGGCGCCAATTTGGCTCGGGCAAGGATTAGCTGGGCTCAGCTGCGCTACGCCCTGATTACTAACGCCGTGCTCCCCGATGGAACAATTCGCGATCGCCAAGACGTGATGTTCGATGCCCCGTTTGCGACCTGTCTCTCGCAGCTTTTCTACGGCAGCCGGTCAGTGGTCATTTAATAGTAAAGGCGAGCCCGCAAAAATGAGACCGCTCACCAAAATCTCTAATAGGTCTTTGATAAAAGCGATATAACTACAAAAAAATAAAAATAAAGCTTTACTAAGCTAAGTGATTTCACCCAGTATTTTTTCCTATAGTAATAGAAAGGGTGGATGACTAGACAACAAGCTTGTATGGCAGCGCTACGTCAGGGAGTGCTGACAAAGATGACGATATTAGTTTGTGACTTATTACGTAGCACTTAGCTGAAATCCTGTTATGGCACTAGCTCATTCCAAAAAACGTCAAACCGACCCAAATTTGGCGCTCTTGCTAGAGCGCTGGTCAGCTTCCACAGGCTGGACAAAGCGAAACATCCTGCGGGCTATCCTAACGGCCTATGGCATCCTTCTCACGGCCACTTGGATAGGGGTACTCGCTAAAGACAACGTTAGACCTGGCTTTACCTACGCGGCAGTGGTAATGTCTATCGGATTTTGGGGAGCGTGCGAGGGGCGCGGACAAATCTATGAGAACGATCAGCGGCGGGCAATTAATTCAATAAAAGACGCGATCGGCTAGCAATAAAAAGGCCCCTCGCAGCGCGAGGGGCCTGATAGTCTGGATTTTTGGAGAAAAGGTCTATCGAGTCGTCGCGACCTCTTGGTCCGCAAACTCGTCCTGATCACGGACAGACCTGCGCTCTTTGAGGAGGGACATTATGTAGAACAACGCTATGGGGGCTGCGAAGCTTGCACCACGCTCGATGAACTCGAAACCGCCCCAGGCCTGACCCGAGAAGATAAACAGCGACTCGCTGAGGATCTTCCAGGCGCAGATAAAGAACAGCAGCGGTGCAATGGGTGCCAATAGAACCGCGATGCCTAGAACGATTTCGAAGATGCCGATGGTGTTCAGGGCCGCCGCAGTGGAGCCGAATAACGCAGAGATACCAGTTGCGTCATAATGTCTGGCCAAGCCAGCCTTGGCGTCGATGAGGCCAAATGCCCCGTGGCCAATCATGTAGACCCCGATAGCAATCTGCAGCATGAGCTTGAGGAAGCGCCAGTGCTCCATGGTCAGCGTCGGAATATTCTTGACGCGGTGCATCCAGCCGTGCCGCTTGGCGTCCCAAAGAATCATTAGGAAGGCAGCAAAGGGAACGCAGTAGTTATAGCTTCGCTCAAACAGCTCGCTGATAGGCTCTCCGGCGAGCGGTCTGAGAAACGCTGTCATCAGCCCCCAAGCCGCCATAAAGAGTATTAACGCTTTTCTAGGCGCGAAGAATGCCATCAGACCCAAAATGATATCCATTGCGCCGACAATGGGCATAATCTTCCAAGCCGCCGCTTCAGGAATGCCCCAGACGGCAAAGTAGGGTAGCCATCCTTCCTTAGTGATGATGCCAAATGCACCGTGTCCGATGAATTCCCAGCAAACCCCCATTCTAAGGAGCCACCAAATTTTGGACTCGTGGCTCTCCAGAAAGCGAGATACTGAGGACCGTTCAGCAGTTTCCATAGTCATAATATTCGTAAGACTCCCGGATCTTTATAGATCTATACAGTAAAGAGTAATACCACAGTTAGAAGACGCAGGAAAGTGGCGTAGCGCACCTCGCGGCGGCTTTCTAAAGAAAACCTGAAGCCGCTAGCGACTCGATCGCTAGCCACAGCTCGTCCTGAAATAGCACTCGTGGTCAAACTCGATTGTCGAATCGGACAAGCTCAGAGCAGTTGTGGGACAGCTCTCACAACGCACATCCCTTACAACACGCTGTACTCAAGTCCTTCCTTCCATGCCTCCCAAGACGTAAATCGGCAGGGTCTGTTCCCTACGCGTGCTCGATTTGTAGTGGAGCGTCCATCTCTACGGGGATTTACCGATGGGGCTAGACCCGTTCGTCAACCACTAGAGCTGGGCTGCCCAAGAGATTGGAAAGATTTAAGACTTGTAGTGGCCGATCGTTATAGTGCGCTGCGCCATCTATATAGCTAGCGTTTATTGAAGCGGGCGTTTGACTCGAGACGTGATCATTGTCCAGCGTAATTTCAAATGCGGCATCGTAAATCTTTTCTACAACGATGCCAATTAGGGCCTCCTCAAACTCGAGGATGATTGCCTTGGGGGCTTCATCAAGCGCCTGCGGTGAAATATTTAAGGCGCTGCGAATATCGATGAGCGTTAAAATTTCGCCCCGTAAATTGATGTTGCCAATCACATGGGCCGGACAGCAGGGCACGGGCACCGCTTGGCGAACCGTAATGAACTCTCGAACAACTTGCGAGTCAATGCCGAGCAGCATTTCGTCTAGGCCAATGACAACAACCGATCTTGAGGCCTCGTTGGACTTGCCTTCGTCTAGCGATCGCCGCAGTTCCTCAGCCCGCTGCTGAAAAATTCTTTTTTCCTCAGGCGTCGCACCTGCACAAAAGGCTGACTGAGGCGTGAGCGGGTCTTCCTCAGACATAGCCTTCTTGGCGCTGTCATGGGTCTGATTTTGCGTCGTCTTTAAAAGACTGGCGGCGAGCATCACCTGCTGAACCTCGCTGGCGCTGAACCAGTCCTCCGGCTCATTTAAAATGACGGTGTTATCTTCGATCAAGATTTTGTCTGAGAAAAACCGTTTTGCGTCGGTGCCCATCCAGTCTTGGCGATCGGAAAGCTCAGTGGTCACGCCTTGACTAGGTAGGTCTCTTACCCCGTGGACGGTATTCGCGATGATGCCTAAGCTGACCTGGGGATGGCTCAGGACAATAACGTTGTCTGTCAAGCTGTAGTGCTGCTGGTCTTTGGGCCTGCGTCGTAGGTCAAAGACGGGCAGCATGTCTCCTCTACGCTCGACTACCCCGACAATGCCCAGCGGCGCTTCCGGAACTGAAATCAGCTCCGGAAGCGGAAAGATTTCTTCGACATGCTCTGTTTTGATGGCGTTGAGCTTGTGATCTAAGCCAAATAAGAAATAAGAAATATCCACGGTGTTCGTCTCTCGCTAGGTTTCCTTCAAGGACTGTTCAAGCTGCAAAATCATTTCAGAGACTCTGCGGTTGCCCAGCCTCGATATTGTGCTGTCGGGCGGCAGCTGCCGCAGTAAATTTAGGGCCGTTTTTTGCATCTCAGCGCTGGAGCCCTCAAAAAAATCTGTTAGGTTTCGATTTTCTGTATTCGACGAGGTTGTCGATGCTGAGGGGGAGGTGGAAAATGGCGCATCAGCGTCAGGGCTATTTGCGTCTTTGACTGGACGTTGATATGCAACGGATTCTTCAAACATGTTGACTCGAAATTGCCTTAAGTTTTGACGATAAAGCTCTGAGTGTCCTACTATTAGATAGCCGGTGGGGCGAAGTGCCTTATAAAATTTATAAACAACTTCGTTAATTGCTGACTCGTTAAAATATATGAAAACATTTCTGCATAAAATTAAGTCTACATCTTCAATCTTAAAATTTGCGTACGTAAATGGATCTTTAAGCAGGTTTAGCTGATGAAAGACAACCATATTCTTAATGCTTTCGTCAATTTCGTACTGCTCTTCTTTGCGACTAAAGAAGCGCTGAATAACCTTTTCATCTAATCCTCTAAACGACCAGTTACGATAAACACCAGCTCTTGCTTTTTCTATGGAATTAGAATTGATGTCTAATCCAAATATGGTGATGTTCCATTGCTCTATATCTGGAATTAGCTCCTTAAGAAGAATTGCGATAGAGTAAGCCTCTTCCCCAGTAGAGCAACCCGCACTGCAAATCCGAAGAGATTTGGTACTTGCTCTTTGATTTATCAGCTCGGGAACAATATGCCTTCTTAATAAGGAAAACTGCCCTTTGTCTCGAAAGAAAAAGCTTTCAGCGTTTGTGATAGATGGAATTAGCTTATTCCACTCTTCTTGGCTTGCAAGGGTGCTGGCCCTAAGCAGCTGACAGTACTCTTCTAGGGTGTTTAGGCGAGAATGCTCAATTCTCTTAGAAACAAGCTTCCAGATCGCCTCCAGATCTTTTTCTTTGATATTTAGGCCAGTTTTCTCGGAAATTAAGCCGATAAATACCTGTTTTGATCTTGAGTCTATAGATATTGCCTGTGACAATTTAGTTTCTGCCGTAGTTGTGATAGATTAAGCTACTTGGTTTGCGGAAGAGATTGATGCACGGCCAGCTTTAGCAAAGCTGGTGCGATCGCCTGAATGGGCAAAACTTGGCTGGCCGCGCCTATACTGATTGCTTCTTTGGGCATGCCGAACACAATCGATGTAGCTTCATCTTGGGCAATCGTAAATCCTCCGAGGTCGGTAATTTTCTTCATGCCGCTCGCCCCGTCGCGCCCCATCCCAGTCAATAGGATGCCGACCGCTTTTTGCCTGTAGAAATGGGCCGCTGATGAAAACGTTGTGGTTACCGAAGGCCGATGTCCATCCACAAGCGGCGATTGAGAATAGACAAATTGACCTCTTTCGTCTAATTCTAGATGCTGCTGTTCTGGAGGGAAGTAAATGTGTCCTGGCTGAGGGACTTTTCCAGCTGGAGCAATCTGGACTGACAGGCGACAATTTGCCGACAGCCAGTCAATCAACCCTTGCAGAAAACCTGTGCCGATATGCTGAACGCAAATAATAGGTAGAGAAAATTTGGCGGGCAGCGGGGCGAATACTTTTTGTAGCGCTAAAGGGCCCCCAGTTGAGGCACCCACCACGATGATCTTGGGATTGTTTCGTTTGGCGTCTGCCAGCGCTTTACTGATTAGTCGATGATTGGGCCCATCGGAATTGAGTGCTGGGTCAGACGTAGCGGTCGATTGCTTCTTCCTAAAAACCTTGACGCCTGAGAGAACTTTGACTTTGCTAATCAGCGATTTTTTGAGCAATATATTCTCAGCCTGAAGCCCGGTATTTGGCTTTGGAAGCATATCTACCGCTCCTGCCTCCAAGAGCTGAAAGATGCGGTGGGCATCTTCCTTCTCTTCAACTGAGGCACTCACGACTAGTATAGGTAGTGGATGACGTACCATGACTTGCGTGGTAAACTCTAGCCCATTCATCTTGGGCATATGGAAGTCAGTACAAATGACGTCGGGTTTAGCGTCTGGAATCAGCGCTAATGCTTCTATCCCAGACTGAGCCGTGCCCACAACTTCGATGTCAGGAGACGATTCCAAAATCCTTCTGAGGACAGTCAGTGCGATGAGAGAGTCTTCAACGAGTAAAACGCGAATGGGCATTAGTTATTTTAATCACAACTTTATCGAGGTTTAAACAAGTCTTTCTAAGGTTTCTAGCAGCGCTTCCTGATTGAACTTTCCTTTCAAAATATAGGCATTTGCTCCAGCACTGGCACCGCGCTGACGGTCTGCTTCAGAGTCCAGCGTGGTCACTAGAATAATTGGTAAACTGTCGCGACTGACCTGCTGACGAATTTGAGCTGTCAAGGAGAATCCGTCTAAAAGGGGCATTTCTACGTCAGATACAACTGCATCAAACTTGCGCGTTTCAAACTTGTCGTATCCCTCTAGCCCGTTAGTGGCCGTGACGACTTCGTAGCCTGCACCTTCGAACAGACGCCTCTCCTGAATGCGCACTGTTGGAGAGTCTTCGACCAGAAGAATGACGGGCTTTTGAAGTCGCTCGGGCTTTTCCACCCGGACGATATCTTCAGATTTCGTCTGCTGCAGCGATCTGATTAGGTCAGGGGGGTTGAGAATCATACAGATTTCTCCAGTACCCAGAATCGTCGCCGCGCTTACGTTGCGAACCCGCTTCAGCAGTGGACTGAGGGGCTTGCTGATTACCTCCTGCTGGTTGATGAGCCGATCGACGAAGAAGCCTGCTTGCTCGTCGCCGACTTTAAGCAAAACGCAGGGACGGCGATCGCCACTCATTGTGCTGGGCTTTGCCACCTGCCTGTAAATCGGCGAATTGGCAACCTCCAATATGTCAACTAAGTTGGCAATTGGAATGGTTTCTCCATCTATCAAAATGGTGTCGCGGCCATCGGTGGCTACAACTTCCCTGGGAGAAATCAGCAGCGTCATCTGCAGAAACTCAATCGGCAGGGCAAACGTCATGCCTTGAGCTTCTGTAAGGACGACATTTTCGGTGCTCAAAGCGGTGCTGAGCTGAAGTCGGAACGTACAGCCTTCGCCCGGCGTCGACTCGATGTTGATAACGCCTTTTAGCTGCTCTACCTGGGCCCGCACAACGTCTAGTCCTACCCCTCTCCCAGAGATCTCGGTGATGAAGCTCCGGGTCGAAAATCCAGGCGCTAGGATGAGGTTATGAATTTGGCTAGTGGACATTGCCTCTAGCTCTTTTGCGCGATGAAGCCCCCGGCTGATTGCCGTCCGCTTAATCTGATCGATATCCAGTCCCTGGCCATCGTCCGTGATCTCAATCCAGAAGCTGAGCGCCGTTTGGTACGCTTTGATACGAAGAGTCGCTGTCGCTGGTTTACCTGAGGCTTCCCGCACCTCCGGTGTCTCAATGCCGTGGTCGATAGCATTGCGGACGATATGCATAAGAGAGTCTTTGATGCCTTCAAGCAGTCGCTTGTCAGCTCGCGCGTCTTCGCCTTCGAGAACTAGATTCACGGCTTTGGACTGCTGCTTGGCGAGATCGCGCACCGTGCGGGGCAAAGAGCGAAACAGGACCGATATCGGAATGAGCTGCAGCCTGCGAATGCGCTCCCTTAGATTCTCAGAAACCAGCTCCAGCTTGGCGCTGTTCTCCTGGGTTGTTGATCTCAGAGCGAGAAGCAGACTCTCCAAGCGCTCTTCATAGGACAGCGCAGACAATTCTAAAGATTGCGGCTTGTGCTTATTGGTCTGCCATTCTTCCCACAGCGTCATCAGCTGCTGAGTCTGACTCGAGGTCTGAGCAATCTGAATTCGGGTAACGGCGAGCTCTTCTGCCTGAGACAGCAGCAAATCTAGCTCGCGAGTTTGAATTCGAACCGTGTCGATTTGGGACGTACCGCCTTTCTTGCTGGCGTTGTCTGGCACGGTGGGCGTCGCTGTGCTGACGGCGCTGCTCGGAGACGGCTCTGATGGGACTGCCGCCGGTTTGACTGGAGTATCGGCTGAAGCTGTCGCACGCAGGCGCTGAAAAATCTGGTCAATATCGATCTTGACTGGCTCACCTACGGTCGCCTTCCTAATCAGCTGGCCGATCGCATCAAGGCCGATATAGAGATTGTCCGTCATCTCTGTCGTGAGGCCAATCTCTTGGCGCTGGTAGCCCGATAGGATATCTTCGATGGCATGGGTCAGCATCTCTGCTGATTGAAGCCCAACGCTTGACGAATCGCTTTTTAGGCTGTGCGCCTCTCTCAATAGTTCGGCAAGAACCGTGCTGTCATCGGGCCGATTTTCTAGCTGAACTAAACCTGTCTCTAACCGCTGCAGTCGCTCTGCGCTGGAGGTTTGGTAGATATCGAGCAGCTCTTTGTCTTCAAACAGCTCGTCTAACTCAGCGGATAGGTTGGGTCCAGCCTCTGGTGCTAGCTCTGACTCTAGCCCAGGGGCATCAACGGGCGGAATATCTACCGATGGCGATTCAGATGTCGATTTGATGGCAGACGATTTGATGGCAGACGTTAATCCCTGAAGTATTTGAGCGACATCGACGTCGTGGGGCGCTCCGGCGGTGGCACTGTGCAACAATTTTCCCATGGCATCGATGCTCTCGTACAGGCGATCGCTGAGCTGAGGGGTCAGCTCGCGTTCTTGGCGCTGAATTGTGCCCAGTACGTCCTCAAAAACGTGGGATATCGCCTCGATGGGCCTAACGTCAGCGGCTCTAGCATCTCCTTTGAGACTGTGGGTTTCTCGCAGCAGATCTGTCAAGACCGCTTCGTTTTCAGGCTCTCTTTCAAGCAGCAGCAGCCCTGACTCTAAATGCTGTAGGCGCTCTTCACTAGTCTCTCTATAAACCTCCCGCAGCTCTTCATCTTCGACTAAAGCGACTAGATCTGGGGCGATCGCGGATGGCGCTGCTGCCTCTGGGGTGATTGCCTCTGGGACGCCTGTATCTGGAATGCCCGCCTCTGGGACGGTCGCTTCTGGGACGGTCGCTTCTGGGACGGTCGTCCCCATCGTATACAATGGCCCAGCTTCATCAGCCACGCCATGTCCAGCGCCCTGCATATCAAACTCGGCAAGCAGATAGGCTAGGGTCTGCAGGTTGACGTGGCTGGGTTCGCTGGTGACCGCTTCATGCACCAATTTCTCAACGGATTTTAGACCTTTGTCAATGCGATCGCGGAGCGGTGGCGTCAGTTCAACTGTCCGCTCTAGCAGGTTTTCAGCGATAGTGTTGAGCTGCCGCATAAAGGACGCCACGGCATCGAAGCCTACCGCTAAGGCATCACCTTTAAAGCTATGGGCCTCATGCTTCAGGGTTTTCAGGGCAGCTTTAGCCTGAGAATCTTCGGTGAGCTGCTCTAGGCTATCTCGAATCGCCTGCAGGCGCGCAGCGCTAGTGGCTTGGTAGATGTCCCGCATCTCTTCGTCTTCAATTACGAAGGGAGCAGACTGGACTGCATCGCTCTCAGCGGCTGCCGTGATGGGCTGAATGGCAGTATTAAGCTGAAAATCGGGCTCGGGCTGGACATCAAACTGATCTGCAGTGAGTCGGGCCGCGATCGCCGCTGAAAGCGCGTCCTTTAAATGGTGAGCGACCTGCTCCGCGTCGACGTCGACTGGGGTGCCTGCTATTGCCGACTGGGTTAGCTGATCGATCGCCTCTAAAGTTTGCGTCAGGCCATCGCTAAGCGACGGCGTCCAGATGGCATCTTGAGCCTGGAGATGCTTGATCACCTGCTCAGCTTGCTCAGCTAGGTCTGCGATCGCTTCTAGTCCAATAACCTTGGAGTCGCCCTTAAGGCTATGGGCTTCACGTCGCAGCGTTTCTAACAACTCCGCTTCTAAGGGCGGGGATGAGGGTGTTAATCCGGCACGCAGCGCCTTGAGCTGACTCTGACTGGCCTCTTGATATAAATTACGGAGTTCTTCGTCTTCGATTATCATGAATGCTTGTCCAGTCTAAACACGCCGGCGCATGACGTTGTCTCGGTCTCTAAGTCTCAGTCTCTGAGCGCGGAAGGTGCGCGCTGACTTGCGGAAGGCGTTGCGTGCCTCGGAACCGCTATGCTTTCGTGACGGCCCCGCGATCGCAATGTTCACTCAATCCGCAAATCAGCTGTGATATTTCCTAGAGCGTTTGTCTCAGGGATAGGGCTGCTTCGCTGAGCTGCTGAGTTCCAGTGCGAGTTTGACCCAGCCCAGCCACAGATTCCTTCGACCCCAGATCGATCGCTTCCATCGCCGTGAGCACCTGCTGAATCGCGTCCAGCTGCTGCCGTTGGGTAAGAGCCACCTGCTGGTTATTCAATACCACCTCGTCAATTCCCTTCTTAATGTCAAGGAATGCGCCTTCGGTATTCTTGGCGCTGTCCACGCTTGTTCTCACGGTTTTGGTGCCTTCTTCAGTCACCATGACGGTTTCGTTGATCAGCTTTTGGCTGTCTGCCACCAGCGCGCTAATTTTTTCAGCAGACTGCTGACTTTGGTCGGCCAGCTTGCGAATTTCGTTGGCAACTACCGTAAAACCTTTGCCGTACTCTCCCGCTCGCGCCGCCTCAACCGAGGAATTGAGCGCCAGCATGTTGGTCTGGTTCGCAAAATCGCTCACTAGCTGCGAGATGTTGCCAATCTGTCCGGCCTGGTTGCTCAGGTCAACAATTTGACGCGCGATCGCGTCTACCTTTTGCTCCACCGTAAACATCCCCTCTAGAGTTTCCCCGATGGCGTGGGTACCTACCTCAGCTCGATCTAGAGCGGACTTTGCCGCCTGCACCGCTGCCATTGCCTGCTCGGACGATTGGCGAGAAGACGCCTCTAGCTCGGCCATGGTGGTGGTTGTTTCGTTCACCGAGGCCGCCTGCTGGTTGGCAATCCGCTCTTGCTGCGATACGGTCGAAAAAATCTGTTGGCTGGCAGAAGAGATGCCATTTGTTAGCTCTTGGACCAGGCTGAGAATCTGTCGTCCTCGAAAAATCGCCAAAGGCAGCGTCACGAGGGCGGCGAAAAACACCACCAGAAACGCCACTCGCCTAAAGGCATAGATAGAACCAAACACCTCACCATAGGGAATCTGCTCGATTAGATAAAGATGGCGACCTTCTTGGTTAGGGCTAAAGTTTACCTTGGCATAGCTATACACGAGACCGTCTGCCCTATCCTCAATGACGCCGCCATCTCCAGATAAAATGGCTTCAGCCTCTTCAGGGGGAATATCGTTCTTCAGGTTGCTCTCATTCTGCAGGTCGAGGCCCCATTCTTTGCTTTTGTCGGGATTGCTAATGTAATAGCCGTCCGAGCTCACCATCAGCAGCTGTTCGCCCTCGGCGCTACCTGCCTCTGACTCTGCTTCCGCTAAATCGATAAACTCATCGGCAAAGATATTACCCACCACAATGCCCCGTGGTTGGTCGTTTCCATCTCTAACCGGTGTGGTGTACTGCATCACCGGCTGATTGGGCTCGATGATCTGCTTTTGCTCAACCTGCAGGTTGACGCGAGAGACCGCCGTTTCCCCCAATGGAAGCTGCATTGTCTCATTGAAATAGGGACGATTCGCTTTGTTTTGCAGCTCTGAGTTGGGAATAATCCGGATTTGATCTCGGTTTTCATTGTCTTTCTCAATCCGAATGAGCTCGTTGCCGTCCTCATCCATCAGGCGAAATTTCTGATAGCGAGACTTTGCGTTTAGCAAGGCGATAAAAGAGTTGCCGAGTTCTTCTAGCCACTCATCTGTGGTCAATCCGGTATTCGGATCGGTTCCCCCAGTAGCCCTGGCGCGAATGACGCCTTGAACAGCTGCTGAATTACTCAGATACAGCACGTCTTCGTTCACGCCCTCTAGGAAGTCGTCGACCACGTCGGCCTGACCTTCAATCTCACTTTCAACTGCTTCTAAAGCTGACTCGGTGGCAGTTTTGGAAAATGAAAGCGTTCCGTAAAGGCCGATGGCGGCGGGCAGTAAACTACTGGCCGCCAGCAGCAATAAAAGCTGGTGTTGGAGTTTTAGCCCTTTCAGAATCTGAAAGTTTTTTGCAATCATTACGGTTACCTATCTCTAAAAAAATCAAATGCGTATAGAAAAACCAGCTTGCTTCGAGATAGATTTAGAAAAGGCAAATTTTGCCCCCTTAAGAAGCGCTGTGGATATTCGTTACGACATTGTGGGGTTTGAATTTTCAGACCTGATCAATCTTATGGAGATAGGCATAGGTCTTTTGACCTAATACTAACTCGCTACTCTAGCCAATCATTGGACTTATGACGCACTGATAAACTGAACTGACAGCGCCAATACCTATACAAACTTGACGTCCAGAGGAAACACGGTTGAGACAGAATAGATAGATTAATCTGGCTGAATTAACTACTAGCTTAATGCGAGATTACTCAATGTAAAAAGCTGCCGCTCGCAACTTTACCGTGATTTTAGGAAATTCTATAGTAATACTAAATTCAAAATGTTTTGCATGATCTCTCCGGACGCAGAGCTCAAGCCGCGAAAGAATTAAAGATAGACCGCGCCTCTAAAGCCCTTTTATGTCAAAGTAACGTAACAATCATATTCTTTAGAGCCAACATCTGCCTGTAAGTGATAGTCAGTTACGTATTGCGCGCAATACAAAAAACATCAGTTGCGTTGGATATATTTAGGGGAGTTCAGGGCATGAGAAGTAATGCTGAACCGCGCTCCAGCAGCGTGAAAACCCGCTACATTTAATATAAGAGTTTTGTTAATATATTGCTTCATTAAATAAATATAATTAGGAAGCTTTAGGGAAATCTACTATTATTTCCTCATGCTGATGCAGCGTAGCAGTATATTGAAGAAAATTGCGCAGTAGGAACTTTGACGAAGAGTAGTATTTTAGCCTAAAGAATATTGTTTTAAGGTAGCTCAATTGTTTGATCTAATCTTTCAGGTCAAAGCTAATGGGCGCCTATTTCCGAAAGCGTCAGAATCACTTGTTCTTTTGATTACTATAAATGAAATTTGAAGAAATATCCAAGTTTTTAGAGTTTCCGGGCCAACATTTCGATGGTCATCTGGTGCTGTCTTCCTCAAAGATAAATTGGACGCTTACTGTTATTCAAAAGCAGCTGCTTTACGCGGTAGACGAGCTGCATGCAGCTCGTCGCTGGAAAAGGCTACTCAAGAAATATGCGCCCGCTTGGAACTGGCACGCTGATTTTGCTCAGACGACAGAAAGTCATCAATCTTGGCAGTTGTATCTGCTCAATGTCGGCATGGAGCGGCAGCTGCTGAGCCCAGTTCGAGCTAAGCTTCTAATTCGTCAAATTGCTCAAGAATGTCTGTTTGAGCTTTATGGAGATAAAAACGTTCAGAGTATCTGGAAGCCCCTCTCAGTCTCAATAGCTCCTGCCTGTAAAAGCATCTTACTCTCCCGATTGGAGATGCAGATGACTTTGGGTAAAGTTAATAACATGCGCCAGCAGTGGCAAGATGCGGGGTTGGAGGCGCTTACGCCCTCCCTTTCGCCCGTTTTAAGACAACACGATAATGAAGAGATATTCAATCTCGATCGCCGCTATCTAGATGGCAGTTTCACAATTTGGGAGATTGCAGGACAGCTCGAAAAATCCATCATAGAGGTAGCGCAATCTCTATTTTCCCTGGCTGAAAAAGGGGCGCTAGAGTTTCAGAACATTCCTGATGTACCGCTGCCTTCAGGTCAGCCCGTTACTGCACACACACACACGACTCAACCGTCTACTGAAGCGACGGTGTCTCAACCCGCCTCGCCGCCTCAACCCAGCTTGCCTCGTGACCAGCCGCCTTCGCCTACCGGGGCGACGGCGTCTCCAGCCGCCTCACCGCCTCACGCGACCTCGCCCCATGGCCAGAAACCGTTGATTGCTTGTATCGACGATAGCCCAGTACTGGCGTACAGTCTAAAAAAGATTTTAGTTTCGGCGGGCTACAGAGCGCTCATCATTCAAGAGCCCATGCGAGGATTTTCTCAGCTGATTGAGCATCGGCCTAGCCTGATTTTACTTGACCTAATGTTGCCCAATGCAGATGGATATAGCGTCTGCAAGTTTCTGCGCGATACGCCTATCTTCGAAGCCACGCCTATCATTATCCTAACGGGAAAAAATAAGCCGATCGATCGCGCTCGGGCTCGGTTAGTGGGAGCAACTGAATTTATCACAAAGCCGCCCAAGCCCGATCATTTGCTGAAGATGATTCGCGAGCATCTCGGTGTGCACCTGAGCGTATAGCGCCTGACCAAAAGCGTGTGTATCCGAGCCTGAATGCTCTAACTTGTCGCGTTGGCCCAGTTGCCTAAGACAACCCCATTGGCGCAAAGCCTTACGTTTCGTAGGCAGCAGAGCGCGCAAATGTTCTAATGCATCAGGGCATTTGCTGTGGCGCTCAGGTGTTGCTCATGCACCACCACCGACTCTGAGATAACATGGCATCGCCGCTGTCTACCTCGAAAGAGCCCGGGGACATATCATGATTGACGCTAGGAGTTTGCCTCGGCGGCTGTGCCGCATTGGTCTCCTGGTTTATTGCGTAATCGGGCTCTGCCTCCCTGCGATCGCCCAGCCCACAGCCCAATTTGCCAATCCAGAGTCGAGCCGCGCGACGGTCGTGGTCGACGGCCGATCGCAGTTTTCCGTTGGAGGTATCGAAGGGTTTACCGCCGAGGAGCGAGCCGCCCAGGCCAACCAGGTGATTCGAGAGGTGCTGCGCACCCGCCCCGAAGCGGCCAGCGTCCGGGTATTAGAGCGGGGCGGCTTTGTGACCCTGCGGCTCAACCGGCGGCACCTGCTGACGGTGACCGAGAGTGACGTGGTGCCGGGAGAGACCCCTGAAGAGCGGGCAGAAGCCTGGGAAGATATGATTGAGCCTGCCCTGGTGCGATCGCTGGTGGAGCGGACACCGGCTTATCTCCGGCAGGCCGCTACAAGGTTTGGCCTGTTTGTCGTCATAGCGCTGTTGCTCCACGGCATATCCCTGCTGCTCGTCAATCAAATCCTAACCCGCCATAGCCGCTCCCCCTCGCGCCAGTCCCCCGTGCTCCAGCGACGGCGATCGCGTCTGGTTTTGGTTGGCCTTCTGGGACGACTGCTGCTGTGGTTGGCTGTTGTTATCTACGGAGCAAGCCTTTTCCCCCTCACCCGCCAGTGGCGCTTTCAGATCTGGCAGCTGCTTAAGACCAGCCTTTGGTTTCCCGTCTTTCGTCTGGCGGATCAACCCTATTCCCTCGCCGACCTGCTAATTTTGATCGGCCTCATTTTGACCCTTTGGCTGGGGGTGCGGGCTGTAGTGCAGGGTTTCAAAGCGCGAGTTTTGGGCTTGACGGGGGTACCGCGGGGGACACAGGAGGTGATCGCCACCCTGACGCAGTATAGTCTCACGGTGGTAGGCAGCATCGGGCTGCTACAGGCCTGGGGCATTGACATTAGCTCGCTGACCATTATCGCTAGCGTCCTGGGAGTGGGCATCGGCTTCGGGCTGCAGGACCTAGCCAATAACTTTGTCAGCGGCGTGGTGCTGCTGCTAGAGCGCCCCGTTCAGGCGGGAGACTTCATCGATTTAGACGGGCTGTTTGGCACTGTGGAGCACGTGGGTCCCCGCAGTACCCAGATTCGGCGGCTAGACCAGGTAGCGATTTTTATTCCCAATGCCGAGCTGCTCAACAAGCAGCTGGTGAACTGGAGCTATGGCCAGCGGGTCGTGCGGGTGACGATTCCGATTCGAGTCACCTTTGAGGCGGACTTGGACCAGGTGCGCCAGGTGCTGATCGATATTGCCAAGCACCATAAATCGGTGCTGAGCATTCCGCAACCGCTGGTTATCTTCACGGAACTGGGTGAAAGCGCGCTGCACCTGATGATGATTGTGGCGACGCGCGACCCAAAGGATCAGTTTTTGCTCAAAAGTGACCTACAGTACCTGATCGTGAAGCGGTTCCAGCGCTACGGGATTCGTATTCCCCACCAGCAGCAGGATATTCATGTGCGATCGCCCCAGCTCGGGCCTTTGGTGGAGCAGTGGACTGCAGGCCAGGGTAGCTCGGAAGCGGGCCCAGCGACCCTTCGCCTCTACGACGCTAGGGGGCGAAACCTAAAGACACCCCTCAACGGCTCAACCTCGGTAGAGGAGTCGCTGGTGGTTCCCCAGCGGCTGGAGGAGAGCTTGACTGCGATCGATGTGGACGCCTTAACGGCCGAGATGCGCGGGGAGGATGGGGTGGAGATCAAAGATCGGGTCTATCGGCTGCGGCTCTATGAGCGGAGCTTTTTAGGCTGCGAGGCGGTGGACTGGCTGATGCGCACCCAGGGGGTATCGGATCAGGGTGCACTGGACATTGGTCAGATGCTGATGGATCGTGGGGTAATTCGCCACGTGGCGGATGAGCAGCTGTTTCAAGATGCCTATTATTTTTATCGGTTTTACGGTGATGAGCAGCCCTAAGGGCCAATGCACGCTCTAGCGCCAGCCCATACCCTAGCGCCTATGCAAGGTCAGGGTTTAAGCCAATATTATGGGTCTAAGCGATAGGGCCAGCGCAATACACAAAAGCCACCTGAGTCTTCCAAACCACGGTCTGAGCGGTGAGCGATCGCAGCCCCTGACACACCGCCTCTAAATCCTGCGCGGATAGGAAAGGCGTGAGGCGATCGCAATAGCTGGGCTGCTTTTCCCCTGGATCGCTCCAGCGACTCACGAGCCCCGGCGACAGATACATCTCAACCCCCATGCTCTCGACCTGCACCTGAGCCATCAGCGGCGAGGCTTCAAGAAGTTGGACCAAATCGTCGCGTCCCCAGGCCAGGTTAGGGTCGCTGTCGTACAGCGCGCGCTCTGCTGCGATAAGGCGATCGCTCAACCCATCGGACAGCGTCAGAAGCTGAGAAATCCGCTGCGAGTCCTTAGGCAGACTCTCAGCCAGTAGGGTAGTGGTATCGGGAGCCATCACCGAAGCCAGGGCGCTGGCGGTAGCGGCTCTGTCGGCCGCGTTTAATAACAGGTTACGGCCCACGATGCCGTCAAACGCCGGGATGGCCCCCCTGCCCCCCAATTCTGGGGGGGGCTGAGTCGGAAGTCCCGCAGCTTTGGGGGACTTGAGGGCCCGTTCGGTGGCTTCTACATCCGCGCCCTCATCGGCGATCGCCCCTAGCGTCGGCAGAAACATCGGCTGTCGCAGCTCCGGCAACAGCTGGGCCTGCTCCGCCAGAGCAGCTCGCTCTGCATCGGTTACCGCGGCGTATACCCCGCCCTCCGGAACTCGCCGCACCGCCTCCCACACCAGCAGTCCATGGGAATTCACCGTCAAAAGCACGTGGTGCCGCTGGGGCCTCAGGCGCTCGAACAGGCGATCGCGCACCTGGGACAGATGATCGCTAGCTTGAGAGAGCGATCGCTGAATCCAGCGATCGGAGCCGTCTTCAGGGCTGAGGGTCAAAATTTCAGGCACCACCTCACCCATCACGGCCGCAAGCTGGGCTTCTCGTCGCTGCTGCACCTGGGCGGCGATGCGGCCTTCGTAGCCCTGGGTCGAGGGTTGATAGAACACCTGGCCCTGGAGGTTATTCGGTAGGTATTGCTGGGCGACCCAGTGGTCTCGGTAGGCGTGGGGATAGAGGTAGTTCTGCCCGTGGCCCATGGCCGCATCCCGGTTGGCGTCCTGCAGGTGGGGCGGGATGGCGTCTTCTTGCTCGCGCGCCACGGCGGCCAGCGCGTCGAAAAAGCCCATGGTGGTGTTGGACTTGGGTGCGGTTGCTAGGTACAGCGTCGCTTGGGCCAGCGGGTAGCGGCCCTCTGGCATGCCCACGCGATCGAAGGCCTGGGCGCAGGCGTTGACGACGGCGACGGCGTTAGGCTCCGCTAAGCCCACATCCTCGCTTGCCAAAATCACCAGTCGGCGAAACAGAAAGCGCGGGTCTTCCCCGGCATAGACCATGCGGGCTAGCCAGTAGAGCGCCGCATCTGGGTCTGAGCCTCGGACGCTCTTGATAAAGGCGCTGATGGTGTCGAAGTGGGCGTCCCCTTCTTTGTCATAGAGAACGGCCCGCTGCTGGATGGAGTCTTCGGCGACGGCTAAGGTGATGTGAATTTCACCCTCGCGCTCGCTTGCTTGCCCTCCCTTGTGCTCTAAATCTTGCTTTCCCCCAGGGGATGGGGGGGTAGTCTCTACCGCCAGCTCCAGGGCATTGAGCAGGGCGCGGGCGTCGCCGTTGGCCACGTTGACCAAGTGGTCTTCCGCGTCGGCGTCGAGCCGCACGGGGCGATCGCCATATCCCCGCCCTGAATCGTTCAGGGCCTGATGGACCACTCGCCGCAGGTCATTCGCCCCTAGCGGCAATAGCCGAAACAGGCGCGAGCGGCTCACCAGCGCTTTATTTACCTCAAAGTAGGGATTTTCGGTGGTGGCGCCAATTAGAACGAGGGTACCGTTTTCCACCCAGGGCAGCAGAGCGTCCTGTTGGGCTTTGTTGAAGCGGTGCACCTCGTCCACAAACAGAATCGTGCGCTGACCATGTTGGCCGCGCTGGTCTTGAGCGGTGGCGATCGCCACCCGCAGGTCTTTGACTCCCGCTAGCACCGCGTTGATGGAGATGAAGTGGGAGCGGGTGGTGTTGGCAATAATGCGGGCCAGGGTCGTTTTGCCGGTGCCCGGGGGGCCATAGAGCAGCAGCGATGAGAGCTGGTCGGCTTGAATGGCCCGCCGCAGCAAACGGCCAGGACCAACGATGTGATCCTGGCCGATAAACTCGTCCAGTACGCGAGGCCGCATGCGGGCCGCAAGGGGGGCTTCGCGCGCTTCTAGCTGCTGACGCTGGTGGTCAAATAGATCCATCGATATAGAGTAAGTGGCTAGCCACAAGTAAACGGTATTGGGGGCGAACCCCCTGTTAGGGTCGTTTATTTATAGCCTCCTACTTAAATCGAATGATTTTTGAGAGGCGCTATGGCGTCCGGTAGCCCTCGGGTAAGCGCGTCGGTAGGGACTGCCCTTCAACAATGCTGGCGTCGGGGAACAGCGTCTGGCAAGGCCGGCGGGCGATATTCAAGTTGGGGTAGGCCTCTCCCTGACGGTTGACCAAGATCCCGTCGCTGTTGTGAAGCAGCCTAGGCGTGTCGGCACCCGTCTCCGATATCCAGGCTTCGCCAGTGGCAGAGCGGCTGCCCTGCTGCGGTGGGTAGGCCAACACTTCGCGCCAGTAGCGTTCTTGCTCAGGGCTATAGAGCGCTGGCTCAGCGCTCAAGATTAGACCAGATCCGGCGGCGATCGCGTTGTAGGCTGCGTTGGCCCCAGCTTCAACCCTGACGCTAAGCTGGGGGGCGCTGCGGTCAGGCAGGGCGATGGCGCAGCTGCCGACGGTACCATCATCGGCGGCGGTCGTCCCCCCGGTGGACGCGCTCTCGGTGGATGCTGTAGAAACGGCAGCCCCCTCTCCTGAGGAAGCGCCGCAGCTGTCGAGATACTGAACTAGGGTGAATCCGGCAACCGACGCCGTCGTCACGCGCACCCAGTCTCCGGTAGAGAAGTTGGGATCGAGAGACAGGCGTCGCCCTGCTTGCACAATCTGCGCGACGATGGGAGCGTCTCGCCTGGGCTGGTCATAGATGATGGTGCTGCCCGTGGTTTGGCCGCAGGTGTCGCCCGGCGACTGGGCGAGTAAGGCCGGTCGAGCTGGGCTAGCGGCAGGCCAGCCCAGTAGTCCGCTGATGAGGCTCGCCGTTAGGGCGGCGATGGGTCGTCTAAGCATGGGGAAAGTAGGAAAAAGCAGTAATAAAACGAGTGGATTACAATCTTTGCAAGCTTGGCACAGCGATTTTACTGTACCAAGGTTATCGCTGCTTCTGAACAACCTCACCTGGACAATCTCACCTCGCCAATTTCGCTTAACCAGATCCCTACTGGTTTTGCTCTGCCAATATTTTCTGAGAGCCTACAACAATTCTGCGCGCCGGGGCAGCGTAGTCTTCATTGGGCTCTTGACGGAGTTGGTTGACGGCTCTTCCAACTCGGGTGGCGCTGTTTGCCTTATTTTTAGGCTTGCCTTCGGACTCATTTGCTTGGGCCTCGCCTGTCTGAGGCTCACCCTCAGAGGCTGCGGGGGGTTCAGATGCCTCAGCTGTCCCGCCCGTCAGCTTGCCCGAGGTCGCGCCCAGCGCCGCGGCGTCTAGATTGTCCCAAGCCTGAATGACCTGGTCGGCGGCCTGCTTCAAGGTTTCTGCGTCCTCTGGGGACGTGCCAGATTCACCGTCGGGGCCAAGGGCGACCAGCTCTAGCTCGCGGCCGTAGTATGCAAGCTCGGCTACGCCGATCGATGTGGCGTCTAGGTCGATCGCTGCCGCTGCCTCTAGCCCGGTTTGAGCGAGAGTGTTGGCCGCTACCATGGCGGGAAGCTGCTGCTCGGTAGTAATGGCATCCTCTAGCGTGTCGATCTGCAGGAGCATAGCCTCGACGTCGATGCCCTCAATAGTTCCGTTAGCGACCAGCGTATCGAGGCGATCGCCCGTCTCCTGCAGGCGGTTAAACTGCGTCAGCGCTCTTTGCCAATTGTTTTGGTAGGCGCTGTTATAGACCTTTCCGCTCACGTCAAGCAGACGATTTAAGGCGGCGTCGGCCTTCTTTTGTTGATTGTCGACCGCTCCCTCAGAAGTCACTTCGGCCGGCGTTGTTTCGGCCTCAGGCTGAGTTGAGCTGGAGCAAGCGCCTACGCCCATTAAAGCGCAGAGGAGGACTGCTGCCGCTGCGCGACGAGCGGTGAGCAATGGGGGCAGGGCTGTTGACCGATGTAAATCAGACATGGAGTACTTTCCTAGGCGATATTAGGTGATTTCTGCGTATATGATTCTATGAGGATAAGCCATGCGTAGGCTTCATCATGATCACGCCAAAGCGATGGTTGCACCGAGTTGCTGCGTCGGGCACTAGCTTCTCAGTGTAAGTAAAGCTGTCGCATTTGATCTATCTTTGGGGGACACATTTCTAGCTGACCTCTGAAGATAGCCTACGACGGGTGTATTGGGTCCTTATCGATCGCTGTATGGGGAAGACGATGTGATTGCCATCGCTGTTGCCGGTTTGCCGCTCGCCATTTGGGTTTATCTTTTGTTGGGCCGGGGGCAGTTTTGGCGGACGAGTCCCCAATTAGAGGCGGCATCGTCAGAGTCAGCGGCCGCTAGTCTCGAAGAATCAGAGCTTGAAGAATCCGATTCAGAAGATCCAGGGCCTATCCCACCAAGGTCCCTCCCCACTGTGCAGGTGGTTATCCCAGCGCGTGACGAGGCCGACATGCTTTCCCACTCCCTGCCCTCGCTGCTCAACCAAGATTACGCAGGCGACCTGTCGATTCTGCTGGTCGATGACCACAGCACAGATAATACCGCCGCCGCGGCGCGGGCGATCGCCCGCAGAACGACGACGCCCTTAGAGGTGCTCTCCGCAAAGCCCTTACCCCCCGGCTGGACCGGGAAGCTCTGGGCGCTGCAGCAGGGAACGACCCACGCCCTCACGACGCCTAGCGCAGCGGGCAAGCCAGATTATCTGTTGCTTACAGATGCCGATATCCGCCACTCGCCTCAGAGTGTTCGGCAGCTGGTTGCCCTGGCCGAGCAGCGGCAGCTGCAGATGGCTTCGGTTATGGTGAGGCTGCGCTGCGAGAGCCGTTGGGAACAGCTGCTGATTCCTGCCTTCGTATTTTTCTTTCAGAAGCTCTATCCGTTTCGCTGGTCGAACAGTCCTTACCGAGCGACGGCGGCGGGGGCGGGGGGCTGCGTGCTGCTGCGCCCGGAGGCCCTACAGCGCATCGGCGGCATCGCTGCCATTCGGCAGGCCTTGATTGATGACTGCGCCCTGGCCGCGGCGGTGAAGCATACTCAAGCTGACCTGCCTCCCTTTTATCCGATCTGGATCGGACTGAGCGATCGCATCTGCAGCCTGCGGCCCTACCCAACGCTAAAGAGCATTTGGGACATGGTGGCCCGCACTGCCTATACCCAGCTGCGCTATTCTCCGCTGCTGCTGCTAGGCTCGGTATCGGGGATGGTGGTGGTCTATCTGGTCCCTCCCATGAGCTTTCTCTTCGGCTTGTTCAGCGGCCGGGGATGGGTGGCGCTGCTAGGGCTGCTGGGCTGGCTGGCCATGAGCGCGGCCTATTGGCCCATCGTGCGGTTTTACCGCTGCGCCTCAGGCTTTGCCTTTGCCCTACCGGCGATCGCCTCCCTCTACACGCTGATGACCCTAGATTCGGCGCGGCGGCATATCCGAGGTCAGGGCGGCGCTTGGAAAGGTCGCACCTATCCCTCGGGGAGATCTAGAGGGGCTTCTGGGGGCTCTGATTCGAAGGCTACGGCAAAACCTTAATTTCGCCCACTAGGGCGATCGCCTCAGGCCGGATATCAAGGACCTCTAGCCTGACGTCCCCCAACGGTAGGGCATGATCCGGCAGCAATTGCGGTAGGGCACTGCCGGGATAGGCCAAGAGCTGTACGGCCTCGAAGTGGAGCGTCGAGGCCTGCGCGGTGACTTGGGTTGAAAGGATTACAGGTGCATCGATGGACTCCCTCGCCAGGGTCTGATTGGGCAATTGGCCCGCAGGCGCGCCTGCTTTCGATTTACCTTTTTCTAAGGTAATCACCTTGCCCTGGAAGGTGAGCTGGTTGGCCGCTAGGTCGATATGGGTGACCTGCACTGCTGCCTGGGGCAGGATCTGCTGGAGGAGGGTGGCTAACGCTGTGGAGAGTTTCTCTGACCCCAGAGAGCGGTTGAGATCTTCAGCGCTTACCCAGGCCTGAAGCCTTACGGTAATTGGGTCGGCCAGCTTAAACGGTTGGCCGCGTAGGATCTGCCGCAGGTTAACGCGAATGCCGCCCGCCTCTAGCGCAACTTGAGACAGGTAAAGCCCTTCGTAGACCGTACCTTCGGCCTTTAGAGACACCTGGGGCAGATGCCCGCCCAGGAGCTGGCGATCGCTAGCCTGGATATTGATGTCGAGATCGTCCACCCGCGCCACAAGCGATCGGAGCCAAAGCTGTAGAGCTGAGGCGAGTAGGGGACGGACGACTCGGGACTGGCGCATGAATATAGCTTTTCTAAACTCCCCGTCAGTATCGCCTATTGTGCGGTTTGGGCGATCCCGGAATCGCTGCAGGGGATCGCTAATGTTATGAATCTATGACATAACGATCCCCATTTTTCCTGCAAACTCGTGGGATCTCGGCAAATCAACGCGCCCACCCCCTTGATCTCTCGCTTAATATTCTGCAATATGAGACCAAGTTGCGATCCCTGCTAAGCATTTTTGCTTACGCCGTTAGCGCTACAGAGCCTCTGTAAGCGATCGTCTTTTTGATTTGCTTACAAGATGCTGAGTTTGGGGATCACCGGGATCAACAGGATAGTTGTTCTCGATGTGACGTATCAAAATTGTATTTTAGGAGGTATCTATAATGACTCAGCACCGCCCCCCGCTCGAAGAGCTAACGCTACGCCAGCTGCGCTTAGTTGCTAGCGAATACAACGTGTCTCGCTATAGCCGCATGCGCAAGGACCAGCTCATCGTAGCGATTCAAGAGGCGCAGGAGGCCCGTGTCCTCAGCCAGGCCGCTAGCGCGACCGTGAGCCCAACCGCTACGCCCCAAGCGACGGTTCAGTCTGGACTCATGGCTCAGGAGACGGTTGAAGCCGCTAAGTTTGACGTCGGCCAGGTGGACGACATGGTGGCGCTGGCAGATGTGGACGAA
Source organism: Elainellaceae cyanobacterium (assembly GCA_050331115.1). Taxonomy (GTDB): domain Bacteria; phylum Cyanobacteriota; class Cyanobacteriia; order CAKZMO01; family CAKZMO01; genus JBCCAG01. The sequence goes on from JBHJHD010000016.1 coordinate 56,110, forward strand.
GCGCTACCCGACCTACCCGACGGCTATGGTGAAAGCCGTGTTGTCCTTCTGCCCCGCGACCCACAGTGGGCTTACGTCTACTGGGACGTGCCCAATGACCACAGAGAAGAGCTGCGCCGCCAGGGCGGTATTCGCCTGGCTCTGCGCTTCTACGATGTCACCAATGTCGACATCAATTTCCAGCGCCCCCACAGCATGCAGCAGTATGAATGCGACGAGCTAGCGCGGGAGTGGTACCTTCCCGTTCCCGTTAGCGATCGCGACTACGCAGTCGAAATCGGCTACCTCACCATGGACGGCCGCTGGCTGATGCTGACCCGCTCTGCCCCGGTTCGCATTCCGCCGGTCTACCCCTCAGATTGGGTTGAAGATCAGTTCTTGACCCTCAGCTGGGATGAAGATCTGCGCGGTCAGACCTACGCCAATCTCGTTCCGCCGAGCCAGCGGACTGCTCCAACGTCACAGAGCAACGAACTCTACGATACTGTCTTTGGCATGGCTAAGTCCGCCGAAGCGCAGCGCGTTGCCGGCTCGCTATTTGGCTCCATGCATCAAGTGCCTGAGCAGGCCGTTAGCTCCTTCGTCTTTCCCTCTGGTATGGGCATGATGAAGACTGCTTCTGGTGCAGGTCTATTTCCAGGTGTGCCCTTCCCCGGTGCGCTGACAACTTCTGGCATGGGCATGACAATGTCGGGCGTGGGCTTTGGCGCCTCCATGCCGCCCATCCGTCCCCGCCAGTTCTGGCTGGTGGCTGACGCCGAACTGATCGTCTACGGGGCGACCGAGCCCGACGCGACGGTAACCATCGGGGGGCAACCCATTAAGCTCAATTCTGATGGCACGTTCCGCTTCCAGATGTCTTTCCAGGATGGCTTAATCGACTACCCCATTATGGCGGTGGCCGCTGACGGGGAGCAGAACCGCGCGATTCACATGAAGTTCACTCGCGAAACCCCCGAGCGCCGCACCAACACTAAGGAAGAAGCGGTGCAGGAGTGGCTCGCATAGGGTCTGCCACTGGGGTTTGCCACCGGGGATAAAGACTTTGTGTTCCATCCCGTCCGGCCTTAACCTGTTGTGAATGCTTAAACAATGCCTAACCTCCCATCCCTGGCCTCGGTCGGGGATTTTTTTGTGCCGCTCGAATCGGTTCGTCCGGTATGATCGTAGGGACATTATTGTTGGCGACAGCGATCGCTGTCGTAGCCTCTTCAGAGGCCTTAGGTCGCTGCTCAGCTGCCGCCTGCCTGAGCTAGCAGCGGCACGGGGCTAGATATTGGGAGAAAGTGATGGTGCAACCTGCCGTTTCGACAGTAAGCCGCCGGGCTAAGATGATGGCGAATCAGATGCTGGTTGAGGTGTGGCATGAGGCCGGATTCCCTGTAGACCCAGTCACAATCGCCAAAAGGCTCGGCATCCACGTCCTGGAGACCGACTTGCCTGACCCGATTGCGGGGGCGCTACTCAAAGAGTCGGGCAAAGACCCCATCATTGTGATCCACTATGAGGACAGCAATCAGCGCAAGCGATTTACCTGTGCCCACGAGTTAGGCCACTACTCTTGGCGCGTGGCTGAGGGGACCACGGGGGGTGAATACAACTACGTCGATTTGCGAGACGGCCCCGATCCGTCACGTCAAGATGACGAAAACAGATTCGCTGACGAATTTGCCGCCAACCTGCTGATGCCTGCAAGCGAGCTCAGCCGTCTACAGCGGCAGGGTGAATCAATGCTGTCGGCAATGGTCTACTTTGGGGTGTCTGAAGCCGTGCTGGCCTACCGGCTGAAGGTGCTAAATATTTCCCCTGATGCGTTTGTTCGTAGGTATCGATGACGTTTAGCGAGATTAACCCTGAGAGTGCGGCGGGACTAGGGAGTACCCAAGAAGCAATAGATCTAGTGAAGGCGCAGGTCGCCACCTCGCCAAAGACCAAGCCTGCTGACCCGCTGACTACAGAGCTGCTAGAAGACCGGCGCTCGGATCGACAGCTGCGGCAGCGCTATGCCACCTGGTTTATGTGGATCTTGGTGTCGCAGCTTCTAGTCATGAACGCCGTATTTATTCTTCTAGGCTTAGGAAAGCTAGAATATCGAAATCGATGGATTGTTGAGGTCTATATTGGCGCTACGGTAGCTGAGGTATTCGGCGTGGTGCTTGTGATCACGCGGGGGCTCTTTCCCGAGCCCAAAGCTTAGTGAAGCTCTACATTATAGAAAAGAAATCAATACCTACAACTGGAGACGACTATGACCAGCAGTAATCCAACGAAAGCAAGTTGCCTGTGCGGCTCGGTTGAACTGATCGCTGCCTCTAAAGTTCACAAAGTAGATGCGTGCCACTGCGACATGTGTAGAAAATGGGGCGGTGGCCCCCTTCTGGCGGTCGAGTGTGGCTCAGAGGTTGAAATTAGTGGTATGGAGAACGTTACAGCCTATGACTCCTCAGATTGGGCAGAGCGTGGGTTTTGTAGCAAGTGCGGTACGCATCTCTTTTATCGCTTCAAGAGCGAAAACAATTACGTTTTGCCCGCCGGATTGTTTGACGAACAAGACGGCTTCACGCTTGAGGAGCAGATATTTATTGACAGAAAACCGAGCTACTACGAGTTTGCTAACGCCACTCACAATATGACAGAGGCAGAAGTTTTTGAGAAGTACATGTCTAAGTCTGAGTAGGTCGCAACTGCCCTGTAGTATAGAGTAGACGCTCACGATATCAGTTCAGTGCTTGGGCAGCCGTAGCGAAGTGCCTACCCTCAGCGGGCTGAGGATCTGGTTGAGCGATCGCAGCTGTTCCGCCGTCCCCATGCAGATCAGCATATCTCCCGCTTCTAGCCGCGCCTCCGCCATCGGCCCCGCGATCAAATTGCCGTCCGCCCGCCGGATGGCCAGCACTAGTGCCCCGGACCGTGACCTGAGCCTTGTCTCCCGCAGCGTTTGACCGACGCAGGGAGACGTGTTGGCGTCTAGCAAAAACTCCTCCATATAGAAGGAGCGATCGGTGCCGGTCAAGATGCCGTCTACAAAATCCATCACCTGCGGTCGCAGGGCCGCCGCTGCCATCCGCCTGCCGCCTGTCACGTGGGGAGAGACCACCGCATCTGCCCCGCCCCGCTGCAGCTTTTGCACTGCCTCTTCCGTATTGGCCCGGGCGATGGTGCGAATCTGCGGGTTGAGGCTTTTGGCCGACAGCACCGTATAGAGATTTTCCGCGTCAGACGGCAGGGCCGCCACAATGCAGGCGGCCCGCTCGATTCCTGCCCGCATCAGGATTTCATCTAAGGTGACGTCTCCCGTGATGGCTATATAGTCCATCTGCTGGGCCCGGGCGATAGCGTCGGGAGAAAAGTCGATAACGATAAACTCGATGCCCTCAGCCGCGAACTCCACGGCAATGTTTCGCCCGGTGCGGCCAAAGCCACAGATAATGTAGTGCTGATTTAATGTGTTCAAAAGACGCCTCTGCTGCCGGAGCCGGATACCTTCTTGAAACGACCCTTGAAGGACAGCCTCGGTAAAATGGTTGACGATATAGCCAATGCTAACAACGCCTAGCAGGATTAGGGTAATGGTGAACAGCCGTCCCGTGGCGCTGAGGGGCTGGACCTCGGTAAACCCGACCGTAGACATGGTGATGATAGTCATGTAGGCCGAGTCTATCCAGCTCCAGCCCTCAATTAGGTGGTAGCCTAGCGTCCCAATACTGGTTATCCCCGTCAGCACGGCTAGGGCCAGGAAAACCTCCTGACGCAGTCGCCGGTAGCGATCTTCTGCACTGCTGTGCCTCAAGACTGGTCCTCTGTATATTGCTTTAGCTCCAGAGCCATGCGCCGCAGCCCGCGCAGCTCATCCTGGCGAATGAACGGCAAAATAAGTCGAGATATGGGGCCAGTGATCATTTCTTGGTGGTGGTATCGGGTGTAGCCGTCACGCTCTTCTAGGTCGAACTGGTGCTCACTACGGTAGCCCGGGGCGATCGCCACCCAGCGCAGGCAAGCCTCGGGCTGGAGGTGAACGATGCGCGCTTCAAACTGAGTTCTGGTCTCTTGCGGAACGCGCCGCATTGCCAGCTTAACCGATGCGTTCAAGGAAAAGGGAACTGCCGGCGTCTTGTCGTAAAGGAAGGTATTCCACTGGCACCACAGGCGTTTTTCGACTAAGGCCTCCCAGACCTGGGCGCGGGCGGCGCGAATATCTATGGTGGTGTGCAGGTAGGGCATGGTCCAGTTTGGCGAGCAGAAGATTTGGTCAGCAATCACCGATAAACAGCGCTTGAGGTTTCGACAGCCCTGGGCTACGGTGATGAACAGCATTGCTGCTCACAATATTAGCCGTCTCCCTTATCACTATGGTCAGCCTGACCCCCAATCCTAGCTTCAGCCTTATGATTCGCCTTGCCATTCCCAATCGGACTGGGATGCTGGCCCGCGTTACTCAGGCGATCGCCGAGGTGGGGGGCAGCGTCGGCGCGATTGATCTGATTGAGCAAAGCCGCCAGCAGACGGTGCGCGACATTGTTGTCGAGGCCTCTAGTGCTGAGCATGCCGGCGCAATCACCAATGCCCTCAGGGCCCTGTCCGACATCTGCCTTGTCAGCGCCCACGACCGCACCTTTCACCTGCACCAGGGCGGCAAAATCTCGGTGGAGGGCAAAATCTCGTTTCAGAACCAGGGCGATTTGGCCATGGCCTATACCCCTGGCGTGGGGCGCATCTGTCGGGCGATCGCCGAGGCCCCCGAGCGGGTGTATGAGCTGACGATTAAGCGCAACACGGTGGCGATCGTCACCGACGGCAGCGCTATCCTCGGCCTAGGGAACTTGGGGCCAGAGGCGGCGCTGCCGGTAATGGAGGGCAAGGCAATGCTGTTCAAGGCGTTCGCGGGGCTAGACGCTTTTCCCATCTGCCTCCGGTCTCAAGATACTGACGCCATTGTGGAAGCGGTGAAGAATTTATCGCCTGTGTTTGGTGGCGTCAACCTGGAAGACATCTCCGCCCCCCGCTGCTTTGAGGTAGAATCGCGCCTACAGCAAGAATTAGATATACCAGTGTTCCATGATGACCAGAACGGCACCGCCATCGTCACCCTAGCGGCGCTGATCAATGCGCTGAAGCTGGTGAATAAATCCCTAGCGCAGATCCGCATCGTCATTAACGGGGCCGGGGCGGCGGGCATTGCGATCGCTAAGCTGCTGCAAAAGGCGGGCAGTCAACACATTACGCTGTGCGACTCAAAGGGCATTGTCAGCCAGCAGCGAGAAGGCCTAACGACTCAGAAGCGGGACTTTGCGGTGGATAAAAGCGGGTCGCTGGCGGACGCCATGGCTGGGGCAGATGTGTTTTTGGGGGTGAGCGCGCCGGGGGTGGTGACGCTGGAGATGGTGGTATCGATGGCAGAAGATCCCATTGTGTTTGCCATGGCGAACCCAATTCCCGAAATTCAGCCCGAGCTAATCAAGGATAAGGTCGCGGTGATGGCGACTGGACGCAGCGACTACCCCAACCAAATTAACAACGTGCTGGCCTTTCCGGGGGTGTTTCGCGGGGCGATGGACTGTCGCGCTAGCGCCATGACCACCACCATGTACCTGGAGGCGGCAGAGGCGATCGCCTCTTTAGTGTCTGCCGATGAGCTGGGGCCGGAGCACATTGTGCCGTCGGTGTTTGACGCGCGGGTGGCGGCGACAGTGGCGGAGGCGGTGCAGCGGGCGGCGCGGCAAGATGGAATAGCACGTAACTGAGCGGAGGACACCGTGACGCTCACCGTTGACGACCTCAAACAGTTTCAGCATCAGCACCCCGATCATCGTTTGGAACTGATTGATGGAGCCATTATTGTTATGAGTCCGTCTGGGTTTGAATCGGATGAAATTGCCGCCGCTATTATTGCTCAACTCTGGGCCTGGGTTCGGCCCCGAAAGTTAGGACGGATAACGGCGTCGAGCGCAGGGTTCAAGCTGCCCAACGCCACCGCAGACACCCGCGCTCTCGACGCCTCTTTTGTTAAAGCGGAGCGGATGCGGCGCACCACCGAAGACTTTGCCAACCTGGTGCCCGATTTGATTTTTGAGGTGCGCTCCAAGACCGACGACCTCGACGCCCTGCAGGCCAAGATTCAGCAGTTCATCGACCTGGGCACCACCGTCGGCGCGTTGGTGGACTATCGCACCCAGACCATCGAAGTGTATCGCGGCCAGGGAGAGGTCGTGGTGCTGCGTGATGGCGATCGCTTTACGGTGCCCGAGCTTTTGCCGGGGTGGGAGATGGCGGTGTCGAGCATCTGGGCACCAGAGTTTGATTGAGGCGATCGGTCAGCGCGGGGGGCTGGTGGGGGTGAATGGCCATTGAAGGCTGCGCCCACCCTAGCGCGAACGCCCTTACGTCGGGAGGCGCGTTCTACGATAGGCCATGCTGGCGTCCAGTGGGGGTGGCCAACTCCGGATGCCCCGCCTCAATTAGGGCGCGATCGCGGATGCGGCAGGCGTCGCAAAGGCCGCAGGGTTCCGCGCCGCCCCGATAGCAGGACCAGGTTTCAGCGATGGGGACGCCCAGAAGTAGGGCGCGGCGGACGATGTCGACTTTAGAATCGAGAACCAAGGGGGCCACCAGCTTGGGGGCGTTGCCCGCTAGGCCCGCTTTTGAGGAGAGGGTAGCCAAGTGCTGGAAGGCCGTGAGGTATTCGGGGCGGCAGTCGGGGTAGCCAGAGTAGTCCACGGCGTTGATGCCCAGATAGATGGCTTCAGCGCCCACGGCTTCGGACAGGGAGAGGGCGATCGCGATGAATACGGTGTTGCGTCCGGGGACGTAGGTAGAGGGGATTTCGTCGGGCTTGACGCCGCCTTGGGGTAGGGGCTGGCTAGTATCGGTCAGGGAAGAGCCGCCCCACTGGGCTAGGTTCACGTCGATGGTGTGGCGTGCTTGGATGCTTAAGGCTGCGGCGACGCGCTGGGCGGCCTGCAGCTCGCGGTCGTGGCGCTGTCCGTAGCGGAAAGAGAGGGCCACCAAGGTATAGCCATCGGCGATCGCCTGGGCAGCGGCGGTGGCGGAGTCTAGGCCTCCAGATAGGAGAACCACGGCTTTGGGTTGATTCGTAGGATTGGCCACAGCTAGCGCACCCCCAAGAACTTGTGGGTCTGCAGGCTCACCCGCCAGCCAGGGTGCTGCTTTACATAGTCCACAATCCAGCTTTGACTTTTGGCGGTGTTCCACTCGGGCTGGAGTAGCTTGACCGCCGCCTCAGGGACCTGCGCCGCGTGAGACTCGGCCCACTCAAAATCCTGCGGCTCGGCAATCACCACTTTCAGCTCGTTCACGTGGGGGTAGAGTGCCGTAAGCGGTGGCTTGAAGCGCTTTGGAGATAGGGTAATCCAGTCGAATATTCCAGTGAGCGGATGGGCTCCGGAGGTCTCAAGATTGACGTGCAGCCCTTTGCGCTTTAGCCCCTGGGTCAGATCGGTGAGGTCATGCAGCAGCGGCTCACCGCCAGTAATCACGACAATTTTGGGCTGCGCTGCCGCCGCCGCTGCTACGAGCTGTGGCACCGACTGCCTAGGGTGATGGCGGTGCCAGGAAGCCTTTGTATCGCACCAGGGGCAGCCCACGTCGCACCCGGCCAGCCGGATGAAAAAAGCGCTCACCCCCACCCATGTCCCTTCTCCCTGAACAGAGTGAAAGGTTTCGACCACGGGCAATAGTCCATCTGCTGTGGGGTGAGAGGCTGGGCGTACTGAGGACGTTGAGGAAGTCATTGGCATCGGTCAGGTGAAGGCGAACGAACTGTCCTACCGGGAGGAGATGACATCGCCTGGGAAATGGTGAGATAAGAGATAGAACAAGCCTACAACCTATAAGCTAACGCAGTTCAGGAGCGCTATGTCAGGACTTAGATGGCCGGGGATAATTGCTGCCGCCGCACTCATGGTGGCTGGCTGCGAGTCGCAGCTCAGCAACGACTACCAGGCTACCGCAACCGCCGAATACGTTTGGAAGGTCGAGTACGTCGGCGACAGCGATCGCCCCTCTGATACCCGCGTCGAGCTGTTTGAAGAAACCGCCACCTTCTTAGAGAACGTCAACGGCCAGATGCCGCCCGCCGCCGTCACCGGCCCTGACGACAAAGGGCTATGGTGGCCCGCCCTACCGCCCCGCCCCACGGTCGATGATTTAGAGGCTCGCCAGGAGCGGCAGGAGCGCATTGGCACCCCCGAGCTGCTCAAACGCGTGGACTATACCATCACCTACTGGAGCGACGGCGAGCAGCGCACCGTGCCCACCAACGACTCGGTATACCGACAGGTGGTGAAGGCTACCGAAGCCGATCGGCCTCTGGAGCTGACCGTTGCAGCGAATGGGTCAGTTACTAAGGCCGAGATGCGCTAGCCCTCTGCTGATGAAACCTAGACGCCCTAGCGCTAATATGAACTGAGAAGAACGCGGTGACCGTTTGAAATAGGCCTCTTGATGCAAACCTGCAGCACCCTGAATTGAATCTCTAGCCGCAGATTGAGCGGCGATGGCGCCAGTTGACCCTATTATCAATTACATCTAGGTCGACGTACCGACTGCTCAAGGTCTGGCAGCGCTCATGATTTTCGAAAGTTCTGGATTAGTTGAACTGTTGATGGGTCAGCTCGTCAAGATTGCGATTTATGCTCAGCTGAGCGATGCAGATCAAGTCGAGGTCGATATTTGTGCGGCCCTAGGCCAGCTCCTCCAAGGTGAGGCAACGGGAATTTCGCTTCATTCTAAAGGGCTATGGCTGACGTCCGACCTGCAGGTCGACGCCCTAGATATTGATATTGCTCACCTGTCCCTCTCTTTACCGGATGTACTCGTAGGGCGGCTCCGCCTAGAGAAGCCGCTGGGGCTCTCAGCGGACCTGAGAATTGACGAAGATAGCCTAAATCGATTCCTTAACTCGCCCCCCATTTACGACTGGCTGCAGACGGTGGTATTCCTCAAGCAGCAGCAGGCCTTTTCTCTGAGGCCACAGCAGATTGTCTGTCGGCTTGAGGACGAAAAAATCTTGATTGAGGTGCAGGCGCAAATGCAGTACCGCTCTCCGTCGGCGATCGCCTCCACCGCCGCGATCGCCCTGTCAGGAGTTCTTCAGGTAAAGCCTCAAGATACGTCCCGCGTCCTGAAGCCAGGCCCGCAGCAGCCGACGCTAATCTACCTGCAGGAGGCCCGCTTCAACCCCGATCAAATGCCGCTTCTGATGGAAACGGCTACAATTCTCAGCTGGGTGAGCCAGCTTATCGGCTATCGCCGCATCGAGAGAGACGCCTACTCTGTCGTTGTGCGCTCAATCGGCGTAGAGGGTAATGCGCTTCAGATTAGCTTAGATACTCAGGTTCGGCGGCTCGATCCCATTTTGGACCGCATCAGCTGCGCAACAGCTTGACTAATTGCCGGTGCGCCACCAAGCTGAAGCCAGGACTTGACGCTACAGTTGATGGAGGGCCCCGCTGATTCGCCAGCGCCACAAGCAATAGCCCTCAAAAATATCATGAACCAGCCGCTGCCCATGACCGATATGAAGGCGATCGCCCTCCGGCTCCACCCCGGTCAGGACCTCAAGGCGGAGCTGACCCAGCTTGTCGAGACTCAGAGCTGGCAGGCTGCCTGCGTACTTTCCTGCGTGGGTAGCTTGGCCCAGGCGACAATTCGGTTTGCCGGACAGCCCATAGGGATAAAGCTAAAGGGATATCTCGAAATCACCGCCCTAAGCGGTACCCTCTCTCCAGACGGCTGCCATCTGCATATTGCGGTTTCTGACAAGCGCGGACAAACCCATGGCGGGCATTTGATGAGCGGCTGCGAAATCTACACCACGGTTGAGCTGGTTATTGGGGTGCTGCCCCAGATTGAGTTTCGCCGCCAGCCAGACGCTAAGACAGGGCATCCAGAGCTGGTTGTTGGCCCGTATTCAAGCACCCATGCCTGAATACTGCTTCAGCCCGCGTCGCCACAGCCAGCGGTTGAGGCCCAGAAACAGCGCTATCCAAGCTGTCATGATGGCTAAGCTGCGGGGAATGTCTACCGGTAGTCCCACCAGCAGGCTGGCTGGGAAATGGATGAGGTAAGGAAAAGGCAGCCAGACGACAACCCTGCGGACGGCGGCAGGAAAGATTTCTAGAGGGGCAATCATGCCGGAGAGGAAGAGATAGAGCAAAAACCACAGGTCCTCAATGGCGCTGGCTCGCTCAGTCCAAAAGGCAAATAGGGCAAAGGTGTATTGAATCGTGAAGCGCAGCACAAAGGCTAGGCCGACTACTAAGATGACCAGCGCTACGGTGTCCAGGCTGGGCAGCCACGCCGCCTGGGGGTATAGAGCAAAAAACAGCCCAATCACAATCGCGATGAAGGGGAGCCGCGCAAAGCGTTCGGCGAAATGAGAGATCAGGTGGTGCCAGCCTGGATCGAGTGGCTGCAGCAGTCTGGGGGAGAGTTTCCCTTCCACCACCTCACGCTCAAACTCCCAGATTACCCAGACCACGCTAAATTGACGGACAAGAAATACGGCAATGAAGTAGCGGGAAAATTCAAGCGACGATAGCCCAAATTGTCCCCCAGCCGCCGCCTCTGTCCAGACGCCCATAAGAATAAGCGGCAGGCTGCCTGAGAGCACCCAAAACATCAGCTCAGCTCGATATTCCACCATGTAGGCGTAATACACCGCGGTAAGGGTCTGGGCTATGCGAATCGTGCGCTTGAAGGAGGGCATGATAAAGTCGACTGCCGCCTAAGGTTCAGTCCTAAATCCTAAGGCGTTTTGGCGGCTGTGGCTAGGTTCAGCCAGACAAAGCAATGCCCATCGCCAGGAGGTAGCACTACAAGCCCTTACCCAAAATGGCTACAAAATCATTACATGTTTATGCACCATCCTCACAAATGCTTTATGGACGCGCGGAGCAAAGCTTTAGAGAATGATAGATGTAGACCTTAGCTCTAAGCGATAACTCAAGCGGTCATCTGTTTATGTTTGAGCCGTCGCTGTCAGGGCCATCGTCATTGCTCTTGCCTCCCTTCCCCCTCGCAAGGTACGACCCAAGTTCTCCTGAATAGGCCGCTATTGCTGACCTGAAGCGCTAGACACCAACACATCTATTACGCCATTAGTACGAGTTTTATGGCTAGGAAATCCAATTCACTGAAGCATCAGTCGGCACGACCTACGGTTGGCGTCTATGACTGTGAGGTTCATCTCAAGTTTCGCTTAGTTGAGGACGAAGCGCTCTTGAGCGATCGCGAGCGATTGCTAGAGCGGCTGCTAGAGGCCTTTGCCTGCGGCCCGGATGAGTATCTAGAGCCCATCTCTGCCGAGGCGCAGGTGGAAGAAGTGTCTGAGACGAGCGCCTCAGCACAGATGCGGCGTCAAGTGATTCGCCTACGGAACTCAAGGGGCTTTCAGTAAGCTCGTTTGTTAGTAGACTTCTGCCCACTGTCCCTCATTGTTTGTCAAACTAGTTGACAGAGGTAGAAGCCATCTAATATCTTAGGAAGAGTGGCAGTCAGGCCCCCATCGTCTAGAGGCCTAGGACACCTCCCTTTCACGGAGGCGACGGGGATTCGAATTCCCCTGGGGGTATTGCCCAAGAGTAAGATCCTGTAGGGACATGGCAGCGCCATGTCCCTATTTGTATGACTATGCCATATGACTATGCCATCATCGCAGGCTCGGGGTCAGCCCCCAAGGGATTGAGTTCACCCACCAAAGCCAGCAGCTCCGGCATAGAGAATTTCAGGTCAGGCCGCTCCGCTAGCACAGAAATGCTGTTGTGCTCCACTAGACCGACAAACGTTTCGGCTACAATGCGGCTCCCCACAGGGCCAAGCTTGTTGCCATCGTTGACAATCTTTGCCTCCCGAAGAATGTAGTACCATAGCGGCGTCTTCTGGTCGAAGCCATGCTTCTTCAAAATTTTTCCGTGGGGGCTGGCCGCAATTTGCTCGGCTGTGATCTCGTCAAAGTGGAGCCCACACGCCTTCATGGCTGCAGCCACCTGCTGCCCCGTGGGCAGCTTCACCAGACGGCCCCGCAGCAGATTTCGCGTTGCCAAAGAGATAAATACGTCCGGGATGCCTTTGTCCTGAAACTCGGGCAGCTTCCTGAGGGCAAAGGCGAGCTTAGAATCAATCTCCCGGGCAAAGTTGAGCTGGGGATGGGTTTCCACGTCGGGAACCTCTGAGAAGTCAAAGAAGCGCGTCCAGTCGATAATCCAGTTGGAGGGCACCGTGGGGCTGCCAAAGAAGGGATCTCTGCCGCCCGATGAGGCTTTACCGCTGACCTCAGAAAACTCAAACAGCAGCTCCATGGTTGCGGGCACGTTGTCAGGGTTAGAGTTGAATACCCGGTTCCACTCGTAAACCGGGCGCACCATGCTGTGCCCTAGGCGATAGGCGGCAACCGAGAACTCGATGGGCATACAGTTTGAAAATTTGTCGGTGTAAAACTGACGGCCATTCTGCAACACGTCGGCTAGCACATCCTCCTGAACGATTCTCGGCAGAAAATCCGTGAGGACGATGCTCTGATAGTGTAAAGTGACCTCTTTTTGAGCAGCCTTAAACAATTCGGCTCCGCTCAACCCCTGCTCGCTGGCAATCTTGTCAACAGTCTTGTTGTGGAACTTGATGAAGGCGAGGTGGGTTTGGGCCACGGCTAGATTCTCGTCGTTGCGACCGTCTCCGATTGCCGCCGTCTTGTCGGGTCTACGAGGCAGGTCATTGGGCTGACCGCCCTCAATGGGACCGCCCGGCGCGCCATCGGGCGTATCGCTGTTGGTGCCCACCGTCATGTGGACGCCGTCTTCTTCGTAAAGCTCTGGCTGCTTTTCAGGCCCATCGCCGTAGAGGCAGTCGATGTCTAGCACCGCCGTCCGCTCGTTTTCGATCTCACCAACGTTGACGGTGCCGTCTGCTACCGGGTTCTGAAAGCCTTCTCGAAACTTGCTTCGAGCGATGTCGTGATCAACGAACTGACCCAGGTAGGTGTAGCCTGCAGGAATATCGGAGTCCCCCCCCCGGTTAATCTCTTCCCTGATATCTGTCACCGCCACATCGGTTTCGCCGTCGTCGTTGAAATCGGCGTCGTCCACTTCAGGCCGAACGTCAAAATCGATTACGGTAGCGGCCTCCTGCTCCATGGCCAGACCCAGCTCAATCAGGCCCACGGCATCGGGCTGTTCGCCCTCATCAAAAAGACGGCAGAATACCCGCTCGGGCACGATGGGCGGTTTTTCTGGTTTAGGGGGTTCGACCGGGTCGGGGGTCGGGTTAAGGTACCAGGGGCAGTATTTCTTGAAAACCCCTTCCAGTACTTCGAACGGAATTAGGCTATCGATGATCCAGCCAAAGCCTTGGATAAAGTATTTCTCATTGCCGTGTTTCATAGTCTGCCTTTCCTCAGCGAGATTAAGAGTCTACCCAGTGATGATATTCCTTGTGAGAGGAAACTGAGCAGGCGTTAATATTTCTTTCACAGTGGTTTTCTTTGTTTCCAGCTGCGCGATACAAATCTTCAGAGGTGCAAAGTTCCGATCGCCTCTCTAGACCTTTTCCTGATGCGCGAGCTTGGTCGAACGGGGTGTAAGGGCTTTGCCACGCTCGGTAAATTAGGACTCGACCCGCTGCAGCGCCGTCACCTTGGGGTCGATAATCTTCTGTCCCTGCCCCGGAAACTTAACCGCTAGGCAAATCTTGTTCCCCGCGCCAAAGATATGGGTCACCGTACCCGCGCCGAACGCCTTGTGAACCACGAGGTCGCCCACGCCCCAGTCGTCCTCATGTGTGCCAGGGGCGTCAACTTCCTTTTGCCGAATTTCTCGAATGGGCGTCCTCATCTGCCTGGGAACAGCGCCCGCAGAATTGCTCAACAGCAGCTCGCGGGGCAGCTCTGCCAAAAACAGGGATGGACTGGCGGGCTCGCGGGAGCCATACAGCCGCCGGGCGCGGGCGTGGGTGAGGAACAGACGCTCCCGGGCGCGGGTAATGCCCACGTAGCACAGTCGCCGCTCCTCTTCGATGGCGGCAGGGTCGTCTAGAGAGCGGTAGCTGGGGAACAGCCCCTGCTCTAGGCCGACCAGAAACACCACAGGGAACTCCAGACCCTTGGAGGAGTGCAGCGTCATTAGGGAGACCTTATCGCGGTCCTCGCTCAGGTCGTCGAGGTCAGAGGACAGAGACGCATTGGATAAAAAGGCGGAGAGGCTGGTGTCCTCGCTGTCTTCCTCAAACTGGAGCACGGCGTTGTAGAGCTCCTGCACGTTTTCCAGTCGGTTGTCGGCCTCCTCGGTACCCTGAGCCTTTAGCTCCGTGAGGTATCCCGACTCTTCGAGCACCTCCTGCACCACTTGAGACGCCGAAATTTGGTTTATCTCATTCTGGAGCCGCTGCAGCATGTTGGCGAAGCCGGTCACCGCCTTCGCGGCGCGGCCCGCTAGCGTCTTTACGGAGGTCTCGTCACTGATGATTTCCCAGAAAGGGATTCCGAGCTGAGCGGCGGCGTTATCCAGGCGCTCCAGCGTTGTCTTACCGATGCCGCGCCGGGGGACGTTGATCACCCGCTTGAGGCTGACGGTGTCCGCCGGGTTGGCGATCGCCCGCAGGTAGGCCAAGACGTCTTTAATTTCGCGGCGGTCGTAGAACTTGAGGCCGCCCACCACGGTGTAGGGGATGGCCTGCCGCACTAGCACCTCCTCCAGGGCGCGGGACTGGGCGTTGGTGCGGTAGAGAATGGCCACGTCGCCGTAGCTGAGGGCGGGGTCGGTGACCATCTGAGAAAGGGTGCCCACCACAAACTCGGCCTCTTGTACTTCGTCATCGCTGCGGTGGCAGTACACCGTCTCCCCCTCGCCGCGGGTGGGGCGCAGCACCTTGTCGATGCGCTCGGTGTTATTCTCAATCAGCTGGTTGGCGAGCTGCAAAATATTTTCCGTGGAGCGGTAGTTTTCCTCCAGCTTCACCATAGTGCGGGTGTCGTCGTCCGGGAGGCGATCGCCGAAGTCCTGCTGAAAGTCCATGAGGATGGTGAAGTCCGCCGCCCGGAAGGAGTAGATGGACTGGTCGGCGTCCCCCACGACAAAGATGGAGCGGTGCTGCCAGTCGCCCAAGCTCGCTGCGCCGTTGGTGACCAGCAGGCGAATCAGGTCGTACTGGGTGCGGTTGGTGTCTTGGTATTCATCGACCAGGATGTGGCGAAAGCGGTTGTGCCAGTAGCCTAGCACCTGCTCGTTCTGCTCAAAGAGCTTCACCGGCACGCGGATTAGGTCGTCAAAGTCGAGGGCGTTATTTTGCGCCAGGGCCGCCTGGTAATGCCGGTAGACATCTGCCACGACGCGGCCCCGGTAGTTGGGCTGCTCCCGCTCAAGCTCGTCCGGCGACCAGCCCTGGTTTTTGGCGTTGCTGATGGCGTAGCGCACCGAGCGCGGCTCAAACTTTTTGTCGTCCAGGTTCATCTGCCGGGTGACAATCTGCTTGACCACCGACTGGGCGTCTGACTCATCGAAGATTGAGAAGCTGCGGGTCCACTGGTGGCCCTGGGCATCTCGGTATTTCTCGATATCAAAGCGCAGGATGCGGGCGCAGAGGGCGTGGAAGGTGCCGATCCAAAGCTCTTTGGTGGTGCTCTTGTACACCTGCGATCGCAGCTTGGTCTGCTGGGCAGCGGTGAGGGCCTCTAACGTCTTGCCGTGCTTGGCCTGGGCGCTCTGCTCGGCAAACAGCGTCTCGATGCGCTCCTTCATCTCGCGGGCGGCTTTATTAGTGAAGGTGACCGCCAAGATATTGCTGGGGTCTACCCGGTGGGTCAAAATCAGGTTGGCGATGCGGTAGGTCAAGGCCCGCGTCTTGCCGGACCCGGCCCCCGCCACAACGAGCAGCGGGCCGCAGTAGTGCTCGACGGCCTGACGCTGGGCTGGGTTGAGCTGGGCAAGAAAGTCAGCCGAGGCGGGCATGGGTGTCGCAGGGTTAGGATTACGTGTCGTAGGAACACGGCATGCCGTGTCTTGACATGTAGATAGGGTATCGCATCCGCCTAGTACATGGTGATGGCGACGCGTATCAGCCCGTGTTGCGCATCCCCGCCGCAATGCCGTTCAGGGTCAGCAGCGCCCCCCGCAGCAGCTCCGCCCGGCTGTAGCGCGAGCGAATCATGCTGGTGGACGCGCTCGCCTTGTGCTGCCGCAGCCGCTTGAGCAGTGACACCTGCAGAAAGCCCAGCGGAATAATCGTGCTGTTGCGCAGCTGCACCGATCGCTGTAGCTCCGGATCGCCGTCTAGAAGGCGCTCGTGGTTAGAGATCTCCAGCACCAGATCCCGGGTTAGGTAAAACTCGTCGGCGATCTGCTTAAATAAGCGGTCAAAGCGATCGCGATCTTCGGGGTTGCTCAGCTCTTCGACGTAGTGCTGGGCAATCTGCAGATCGGCCTTGGCCAGGGTCATCTCTACTTTAGAGATCACCATGCGGAAGAAAGACCACTTGTAGTAGAAGTAGCGCAGCAGCTTCAGGTTCTCGGTGGCGTCTTCCTGCAGGAACTCGTTCAGCGCCGTGCCTACCCCGTACCACGACGGCAGCAGCACCCGCGTCTGGGTCCAGCTAAACACCCAGGGGATGGCCCGCAGCCCCGACAGCCCCTTTTTCTTGCCGCCCCGCCGCGCCGGGCGCGAGCTGATCTGCAGCTGGCTGATCTCTTCGATCGGCGTCACCTGATGAAAAAAGTCGATGAAGTCGGGCTCTTCATAGATGAGCGAACGGTAGTGAGACCGCGATCGCATTGCCAGCTCTTCCATGATTTCGTTCCAGGGCTCGATGCCGTCAAACCCCGTATTGAGCAGGCTGGCCTGGAGTACCGCTGTGGCAACGGTCTCTAGGTTGTGTAGCGCCAGCTCCGGCAGGTTGTATTTCGAGGCCAGCACCTCCCCCTGCTCGGTAATCTTAATGCGGCCGTCGATGCTGCGCCCCGGCTGCGCCAGAATCGCTTCGTAAGCCGGCCCGCCGCCTCGGCCCACAGAGCCGCCTCGCCCGTGGAAAATCCGCAGAGAGACGCCGTAGGGCGACACCGTGTTCTGCAGCGCGCGCTGCGCCTTGTGGATCTCCCAGTTACTGCTCAAGAAGCCCGAGTCTTTGTTGCTGTCGGAGTAGCCCAGCATTACCTCCTGCAGATCCACCGGCGGCGAAGACGGGCTCGGCCCCTGCTCTCCGCCGGCCAAAAAAGTGCGGTAGAGGGGGAGATCGAGCAGCTCTTTCATCACGGCGGGGGCCCGCCGCAGGTCTTCGACCGTTTCAAACAGCGGCACCACCTGAATGCTGCCGCTCCCCGTGGCCGGGTCGTACAGCCCTGCCTCTTTTGCCAGCAGCATGACCTCCAGCATGTCACTCACGTGGTTGCACATGCTGATGATATAGGTATGGCAGAGCTGCGGACCAAACTCCTGGTGCAGCTTGCGCAGCATGCGCAGCGTGACCACAATCTCCTGCGAACCCTCTGAAAAGGGCATCTCTGCCGGAATCAGCGGCCGCCGCGTCTGCAGCTCAGACACCAGCCACTTAACGCGCTCAGCCTCAGAGAGGTCATTGTAGGGGCGCGGCAGGACGCCCATGTATTCAGCGATCTCGTTGATGGTGTCTGAGTGGCGGGAGCTATCCTGCCGGATATCTAAGCGGGCTAGGTTAAAGCCGTAAATTTCGGTTTGGCAGATGAGCTGGTCTAGCGCCTCACAGGTGAGCCCCGTTTCCTTGAGGTTGCGGTGAATCATCTGCAGGTCCGTGAGAAACTCTGTTCCACTGGTGTAGATCAAGCTAGAGCTGTTTTCCGGTAGGTCGGTCTGCGAGAAGTCGCTGTGCTGAAGCTGCAGGTTGCGATCGCGCGTATTCTCGAGCCGGCGCTTGATATAGCACAGCTTTAGCCGGTAGGGCTCTTGGCGAAACTTCACCGCGTTCGCCTCGTAGACGTCGGGCATTTTCGCCTGGTCCTGCTCCAGCGACTCCAGCAAATCGGGCAGCACGTCGCTCCAGTGCAGCGAAAGGCTCAGCAGCTCGGTGAGATTTTCCACCGAATCGATATATTTGCCCAGCACCATATTGCGCTGATAGCAGGCCGTCTTCCAGGTAATGATAGGCGTCACGGAAGGGTTGCCGTCGCGGTCTGAGCCTACCCAAGAGCCAAATTTGCAAAAATCGTAGTGCGGCGGCGTCAAATCTGGAAAGGTTGTGCCCAGGGCATTGCGAAACCGCTGGTAGAGCTGAGGAATGGCATCAAACAGAACTTTGTCGAAGTAGTGCAGGGTAAAGTCCACCTCGTCCAGCACCGAGGGCTTGAACTGATGCAGCTCATCGGTGCGCCACCAGAGCCGTACCTCCTCCATCAGCCGCTTCTGGATACCCTCCACCTCAGGGCTAGTGCGATATTCAAAGGCCGGTTCCTCAGAGCCCGCGCTGCGGACGGGTTGATTCGCTTCAAGCTGATCTAGCTCCCGCAGGATGTGAACGATGCGCCGCTGCTTGCCGCGGATGGTGTGGCGAACAATTTCGGTTGGGTGTGCGGTAAACACCAGACGGATATCCAGCTGGTCGATCAGCGCCTGAATATGCTGCGGGGGGACATTGAGCCGCTTTAGCTTGGGGAAAATGCTGTAGAAAGTCCGCGCCTCTCGCTGCCGGGATGAGGTTCGCTGTAGACTCCGCTCTAGCGTCTCAGCCTGCGGCGGCCCCTCTTCCTCGTAGAGGTGAGTTAGCGTCGAGTCGGATGCAAAAAAGGATTGATGAGCGGTCTGGTTTAGTCGCTCCTGGGTATTTCGATAGTGCTGCTGCTGATCCCGCTGCTCGTAGTGCTGCTCAACGATGTTGATCAGCTGAAAATAGAGCGCAAATGCACGGGTGACTCGGATGGCATCGTTGAGATCTAGATTTTCCACTAGGTCTAGGGCTTCTTGGCCCCCCACCTCGGGGGCCTGGCCTTCTGGAGAGCATAGCGCTAGGAGCTTTTGCAGCAGCGCGACGAACTCACTCCCGCACTCCTGCTTGAGCACCGACTCCCACACGCCTTCCATCGCTTTGATACGATGACGCAGAAACGAGTCCGTTTGCGCAAAAGAATCGGCGACGTGTGTGTCCAGCTGATGCTCGGCTACAGCGTCAGACAAGGCGACGTCGTCAGAAGGATGAAGCGTAGAACTCATAGTTGTTCCGAAGGATTAAAAAGCAGCGAAATATCGATAAGTCCACTGGTCAACAGCCCAGCTCTACCATCGGCTGTCCAGCGGCTGCCTACCGATGGAGACAAGAGCAGCGCGACAAGGGGTATACTCGCTGCGGCGATTCATCCGATGCCGTCAATCTGTACTGATACCGTCAGTCTGTACCGTCGAAGGCGGACCCCTAACTAAGGACTCTACTAGAAAAACCTTGACGTGCAAATCACCTAGCCCAAGTTGCTATCGATTGATGACAAGGTTTTTCCGATAATTTCTAGCATCAACGCCAAAGCCGCCGACATCGATGCTGACGTTTGTACAGCGATCGCCACGCTGGAGCAGTTTCGCAGCGACGCATTGGCCTAGCGCGGTGGGATCGACTCTGAAAGATTGAGCAGCGGCAGTCGGCTACCGCGAAAGGCCTCTTCTCCAGCTTGCCCCATGCTCTGCACCGCTTGTTCCCACGCCTTAAGGCCTAAAAGCACGGCAATCAGCGGAACGGTGGCGACGCTCAGCATGACGTTCGATAAGTAGAGCTTAGATTCCATAATATACTGACTAAAGAATTTATTGGCTAAAGCCTTGCATGGTACCGGCTTCAATGAGGCTGATCTAACGAGGCTGAATCTGGATGCGCCGGGTTGAAGTACGCAAGCGCCGTGACGAAAACCGAAACACAGATCTATGCATTCATACTACACGCTGCGGCTCTTCTTCCGTTTAGGTCGCCCGTAGGCAGGGCTAAACCCGTGGCAATCTGATCACATCGCCGTTGACGGCCGCCTCTGATTACCGCTGCGATCGCCTCCTTAGGACGGTAATCAGCGTCACCAGCGGTTTGGGTAGGGGAGCGGTCGCGTCGACTGTGGCGCGGGTGAGTGGGTGGGTGAGGCATAGCCGCCAGGCGTGTAGCGCCTGACCCGTCAGATTGACGCCAAGCGTGGGCCGTCTATGACCGGTCTTTGATCCGCGCCCCGAGCAGTATACGGGGTCTCCCACAACAGGATGGCCAATGTGGGCGCTGTGGACGCGAATTTGGTGAGTGCGTCCGGTATCGAGCTGAAACTGCATCAGGGTATATTGCCCCAGCCGCTCTTTTACGTGCCAGTGGGTAAGGGCATAGCGCCCCTTTTCTCCCGATACCACCGCCATGCGCTGCCGGTCAACAGGGTGGCGGCCGATGGGCTGGCAAATCGAGCCTTGGTTGTCGGTCGGTGACCCATGGACGACGGCCAGGTACTCCCGGCGGGCGGTCTTGGCCTGAATTTGAGCTTGAAGATCCTGCATTGCTGCCTCGGTCTTTGCGACGACGATCGCCCCTGTCGTATCTTTATCTAGCCGGTGCACGATGCCAGGGCGCTCTACGCCGCCAATTCCCTTTAGATCGGGGCAGTGGGCCAAAAGCGCATTCACCAGCGTCCCCGACGGGTGGCCTGGGGCGGGGTGGACTACCATGCCTGCGGGTTTGTTGATGATGATCAGCGACTCATCTTCAAAAAGGATGTCGAGGGGAATGGCTTCGGGGGCTAGCGCTAAGGGCCGAGGCGGCGGAATAGCGACCGCAACGCAATCGCCCGCGCTCACCGCCTGCCGCTTAGACACCTGCTGACCGTTGAGGGTGATTTGCCCGGCTTCAATGAGCTGCTGA
Source organism: Elainellaceae cyanobacterium (assembly GCA_050331115.1). GTDB lineage: Bacteria > Cyanobacteriota > Cyanobacteriia > CAKZMO01 > CAKZMO01 > JBCCAG01. The sequence goes on from JBHJHD010000016.1 coordinate 76,952, forward strand.
ATGCGCGAACGCGATAGGGAGAGCTGCTGCGCTAGCCAGCGGTCGAGGCGATCGCCTGAGCTCTGCGCTTCGACCTGCAAGCTGGTTGCGCTATTCGCCGGTTCGTCTTGGGCCTCATCGTATGGAATTGACCCCTGTCTCTGCGGCATTCGCATCCATCCCCTGCACCGGTATACTGATCATTATCTAGAGCACGTGAGCTAGGGCTTTGTGCGACCTAGCGTCTAACTTTCTAGCGTTTAAGTTTTAGAATCTAGATATTTAGAGTCTAGCGCTAAGCCCCTTTAGCCTTCTGAGCCAGTCAGGCCTGCGTCATGGTTGTTCCCCCCTCAATCGAATTTTTTGAAGGCGTTTCGGAGAGCCTTGACGACGTCAGACTTCGCCAAGACAGCGCTACGGGCGATCGCATCGTGCTGATGATCTTCCGCAGACTCCGCTCGATTGAGCGCTTTCAGAGTTACACCAAGCGGTTTAACAGTAGCCTGATGCTGAAAGACGAAGAGGGCGAAATCAGCGTTCAGCCCGACTCGGTACAGTTTGTGTTTGGCGGACCGGAGGGCGACGATCTTGCGCGGGTAGACTGTCAGTTTACTATCGATCGGACAGAGCATTGGGACCGCTTTATGCGCTTTATGCACCGATACGCCGACGCGAACGGTATGGCCTACGGCGAAGCCGAACGATAGCGATGCATGGTAGTTAGCGATCAAGTAGCGATGCACAGGTCGCGATGTATAGGTCACGGTGTACCGGTCACGATGTACAGGTCGCAGCGCTCAGGGTTGACTGGTCAGGGTTGATTCGTCGAGGTTAACTCTGCGCAGGGCGACGATGCTCCAAGTTTCGAGAGACATTTACGTTCACGGGTGGAATATGAAGGTTATTATTACTGGCGCTACCGGCTTTGTAGGCAGCCGCCTCGTTCAAAGGCTAAAGGAGCGGGGCGACCAAATAACGATCTTGACGCGGCGGCCCGAGCGGGCGCAGGCGCTATTCCCCAAGGTCGCCTACCCCAACTTGACCTGCGTAGCCTACGAGCCAAAGCAGGCCGGCCCCTGGCAAGACAGCGTCGACGGCTGCGACGGCGTAGTCAACCTCGCCGGAGCGCCAATTGCGGAACGGTGGACGCCTCAATATAAGCGGGAAGTATTGGAGAGCCGAGAGCAGGGCACGCAGCGCATTGTGGAGGCGATCGCCAAGGCGAACCAGAAGCCCCACGTTCTCGTTAATTCGTCAGCTGTGGGCTACTACGGCACTAGCGAAACCGCGAAGTTCGACGAAGACAGCGCGCCGGGGAGCGACTTTTTGGCTGAAGTCTGTCAGCGGTGGGAAGCGGCGGCCCAGCCGGTGACCGAGCTAGGCTGTCGCCTTGTTGTCTTGCGTACCGGCATTGTGCTCGGCGAAGGCGGCGCTCTCGAGCGCATGATACCTCCCTTCAAGCTGTTCGCCGGTGGCCCTGTGGGCACCGGTCGGCAGTGGTTTTCCTGGATTCACCGCGACGATCTGGTGAACCTGATCTTACGCGCCCTCGACGAGGCCAGCATGAGCGGCGTCTATAACGCAACGGCCCCTTCCCCAGTGCGGATGCAGGAGTTCTGCAGCGTACTCGGTCAGGTTATGGGCCGTCCGTCCTGGCTGCCGGTGCCCGAGTTTGCCCTCGAACTGCTGCTAGGGGAGGCGGCCACGGTTGTTTTAGAAGGCCAGCAGGTGATTCCCGAGCGGGCCAAGGCGAGTGAGTTTGAGTTCACTTATCCTAGCGTTACCGGAGCGCTGAGAGATATTTTGTGAGCGCCTCTTTTATGATTTCCCCTTACGCCTGCGGATGGCTTTTGCCGCTGCTCACTCTGCAACAGCGGTGGATTAGCGAGACAGATGGCGATCGCTCCGCTCATCCAGCTTCTGGGCAGCCCAGCTCCAAATGCCGCTTAGAAGGGCACCTGCCATCAAAATTCCGATGGCGGGAGTGAAGATAGGCTCCCAAAGCCGGTACCACAGATCTAAGCCCAGCGGTAGATGAAGGCCGCGACCAATAACCGCGGCGAGCAGCCAAAAGAAGCTAAAGATCACAAAGAATAGATTGGCGACGAGGGCTCGATTGAGCCAGGTCAACAAAGTCTCTTTCATTATTTTAGGAAAGCTATAACTGAGGGAAAAATCACAGCAAAGAAGCACGGATTTTTCCGTGCTTCTTTGCTGTTGTTCTAGCTTAGGTTTTTCCGGTGGCGCGAGAAAACGGTTTGATTTAATTGGGGATGCATCGCTTTGAGTGAAAACATACCGCCTTAAGTTATGGCGTAGCGGCGATGCTTCAATTGTCCTAAGGGGCAGGTCGGTTTTTTTATTATGGGGATGCGCTTCGGAAAAATGGGCTAGTCAAGATGTAGCAAATGGTAACCACGTCAAATTTATCGGAGGCTACCATTTATTCACAGCCTAAGCGCCAGCGTCCAAATCGAGATTATCTAGATTGTCAGGATCAACGTAGTGGCAGGTTGCTTCGTCTACGCAGATAAGCGCCCAGCCCGAGCGATCGATGCCCATGAGCGTGTAGGATGTATCCTGAACAAAGAAACCCTTGTGGTTGCGCGTCTCAGGTTTTACATTGACGGTGTTGTTAGCGTTCGTCATGACCTATCTCCTTTCGTTTTAGTTAAAAAAAGCTGAGATTAAAAAGCAGGCAGTTTCCGCCCGCTCATTGCTATCTTGATGAAAGCTTATCATTCAAAGCTCAGACTTTTTATTAACTTATCTTGAGAAGCTTAATGTCTCTTAAGAAGAGGTTGATCTTTCGATAGGGGCCTGCCTTATAAGCCGCTTTTCCAAACGCCTACTCAAGCGCCTAGGTCTCGAATATCCAGCCATAGACTCGCTTCAGGGCGGGCCACTCGGGGCGACGCTGCATGCCGTCCTCAAAATTCTTTTGGAGCTCTTGGCGCAGCTCCGGGACGGCAGAAGCAACCTGCTGGGCGATATCGACGTGCTGACGCACGCCTTTACGATCTGTCTCCAGCATGGCGATCGCCAGATTGACCCGCGCCTGAGGGTCTTCGGCATGGAGCTTGACGGCTTTCTGGGCCGCTTTGTAGGCCGGGCTTGGCTTCTCGGCCAGTAGATAAAGCCAGGAAAGGCAGGTCCAAGCTGGGCTGCTCTTAGGGGCACGATCGCAGATGTCTTTAAAGGTGGGAATCAGCGCTTCTGCAGATTCGCCGTCTCCGTAGCGCTTTAGGGCCGCATCGAATTCGTTTTCAGTCGTCTGAGTCATCTAGCCGGGAGGGTTTGTGGAAAATTTGTGTACTAGGGGCACAGCGTGCTGTGCCTGTACATGATCTGTATCTGCAAGCCGCCGCGCCGCGCTATGAGAAAGAGGTGCCGCAGCCGCAGGTCTGATTGGCGTTGGGGTTAGTGAACTGGAAGCCGCCCCCAATCATGGCATCGCTGAAGTCTAAAACAAGCCCGTACAGATAAAGCATGCTCTTGGGGTCGCACACTACCTGAAAGCCGTCGTAGTCGAATACTTCGTCGCTATCGCGAATATTCTCTGGGCTTTCAAAATCCATAGTGTAGGACATGCCAGAACAGCCGCCCTGCCGAACGCCGACCCGCAGGCAAAGCGCTGATCCGCCCTGCCGCTCTTTGAGAGCGATGACCTGCTTTAGCGCAGCGTCAGTGAGCATAATTCCCCGCTGTTGCGGCTGGGTTGCGGTCATAGTTTACAAGTCTCCTGCGTGGCTACTGATTCCATTATGCCGAGTTGTCATCGATTCCGTAAGCATCGAAGCCAGGATTTTCTTGGATAGGGACTACAGATGATGGCGCAGCGCGCCTGTCCGCGACTGTAGCTGCACGGCGACTGTAGCTGCACGCGACTGTAACAGTTCCTCACAATCGGCTCAGAGGGTGCAGCGCCGGTGATACGATTCCAATCAAACTGTTCAAACCGTTCAGAGAAATAATTATGGCAGAAACGCTTACTGGACAAACGCCTCAGTTCGGCGGCAGCACCGGTGGACTGCTCACGAAGGCCGAAGTAGAGGAAAAATACGCGATCACCTGGACTAGCCCCAAAGAGCAGGTCTTCGAGATGCCCACAGGTGGTGCGGCAGTGATGAATGAGGGCGAGAACCTTCTGTATTTAGCTCGTAAAGAGCAGTGTCTGGCGCTTGGGGCTCAGCTGCGCACTAAATTTAAGCCCAAGATGGAAGACTACAAAGTTTATCGGATCTTCCCAAATGGGGAAATCCAGTACCTCCATCCGGCTGACGGCGTCTTCCCTGAAAAAGTGAACGAGGGACGTCCCTACAGCGGCAAAAAAGAGCGCTCCATCGGTGAGAACCCTGAGCCGGCGACGCTCAAGTTCACGGGCCAGGCTCCCTACGAGGTCTAGGCTTCGGATATCCGCTAGCCCTGACTGCGATTTTCATAATCACATTTATATTCATCCGAGGGGCGCAGCTTGTTGTGCCCCTTCCTTCTATCTAAATTGCGATGTTTCCAGCGTTTGAACAGTTTTCTGAGCTTTCGCAGCAGGGCAACTTTATTCCGGTATACCAAGAGTGGGTTGCTGACCTCGATACGCCGGTTTCGGCTTGGTATAAGGTCTGTGCGGGCCAGCCCTACAGCTTTCTTCTGGAGTCGGTGGAAGGGGGAGAGCAGCTGGCGCGCTACAGCTTTTTGGGCTGCGACCCGCTGTGGGTCCTCGAAGCTCGCGGCGATCGCGTTACCCAGACCCACCGCCAGGGCGATCAGCAGGTCTTCACGGGCAACCCGTTTGACGTTCTGGCCAACTGCCTGACGCCTTTTAAGCCGGTGACGCTGCCCCAGCTTCCCCCCGGCATTGGCGGACTGTTTGGGATTTGGGGATATGAGCTGATTCGCTGGATCGAGCCCCGCGTGACGGTCCATCCGCCCCAGGCGGGCGACTTACCCGACGGTATCTGGATGCAGGTGGATCAGCTCCTGATCTTTGACCAGGTAAAGCGCAAGATTTGGGCGATCGCCTATGCCGACCTTCGAAACCCGGCGACGCCGCTGCGGCAGGCCTACGATAGCGCCTGTCAGCGCGTTAATGCCCTAGTCAAAAAGCTGCAGATGCCGCTGGCCCACAGCGACACGGTGCTGCGCTGGTCTTCCTCCGGTTCAGAGCCGGTCGACTACCAAAGCAACGTTTCCCAAGCCGATTTTTGCCGCAGCGTCGAGCAGGCCAAGGCGCATATTCGAGCGGGCGACATTTTCCAAGTCGTCCTGTCCCAGCGGCTGTCCACGATCTATGAGGGCGATCCATTTGCCCTCTACCGCTCCTTGCGGCTGATCAATCCCTCGCCCTACATGGCCTACTTCCACTTCAAAGACTGGCAGCTCATTGGGTCTAGCCCAGAGGTGATGGTCAAAGCAGAGCAATCGGAGGACGGCGTATTGGCGACGCTCAGGCCGATTGCCGGCACCCGTAAGCGGGGCAAAACGCGCCTGGAAGATGCGGCGCTAGCGGAGGACCTGCTGAACGACCCCAAGGAAGTGGCTGAGCACGTCATGCTGGTGGACCTGGGTCGTAACGACTTAGGTCGAGTCTGCCAGCCGGGTACGGTGACGGTAGACGAGCTAATGCTGGTCGAGTACTATTCCCACGTGATGCACATCGTGAGCAACGTCACCGGTCTACTGCACCCCGATAAGACGGCGTGGGACTTACTAAAGGCCTGCTTCCCCGCCGGAACCGTCAGCGGAGCGCCCAAGATTCGCGCTATGGAGATCATCCACGATCTTGAGCCGGCGCGGCGCGGCCCCTATTCCGGCGTCTATGGCTACTACGACTTCGAAGGTCAGCTCAACACGGCAATCACCATTCGGACGATGATCGTGCAGCGACAGCCCGATGGCCCTCAGCGAGTTAGCGTTCAGGCGGGTGCCGGCTTGGTGGCCGATTCCCAGCCGGCGCTTGAGTATGAGGAGACCCTAAACAAGGCGAGAGGCATGCTAGAGGCGATTCGCTGCCTCAGCCAGGGATAGCCTGAGGCCTGGGCGGGTGGGCCAGTAAACTAAAGCTTAACCTCATCTAAACCCGCCGTTTAAACTATCTTTAGCTCCCCACGCTACGTTTTGAGTGGGTCACTAGAGATAACCGCATGGTTCATTCCTTCGCCGCCGAGCCTACGCCCCAGGATTTACGCCACTTACTGGAAGAGCAGTATGCTGGCCGTACCCTTCATCCTTTTGCAAGCGGTCAGCCCATCGAGATGGGCCCACGAGACGTCTGGGTGGTCTGTCGCGGCATCGTTCAGGTTGGTACGCTTTATGCCACCGGAGACGAGGCGCTTCTGGGCCTCATTTGTCCGTCGATGCCCTTCGGCCTGCCGTTCACCCTCATTCGTCCTTATCATGCGATCGCCCTAACCAACGCTGACCTGATGAAGCTGAGCTTCACTGAGGTGGAGCGATCGCCGGCGCTGGCCCAAAGTATTTTTCATCATCTCAACCGGCGGCTGCGGCAAACCGAAGCGCTACTGGCAATGGTAGGCTACCGTCGGGTTGAAGAGCGGCTGCGCCATCTGCTGCTGCTGCTAAGCCAAGAGGTGGGCCAGCCCGAAGGGGACGGCATTCGCCTGGGCGTCCGTCTCACCCACCAGCAGCTTGCTAATACTGTGGGCACCACTCGCGTTACTGTGACCCGCCTGCTGAGCCAAATGAAGGAAGAGGGCTGGCTGTCCCTCGATCGGCAGCGCCATATTTTTCTATCCAAGAAGGCAATCAGCTCCCTCTAGCAGCGCTAACTACTGCGTAAAGCCGTCCCTAGGAGGGCTGTAGTATCGTCGCTTGGTAGGGCACAACCCCTTTGATTTCGCTCTTAATGCATTGGGCAGCTCGCCGGGATAGGTCTAGCGACCGGCGACCGATGTAGGGTCCCCGATCATTGATGCGGACGATTACTGACCGGCCGTTGATGCGGTTGGTGACCTTGAGCTTTGTATCAAATGGCAGGCTCGGATGGGCTGCCGTCAGCTCGTTTTGATTAAAGGTTTCGCCGGAGGCGGTCCGGCGTCCGTGAAAGTACGGCCCGTACCAGGAGGCAACTCCTGCGAACTGCTTTTCCGTCGGGGCGAGATCTTTGAGGGCCACCTCTACCTCGGTGGCGCTGAGCGGCGCGTGCTCGAGGGTTGCCCTGAGCGCGTTGATCCAAGTGGCCGCGATCGCCTCAGAGGACTGACCAATCTGCTGCGATAGACCACTATCTACCGTAAACACCTGCTGCTGCCGCCACTGAACGACAACCGCGCTGCCGTCACGCGCGATCTTTAAGTCTTTGGGACTGGCGGCGATCGCCTGAATAGAGGCTTTGAGCTGCTTACCAATTCTATAGGCCTGGGCTTGGTCAGGAAACTCGGCAACTACCTGCTCATTGACGAGCACCTGGAACGGCATCGCGCTAGACGAGGCGCTGGTCTCCCAGTTTAGGCAGCTGCGATCGAAACCGATGCCGTAGTCCAGGGGCTCTAGCGCTGGCTTTTGAGCGACGCGCACCGAGACGCCCGGCCCTGCGGCTTGAGGCAAGCGCCAGGGCTGCAGTAGCCTGTTGCCCTCAGACGCGCTAGTCGAGCGTCCGGGTTCGACTGACGCGAGCGACGCGTTTGTCAGGCTGTTGTCTGCAGACGCGTCGGCTGCCGAGTGGCTTGTGGAGGTCCGCTCCTGCGACATGAAAGGTAGAGTGATCGCACCTTGAAAAACCAGCCAAATTCCGATGTAGGAGTTTAACCACGTCGTTTTGAAAATTTGCATATTCTAACTACGGTGAGGGTTTAGTCCTCTGGGTAATAGTATTGAGGTATACATTTTTCTAGGAAGGTCAATCATCATACCTCCGAAAGGTGTTTGCTGCCAGATCAGCGCCGCCTTGACGCCCTCTTTCTATAAATCCCCATAGCGGCTCTCCGTATACGGAGTTACCCAAAATACATTTAGGTGAAGCGCAGCTGGGCTTTACCTGCTTTGTTTGTATGGCCTCCAGCGATTCTGGGTCCGAGGCGAGGTGTTCTAGGCTACCTTTTCCTTGCCCCAAATGCCGCTAGAGACGTTAACTTCTGTTTGATATGAAAAAGTTATTGGTCAGCGCACTATAGGATATTTGGGTCAATCTTAAAGTGGCTTTGGATGAGCCGCTCATATCCGAGGTGCCTATGGCTCAGTGGAGCGCTCTACTGCTGAATGTTGGCGTTTGGGAGGGGAGCTTTACCCGGCTGTCTCCCACCGGACGCGTGGAATCAGATCTGCCCAGCGTGGTAAGTCTGGAAAGCTTAAATGGTGATAAGACCATGCGCCAGACGATTCGCACGGGGCAGGGTGATGACCTGAACGAGCGGGTGCTGGAGTATAGCTCCCTTTCCCGCAGCGTACGCTTCTTTGACACGGGGGCTTTCTCCCAGGGGTCGCTGCAGCTCGGACCCTCTTCGACATTTGGCGCAGAGCTGGGGTTCATCCATGGCGATCGCCGCCTGCGACTGGTGCAGCTGTTCGATAAAGGGGCCCAGCTCACCCAGCTCACCCTCATTCGAGAACAGCGCCAGGGCATTGACCTCTCGCCGGAGCCTGGTCTTATGGTTGATGACCTGGTGGGGACCTGGCAAGGAGAGGCCACCACAGAGTACGCCGACCTGCGATCGCCGGACCGCTACCCGACTAAGCTGAGACTGACGCGTCAGGGGCAAACCCTCACCCAGTCGCTGGAGCTACCGTCCCGCACCCTCACCTCCCAGGCGCAAATCTCAGACCCGACCCTGCGCTTTGGCGATGGTGAAGACGCGGTGCAGGTGCTGCTGCTGCCGGGCGGAGCCTCCAGCACAACGCCCCTATCGCTGCCGAAGCGCAAGGCCTTTTTTCTAGAGGCCGGCTGGCTAATTTCTCCCACGCTGAGGCAGCGCATGATTCGCCGCTACGACGACAGCGGCGCTTGGGAGAGCCTGACGCTAGTGGTGGAGCAAAAGCAGCCGGGCTAAATTCAGAGCGGCAGGTCCTTCGAGTGGTCTTGCTGCTTAGCAAAGCGATAGGGGCCCATCAGCGCCCCCCAAATCGGCTTTTCTGTCGCGGGGTCGACGCCGCGATCGAAGCTAAGAAACTCGTTCTCCGTAGCCTCAAACCCCAGCACCACCTGGCCCACCTTGCCGTTGGCCTCAAACCGACAGCGATCGCCGGGCCGCATCTCGGCGCGAAAGCGCTGGCCGTCTTTTGTAATTTCGACGACGCAGCCCGGCAGGTGGATCAGATCGCCTTCGGCAATAGAGGACAGCATCTCAGGGGACTGCCCCGCCCCTAGAAATTTGCTAGGCTGCTTGAACCCGAAGTATTGGCCCTGCAGTCCTGTGTCGGTGTCCTGCAGCATCAGCACCCGCTGCCGGTAGGCCTGCTCTAGCTTGAGCACGTTGGCCTGCTCCGCAAAAATAGCCAGGTTGCCCCGGAGCCGCTGGGGGAGCGGGCGGTGCCACAGCCTCAGGTGAACGAACCAGGAGGGCTGCTCTAACGCCTGGTCCTTATTAATGAATTCCCCCGCTAGCCATTGCGCTAGGGTGGTTGCTTGGGATGTCATGCCTAATGCCGGCTCTATTTCTGATATTGATCTCGAATGGGTTTATCGTACTGCTATACGGTCTGCTGAACCCGACGGCTTATGATGAGTTCTTCTGAGATCGAAACCCGCCTGCGATCGCACCTGCAGGCTGTGGCGCGCGAGCGCGACATTTACGTGGCTACGGGGGGCCGCTTTTTCGTGCGCGAGTACGTGCGGCGGCAGCTCGCTCAGTGGGGGACAGTGATGTCCCATGCTTTTGACGCTGGGGGCCAGGCGGGCGAGAACCTCATTCTCGATTTGCCCTGTTTACCCAGCACCAGATCCGGTGCCGCTCCGATTTTGGTCGGCGCTCACTACGACGGTGTCCCCGGCACCCCCGGAGCCGACGACAACGCTACGGGGGTCGCGGTACTGCTAGAGCTGGCCCGCGCCTGGTCTACCCAGCCGCTGCCCTACCCCATACGTCTGGTCGCCTTTGATTTAGAAGAGTACGGCCTATTAGGCAGCCAGGCCTACGCCGATTACCTGCGGCAGCAAGGCCAAGCGCTGCGGCTGATGCTCTCGCTGGAAATGCTGGGCTACTGCAAGACGGCGCCCGGCTCCCAGCGCTACCCGACGGGCCTCAAGTGGTTCTACCCCGACAGGGCCAACTTTATTGCTCTCGTGGGCAACCTGCCTACCTGGAAAGATACGCGCTGGCTCAGCCGCCAGATCCGGCAGACGCTGCCCTGCGAATGGCTGCTGGCGGGCTGGCGGGGGCAGGTGGTGCCGGCCAGCCGCCGCAGCGACCACGTGCCCTTTTGGGATCTGGGCTACCCGGCCCTGATGGTCACCGATACCTCTTTTCTCCGCAACCCCCACTACCACCAGCCCAGCGATCGCATCGATACCCTCGATCTAGACTTCTTGACGCGGGTGCAGGTTGGCCTAGAGCGCGGCCTGCGATCGCTAGCGATGGACGCTGCGGCTCAGACGTAAGCGCGCAGGGGCGCTCAAGCGTCTAGCTCCGGTATCGCTGCTCAATCCACTGCCGCACTTCAGCATCGCTGCCGCAGGTTGACCGGCTTTGGGTGAAGGGGTCGTAGACGGTGTAATAGCTGCGACCCTGGCGATCGCGCCGCGCCGTGATTACAGGCTCGCCGCAGTCCGTCAGGGTGTTGAAGAGGCTGTTCCAGAGCGCCGCGCCAGCCCCTCGAAGCGCTGCTGCTGCTTTAGAGCGTGCCGATCGCTGGGGATATTGCTGGGGATGAAAGCCCTCTAGCCTGTAGTAGTCCAATCGGGTGAAGCGGGTCATGGATAGCCTCCTGCTGCCTTTGGCCTGCGCCGGTGTAGCCTAAATTTTGTCAAAGATGCTCTACCCTGAACAGAGGCAGTTGTTGTAAATTGTTATGGGTACAGTTTTAACTTTTAGGAACTGTGCTGGTCAAAATTTACAGCAACTGTGTCCTATGACCCTCAGCCCGCTGCGCCCCGTTAGCGACAGTCCCCTCTACGAACAGGTGGCCCAGCGCCTACAGGGATTAATCGATGAGGGCACCCTCGGCCCCGGCGATCGCCTGCCCTCGGTGCGGCGGCTTCATCACCAGCTTTCCGTGAGCGTGTCTACGGTTTTAGAGGCCTACCGTCTTTTGGAAGATCAGGGGCTGATTACGGCGCGTCCCCAGTCGGGATACTACGTCCGGTCTGGGTCTCAGCTGCCCCCTGAGCCCGCCCCATCGGAGCCGCCCCAGCAGAGCTACGCAGTCGACCTCTCCCTAGCGCTGCAGATTATTAGCTCAGTGCGGGACCCTGACCTGCTGCAGCTCGGTGCGGCGATTCCCAGCGTCGAGCATTTGCCCACCGCCGCGCTCAACCGGATTATGGGTAAAGTGCTCAGGTCTGAGTCTGATGCGGTACACAGCTATGACGCGTCTTCGGGCCGCCAGCTTTTGCAGCAGGAGGTGGCCAAGCGCATGCTGAACGCGGGATGTTCGACAACTCCGGAAGCGGTTGTGATCACCAACGGCGCGACGGAGGCGGTGTACCTGTCCCTGCGGGCCGTGACCCAGCCAGGCCAGGTGGTGGCCATTGAGTCGCCGATCTACTTTGGCATGCTGGAAGTGCTCAAGTCTCTAGAGCTTAAGGCGCTGGAGCTGCCGACTCACCCCCGCGACGGCATTTCTCTGGCCGCCCTAGAGGAGGCCATCCAATCCCAGCAGGTGTCGGCCTGCCTGCTCATCCCCAACTTCAACAACCCGACGGGAAGCTGCATGAGCGATGAGAAGAAAAAGGCCCTGGTGGACCTGCTCAACCGATACGACCTGCCGCTGGTTGAGGACGATATCTATGGGGAACTGCAGTTTGAGGGCGATCGCCCCAAGGCGGTTAAGGCGTTCGACACTGAGGGGCGGGTCCTGTACTGCACCTCTGTGAGCAAAACCCTGTCCCCGGGACTGCGGGTGGGCTGGTCGATTGCAGGGCGATATCAGCCGCAGATTCAGCAGCTCAAAATGGTGGTTAGCCACGCCAGCGCCATTGCCCCCCAGCTCACCGTCGCCACCTTTTTTGCCAACGGCGGCTGCGATCGCCATCTGCGGCGACTGCGTCGTCTGAATCAATCTCAGACCGCTCGCATGCTGCAGTCGATTCAGTCCTGTTTTCCGGCAGATACTCGCGTCACCCAGCCGCGGGGGGGACACGTGCTGTGGCTGCAGATGCCTCCGGGCTTCGACTCCCTTGCCCTCTACCGGGCGGCACTCCAGCATCGGATCAGCATCGCTCCTGGGGTCATGTTTTCGGCGTCCGGCAGCTACGGTCACTGCTTTCGGCTGAATACGGCGCTCCCCTGGTCCTCTGAGCTTGAGCAGGCGATAGAAACCATCGGTCAGCTGGCGGGTCAGCTGCTTACGGGGCGGGTACCCAGCGGCGGCGCAGGCTAAGAGAGGTCGCTATCCCTCATATCCATTTCGGAGGCTAAGACCTCGGATACCATTGCTTCAAGGGACGCCAGCCCCATGACCGGTTCGGTTTGCTCGTGCAGCGGGCTGGATAGCGGCCTGAGCCTAAGCCGCCGGCTGTCTTGAACTAAGTCGAAACAGGTGCTCTGGTCTAAACGCTGCAGCTCGATGCAGTCAAAGCTGCAGACGTTGAGGTAAAGGGTATGATTGACCACCAGCGTCGCTTGATGGGGATCTGAGAAGACCTCGATTACATATCCGTCGTCGTCGCTTAAGCAGGTGTCGTCTTCTATATAGGAGTAGTGCACAGCACCTAGGTTGGACAGAACGCGGCGCATGTCTTGCTTGTTGACGATTGTACCCACATCGACAAGACAGGGTGCTGGCAGTTTAGGGCCTTGGGTTGGACGAGGGTAGGTCATAACTTGTGTGAGGTTGAAGGGTCGCCATTACGGCGGTGGATAATCCTGTGATTGGGATCACTTTGTGGCAATTCTATCTCAGGATTTTGGGCTGCTCTTGACGGGGACTACGGAACATTATCAACAGTCTTCAACCGGCAGGAGAGTTTATCTGTAAAATTACTGAGCACTTACAAACAAAATTAATGACTGTTTTTGGCATGAGGCTAATCAACGCCGTCAAAAGCTACTTCAGCAGCTTTGCCGCCGCCGTTATGTTCTACACCCGTCTACCGGTGCCATCAAGATGGTGTTTGAATTTTGATCGCGTGGCGCGCTTTGCGGTCTACGTCGGTCTATTGATTGGCTTCATTTTGGTGATGGTAGACGCTAGCCTTCTATATCTGGGGGTTCCGGCCCTGACCCGCAGCGTCGTCCTTGTCCTAGCTTGGGTGGGGCTTACCGGGGGCCTACACCTTGACGGCGTTATGGATACGGCAGATGGACTCGCGGTTCCCGACCCACAGCGGCGGCTGGACGTGATGGCAGACAGTCGGGTGGGTGCCTTCGGCGCGATCGCTGGAGCCGCTATCCTGCTGCTGAAGTCGGCTGCCCTAAGCGATATCGGTCAATATCGCACCATGGCGCTGATTTTGGTGCCGGGCTGGGGTCGCTGGGGGCAGCAGCTGGCGATCGCTCGCTATCCCTACCTCAGGGCCCAGGGCAAGGGCGCAATGCACAAGCAGTCCCTGCCCCGGGCCCTCTCGACGTTTCCCAGTCTGGCAATGCTGCTGGCCTGTCAGCTGCTGCTGGGCCGAGGAAACTGGGCCCTGTCGCTAGGGGCAGCCGCAGTCTGGGGGGCGATCGCTTGGGCTACGGGAGCCTGGTTTGCCCAGCGGTTGGGGGGGCAAACCGGCGACACTTACGGTGCAGTGGTGGAGTGGACAGAGGCAATCTCTCTGGTAACCTTTGCCGCGATCGCGAAATAGCGCCGCTCGCAGAGTCCCTCGACCACACTCAAACTTCGGCCAGGGTGATAAATTCTCGTCGAGATGCGGCAGTATAGCAATGCAGGCCGCATGTGGGCCAAAAAATATAAGATCCCAACTTAAGTTCTTAGCTATAATTGCGGGATACCTTGTACCGCATTATAGTTTCCATAGAACTTGCGAGTGGTCTATCTCCGCTGCAGTGCCTAGCTGCATTCAAGAGCGGGGGACATCCAGCGCTAACGACTTTGTTGGGTTTTGACGGCCCTGTCCTGACGCTCGCGTCTACTGACGAAGAGTGTGGGGCGACTAGACACAGGTCTACCGAGGAAAAAATTACTCAGGCTGGATTCACGGCGAATAGGCGGCTAGACTCAGCGGACGATAAATCGACGCTGTAATTATGCCAAGCTACAGAATTACTCAGTCATTGCTGCTCAAGCATGATGGTATTGGAGAGCATGAAGGATAACACCGCAGGCGAGAACAAGCGTCTTTTACTCATCGATGATGATCCAAACTTGATCCTCCTGGTCAAGGATTATCTAGAGTTCCGTGGATATGACGTGATCACAGCTGAAAATGGCCGTGAAGCGCTAGATATCCTTGGTGAAGATATGCCGGACATGATTATTTGCGACGTGATGATGCCTGAAATGGATGGTTATTCCTTAGTCGAGCACGTCCGTCAAGACCCCAAAACAAACTGGATTCCCGTCCTGTTTTTGTCGGCCAAAGGTCAAAGCCAAGACAAAGTCAAGGGGCTAAGTACTGGGGCAGACGTCTACATGGTGAAGCCGTTCGAGCCTGAGGAGCTGGTGGCTCAAGTAGAGTCTTCCCTAAAGCAGGCATCGCGGCTGATGGTCCGCCAGCCCGCTCATAGCGCCGATGGAGTCCATCGGATCAAAGTTCCGTTCGACGTTGAGCTTACCCCCACAGAGCTCAGGGTTGTTCAGTTCGTAGCGCGAGGAATGGCAAACCGGGAGATTGCTCAAGAGCTTAAGGTGAGCCAGCGAACGATCGAGAGCCACGTGAGCAATATGCTGGGGAAAACGGGCTTACACAACCGAACCGAGCTGGCGCGCTGGGCGCTTGAAAATCAAATGGCTTAGGTGCCTAGCTCAAAAGGCTAGAGTTTACGTGGCGTCACTGTTGAGGCGGTGAACCAAGGCCTGTAGCCCAAGGCGATAGCTATGCTCGCCAAAGCCGCTGATTTGTCCAAGGGCGACTGGCGCGATGTACGAATGCTGCCGGAAGGCTTCTCTCGCGTGGATGTTGCTGATGTGAACTTCGACAGTCGGCAAATCAACAGAGGATATAGCGTCTCGAAGCGCCACGCTCGTGTGGGTGTAGGCCCCCGGATTGATCAAAATGCCGCTGTGCGTACCCAACGCCGTCTGCACAAGATCAACTAAAGCGCCCTCGTAGTTCGACTGATGTAGTGACAGTTTTACTGCAAGCAGCTTGGCCTCCGCGGTCAGGAGCTGATTGATGCGCTCTAAGGTTAAGTTGCCGTATATCTCAGGCTCGCGCTGCCCAAGCAAATTTAAGTTGGGGCCGTGTAAAACAAGTATGGAGCGCAACAGCTTAGCCCAATAAACGCTTGCAATAGACGCTTAAGAATGAAGAGCCTACTAGTAGCGGCGCTCATTGACTGGCACGGGAATAGGTTCTGGCTCAGACTGAGGGGCGGAACCCGTCAAAGAATCTAGCAGTTGTTGAACCCAATCTTTCAACTTTCCGAGTAGGTCTTCGATGAAATCCATCACGTCAATCGCTCCAATACAACAGGCGTAACCTCTAATAGCTATCGCCCCTACGCCACTTGCCTCAAGTCAGCGAGATTACTATGGCAGGGGAACCTATGCAGCTTTCCTTTATCATAGCGAATCCTTAGAAATGATCAAGTCATGTTCTTACTTAAGGTTAATATAAGTATATTTTCTGTGGCTATGTCGGGATTTGTGGTATCTGGGGTAGGCGGATGGCCGCAAGTAAATGGTGTTATACCAATTCCGTATGTGGCTGCACATATTGAGATCCCCCTGTAATCCCCCTTGCGTTGGCGAAGCCTGCCCGAAGGGCATAGGGGATGGCGACAGCTGGGGATGAGCCATAATGTGCATCTTCATATTCATTTGGTATTAGGGGTTAGCCCCTCGCCGAGGGCTAACCCCTAAGTAGCGTCGCTTATTTGTGGCCTTCTACTTATGTGGCACTTACGTGGCATGGAGGTATGACGGCATCCTCCTACCGTCGCATGCCGTAGGAGAAATGACGGCGCTGCGGGCCTTGGGGCGATCGCGCTTTTCCGCATCAACTTTCTGCATCGACTCTAGACATCAAGGCAATATCGCCTCCAGTATTGTCTCTGGGGCTACGGAGCTACAGTCTACATCGCCGAATCCTGGCGCTGCGTGAGCTGCCGCCTCAGGTGGTCTAGAGCGCTGCAGATGCTCAGCCAGCGAATCCAATCGCGACCGCGATAGGCTGCGAACCGGTGGGAGAAAGACTGCAATAGGTCCGGACCTGCGAGGCCAATGTAGACTAGGCCAACGGGCTTCTCCGCCGTGCCGCCATCGGGGCCGGCAATCCCGGTGACGCTTAGGCCCCAGGTCGTTTGGAGCTGCTGCTTTACCCCCAAAGCCATCTGCTTCGCCACAGCCGCACTCACCGCGCCTTGCTCTTGCAGCGCATCAGCCGCCACGGAAAGGATTTTCTGCTTGACGCGGTTGTCGTAGGCGATGATGCCACCCTTGAAGTAGCCCGAGCTCCCCGGAACCTGAGTGAGCTGGTGGCCAATGCCGCCGCCCGTGCAGGACTCCGCGACGGACAGGGTCTGATGGTGCTGATGCAACAGGTCTCCCACTACCGACGCGAGGGTGTCGTCGTCAGCGCCAAAGCAGTCCTCCCCAACGATGGCCCGCAGCTGCACTTCCACCGGCGCAATCAAGGCGTCAGCCTCCTCAGACGACGCGGCGCTAGCGGTGATGCGCAGCCGCAC
Organism: Elainellaceae cyanobacterium; assembly: GCA_050331115.1. GTDB lineage: Bacteria > Cyanobacteriota > Cyanobacteriia > CAKZMO01 > CAKZMO01 > JBCCAG01. The sequence goes on from JBHJHD010000016.1 coordinate 93,832, forward strand.
CTCCCCCTTACCGGCATAGGGGGCGACGGTGGGATTCTCTAAGGCAAAGAACGACTGCACCTTCTCCGCCAAAGTGGATTCCGGAACGCCCCAGTGGCGCAGAACCCGGCTCACTAGCGTCGAGGTCACCCAGCCCTGCGCTTGGAGGTGCGGGGCGGCGGTCTCGTGCCACATGGCGTGCATTTCCCGGGGGACCCCCGGAAAAGTCATGATCGTCAGCCCGGAGCGCGGCGTCCAGATCATGCCGGGAGCGCTGCCAATGGGGTTGGGGAGAATCTGGGCCCCTTTCGGGAGCAGCGCCTGCTTCCGGTTGCTCACCGCCATGGCCTGGGTGCGATGGGCGTATTTTTCATCTAGGCTCGCCAATATTTCGGGGCGCTCCTCTAGGGGCACATCAAAGAAGCCCGCCAGCGTTTCTGTGGTCAAATCGTCTGGGGTGGGACCCAGGCCACCCGTGAAAATCAGCAGCCGCGATCGCTCGCAGGCCAGCGAAATCACCCGCTGTAGGCGCTGCACATTGTCCCCAACCACCGTTTGGTAATAGTGGGGAATGCCCAGCTGGGCGAGCTGCTGCGCCAAAAACTGAGCATTGCTGTTGAGGATCTCCCCCAGCAGCAGCTCAGTACCAACACAGATTACTTCGGCGCTTTGTGTCATGCTCAACTGTCCCTACGCGGTGTGTCATCTAAAGTGGAGGTTGTCTGCTGCTGCTAGCCCAGCCGGGTTGTTTTCGCCTTCCAGCAGGTGTAGAGCAGCAGTGCGGTGGCGGCGCTAGCATAGACGGGACCGCTGGGAATCTTGGCGATCGCCAGGGCAAGGCTGCCCACCCACAGGGTCAACGAATAGATGAACAGCACCGTGAGTCGGTGGGAGAGCCCCGCATTTAAAAGCCGGTGATGGAGGTGGCGATTGTCCGCGGCGAACGGCGACTTCCCGTGGCGCAGCCGGTCGATAATCACAGCCGACATATCTAGAATAGGCACCGCCAAAATTACGAAGGGCAGCAGCACAGCGACCGTTGTCAGGCTCTTGATCAGCCCGATGACGCCGATGCCCGCCAGCGTAAACCCAATGTAGTAAGCGCCGCCGTCCCCCATAAAGATCTGCGCCGGGTTGAAGTTGTAGCGCAGAAAGCCTAAAGTTCCTCCAGCTAAGGATGCCACCACAAGGGCCGCAGCGGGCTGGTTCATAAATAGACTGACGATCAGCATCACCACCGCAGCAATGCCGGAGACGCCAGCGGCGAGTCCGTCAAGTCCGTCGATCCAGTTGATGGCGTTGGCCATGCCCACCAGCCAAACCACCGTCAGCAGCAGACTCACTATCACGGGAAGCTGGGTGATGCCCACCGTGGGAATATCCACAAAGGCAATCTTGACGCCTACGTACCAGGCGGCGCTGGCCACTAGGGACTGAATGCCCAGCCTCACGAAAGGGGAAAGGTCGAACAGATCGTCCGCTAGACCAATTAAGAAGAAGGCCAGGCCGCCGACGGTGACGCCCCAGATTTCGTACTCTTTGTTGGGGGGAAGAATGCCGAAGCCCCCTAGCCCCCAAACCACCAGCAGCGCGGTCAGCCCTCCCAAAAAGATGGAGATGCCGCCCAGCCGCACCATGGGCTGCCGGTGCATCTTGCGATCGCTAGGCTGGTCGACGCGGCCGCTGGTGAGACCAATCGACTTCACTACGGGCGTACTGACCAAAACGACACCGGCCGAAATGATAAACGCAAGCAGGTGATAGAGCTGGGGAGAAATGGGTGGCATTACACTCGCAGGAAAAACCGCAGCAGCGCGCCCTCTAGTGAGGCCCTCTAAACGAGGCATGCACTATGGTAAGACGGCACTGAAACGGCAGTGACAGTGACGGAGCAAATCCACCCACTAGCATAAACTAACCCAGGACTTAATACCGTTAAACCAGAGCCGGCACCGGACCAGATAGGTGGGGATAGAGGGGAAAACGCTCGCAGAGCGCCTGCACCCGCTGGCGGCACTGGATGGTTACGCTATCATCCTCGGGCTGCTGCAGGCGATCGGCGATGATGTTAGCAATTTCCCTAAAGTCATCCGCCTTGAGGCCGCGGGTGGTCATGGCGGGGGAGCCCAGCCGCAGTCCGCTGGTGACGAAGGGGGACTCGGGGTCGAAGGGCACCGTATTTTTATTGGCTGTGATATTGATGTCGCTCACGAGCATGTCGGCCACCTTACCGGTCATGCCGACGCTCCGCAGGTCAAGCAGCACCAGGTGGTTGTCGGTGCCGCCCGACACCAGCTTGATGCCGCGGGTCTGGAGCTGCTCTCCCAGGGCCTGGGCGTTGGCAATCACCTGGGCGGAGTAGTCCTTGAATTCTGGGGCTAGCGCCTCCCCAAAGGCTACCGCCTTCGCGGCGATGATGTGCTCTAGCGGCCCGCCCTGGCTCCCAGGGAAGACGGCCTTATCAAACTTCTTGCCCAGCTCGGCGTCCTTGGTCATAATCAGGCCGCCCCGGGGACCCCGCAGGGTCTTGTGGGTGGTAGTGGTGACCACGTCGCAGTGGGGTATGGGGTCGGGGTGGTGCCCGGTGGCGACTAGACCGGCGATGTGGGCGATATCGGCCAGCAAATAGGCCCCGACCTCATCGGCGATCGCCCGAAAGCGGTCGAAGTGAATGGTGCGGGGATAGGCGGAGTAGCCGCAGATCAGCAGCTTGGGCCGGTGCTTGAGGGCTAGCTCGCGGATCTCGTCGTAGTCTAGGGTCTCGGTTTCGGCGCTGACCCCGTAGTGGCAGGCGTTGAACCACTTACCCGACACGTTGACCGGCGAACCGTGGGTGAGGTGGCCGCCGTGGGACAGGTTCATGCCCATGATCGTGTCGCCGGGCTGCAGCAGCGTCAGGAAGACGGCAAAATTGGCCTGGGCTCCGGAGTGGGGCTGTACGTTGGCGTGGGCGGCGCCAAAGAGCTGCTTAATGCGATCGATCGCAATCTGCTCGATTTCATCCACAAATTCACAGCCGCCGTAGTAGCGCTTGCGGGGCAGCCCTTCGGCATACTTGTTGGTCAGCACCGACCCCTGAGCCGCCATGACAGCCGGGGAAGTGAAGTTTTCGCTAGCAATCAGCTCCAGATGGGTCTGCTGCCGCCCTAGCTCGCTGTGGATAAGCTTGGCGATCGCGTCATCTTTCGCTAAGAAATCAAAGTTTGTTTGGCTCACCAGTTCACTCCAGGCTTGTCGTTGGGACTCGATTTTTTATCGTAGCGCGTCTTGCCGAAGTGGGCTTAACCCACGCGCGCCTCGCCCAAAAAGCATCCGATAGGGCACATCTTGCTGGGCGAGAGCACGTCACCTGTGCCGTAAAAGGCCCTCATCCCCCAACCCCTTCTCCCAAATCGGGAGAAGGGGAGTAAAAGATTAAGGGAGAGGGCTCAAAAGTGATGTGCTCCCTGCTGAGCTAGTTTTGGGTCGCCTGTGCCCTGCCTCGAGGCCTTCAGGTCGGCATTTAGGTTAAGAAGGTTTTACTTGTGCTGAATTATACGAATAAAACCTCTATCAGCCGATAGGTTTTGCTTACAATCAAAGTAGCTTGACCAAGCGTTTTGATTTTAGACGTTCGGATTTGGAAAGCTGGGGGCCACCTCGCGGAGGGTTTAGATTTATGCTCGTTGTTTTAATGGAGAATCAGCTCGTATCCCCTGAAGCGGTCTGTCAGAGCTGCCTGATGGCCGACCAGGGCGGCCAGCCCCGCTGGCGCAACGGCAAGCTCGGCTGCGGGCGATCGCTCGCCAAATCGGCGTCAGACCAGCCCGACCAGTACGAATGTCAGATGGGGTTCCGCATCGCCCATATTCACCACGCTTAACGCCCCTCACCTGGGTGTGGTCCCTGCTAGGCCTTAACCCCCCGCATCACCCCAAACTTGACGAGACCGCGCTCGTACCCCTGGCTCATTAGCCGCATCGCTAGCGCCGCCTGAATGATTTTTGGCCCCGCCTGGATCAGCCCCGCCACGGCCTCTAGGCTAAAGGCCGAGCGAATCACCTCGCCCCAAAACGGCGCGACGGCGTCGGACCAGTCATCGGTTTCGACCGCCTGAAACCCCGCGTCCTGAGCGATCGCCGCAAACGCCGGGATAGAAATAATGTAGGGCAGGCAGTAGACCTCGTAGAGATTCGCCAAGTGGGCCTGCTCGTCAGCGGTCAGCGGCGGATGAAACCCCTCCACGGGGCGGTGACACCAGGCCGCCATCAAAAACCTGCCGCCGGGCTTCAGAACCCGGTAGCACTCGGCGATAAATTTTGCCTTGTCCGGCATATGCTCCCCGCTCTCCAGGGACCACACCAGGTCAAACGATGCGTCCGGGAAGGGCATGTCCAGCGCATCTGCCACCTCAAAGCGAGCGCGATCGCTGAGCCCCATCTGCGCTGCTCGCTCTTGGGCTCGCTGCGCCTGAACCGGGCTGAGGGTAATCCCCGTGGCGGCGGCGTCAAACTTCTTCGCCAGATAGAGCGCGCTGCCGCCAATGCCGCAGCCCACGTCTAATATTTCTTGCCCCTGGGTCACCTCGCCCCAGCCCAGCAGCGCTTCCATCAGGTCAATCTGGGCCTGGTAGCGGTCTTTCTTTTGCTGGCCTTTGGGGCCGTAATAACCGTGGTGCATATGCTCGCCCCAGATCTGCTCCCAAAGACCTGAGGACGTATCGTAGAACCTCTGAATCTGCTCCTGTAGGGTTGCCATCGCTTAAGCCGCTAACTATCGTAATATTCTCATTATCGACTCTAGAGCGACTCTGGCGACTCCATGACCGTCTCCCGAACCATCTGTATTGGCTTTTTGACCCTAATTGCGATCGGGACGGCGCTGCTGATGCTGCCCATCTCCTTGGCTTCTGGCGACTGGAATGGTGGCGTAATCGCCCTATTCACTTCCACATCAGCGGTATGCGTCACGGGTCTAATCGTCGTCGATACCGGCTCCTACTACTCCGGCTTTGGCGAGCTGGTCATTCTGCTGCTGATTCAGGTGGGTGGGCTGGGCTATATGACGGCCACCACGTTTCTGCTGCTAATCTTGGGGCGGCGCTTCGGGCTGCGGGAAAAGCTAGCGATTCAAAAGTCGCTAGACGTCGCTCAGATCTCCGGTGCGGTACAGCTCGTCAAGTCCATCATTTCCCTAACGCTGCTGTTCGAGATCACCGGCGCGCTGCTGCTATTTCCGATCTTCTCCAAGGACTATGGCAGCCTCTACAGCCTGTGGCTGTCGGTGTTTCACAGTATCAGCGCCTTCAACAACGCGGGCTTCAGCCTGTTCGAGGACAGCCTGGTAGGCTATGCCACCAATCCCGGACTCAACATCGTCATCCCCGCGCTAATTATTATTGGCGGCATTGGCTATCAAACCCTTATGGAGCTTTACCAGGGGCTAGTGCTGCGGCTAAGAGGCAAGCGCACCTGCATCGTGTTTTCCCTCAACTTTAAAATTGTCACCAGTACAACCCTGTTTCTGTTGGTCGCGGGTACAATCGCCTTTCTTGCCATCGAATACCGCAACCCGGCGACCCTAGGTGGCCTAGACGGGCTCGACAAGCTGACGGTGGCCTGGTTTCACGCCGTGATGCCGCGCACGGCGGGCTTCAACTCGGTCGACTACGGAAGCATGACGACGGCGGCCCTGTTTCTAACCATTGCCCTGATGTACGTGGGCGCGAGTCCGGGCAGCACGGGCGGCGGCATCAAAACCACCACCCTGCGGATTCTGCTGAGCTCTACGAAGGCGGTGCTGCAGAGCAAGGAGGAGGTGCTGTGCTATCGCCGCCAAATTCCCATGTCCCTAATCATTAAGGCGGTGGGCGTGGTGTTTGGCTCGGGGATGTCAATCGTGATTGTCACCATGCTAGTTGCCCTGACTAACCCCGACATTGAATTTATCCGCATTCTATTCGAGTCAGTGTCTGCGTTTGCGACCGTGGGCCTCTCTACGGGGATTACCGCAACCCTCTCGACCGCCGGTAAACTCATTTTGATTGCCACCATGTACACCGGGCGGGTGGGCGTGCTGCTCATGATGTCGGCAATTTTGGGCGACCCTAAGCCCAGCGTCATCAACTTCCCGGAGGAAAACCTGTTAGTGGGGTAGAGGCGCGCTGTGCCTGCCCAGATTAAATTGGTATAACGTTGTCTACAGCGCGCTGACCTTTGAGCAGTGCCCTACTGGAGTTCACCCGGTGAATCTGACCTCTCTGTCTGACTTGAGCTTCTTCCGCAGCCTGAGGGCTACGAGCCGCCAGTTTGCCGTTATCGGCATGGGGCGATTTGGTCGAGCGGTTTGCATAACGCTGCACGGGCTCGGTTACGAGGTTTTGGGAATTGATACCGATGAGGACCTGGTGGCGCGGGTGCTCTCCGATAAGATGGTGGCCCATGCGCTGCAGCTAGACTCCACCAATCCCAACGCGCTTAAGGAGGCGGGGGTCTACGATTTTGACACCGTCATCGTCGCCATCGGCAACTACATCCAGGAGAGCATCATTACCACCCTCAACCTCAAGGAGGCGGGGGTGCCCTTTATCGTGGCCAAAGCCTCCTCTGAGGTGCACGGCAAGCTGCTGACCCGCGTCGGAGCTGACAAGGTAATATTTCCGGAGTATGAGATGGGCTGCGCTCTGGCGCGATCGCTCACCCGCCCTGAAATTCTGGACCGCTTTGAGCTAGACCCCGATCACTCCATCGTCGAGCTCAAGGTTCCCGAGGAATTTGGCGGCAAGACCGTCGCCGAACTCAACCTGCGCCAGCGCTACAACATCAACCTAATCGCGGTTAGCTGCGAAGACGATGCCGACACCTTCGAGATGAATCCGAGCCCCGTGAGAAAGCTCGCTGCCGGCACGCTCATGGTGCTGATTGGCCCCAACAGATGCATCGATCAGCTGCCTAGGTAGGGGCGAGGCCCTACGCCTCAGCGGCCTCCCCGCTGGCAATGGGCAAAGTAAACCAAAAGGTGGCTCCTTTACCGGGCTGGCTGAGCACGCCAATAATGCCGTTGTGGGCTTCGATGATGCGGCGGCACACGTGGAGACCGAGACCCAAACCTGGGGTCTGAGGGTCGCCCCGGCGGTAGGGTTCAAACAGGTGAGTTTGCTTCTCGAACGCAATCCCAACGCCGTCATCGATCACCTTGCAGCATACGGTGGGCCCGGTCCGCGATGAGGTCAGCATTTGAGCTTGAATTGCGACCTGAGTTTTAGCCGGATTGTGGGTAATCGCGTTGCTGAGCAAATTTTCCACCACCCGCCATAGCTGATCGGGGTCTGCCAAAACGAGCGGTAGCGTATCGAGGGGTCCAAGCCGCAGAATGGTCTGACGCTCAACTAGCAGGGGCTGCAGATCTTGCACCACCTGATCGACTATCTGACGTAGGGAATACGGCTGCAGCGTCAGGGAAGGGTTTCTCAAAGCGTCGATGACTACAGGGTCAGCCTCTTTGTCTTCGGACGGGCTGGGCGTCTCGACGGTGCGGTGATTGTCGAGCAGGGAGTTGACCAGGCGGAGCTGACGCTCGCCGCTGCTGATTAGGGCGTCTAAGACGTCGCCGGTCAAGATGACGTCGGTCTGCTGGGGATGACTCGCCGCCTGTAGCTTAACGTTGTCGAACACCATAAGCATCCCGGTAATCGGGTTGCGCAAGTCGTGGGAGACGCTGCGCAGGAGAAGACTGAGCTGATAGTTGGTTTGGGTCAGGTGCGCCGTACGCGCTTCCACGCGCTTCTCAAGGTGCCTGTTGCGCTGCGCGAGCTGGTCAAATGAGTCCTGGAGCTGCTGCGCCATAAGGTTGAAGGATTTGGAGAGGGTGTTGAGCTCGCTTATGCGGCGGGGCGGCAGGCGCTTGGAGAACTCTCCCTGGGCGAGCGCTTGACTGGCCTCGCTGAGCTGCCTCAGGGGGTGGCTCAGCCGGCGGGCGATCGCAATGCTTAGGCCCATGGCGATGAGTACGGCTGCGATGCAGAGGGCAATGGCACAGCGGGTGTTGCGGTAAATCTGCGCCATAAAATCCGTCTCTGGCAGCACCATCACGATCAGCCAGTCTATCCCCCGACCGTCGTCAAAGGGAACCACGCGCATGAAGCTGCGATCGCCGCCGCTCCCCAGCACCAGATCCTTAGGCTGAGCAATATTGGTCAACTGCCCAAAGCGCTCCACGAGCTGCCCGTAGGCCAGGTGAGTGAGGGGGTCTTCGCTTTCGCTAGCGTGCCGCCGCTGCTGGGATTCACCGGGGGCCACGACGGTAAAAGGCGGATCGTCCGTCGAAGTGGCGACCAGATTCCCGGAGCGCTCCATAATGAATAACGTGCTAGACGGGCTGAGCTCGAGATTGCTCAGGAATTCCCCGATCTGGGTCAAGATTAGGTCCGTTGCCATTACCCCAAGACGTTGACCGGTCTCGTCAAAGATGGGCCGGCTGGCGGCGATGCCCAGCAGGGGTTCCCCAACGTAAAGGTAGATCTCGCTCCAGGCCTCCTTCCCCGCTTGCGCAGACGCCTGATACCAAGGGCGTCTGCGGGCATCGTAATCTTCAGAGGCGTCAATTTGCTCCTGCTGACTACCGTCGGCGTCGATGCGATAGAGCCGGTAGTTGCCTTCCACAAAGCCCTCGGTGTCGTAGCTGCGCAGCTCGCCTTCGGCGTTGCGACCTACGCCAACAATGCCGCCGGCCTCGCTTCCGGCGTAGATATAGTTAACGGCTGGAAACTGCTGAAGCTGTTGCCAAAAATACTGCTTAAGCATCGCTGGATCATCAAAATCTAGCAGCCCGAGGGAAATTGCTGCAGCGTTAGTCTGATTGATGATGTGGGGAATGTCTAGGCAATGGGTAAGCTCTTGCTGAACGTGGGTCGCAATTTCCTGCTTATAGCGTTCGACCAGCTGGTTGACGGCCTGCTCACCATTGAAAAAAGCGAGCCAACCCGTGACGCCAACCGCGACAGCCACTAAAGCCGCAGTTGGAACCGCGATAACAACCCAAGCTGGTATGGTTCTAACCGCGCGAGACCAGCTCAGTGCTGCGCGAGACCAGCTCAGTCTCCAGCGTGCTTCTCGGCGTGCTTTTCGGTGGCTTGCGGATGCTGAAGGCCTCAACATAGGCTCAACGCCAGGCTCAGAGTTTGACTGGCGAAATCCAAAGATCTTTTATATAAGCTTATATTATGACGGCGATTTGACTTCCTGAGTAGAGGTCATCTTGAGAAATTCTGTATTTACTCCCGACTCTCGAGGCAGCGATATCTTGCCGGTGCGGGCAATCTCCCGCACGCCAAACCGAGACAGCAGGTTGATAATAGCCACGATTTTGCCGGGATCGCCGACTACTTCTAAGGTGACCGCGTCTTCAGCCACATCGACGATGCGGGCGCGGAAGATCTGGGCGATATCCACGATTTCGGCGCGAGTGGCGCTAGCGGCCTTCACTTTGAGCAGCACAAGCTCTCGCTCTACACAGGGGGTCTCAGTAATATCTTGAACTTTCAAGACGTTAATTAGTTTGTAGAGCTGCTTAGTGACTTGCTCGATGGCCCTATCGTCTCCCGGAACCACAATTGTCATGCGGGATACCCCCGCCTGCTCCGCTGGACCGACGGCTAGACTTTCGATGTTAAATCCACGGCGGGCAAACAGCCCCGAAATGCGAGAGAGGACGCCGGTTTCGTCTTCAACGAGGACAGACAGGGTGTGTTTCATGGCGCTGGTGGTAATCGATGCTAACTCCGGTCGACTAAACCTATCTTAGTGCGTTGAGCGCGCTTGACTAAAGCCATTTCCCCTATTAAAGAATCAGCGAGAACCAGACAGAACCAACGGCGCAAAACATTGCGAATTTTGAAGTACCTTGAGCCTTTACAACAAAATATATCTATCTATAACACTGCTCTTAAAAGAATCTGGTAATTCAGCTACTTTATGGATGGCTTCAGCACAATAGAGCTACTCCGTCCGCTGCTCTGTCTTGCTACGACTAACGCTTCATGGTCGACCAGCGCTCGTCACCAGTTTATCCTCAACCTATTCCTCCCCAGCCAGGACCGTCGTCGTCAGCGGCGCAGCCGGGCTCGGTGGTTCCCTTATGCGATCGCGATCGCACCAGTGGCTATAGCGCCGAGCGCATTCGGCTGGCCCTAGCGCTGGCCGATGCGCCGGTGCTGCGATCGCTCCTCTCAAGCTGTACTCCGCCCCTAATGCCCCCCACCCGCATTGGGTCAGTGTCGACCCGCGTCAGCGTCCCGGCTGGGGACCTTGTGGTCGATGGGGTGATTAGATTTGAGGCGATTCAATGTACCTTGGCCACCACCGATTCTAAGCCCCCCGTAGACGCTTTTTCTGAGCCTCAACGGCGCTGGCGCCGCTGGCGCTATGAGACGCCCCTGAGCACCCTCGTGCGTGAGGTGTCTGGTGATCAGGCTGCGACGGTGCTCAGCCAGGCCCAGCTCTCCCCCGATCAGGTGCACACGATTCTTAAGCTGCCCCACCAAGCCTGGCACAAGTCCTGGTGGTATTCCTGCCGCTCATCTTTGCCCTTCCAGCGCTACATTCGCTGCCGCCGCTACGATGACGGTACCGTCACCCTGCAGTATAAGGACTACTTTGAGCAGGAGCCCCCGCCTTGCTTTCACAGCCAGACCCAGCAGGCGCTAGTGGTGATTCAAAATGCACCCCAGCCCTTTGGTCAGGTCTTAGGGCAGATCAACCGGCTGCGCCAGCGGCTCGCGATTCAGCGGGTGATTTTGATCAGCCAAACGCTCAAGGCTACTGAAATTGAGGGCTTCATCCGTCAAAATATCAGTCTCTATCCGGTGCTGACCCTGGCGAATCCCGTCAACTGCGCCGTCTGCAGCTGTCGCGACTGTCCGCTGCAGGGTCAGTCCAATTCCCCCGTCACCGGATGCGATCGCTTTTCGCCGAGCTATGGTTAGGAGCGTGATCTTAGAAAGGCGATCGCCCAG
>JBHJHD010000017.1:0-35845 GCA_050331115.1 Elainellaceae cyanobacterium
GATTGTCATCAGTAATCGATATGGCTAAATGGCGATCGCTCCGCTTTACTGATTAATTTCAGGAGGGTTTAGATGGGAGCAAAAGTGAAAAAGTTTGCCGTAATTTATACAGCAGCTTCAGCTGAGATAGCGAGTGTCCTAATACGTCAGGACCAACGCAGTATTTCAATTTACGCCGCTCCGCTATCTGAGGGCGGCTCGGCCGTCGAGCTGCTCAACAGCCTAAGCGTGTCCATCCGCTCAGAGTAGACACGCTTGAAATGCCAAAGCTTAGGCTCGGGCAACTAGCGCCGCAGCAGCTCCTGGGAGTCAGCGCTACCTGGCGTATAGCTGTAGCCGAACGTAGAGCCCTCGGAGTCATCTAGAACGTTGACCGTCATGACGATGATCACCTCGCTCCGCTCGTTATCTCGCACCGTGCGGCGGAAGAGTGCGCCGACAATGGGCAGATCGCCCAAGATTGGAATCTTAGTCGAGGACACCTGATCGGTGTCCTGGATGATGCCAGAGAGAACAATCGTCTGACCATCCCGCAGGCGCAGCTGCCCGGAGGTCAGGCGTCGCTCGGATAGCAGCGTCAGGTCAATACTGGCCCCGTCCACCGTGACGCTCTCAGTGGAGCTAGGCTCTGAGACCGTCGGCGCGACCGACAGGTTGACAAACCCGTTATCGTCAATTCTGTCAACCGATACTCTGAGGATGACGCCTGCTGGTTCTGTGACGACGGTGACGGTCTGTGTCTGGTCGTCTCCCGTACCGTCCGTCTCGATTTCGACGTTGGTGATCACCTCATCGGCCAAGACAACCTCGGCCTGCTGGCCTTCTTGTACAACTAGCGTCGGATCCGTGAGAATTTTCGCGTTGTCGTTGGTGATTGCGAGCTGAAGCTGCCCGAAAAAGTCATTGTCGAACTCAAAGCTGCTGGGCAATATCGCGTCGGTGACATCCCCGAAAGTGTCCGTCAAAATGTCGCCCGGCGCGCTGGCAGGGGCGCTATCGCCAAAGTTGATGATGCCGATTCCCCCTTCTTGGATAAATCGGGTGTCGCCAACGCCGAACGAGAAGCTGCTGGAGGCGCGGTCAACTGCATCGAGGTCGACGTCGATTACCCGCACGTTGACAGCCACCTGCCGCCTGCGAATATCGAGGGGAATGAGCTGGGCAACCGCAATCTCAATTTGTCGGGGGGTTCCGATCAGAGTGACGGAGTTTGTGCGCTCGTCTCCCACAACCTGAAGGCCCCGCAGAATTGGCGTCGAATCGACGTAGTCGATGCGCTGAGATTCTATTTGATCTTGCTCAAAGGTCTGCGTCTGTGTCAGGGGTTCGACGTTGTCGCCGACGGGGACGGCGTTGACGCTAGTGACGAGCCGCTGACGGCTGACGGCGGTCTCTGCCCCTAGCCCCACCAGGAAGTTGAGCGCCGTGGGCACATCCACTTGGTTGAGCCGCAGGTTGCGCACCACGAGTCGCCGAGCTTCGTTGGGCAGTCGGGGCCCCGCAAAAATCGTGCGGCCGAAGCGGCTGGCGTCTAAGCCCGACAGCCTCAAAACGTAGTTGAACACGTCTTCGATGGGCTCGTTTTCGATGTCGAGGGAGACGGTAATCTCGTCCTCGGCAATCTCGGCTTCGGGGTCGCCCACAAACGCTAGATTAAGTCCCGCCGCCCGCGCGAGTAGGGAAAGCACTTCGCGCACTGGCGCATTGCGCAGCACCAGTCGAGGCAGCACTTCGGAGGTACCCAGAGAAATTGTGGACGGAGAGGGGTCAATGCTGGTGACGGCGATATCGCCAACGGGCGGGGCGATCGCGCGAGGTAAAGTCGCTGGTGTCGTCACCACTGGGGCGGGATCTACATCTACGCCGTCGATTCGCACCTCGGGATCGGGCACTAGGACGTCGACGTCATCTTCCTCATCAATTAAGTCCGGCTCTTGAGCTAAGCCCGGCTCTTGAGCTAAGTCCGGATCGGGCAGTGGTGCAGAAGGCTGCACTGGCTCTACTGCGACTGGAACCGGGTCAGCAGCTGATGCGACGGTCGAAAAATCAAAAACGATGGCGTCATCGTTTTGGCGGACTTGCCCTACGGGAAGTGCGGTTTCTCCCGCAACCACAACACGGATGCTGTTCGCGTCAAGCTGAGACACTGTCACCGAAGCGATGCCTTCAGCAGGATTATTCTGGATGAAGCTTTCTCCACTATCTAGCTGGAGCTCGCTGTTGATTAGATCAGCCACCAGCGTATTATCGCGGCTGACTGTAAAAATCTGCGGCCGCGTGCCGCTGTCGGTGGTCAAGACGACCTCGATTCCCTCAGCCGCCTGGCGAATAGCGACATCAGTCACGACCGCCACTGACTGAGCCGTCGCAGCAGTTGCCACTAGAGCGGCAGCTGTACAGCCCCCTAAAGCCCCGAGCCCAAGGCTCGCTAGTCCGAAATACCGTTTCACCGTTCCCTCCTCCCAGTAGAAATTTGTGTATGTTTGGCTCGATAACCACTGATAACTCGATGCATTATTCTGATGTTTCCTCAGCAGCCGAATCAGCGGCTTCGCTATTCTCAGCGTCTTCAGCCGCCTGGGCGGGCTGTGCCCCTTCAGCAGGTGCCCCTTCAGCAGTTTCCGCTGCCTCTGCAGGAGCACCGGAAGCGGGCAGTAGCGCATCTAGCCTGAAGGCCGTGCTGAGCCGCGGCTCTGGCGACGCGGCTCCAGCAGAAACGTTGCCCTGCTGGTCAATTTGAACCGTTTGACCCGCCGTATCCAGGTTGCTGTCAAGCTCTTGGACAATTAGAAGCGGCTGTAGCCGCTCAATGTTGCGCAAAATCGACTGGGTTTGGGCGAAATTCCCCTCTAGTTCGACGTTGTACACGCGCCGCTCTAAGCGGTTGTTGACGCTCTCTCCCAGGGAGCCGTCTTGCACTGGGCCGGAGGCTGCCTCATTCACCTCAAAGCGAACGAGCTCGGCTCTACGCTCCTCATCTACGACACCGGCATTGACTGACTCAACCCGCTGGTTGAGATCATACAGCAGGGTTTCAAGATTTTCTTCGTTTGCAAATAGCGCCAGCACGTCAGCCTGAAGCTGCTCCGCCCGCGCCAGGCGCTCCCGGGCTTCAGCAATTTCTCGCTGGGTCTCTTCCGGATTTTGGATCAGCACTTCGAGCTGTTCAACCTCTTGCTGCAGCGCCTGAGTCTCGCTGATTTTTGGGATGACGACCCTAAACAGCAGATAGAGCGAAGCCGCAACGCCTAAGACCGCGGCAATGATGCCCAGCACATTCGGGGTCAGCTCAACGCCAAAGGCAGTTGGGTAGACCGGCTCGGCCTCATAATACTGTTCTTCGTCGGGGTAATCACTTACAGTCATTATTCAAACGCTCCTCTGTCCCGTAAGGCCTGAATTCTAGACGTTAAGCCGACCGCAAGCGTGCTTTCCAGTTCGGCGAGCAGCTGGGAGGCCGGCAGGTCCGTCAAGTTTGCTGAGATGGTGTATTCGACTACCTCGGGCGGACGGACGTCAATTTCAGAAGAGGCGTCCTCAGGTAGCTCAAAGGTAACGGGGTAATCCGTCAAACTCGCCGTCTCTAGCTGGGTGCCTTCGGCGTCAATGAACGGCGATCGCCTGAGCACCAACTCAAAGTCGTTGACGTCATCGAAGGAAACGGCGTACCCCGAGATCGTGATGCTCTGGTCTTCCTCTGTCTCAGCGCTTTGCTCCACACCGGCAATCCGGACGCCGCTGGGGACGTTGTCCTGAATGCTCTGAAGCACGGCGGACCAAGGCTTGATTTGGTCAAACACCGTTACCAGTGCCCTAGCATCATCCTCCGCCTGCTGCGCTCGCTCCCTGGCGCTTATTAGCTCCTCCTGCGTCGACTGCTGGGCAGCGAGTTCCGCGTTGATCTCATCTCGCCGGGCCTCAAGTGTGTTGATTCGTGAGTTTAGGAACAGCCAAGTGCCCAGCACCAGCACCAGCGGCGTCAGACCAACGGCAGCGCCGACGATAGTGGGCCGCCAGTTAGACTCCTCTCGAATTGTGGGCGCTGAGGCAGTGCTCTCATCAAGTTGAGTACTGCGATCGTTCAGAAAATTAATATCAAGGCCGTACATTCTACCAAGCCTCCCTGAGTCCTAAGCCAATAACCACGCCAAGCCCAGAACGCTGGATGTCTGGGATATCGCTTTCCAACTCTAAAGATAGCGCTGATATCGGATCGATTTGAGTCGCCGGTAAGCTGAGCCGCTGGGAGAAGAACTCGTCCAGCTGACCAATCGCTGCACCCGGCCCCGAGAGCAAGAGCTGAGCAACTTCCAGTTCTTCTCCCTGGTTGAGGTAGAAGTCAATAGAGCGCCGCAGCTCGTCGGCCAGCTCGCCCAGCACCCGAATCATGGCGGCAGTACCTGGATTAGTACCCGCCCCCATTTGGGGCACCCCCACGCTGTCCATAGGGGTCACCGGGATGGTCATGCCCTGCAGCAAATCGGTGTTGCGCGACGGCGGCAGGTTCATGGCGCGGCTTAGCGCAGATTGAATCTGATAGGTGCCGATGGGAACGGTCCTGGAAAAGTGGGGAACGCCGTCGACGACGATGGAGATCTCGGTGTTCTCGAACTCCGTGTCAACAATTGCCACCGCTTCCTGCGGCGTAAACTGCCGCAGCTGCTCTCGAATCGTGCGGATGAGCGAAAAGCTCGATATTTCAAGAATATCGACGTCCAACCCGGCCTGCTGGAAAGTCATTAAATAGTTGTCGGTCACCTCCTTGCGGGTGGCCACCAACAGAACCTGGACTTTCTCGATACCGTCTTCGTCGACGAAGAACCCCAGCTTTTGGTAGTCAACGTCTGCTTCCTCGCGGGGAAAAGGCAGGTAAAGCCCCGCTTCCTGGTTGAGGACCATCTCCCGCAGCTCACTGTCACTTAGCTCTGCGGGAACCGGGATGATCCGCGTAACCGTGTCTCGCCCGCCCGAAATGGCGGTGGCCACGGCGTCGGTCTTGATCTTATGCTCAGCAAACAATTCCTGAAGGATGTCGGCCATCGCCGAAGGTTCAAGAATTTGCCCCTCGCGAAAGACCCCTTCGGGAACGTCGGCAGAGATAAGCTGAGACAGGCGGAAGGCCTGCCCTTTTCGTCTGATTTGAGCAACGTTGACGCGCTCAGGGGTCAGTTCAACGCCGATACCTTTTGACTTTTTTGAAAAGAGATTAGAGAGAAAACTCACAACAATAGGATCACTCGTTTTAGCGCGACCAAGGACAACTGCGTAATAAGACGAACCCTGAACCTGACGTGAAGCCGATAACTGCTCGAAATCTTATCACTATCTATCTAATTACAAAAGATGTTACCCGCTTTTGGCCAAATTTCTATCTCTGTAAAAGACATAAAGCGTAATGGTAACCTAGCGCAATCTGCTTCACTTGCGATCAAGCGGTCCTTTTTAAATCAATTTGGTCCCTCGCCTCGCCTTGTTTAGATCTAGATCTGCCCGTAATTGGAGACGGGCCAGAAAAGATGGGCCGCAGTTAAAAATGAACCCGGAAAGACGGGTCAGAATTGAAAACGGGGGAACAACGCCTGCTGTTCCCCCGTCTAAACTGATGTTCGGATGTGACGCCTCAAGGCTAGCGGATATATTCCTTAAGCACGCTGTTGCGGTTTGGATGACGCAGCTTACGCAGCGCCTTAGCCTCGATTTGACGAATGCGCTCTCGGGTAACGTTAAAAATCTGGCCGATTTCTTCAAGCGTTTTCATGCGGCCATCGTCCAGGCCGTAGCGCAAACGCAGAACGTCTCGCTCCCGAGGACTTAGGGTATCGAGGACGCTCTCTAGATCTTCGCGAAGTAAATTCTTTGAGACCTGATCTTCCGGAGTTTCTCCATCCGACTCGATGAAGTCACCAAGACGGGAATCCTCTTCCTTACCGATAGGGGTCTCTAGGGAGATGGGGAGCTGGGCCGACTTGGCGATGAAGCGGAGCTTCTCGATGGTCATCTCCATGCGAGTTGCGATCTCCTCCTCGGTTGGCTTACGCCCCATCTCTTGGGAGAGCAGCTTTGTCGTTTTCTTAATGCGAGAGATGGTTTCGTAGAGGTGAACCGGCAGCCGAATGGTGCGAGACTGATCGGCGATCGCCCGGGTGATGGCCTGGCGAATCCACCAGGTTGCGTAGGTGGAGAACTTGTAGCCCTTCTCGTGGTCAAATTTTTCCGCTGCTCTAATGAGGCCTAGGCTACCTTCTTGAATCAGGTCTTGAAACGACAGACCGCGATTCATGTATTTTTTAGCGATGGAGACCACTAGCCTCAGGTTAGACTGGACCATCTTGTCCTTAGCGCGGCGTCCCAGATAGAGGCGGCGGCGAAAGGCCGGCAGAGTCATCTCCATCTTCTCGGCCCAGTCGGCATCCGTAGGGCAGCGATCGAGATCTTCAGCGAGCTGCACTCAGACCCCCTCTAGCTCCAGCAAATCCGCAATTTTACGGGCTAGCTCAATTTCCTCATCGGCGCGCAGAAGGCGAATACGACCAATTTCCTGCAGATACAGGCGGATAGAATCTTCTGTGTAGTGCTTCTTCTTGGCTTGCACTCGGCGAGACGCACGTCCCTTAGCTTTCCCTTTCTTGTCGGTTTGGGTCGCCTCTGACTTTGAATTGCCAGACGAAGCCACCTCCACCTCCGCTCTAGACTGGCTGCCCGCCAGTTTAGAACGATCAACATCCAATGCATTTTTTGCTTGGGTCATGCTGCGTTCCTCGCGCTCCTAAATTCAAGACAGTAAAAAGCCGCTACACACCAGTAGATGCCACAAGTTTAGCTAAAGATTGGAATACCCACCAGAATCTTCATAGAAGATGTGGCACGTGCTAGAGACAAACTTGTTCATCTATATGCTTTGCGTAAGCCCGGCATGCTCTGTGTAAGTTTGGCGCTCCCAGACGTCTGACGCTCCCAGACATTTGGGGCTCTCAAACCTAGACTGAGCTACCCCGTAGCCCGGGATACTAAGATAGTGTAGCGAAGACCTTTAGGATTTGCCGCTAAACCGTCAAGCCGCCGCTCTGTTTGTCAAGCGCAATAAGTTGTAACATTGTCCCCTAGTGTCTAGACTGGCGATTTGGAGGCTGGTTCAGGGCGATGCTGCCTGGGCGGATTAAAGCTTTTTGTAACAAAACTATGGCAAGGCGTCAGCGATTTCCTTATTTGGTCGGTTCTAAATGGACTGCCCGGCAGCAGACTTTAGGATGGCGGCACTTTCAGGTGACGAACCGCAAGAATCAAGATAAGTGGGTCTTTGCCGAACTGGCGGCGGCCTGCGACCCAACCGTACGCTTTTGGCTCAATGCCCAGGCCCTGAAGGACGGCGATCTGTGGCAGGCGGGCTGGCAGCCGCTCGCGGATATCGCACCCAATATCGCGCCAGACATCGCGCCCAATATCGCGCCCAATATCGCGCCAGACATCGCGCCAGATGACAGGTCGTAATACACTGCTGATGTTTGCTGCTGCTGAGAGTGAACCACGCAAACCGAGCCACGTAAATCGAGCTACGTAAATCGAGCCACGCAAATGGGCTACTCAATATGATTCCAACCTGTGCCTGGAGCCGCCCGCTGGGACTGCCGTGGGACAATCCGCATCGCGTACGCTACGCCAGCAACCTAGACGATGGCCCCTGGCACGGTATGCCGCTGGGGGGTCTGGGGGCAGGCTGTATCGGGCGATCGCCCCGGGGGGAGTTTAACCTCTGGCACATTGACGGGGGAGAGCATGTATTTGAGGCGATGCCCGCCTGTCAGTTCAGCGTTTTTGAGCAAACTGAAGCGCGATCTCGCGCTTACACCCTCGGCCCTCGATCCTCCGAATCAGCAGGACTAGAATCGTGGCGGTCCTACCCTGGCCTCAGCGCCAGTGAGCCGCACGATACGGGCCACTACTACGCCCTCTACCCCCGCAGCTGGTTTACCTACCAGCAGGTATTTGAGGCCCAAATCACCTGCGAGCAGGCTGTGCCGATTTTGCCCCACAATTATCAAGACACCAGCTATCCCGTAGCCCTGTTTCTTTGGACGCTGCACAACCCCGGCCCTCAGCCCATCACCGTCAGCATTATGCTGAGCTGGGAGAACATGGCCGGCTGGTTTACGAACGCCCTCGCCTCCCCTGAGGTGACCGTGCGGGACGACGGCAGCCCAGTGTATGTCTATGAGCCGCGCCTGGGCCAGAGCGCGGGCAATGTCAATCGCTGGGTCAGCGAAGCGTCCTGCTGCGGTTGCGTGCTGGGCCAAACCCGCAGCGAGCCGCCCCGGGAGGGAGACGGGGAATGGGCGATCGCGGTTAAGGCTGACGCTGATTTAGAAATTTTCTATCACAGCCGCTGGAACCCGGCCGGTGACGGCGGCGACCTATGGAAGTCCTTTGCTCAAGACGGCTCCCTGCCCAACGTAGCAAACGAATCGCCCGCCGCTGCTGGTGAGCGCGTTGGGGCCGCGATCGCGGTGCGGGTGACCCTGCAGCCGGGGAAGCAGCGCCAAATTCCCGTGGCGCTGGCCTGGGATTTTCCGGTGACGGAGTTCGCCGCCGGGGTGCAAACCCACCGACGCTATACGGATTTCTTTGGCGCTTCAGGCCACTCAGCCTGGAACATCGCCCGTACGGCGCTAGAGGAGCATTCTCAATGGCGATCGCAGATTGAAGCGTGGCAGCAGCCCATCCTGGACCGCGACGACCTGCCGGACTGGTTCAAGATGGCTCTGTTTAACGAGCTGTATGACCTGGCCAGCGGCGGCAGCCTCTGGAGTGCGGCCAGCGATCGCAACCCGGAAGGCCAGTTTGCGGTGCTGGAGAGCCTGGACTATCGCTGGTACGAGAGCCTCGACGTGCGGCTGTACGGCTCCTTTGCCCTGCTGATGCTGTTTCCCAAGCTCGACAAGGCCATCCTGCGGGCCTTTGCCCGGGCGATTCCCGCAGCAGACCTGCGCACCCGCACCATCGGCTACTATATGACCGTGGGCAAGGCCAGCCCCGCCGCCCAGCGCAAGCTCCCTGGCGCGACGCCCCACGACCTGGGGGCCCCCAACGAGTACCCCTGGGAGCAGACCAACTACACCAGCTACCAGGACTGTAACCAGTGGAAGGATCTGGCTTCGGATTTTGTGCTGCAGGTGTACCGTGACTTTTACCTCACGGGGGGCACCGACCACGACTTTTTGCTGGACTGCTGGAAGGCCACCGTAGCGGCGCTGGACTACCTGAAGCGCTTTGATATTGACGGCGACGGCATCCCCGAAAACAGCGGCGCGCCGGACCAGACCTTCGACGATTGGCAGCTGGAAGGGGTGAGCGCCTACTGCGGCGGGCTGTGGCTGGCGGCGCTCCAGGCGGCGATCGCCATTGGTCAGCGGCTGCTAGATTCTGAACTGGGCGACAGCGAGGCGATTAGTAGCGCTATCTTGCGGTGGCAGCGCTGGCTGGCCCAGGCCCAGCCCCTCTACCAGGCAAAGCTATGGAATGGTCAGTATTACAGGCTCGACACCGGCAGCGGCTCTGACGTGGTAATGGCGGATCAGCTGTGCGGGCAGTTCTACGCGCGGCTGCTGGGGCTGCCGGACATTGTGCCTGCGGACTGCGCTGCCAAGGCGCTAGACACGGTTTACCAAACCTGCTTTCTACGGTTCGCCGAGGGCAAGCTCGGCGCGGCCAACGGGCTGCGGCCCGACGGCTCCCCCGAAAACCCAGACGACACCCATCCATTAGAGGTCTGGACGGGCATCAACTTTGGGCTCGCGGCCTTCCTGGTGCAGATGGAGCGACCCGAGCGCGCCCTGGCGCTGACGGAAGCTGTCGTACACCAAATTTATAACCACGGCCTGCAGTTCCGTACGCCGGAGGCCATTACGGCTGAAGGGACGTTTCGCGCTTGCCACTATCTGCGGGCCATGGCAATTTGGCTGGTGTATGGGGTGTGGACCGATTTTAAGGAAGGTGGATAACGCTGGCCGCTATGGCGCAAACGTGACGCTACCCTGCCTGACCGTCGTCCAGCCTTGCCGCGTCCATTTGACCACGGTTGAGGGCTGGCCTGTCCCGGCGTAGGTGATGGCGCGATGAGCTAGCTCGTCCATGCTCAGGGTCAAGACGCTGGGGAACTGCTGATTGATTTCTTCTAAAGTTTTTAGAGCTGGCTGACCGGAGGCATTGACGCTCGTGGTCGCTAGCGGTCCGGTGGCCGCAAGAATCTCGCGGGCGATCGCGCAATTGGGGACGCGAAACCCAAGGGTGTGCGGCTCGGTGGGGTGCATGGCCTCGGGGACGCGATCGCCCACGGGTAGAATTAGGGTCACCATCCCTGGCCAGTATTGCCGGGCGATGCGACGCCAAAGCGCTAGGTCGCTCTCACCGCCGGTGACCCACGGCCAGACATCGGAGGCTGAGGCGGCCATTAAAATCAGCGGCTTGTGGGTAGGCCGCTGCTTGGCTTCAAAGATGAGCGCCGCATCCTCGGGGCGAGCCGCTAGGGCAGGTACCGTGTCGGTCGGGAAGCTAACGAGGCAGCGCCCGGCCCGGAGCCGAGCAATCAAGGCTTGAAGCGAAGTCTGCCCCATCAGTGACGTTCTATTGAGCTACAAAATCTAGCTTACAGGCTTGTAGAGACGAACCTACAGGCTGACCCAGGTTAGCTTAGGCAAGCTGAGCGCCCTGGCGCAGCGTTTGATGGCGGGTAAACATCCATAGAAGCTGCCGAGTGCGCTGCAGCGCCTTGCTCCAGATTCCCCAGTGGCGATGGGCAGAGCGGAGGAGGACCGGCTGCAGGGCCGTGCTGTCGCCAATCAGCAGGGCGTCGAGCTGAAGCTCAGCCGGGGCGATCGCCTGCGCTAGCCCCGCATCGAGCTGAGCCACGCTTTGATGGGACGGAAGCGAGTTGAGCGACAGACGGCTCGCTCCGGCGAGGAGCGTCATCGATAGGCAAAGAAAAGAGAGGCAGAGGGCGAGAAGGAAAGATTTTGGTGACATAGGCAACCCTTGAAATCGAAATTGGCGTTGAGGTACGTGAGGTCTGGTGAAGGGGAGGTAAATGGCCCTAATAGCAAAGACAGATACGCTTGGCACAAATCCCGCGAGCGGGAAGCGCAGCTTTGAAGCGTCTCAAGGCAGGGGAGCCCCGAGCGATGTCTTCTAAAGTCAAATGCAGTCGCAAACCGCGATCGCGCTGACCAGTGGGGTGCTGATCGATGGCGCGCTGATTCGCATTGCGTTGGTTAATGGCGAGTCAGACTGCAGGGCCCTATCCCACAAACCGGCGAGGACGCACGTTCCAGAAGACCAAACGCCACTAGGGCTAGGTTCAACGGGCTGCGGTCGCTGATCGCTTCACATCGAACCTGCTATGGCCGCAGGCTCCAGATAGAGGTCTCTTGAGTTAGCGGTATGAGTGGAAGCGATGGCTTCCATATCACTCAGTCCGCCTAACGTCTGACTGCATGACTTTATTATATTAGACACTCTCTCAAAAGACAAACTATTTTTGCGCTAGTTTCCGATTTTTTCTTTCTTTTTAGGCGTTCAGGCCCATAATTTTCGAAGAAAACCTTGTGTGTCAGATAATTAATTGTCTATTTAGATTCCTGAAGCCGCCTTTGCGCAACAGTTCTAGGCGCTTTGACAGAGGCGAGAGAATAATTCAGCGCCATCCTTATTTAACAAGGAGAAACTCGCGTCAATCTTAGAAAAGAGCCTATACTGCGTTAGCGCTGCTGCTTAGGGCAGCACGATCGGCTAAAAGCCTTAAGTTGCGTAGGCAACGGCGCGCGCAATTGTTCTAATGCATCAGGACAATTGTTATACCAGAAGATAAGCTGACCCAGACTAGAATAGTCCCATCGCTGCCGTAGCTGATGCACCATGAATCCTATCTTTCACATCGCCTTTCCCGTCACCGACATTCCCCAAGCGAAGCAGTTCTACGGACAGAAGCTAGGCTGCGGCATTGGGCGTGAGAACGACAAATCTGTAATCTTTAACCTACAGGGGCATCAGCTCGTCGCGCATATAGACCCGGACCCCAGCGCACCTCAGTCCGGGATTTACCCGCGCCACTTTGGGCTAGTTTTTCCCCTAGAGCAGGCGTTCGACGCGTTTCTACAGGGTCTACAGATGAGGCAGGTCGAGTTCTACGTCAGCCCGAAGCGCCGCTTCGAGGGCTCCCTGCTGGAGCACCGCACGTTTTTCCTGTCGGACCCGTTCCACAACTTGATGGAGTTTAAGTATTACCGCAATGCTGAAGTGATCTTCGGTGCGGTCGACCACCATCAGGTTGGCGAGACGTAGCCCGAGACGTAGCCCGATTAGAGCCTCAAGCTTTATTTCTGACTCGGCAAGTGTGGTGTTGTCGGTTCACGCAGTGCCATAGCGATCGCCCTTAGGGCCAGAGGGTCTTCCACCATCCAGTGATGGAGCGCCACGGGGACGTTCACCTGTCGGCCCACGGGAAGCCGGCTGCTTTGAGGTGGGACAATCATTAGGTCCAGCGGCGTCCAGATCGAGGTGACGCAGAGCTGATTGAGCTGCGATACGCTCTGGTTGAGGTGGGCTAAAAACGGACTCCCCCGCCGCATTTGCGAGGCCCCGACGTTGGGGCGCAGGTAGGCCGTAAGGGTGCCGTTGTGGGGCGAGGCGACCGTCACCAGCCGCTGGGCCCGGCCAAGGCCGCCCAAATGCTGCAGATAGTAGCGGCTTACCAGACCGCCCATGCTGTAGCCCACCAGGTCAATGGGCTGCTCCGGCCCGAAGGTCTGACGCACGTACTCGCTGACCTGGTGCGCCAGAACATCAATCCCGACTGCACCGCTGCTGGGCTTTAGGTCAATACAATGTACCGGCCAGCCGCGATCGCGCAGATAGGGCCGCAGTCGGTAGAACTTGGCTGAGGTATCGTCGAGGCCGTGGATAAGCAGAACTGGATTTTGGGCGGTGGGATGGGCGGGCATGGGCGGCTTCACTTTGAGGCAGCTATGACTTTGCCACCTTAGCCACCAGCGCCTCTCCCGCCAGCATCCGCTGGGCCGCTTCCAAAAGCGCCTCCTCTAAGTACGGTTTAGTGAAATACCCCTTAGCCCCCAGGTCGACCGCCATCTGCCGGTGACGGTCAGCGCCCCGAGAGGTCAGCATGGCCACCGGCAGCGCCTCTAGATCGGAGTCCCGCTGTAGGCGAGACAGCAGCTCTAATCCATCCATGCGCGGCATTTCGATGTCGCAGAACACCAGGTCGCAGGGCAGCCCAGATTTGAGCTTTTCCCAAGCCTCTTGGCCATCCCGAGCCTGCTCCACCCGGTAGCCCACTTTGGCAAAGGTCATTGACAGCAGCTCCCGCACCGTAATCGAGTCATCCACAATCAGCACGGTAGGCTCCCGGGCCTCCGTCGCCTCTACTTCAATGGGGGGCTCTTCCTCCCGCACCATATCCCGACGCGATCGCCCTAGGGACAGGTCAACCAGCTCCAAAACGTCGGTAATCGGCATCACCCGCCCGTCTCCCAAAACCGTGGCTCCAGCAATGCCGGCAGGTTTGGGCACCGGCGGCTCTAGCTGCTTAATGACGATTTCTCGCTCCTCTAGCACCTGGTCCACCTGCAGGGCCAGGTAGTTGCCGGTGCTGCGGAGGACCACGATGGAGATCATATCGTCGTCCTGACTGCCGCCGTAGACGCTGCCACGGCCAATGGTGCGGTTGAACTTCAGCAAATTGGACAGCGGCCGAAACGGCAGCATGGTATCGCGCCAGGGTACGCAGGTCTGGCCGGCTTCGTTCTGCTCCACCCGCTCCTGGGCAATGTCGAACATATCCTCAACCCCGTCCATGGGAAAAGCGATGCGGGCGCGATCGCTGACGCACAGCAGAGCTTTGGAGATGCTGAGGGTTAGGGGTAGGCGAATGGTGAAGGTGGTTCCCTTGCCCACCGTAGAATCGATGTTAATGGTGCCGCGCACCTCGCTGAGGCTGGTGCGCACCACGTCCATGCCCACGCCGCGTCCGGCGAAGTCATCGGCCTGATCTCGGGTGCTAAAGCCATGGTGAAACAGCAGGTCGTAGGTGTCGAGCTGGGTCATGGCTCCGGCCTCCTGCGGCGAGATCAGGCCGCGCTGCTGCGCCTTTTGCTTCACCTGCTCGGCGTCGATACCCGCGCCGTCGTCCGTCACCGAAATGATGGTCTGGTTGCCCTGGTGGAATGCCCGTACCGTAATTTGGCCCACGGGCGATTTGCCAGCGGCGGTACGGGCTTCGGGCAGCTCGATGCCGTGGGTGATGGCATTATTGACCAGGTGAGTCATGGGATCGTAGAGCTGCTCTAGGATCATCTTATCCACCAGCGTGTCTCGCCCTTCCACCACAAGCTCGGCCTGCTTGTTGAACTTCACCGAGATATCGCGTACCGCTCGGGGCAGGCGATCGGCCGCCTGGGCAAAGGGCACCATGCGGGTGTGGTTGATGCCTTCCTGAAGCTGCGTGGTGATTTGCCGAAGGATGCGGGTGCCCTGCTCGCTTTCATCGACGATAAAGTCGATGTCGGATGCCGCCTCCCGCACGCGGACAATCAGCTCGATGATTTCTTGAGATAGGCTGTGAAAGCCCGTGAACCTGTCCATTTCCAGGGCGTCAAACCGTGCCCCGGTGACGTGGGTTGCGTCGGCCTCTGGGATAAAAGCGGCAGACTGCTGGGGTCGACTCGACCGCAGTGAGCTCTCTAGCAGTGAGCGCTCGTAAAGATCCCGAATGCGCTGACCCAGGTCTCCGAGCTGCTGCACCTGGGACATAAGATTGTCGAGGAACTGGCGCAGCCGGTCTTGGGACTGCTCCAAGCTATTACGGTTGACTACCAGCTCCCCGACCAGGTTATTTAAGTTGTCCAGGTTTTTAACCGAAACCCGCATGGTTTGGTTACCCAACGTGGGGCGACGGGCTGGGCGGCGACCCTGGGAGGATAGCCGCAGCGCTGTAGAAGGAACGGGGTTACCGCCTAGGGTCTCGTCCGCCTGTTCCAGCAGCTTCTCCAAATCAGCAAAGTCGTCGGCATTTTGAGGCCCCTGGTCGTCGTAGTCTAGGGTCGGCCCATCGGCTTGCTCACCGCCCTCTAAATTCTGAATAGCCGCCTCAATTTGATCGATCGTGCCAAAGGGAGACTCGGCATACGGCAGATCTGTCTCTGTAAGGTCGTAGGGCTCTTCTGCGTCAGCCTCTAGCGGCGAGTCAATATCTGTTGCGGGCAGCAAATCTGACTGGATATCGGCGTCGGGGGACCCCAGCAGCGCGTCTAAATCCGAAAAGACGCCGGCTTCTTGGTCAGTGCGATAGGGCTCAAAATCGCTCTGCGCTGGGTCGTCGATAGAGTCGCTAGCTGCCGGCGATGAATCGCCGTCGTCACGGTCTAAGGGCAGATCGATACTGTCATCTGAAGCGCGTTCAGCGGCCTCTGCAGGCTCGGAAGCGCCGATACTGAGCAAATCGTCAAACTCGGACTCGTCTATATCCGGCGACTCCGCCTCACTCACCGAGGATTCCGCCGTCTGATCGCTCAGCGCCTCTTCCCCAAAATTGTCTAGACCCTCTAGAGAGCGATCGCCTACCTCGGGGGCGGCAGTTTCATCCCCATCGGCGGTCATTAGGTCATCGAGATTGAACGGGCTGGCAGAGCCATCTGCTTCCGGCTCGCCGGAAAAATCGGTAAACAGGGCATCAAACTGCTCGGCGTCGACCGCCCCATCGCTCTCCTCACTACTGGAGGAAACGTCCTGAAGAGTCTCTGTCTCAGGTGGCGCATCCGCCACATCTGCTTCGAGCCCGGGTGCATCGAGTGACAGACTGCCTGCCCCAAAGCGTAAATCCCCAGGCTCGGCACCTGCGGCAGGCTGCGATTCAGAGAAGGTATCGGGTAGAGGCTCTAAATCGCCAAACATTTGGTCGAGCCCGCTGTCAGAGAGCTCAGCGCTCAGCGCCGCTTCATTTTGAATGTCGGTGTCATCGAAGGGGCGCTCGGCTCCTTCGGCGGAGTCGCTATTGTCTAAAGCATCGGTACCCGCAGCGTCGGCATCTGAGATGAGCGCATCCATCCAGCGCTCACCCGCTTCCTCGTTCCAGAGGTCGTCGGTCACGTTCACCGTCGAGATGTCAAAGTCTAGCTCAGACTCCGGATCGGAGCCCGTGACGTGTAGCGTTTGCGCCATGCCGCTGGCTGCATCTCCGCTCGTCAGATCGTCTGGCTCAAAGTCGCTCAGCTCTTCGGAGGTGGGCTGCTGAGACGCGCTGTCGCCCAGTGCGCTATCTTCTGGCGCGCTGTTTTCTAGCGAAATATCGTCCAGTATATTGGCCGCACTCGCCGCGCTGCCGTCCGGCTCATCGCCTTCCGAGATATCTGCAAACAGATCTAGATCTATTGAATCCTGGGCTGCTGAATCGGCCTCGATGACCGAACTACCGTCTGACAAACCAGAATCAGCCGTATCTAAATCGGCGTCAGCTTGTTCATCCTCGAAAAGGGCTGACAGCGCATCATCTCCCGGCTCCAAATTGACGACGTCAGCTTGTCCATCCTCAAAAAGATCTGACAGTGCATCATCAGCGTTCTCGCTGGACGCAAAGATATCGTCGAGATCACCCCCGTCGGACTCGCTATTGCTTTCCAAGTCAAAGTCAGCGATGTCTTCGCCGGCCACAGCGCTACTGGCCGCATCTACACCTGCGCCTTCATCGCTGTTGGCATCAAAGGCTGAGAGAAAATCATCTACTCCAGCCTCGTCTGATCCAATTTCGCCTGCCCCATCCCCAGTTTCGCCCAAACTAGCCTCGCCTACCCCAAATTCGTCTAGCAGACTATCCATCTGACTTTCAGGGACGCCAGACGTCTCGTTAGTCTCGCCAGCCTCGTCTGTCTCGCCAGCCGAATCGAAGAGTGCGTCAAACTGATCTGGCTCGGATGCCGAACCCGGCTCATCTAGCAGCAAATCGAGCGCTCCGGCTTCGGTCGCTTCCTCAGAAAATTGAGCCGGGCGATCGTCTGAGCTGGGTTCTAGGTCTGGCGCTTCCGCAAATAGCTCAGATAGGTCTGAATAGTCCTGCGCCTCTGACTCCGAAGCAAATCGGTCTGACTCGGGCTCGGCGCTGCCAACCGCCTCAACCGGCTGCATCTGGACCGCGTCGCCGCCGGCGCCTAGCTCGGCCCCATCGTCCGACAGCAAATCGCCAAACAGCTCATCCAAATCGCTATCCGCCGTATCGGCGATCGCTGAAACGAGCTGATCAGCCTGGGGCTCACTGCCCTCTAGGAGCGCTGAGAGCTCATCGTGCTGAGTCGTCTCAGCATCTATTTCAATGTCTGGCTCAAGTTCTGGCTCAAGTTCTGGCTCAGGGTTTGGGGCGATCGCCTCTACATCAGGTGTATCCCCTGCGTCAGCATCGTCCATTCCCAGCAGAAAAGACAGTTCGTCATCGCTTTGCGCCTCGGAGGCTGCTTCGTCCGGCGACGGGCTCACCGGCTGGGGCGGCTGGGCGGTCTCCAAATCCGACTCAAACAAATCGGCTAGACCATCAATATCGGCGACGTTGACGTCGGTAAGCTCGGCGTCAGGGTCAGCAAACAGGTCCAAAACCTCTGGTTCGCTGTCCTCTGATGTGCCGTCCTCTGGTAAACCGTCCTTGAAGGCGTTACTTTCGAAAGCGTCACCGCTGATAGCGTCATTTTCATCGGGGGCATCAGCTGTATCGAAAAGGTCAGCCATTGCATCGTCAGACGACGCTTCAGTCGAGACCTCAGCAAGCAGCAGGTCTAGCTCGCTATCTTGAACAATACTGGCCTGCGCGCTCGCCTCTGTGAGCGGCACCAGGGCCCGCAGGTCGTCGCCGATTTCGATGGACTGGCTCTGCCCTGCTACCGCCCGCTCTTGGGCCCGCTTGAGATTCTTGATTACGGTCGGCGCTAGCTGACGGTAGCTGTTGGCCGGGTCTGCGATCGCGCGCTGCACGTGGTCTACGAGCTGACGCCACTCCACGGGTAGGTCAGCGTCGGGACTTGTCAGCAGGTACTCACAGCATCGGTCGAGCTGAGAGCGACCTTCGTCGCTGTCAGGCTGCTTAAAGCGCTGCAGCATCTGCCGCAGCCGCTCGGGTACTTCGGCCTGGAAGAATCGTCGAACTGCGGCGGCGGTTTGGGCGGTTTGGGTCGCCGACGCGTTGATCTCCGCAGAGGTCGGTGACTGGGCGGAGACAGCTTCGCCAGAGCGCAGCAGCTGGTTGAGGTGGTTTTGCAGCTCCTCTACGACTGGCGTGACGTTATGCACGATGTCCTCCGCGCTCTGGTCAGTGAGGCCAAAGGGGCCCTGCATCTGCTCAATTAGCGCTTTGAGCGCATCGAATACCTGCAGGAATAGCGACTCTGAGGTCCGATCGACGCGTACCGGGTGATCTTTGAGCGTCTTGAAGAAGTCTTCGAGACGATGGGACATGTGCTGAACGCTGTCAATGCCCAACATAGCGGCCCCGCCTTTGACGGAGTGGGCGGCTCGAAAGACTTCGCTAATCAAGTCTGGGTCTTCAATGGTGCCCTGTAGATTGAGCAGGCCCTGCTCAATCGTATTGAGGTGGTCTTTAGCCTCCTCAATGAAGTAGCCCATGATGCGCTGCTGCTGTTCTGACGACATTGAAGTACCCCCTTGAACACGTAATGCGCCTTTCGGTGATCTGCTCGGTATTGCGCCCCAAAACAAGCGGTATGGGTGAAATGGCGGTGCGCGTCCGGCTAGCATACCCACCCGCGGCCGCAGTTTGATCAGCGCAAGGTAACCTATATCCCGACGCTCTCGCCAGGCTAGATCCTGATTTTAGTCCGTATTTGCATCAGTATGGATCGCAATGGGTCCTTCTTGTGTGCCCTCAAGTGGCTGGCCGCCCAGGGAATTGGACCTGAGGTCCTACCCTGAATGGGTTTCCGATGAATCTACGCGAAATCGCTCAACTCCGTTGAGCAGGTCGCGGGCGACGCCCACCAGATTTTGTAGCGACCCCGACACCCGCTGGGCCTCCTGAGAGGTCTCTTGGGCGGTCAACTCCACCGACTGCATGACCTGGGCTACGGCCCGGGAGGTCTCGGTCTGCTCAACCGTATCTGCCGTAATCGATCGCACTAGAACATCGATGCGATTGGACACCTGGATAATATCGTCTAGCGATCGCTTTGCCTGCTCGGCGAGCTGGGTGCCCGCGATTACCTGCTGGGTGCCCTCTTCCATGGCGGTCATCACCGAGCCGGTTTCTCCCTGAATCTGCAGCACGATCTGCTCAATTTCCTTCGAAGCTTTAGCAGCCCGGTCGGCAAGCTGGCGCACCTCGTCCGCCACAATGGCAAAGCCGCGCCCCGCTTCCCCAGCCCGGGCTGCTTCAATGCTGGCGTTGAGGGCCAGTAGGTTGGTGCGCGAGGCGATGGAGGAAATTACTGCCACAATCTTGGAAATTTCCTGGGAGGACTCGGAAAGCCGCTTCACCTTGCGGGTGGTCTCCGCCACCGTCTCCCGAATGTCGAGGATGCCCGCAACGGTGCGCTCCACCGACTCGCCACCTTTGAGCGCCGTGGCCGACGCCGAGCGGGCCACCTCCTCGGCCTCGCGGGCGCTCTCGGCCACTCGCTGAATAGAGTTGGTCATCACCTGCACCGAGTTGAGGGTGACGGCGAGCTCTTCTGCCTGGCGCAAAGCGTCCGAGGAGAGCGATCGCGCAAAGATTTCGTTCTCCGTCGATCCCTTGCTCACCTGGCGGGCCGCCTGCTTCACCTGCTGCACAATTTCCCGCAGGTTTTGAATCGTTAGGTTAAAGGAGTCGGCCACGGCCCCCAGCACGTCGGCGGTCACCTCCGCCTGCACCGTCAGATCACCCCGAGCGGCACCTTCCACGTCATCCAGGAGCCGAATCACCTGGCGCTGCAGGTCTTCTTTAGCCTGCTCTTGCTCTTCGGCTTTGCGCTGCGCTTCGCTGGTGGTGGTTAGAATTACCCGCGACATCTGGTTGAAGTCAGCGGCCAGCTGTCCCATCTCGTCTTCCGAATAGATGGTGGCCCGGGCGTCGAGGTTGCCGCCCGATACTGACTCAAACTGGTTTCGCAGCTCGTCGACAGTCTTGTTGACCGAGCGATAGGCCGCCTGGCCAAGCACCAGCGAGGTGCCAAATCCGGCCGCTCCAGCCGCGAGGGTCATTATCCACCCCGTTCGGGTCACCGCGTCGCGCTCATCCGACTCCACCAGCGTCGCCGCGCCGTAGCTCACCGCCGCTACGGCGATCGCCGATACAATTCCCGTACCAAGCGCAACCACGAAGCGCTTGACCCCAAAGGAGGCATTCTCTAGTGGAGCGAGCCAGCCCTGCTCGACAGACGTTTGTAGCTCATTGGACTGTGGGCTCGCCTGCGCGAAGGCAGGTACGGCGTCAGCCGAGCTTGGCATAGAGAAGACTTCGCCGTCCTGCCTCAGGGCCGCATCTTCATCGACCTCACCCTCTATAGAATCGAACCCAACCTCGCTGCCCGTATCGCCAAGTTGGCTATCGCCAGAGGAGACCTGCATCGGTTGAGCAAATCCAGCTGAGTTGTCGGAAAAATCTAAATCTGGCAGGTTGTCTAGCTCGTTAAAGTCATCTAGCTCGTCTAGGAAGTCGAAGCCCCGTCCAGGAGGCTGCTCAACAGAGGGCGTGGTGTCCCCCAAGGAGGGGTCTTCTGTCGTTGAGAAGCTCTCAGAAGCCAGATGGTTGTCGTAATCCTCGAAGTCACCGTCGTCAAAGGCATCGTCGGGCAGCAAATCGCCAGAGAAACCGCTTGCTTGGCCATTGTCCTCCGAGACCAGTCCAGACGGCGCAGCGTCTGAATAGCGCCCAGTAGTTGAGCTATCGAGCGTCACGGTTTCACTGGTCGGCTGATAGACCGAACCCTCGTCGTTGAGCGGCATATCATTACCGCTGTCGAACGCCTCACTATCGAACGCCTCACTATCGAATGCCCCGGTATCAAACGCCTCACCGTCGAGTGCTTCGCTATAGTTTTCGTCGTCGAAGGCGTCAGCCGTCGCGGGGCCAGCCGATATCGGGTCAAAGCCTGCATAATCAAATCCTGCAGCGTCAGCGGTTGCCGCCTCACTGGCTGCTGAGGACGTAGACCCAGCCGCGCCGACGTCCTCAGGCGACGGCATAATGAAGGCCTCTTCCTGAAAAGGGGAGGCCTCGTCTGGTGGCTCATCTAGCGTATCGCCGCCAATGTCGTCGATCGTAAATAGGTCTTCGGCAGCGCTGCTTGAGTCCACATCATCTAGCTCCTCCTCTACAGCATCGAAGTCACCCATGGCAAAGGGATCTGGGCTTGAAGCAGAAGCGTCTGGCGCTCCCTCGTCGCCGGCAGGTGCACCCATGGCAAAAGGATCGGAGTCACCTAAAGAAAATTCCGATAGCGCGTCAGCGTCCCCGCCAGCGAAGCTCAGTTCATCGAGGTCGTCAACCTCACCTGGAGTGCTGCCTAGAGCAATAGGCTCGCCGCCGTCCTCATCTTCGTCCGCCGGTTCTATCGAAGCGACATCTGCCGCAGTCAGCTCTGTAAAATCAGTCTCCTCGCCCAGCTCAAAGGGGGCGTCAGCGTTATTGGTAGTAGCCCCCTCATCGGTCAACCCCTCATCATCGATCCGCGAGTCATCCGGCAGGTTGAGTTTATCCCAGGGCTCGCGCAGGGTCTCGTTCATGACGCCATCGTCGCCATAGGATGAGGCGACTAAATCCTCATCGCCTGCCGCTGCCTCCGCGTCCGTAAACTGGCTCGCGTAGGTCAGGCCATTTCTGGCATAGTCGAGGTATTCATCATCGGTCGTCAGCCCCATCACGGCCTCATACTGCTCTTGGGCAACGCCATAGCTCTGTAGCCCATAGCAGTAGATATGACCCTTGAGCAGACGAACGCTGGCATCCTCTGGGTACGCCTCGGCCAGGCGATCGATGGTTGCAGCAGCATCTTCATAATGCCCCTGCATGTACGCTCGCTCTGCGCGTTGATATTCGTCTGCGTACTCAGTGCCTAGTCCCATGTCTTTTCTCCGGCTTGAACAAGCGGTCTATGGTGATCCGATTTCTAGTGACTTTAGCGGTTAACGCCAGCGGCAAACAACCTATATCTAGCACGTCTACTCTCTACTACGCCTACTCTACAGACCAGCTTTCCACAGCGGTCTGCTCCCGGCAGGGTCTCCTAGGCCGCCCAGCGAGCCGTGCGAAGGATCGCCATTTGATCCAAAAGGCGAAGGGCGCGGCCCCCCTCAGCGCTAGGCCTGCTGCCGCCAAGAGGACTGAGCTGAGACTGCTCGCTGTCGGGCAACAGCCACTCCCCTCGAATGAAGGGTGCCATGCTGTCGGGGACGTTATTTGACACCTGAATTTCGTCGATGCTCAGCCAGTCCATATCGATGATCCGGTCAACCGCCAAACCTAGCCGAATGTCTTGATCTTCGATGGCAATGACGGGAAGCTCAAAGCGCTCTAAAGGCAGCCGCGTCTCCTCACCTAGAAACTGCCCCAAATCGGCAACCCAAATAACGCGCCCGCGCATGTTGAGCGTGCCTAGCAGCAGGGGGGAAATGTTAGGAATCGGCGTGATCTGCTCTGGCGACGGGGATACCACCTCCAAAATGCCAGTTGCGGGCAGGGCAAATTGACTTCCAGAGGCCGTTAGAAAGCGAAGATATAGCTCGCCCTCAGGGCTGTCTAGCTCCTGAATATCTGGAACCTGCCCTTGCTCTTTTGCCGTTAAAAAATCTGGGTTGCCCACCATATAGATACTTAATCAATATTCACTGCAGACAGGGCGCAAAAGCGGCCTTTAAAGCCTGCGAAGTTACTCAAGCAAGCATACTTGGTTTAAAGTACTCGCCTAGACTACCAGATAGGCCTTGCGCAACAATTCTTGCGACAAAGATCGCGGGAAGAAGCTATCCTCGCAGCAGCTGTTTTACAGTGCCAACAAGCTCGGTGGGTTGAAATGGTTTCGCGATGTAGGCATCAGCGCCTTGCTTCATCCCCCAATAGCGATCAAACTCCTCCCCTTTAGAAGAGCACATTACCACAGGGACCGCCTGCGTGTTGGGATCTGCCTTCAGTCTACGACATACTTCGTAACCATTCATGCGAGGCATCACAATATCAAGCACGACTAAATCGGGCAAGTGGCCCTGAATCTTTTCCAGTGCGTCAATGCCATCGTTTGCCACAGTGACCTCGAGGCCACTTCCCTGGAGCAAATCACTGATCATCTCCCGCTGAGTGACGCTGTCTTCAACGACTAGAATTTTGCTCATGTTGCCATACCTACCACTTAACTCTCAGTGAGGAGCTAAAACATTCCCCATCGCGCGACTGTTTTAGATCACGCGGTCAACAGGGGCGCAGTGGTTACCAGCGTAGCCTCTTCTGGGGTGTTAAACCGGCTCAACCGCGCGATCGCCCCTTTGATACCTGACGGTGCTATTTGTCTATGATAGAACGTTGACATCTTTTACAGTTTTAAAGCGTGAATACCTGCGGTCGTAATAATTTTGGCTCTGCCAGAATAACTTACCCAACAGCGTGCCCAATTAGACCAGCTCGGCATTATTCTCGCCCGTTAGTTGACGGGGCGGCGGGATGGATTCGCGGCGTCTATGTCGGCGGCGTCTATGTCGGCGTCTTTATTGAATGCGGTAGCCGCTGCGATAGCCATAGGGGGCGCTAGCACGCCCGCTAGCGCTGATCGCTGATTGCCGTATCGCTCGACTAGAGTTACCAGCTCTTGAGGCCCAAAGGGCTTAGTTAAGTAATCTGTAGCGCCTACCATGCGGGCGCGAACGCGATCAATAAACCCGTCTCTGCCAGTCAGCATAATAATCGGCGTCTGCCGAAACAGGCTGGCCTGTCGGAGCATGGCGCAGATCTCGTAGCCGTCAAGCTCGGGCATGGCGATGTCGCACAAAATCAAGTCGGGCCGGGTGCGAATGGCGTGACTGAGGGCCTCAATCGGATCGCCAATAGAGGCAACTTGGTATCCGTGATGGCTCAGGATGCTCTCCACGGTCTGGCGAAGCAGGAGGCCATCATCGATGCACAGTACATACGGCGCATGGACCTCAAGC
Organism: Elainellaceae cyanobacterium; assembly: GCA_050331115.1. Taxonomy (GTDB): domain Bacteria; phylum Cyanobacteriota; class Cyanobacteriia; order CAKZMO01; family CAKZMO01; genus JBCCAG01. The sequence continues at coordinate 24,172 of JBHJHD010000017.1, forward strand.
TCTCCCGAGACGGTGCTATTGTTCCCGCTCGGCAGCACAAGCTGCACCACCCCTTGCTGAAGGTAGGGATAGACCGCTTTTGCCAACATGGCAATATTTTGGTTGAGGTAACGCGCAATTTGACGAATCGACGTTTTTCCATCGGCCCAGCGAATCAAGAAGTCCACCGTCTTTGGCTTAAGCACGCGCCGCAGTGGTCGATCGTCGACCACGAGGGGCAAGGCATCGGGGGATCTCACAAGGGGATGGAGCTGCTTCCACAGCTGCACCTGCTTGACAATCTCTTTGACGAGGGGGTCGACCTCTAGGGTCAGCAGCTGCGGCGCGAGGGAGGGGCTGATTTCAAAGGTGAATTTGCCGTCGTGTAGACCGAGTAGGTCGAACAGCGTCTCGCGAATCATGCTCCGTAAAATGGTGCGGCCCTGGGCTGGGGTCAGCACATGCTGCTCAAGCAGCGCCCAGAGGTAGCCGTATTCAGGGGCATGCGTGGTGGCAATCGTCGGAATACTGAGCTTGTCGAGCGCCGCCACGAGCCGGTATCGGTAAAGGTAGTCCCGCAGGCGCTGCAGAGTACTATCCTGGCCGCTAGCGGCGTAGACGATCTTGCCATTATCAAAGAAGACAAACCACGAAGCGTGCGCAGCGGGCTGGGCTGCCGAAGGGCCTAGCGCGTAGGTCTCCACAAACAGCTCCCCAGTTCGCTGACCTAACTCAACAAGCTGCAGGATACTGCGGATGTCTATCTCGTTTAATTTTCCCTGCATGCAGTCAGTTCGATGATGTTCCTTTTACCCTAAGCTCCGCATGTCCCAGCGATCGCGATCGCTCGCACATTACAGTACTTTATTACGGGATTGCTCAGATAGTGCATAATGTGTGCAGGTCAAACTTTAGGGATCTTCTCAATTCGTAGTTTTTGACGCACTTTTTGCTGACTGCAGGTAACTTTTTTTACACCTAGGTCCTAAGCCTAGATTTTACGCTTAGGCTTAGGACCTAGAATAGATTGAAGGCCATAGGCCTGAAGCAATTAGGGCTAGCTGCCGGATGTAGCGTTAGAACGCGGCGTCACTGCGATCAGCGGCTATGTTAGCGTCTATCGGTGTTGTGCGGTCAGCGAGCTCTGTACTTTCACTATTGTGTAAACAGTGTCACGCTACACTAGCTTGTGCGATGAGACGTTGGAGTATTAGGTTCTAGAGATTCAGGAGATTGTCAACGTGCTGTATTTAGCGGAAGTACAGAAGAAGACCAGGGTCCTTGGGAGCGGAAAAACAGAATTTAAGCTCTTAGCGTGCCAGCGGTCGGAGTATAGCTGGACCGCGGTTAGCGAAGACATTATTTCTGCGCCTGACGATGTTCCCTACAGCTCCGGTGCGCTGGTTCTCGTAGACCTAAGCAACAATCGCCAAGTGCAGCGCCATTCCGAGGCAGGACGACAGCTCGTCAGTATCCTGCAGAATTTTTCCCGGCTTCAGGAGAAGTTCAAAACTCAGGAAGATGAAATTGAGCAGTGGAAGCAGTCGCTGACCTACCAAAGCCAGGAGCTCAACCGCCGTGAGCTAGAGCTAGAGACCCGCCATGAAGAGCTCGAACAGATGGAGGAGGACTTTGAGCGGCTTGAGCAACAGCGCCAGGAGATTGAGTCCGCCCGCGAGCAGGTAGAACAGACTCAGGCGGAGTTTGAGCGCAAGAGCCAAGAGCTAGAAGGGGCCTGGGCCCAGCTCAACGGGGAGCGGCGACGCCTTGATGAGCGACAGGACGACCTGAATGGGGCCGACCCCGAGCAGATTGAGCATCTGCGTCAGGCGCTCGATCGCTTAGCTGGATTTGGCGACCTCAGCGAAGTCGCCCCGGAGCTATTGCCCGGCTCACTAGAAGAATATACCGCTGTTCTCGAGCAGCAGCAGCAGATTTTGGGACAGCATTGGCAGACGTTTGAAGGGCAGCGCAGCACGCTTAACGGTCAGCAGGCTGCGTTAGAAGAGCGCGCCCAGCAGCTTCAGAACCGCTGGCAGCGCTGGCATGAGGCCGACGCAGCCTGGCAGCAAGAGGCCGCTGACCTGAGCGCCCAGCAGGCGGTGCTGTCGGTCAAGCGAGACACGCTGGGGCTCGTCTCAAGCGCGGCTCAGCAGCAGTCAGACCTTTTGCAGCAGCTCAAAGAGATGCCTGGAGCACCGCTGTCTTTGGAAGATAAGATTGACCTCTCCGCACTGCAGGAGATGCCGCTAGAAGCGCTCCAGGCGAAGGTCGCTGAGCTGGAAAAGGACTTTCAAAAGAGCTCTCAGTTTGTCAGCTCACAGGAAGAGGAGCTGCTCCTGCAGCAGCAGACCATCGACGAGCTCAGCGCTAAAGTCGCTCAGGCCGGCAAGTACGAGCGCCTGCAGCTTGAAACGCAGCTCGACGATGAAAAAGAGAGCTATCAGATGCTGAACCACACGCTGGTGGGGCAGCGCCGCAACCTTCAGGAGCGAGAGCTACTGATGAAGCGCCATCAGGCCGTGCTGGCGCAGCGCCAGGGTCAGCCCTTCGACAACGGTTCCCTAGATACAACTTCGGTCAGCACCCAGGCCGACGCCGTCTACGAAGCCCTCTCCCAGCGAGCCCAAGCGCTCCAGGAAGACGTTGACGCGCTCGCCGAGCGCCTCCGCGAGCGCGAGGCTACCGTCAACGCGCGCAAGGTAACGCTAGAAGGCGAGCTAGACCAGCTCAAACAGGACGATAGCGCCCTGGATAGCGAGCGCACCGCCGTGGCCCAATCCCAAGGTCAGGTGCAGCTTTATCAGAGCATCCTGCAGCCGGTTCAAGACGCCTTTGATCAGTTTCGGAGCCAGCTGCCGGCGCTGGTCGAGGCCGCCCAGCGGCTGCAGGCCGCCCAGACTGATGAGGCTCAGGCCATTTCTGAAATGCGCAGCACGGTTAGTCAGATGGACAGCGATCTTTCACCCCAGCTGGCGGCCTCCTAGCGGCTGGCAGCTTACCGCCCAGAAGACCGCTCAGAAGATAGTCTTTTAAAGGTCAGCCACGCGTCCTCTACCTGCGCCACAACGTCCTGGTAAAGGGGCGACGTCTGGGAGCGGTTGTGGGCATCGACTGAGCTCACCAGGGCCTCAATTTGCTTGAAGGATGGGGCGATCCCGGCCTGTTGGAGCAGCCGCCGCAGGACCCGTCGCCGCAGCGCTAGCGGGGCCGCTTTAAGTTTTGAGCGATGCAGGCGGTAGCGCGTTAGGTCATCTAGGGGAGGCTGAAGGTCTGATACTTGCTCAACAACTTGTGGCCAGAGCACATCGACTTGAGCCTCTAAATAGGCCACGTCGGCCTGCAGCACCTCCGCAGTTTGCGCTAGGGTCTGCTCAATGCTGGGATTGAACGATTTGAGAGCGGGCAGCAGCTCCTGACGAATACGGCTGCGAGCATAGCGCAGGTCCCAGTTGGTCTCGTCGTTCCAGATGCGGAGCTGGTAGGCTGCACAAATTTGAGCCGTCTCCTGCCTCAAAATACTCAGCATTGGACGAACAAGCCAGAGCTGCGGCCCCTCCCCCGCTGCCCCATACCCCGCGTACGCCAGCTCGCGGCACCAGGTTAGCGCCTGTAGGCCCTCTGCACCGCTGCCCCGCGTCAGGTTGTACAGCAGGGTTTCAGCGCGATCGCTCGCCGTATGTCCGGTGACAATGTGGGTATACCCCTGAGCGCAGGCCACCGCAAAGAGCTGCCGGTAGCGCCAGTCTCGTGCCGCGGCTTCGCTGACGATCGCTGCAGCCTGGTCGTCTGAGACGGTTTTGATATAGCAGGGCAGATCCCAACCGAGGGCAAGCTGCGCGACGTAGGCCGCATTATCGGCCGAATCCGACCGCCAGCGGTGGTCGCAGTGGGCGATCGCCAGCGCCCAGCTCCATTTGCGCCGCAAATCTAGCAGTAGCCGTATCAGCGCTAGGGAATCTTGTCCCCCAGAGACGGCAACGAGAACCCGGCTCTCTTTGGGCAGCAGCAGCCGCTGGCGAAGCGTGCCATGGAGACGAGCATGGATGGGACCCCAGGGCAGCAGCATAGCGTGGAGCAGGCTTAGTGACGGTTTGAAGGCGGCTTGGTCTTGGGGCGATCTAGATAAAAGTAACCTGTAAAAGCGAGAGGTCATCAGGAAACGTGCTCTGCTGGCGCGTCCTGCGGATATCTGACAGAATATTGTCTAAGCTGGTGTCCTTACCGTGGTGAGTGATCAGCAGCGCAATAAACTCATCCAGCCCCCAGATGTACTCTGAGGGGTCCATGCTGTAGTCGAAGCTCTCGTAAGCGCCGTCGCTAAACACATATAGGCTGCTGTTGCTGGGAATCGAGCAGCGATCGCCCTCGTAGGTAGCATTGGGCATCATGCCAATGGGCAGATTGGGCGTGCGCAGTCGCGTCGCCTGTAGCTTTCCAGTCTCGTCTTCAGCTACCAAAATTGCGGGGGGATGACCGGCGCTAGCGTAGGTCAAGAAGCGGCGGCGGTGGTTATAGACGCCGTACCACATGGTGAAATACTTATCGTTCTGATCGTTCATTTGAAACGCTTCGTTGAGGCCCTGGAGCACTGAAGCGGGTCGGTAGAAGTTGACGTCAGGCAGAGACTGAGAGCGCAGCACGTTCTGTACGGAGATGGAAGGCAGCGCCGCGCCTAGGCCGTGGCCTGAGACATCCAGCAGGTAGATTGCCAAGTAGTCTGGGTCAAGCCAGTAGTAATCGAAGCAGTCGCCCCCCAGCTGACGAGAAGGCACAAAGCGAGAGCCGATGTGGACTGGCTCCGTCATTGGAGGCGGCAGGAGCGATCGCACATAATCTGCTGCTTCCTGCAGCTCTGCCTCTAAAAGCTCCTTCTGATGCTGCAGGTCTTTACTCAGCTGATGAAGCCGTAGCCCAGCTTTGACCCGGGCCCTTAGCTCACTGAGGTCTACAGGCTTTGCCAAAAAATCATCCGCGCCCGTGTTTAGTCCTTGAACGCGATCCTTAACGCCGCCCTTTGCCGACAGCACGATAAAGAAAGTCGTAGCCAGCGTTGGGTCTGCTTTAACCTGCCGACAGACCTCCAGCCCGTCTAGCCCCGGCATCAGCCAGTCGCAGATGATTAGGCTTGGACGAATGCTGCGAGCTAGATCTAGACCAGTCTGGCCGTCGCCCGCCACTATGACATCAACGTCTTGCCCATGAAGCGTTTTCTTGAGAAAAGACTGAACTTTTAGGTCGTCATCGATGACGAGAATTTTTGACATAGCATCTGCGACAGGACGTTATTCGAGACTTTTACCCGCACTAACACAGATACGGGTCGGATTTTAGAGACTATGGTTCTTTATTGGCTACACCACCACAGCAGGCTATACCGGATGAACCTATGTGGCCCAAATAAATCTTTCCTGAAGATAGAGAGAAATAGCGGTGTAGCAGCCCATACTACCGTTGATGATCGTGGTCCATTCAGCGTACCTTAGAGGAACAGGAGGGGACGCGTTTACATTAGTTGTACTCGATTGATGGTTATATACCAAATTTCGGGATAAGTTTATTGATGCATAGTAAGGGATGTGCACCGTTGAAGCTGTCTCAGAAATCGTCTATTCAGGTCTCCACCGATTTAAACGCGCTGCCTCGAGTCCTTTCGTGGTTTGATCAGTTCCAGGAACCAGTTTTGCCCCACTCCGTCTGGCTTCCGTGTCAGCTTGCTTTGGCGGAGGGTTTTACCAATGCGGTGCGCCACGCCCATCGAGGCAAGCCGCCAGATACCCCCATCGAAATCGAGATTTGCATCTACGACGGCATCTTCGAAATTCGCATCTGGGATCATGGTCCAGGCTTTGATTTTGATAAATATATTGAACAGGCGTCCCTAAAGCTCAACCAAGAGGCGGCTGGTGGCCGGGGGCTAGGGCTAATGAAGCGCATTGCCGATACCATTCAGTATACGCACTCCTCAAGCGATCCCCGAAATTGCCTACTGATTACAAAGCAGTATGCTGCGTAGCCATATTGGACTAGAAGTGCCCAGTAAGACCTTAGTTGAAGGTGGGATGATCTAAACGGCTACATGGACATGGGTATCTGGTGAGATAGCGCCATCCAGACGACCCAGGCGTCAACCAGCAGCAAAATCATCGTGAAGCCCAGCAAAATCAGATACATCCAGGGCTGAGCTAATGGGCGAACATCCGCAGTATCAATGCCCGTTTTTATCTGCACGTAGCGTACCAGTTCTGCAAAACCAGCCACGCGCACGGGTAGGAGGTACGCCTGATTGCCTGCTCGATTGACAAAGTAGTATACGATGCCGCCCTGCCCCGTAGAGCGAGGCTTCAAGGCGCTGATATCTTGCCAGCAAAGCGACCAACCTGAGCGCCATATCGAGGGAACCCAGCCAGGATAGGTGACTTGAATGCCCGCTTCATTGACCACCACACGCTCGCAGAGGGCAGCATAGAGCAATATGCCTCCCAGCAAAACCCCTAGGCCTAAGAGCGCTGGCGATATCGGCGCTAGCGTAACACGGGCTAGAATCGGCACCGGAATGAGCAGCGCTGCATAAAGCCCCAGCAGGGTGATCTGGATTAGCGGAGACAGTCTGAATATGCGAGATGCCCCAGGCGCTGTGGCGCTGGGCTGGGGCATCTCGCCAGCCGCGCTAGCCATATTCAATTTACCGCTAGCATCAACACCGCTGTCGATAGACGCTTGCTCTGACGACATCTAGCTCAAAACCCCTTTAGGTGAATTTACTGCGGTCATGCGCATCGCGTTTAACCTTCGCTGCATCAAGGTAAATATTTTTGAACAACGGACCAACCTGTCCATGAGACAGCGGCCATAGCGACGAATAAAAGCGCGTTCGTAGACAGGTGCAGCCGGCGAGCCCAGGGACTAGCGCCAATTTGGCTGGCGCTCCAGGCCGACAAGAGCACGAGTACGACAACGGTTAGCCCTGCCGTGAGATGAACCGAATGTCCGAGCGTCCCATAGTGGCCCAGCGTGCCCACTATCCCAATGCTCAGCAGAAGCAGCACGAGTAAGACTAAGGTGATACCCATGCTGTAGTGCAGCGTTCTAAACCACTGGGACCGGAGCTGGCCACGACGGACCCAGATCCAGCTTCCCGTGGCCGCTAGAAAGAGGTAGGCGCACACCGATAGCCCCATGGCCCAAGCGGCAATGCGCCACAACCATATAAAAGACGGTAAATTCAAGAGCAACTCACCTTAAACTCACGGCTAAGCTTATCATGATCCCCGTAAGCAATAGCGCTCTACGCCAATCGGTCCCTGCATCCGATGGTCCCTATACTGGCTGACAATAGTGGGCATGTGGTGCAGACAAATTCCTTTGGAAGGCAGACGGCTGGTCGGAACCAGAGGGAATCGAAGTCGATTCAGCCTGATCCGATACAGAATCTTGCTCCTCCTTCCCTGAGCTGACTCGTAGCCGCTGACATGGAATTGTGTCTGACAAGATTGCGCTAGCCATGGCCCCTGAATGGACCTCTAGCTGGGCGGATACTAAGGCCTCAAAGATTAGGCGCTGTCCAGGAAAGACAACGCGCTCAAAGTACCAATTTACAATGTTTGTGATACGGACAATCTGAATTTTGCTGGTTGCGTTGGTGTAGCAACAGAGGATTCGACTGGGGTGATCGGAGGGGACGGGATCAAAAACTTGTGCCATAACCTTGCCTTAAAATGGGTGAAGCTTAAATGCGGGTGTATAAATGCCTATTGAAACGTTAACACCGGGCGATCCCGGATAGTTGTAAATCCGAATACTAAGTCCAGTTTTCTCTAAGCGCTTTTAATTAATCTACTTAAAGGAATAGGTCGTTCGACTGAGGCGCGAGGTGATCCCTCTCATGAGTGACAGTGTCTATGTAAGATTGCCCAACGCCACGCCCAGCATTCACAGGCCAACTCGACAGCCATCATCACTTGCCACGTCTTCGTTCGCATGCACTTAATCATGTACTTAATTTAGTTTAGGCACAGTGTTTGGCTGAGCGCTTCTTTCGAGGAAAGGATGCGGTTTAAGGTTCTGAGTGGTATCGTAAAGTTATGTGAAATATTTTCAGAAACTCTGCTGCTCTGCGCCTACAGCTCGCTGTCCGTCCTTCAACCCAGCGGATCACTCTCGGGTCGCTTCTGTACACAAGGATTATGACTTCCTCGCACAACACCTCCAGCCAGGCTTCTGACCGTGCACCACAGGTCTGGGAGCATCGCGTCCTGTATGTTCGGCTACCCTGCAATCCTATTTTTCCGATTGGGGTCGTCTACCTTGCAGACCATGTCCACAAGGCGGTACCCGCCGCTACGCAGCGAATTTTTGATCTAGGGACGGTTCCGCCCTTAGACTTTTCTGGCGCTTTAGATCAATGTGTTGATGAGTTTCAGCCCACTTTACTGGTGTTCTCCTGGCGAGATATCCAAATCTATGCGCCGGTGGGCGGGCGCGGCGGCAATCCGCTGCAGAACGCGTTTGAGTTTTACTACGCCCGCAATCCGCTGGTGAAGCTGAGGGGTGCTTTTGGCGGTTTGCGAGTGACTACGGCTTATTACACCGAGCTGTGGCGAAATTTAGGCCTAATTCGCCGAGGGCTTCAGCGGGCAAAACGCTATGTGCCCGAGGTGCGTGCCGTAGTTGGTGGCGGGGCCGTGAGCGTGTTCTATGAGCAGATGAAGGGCCGGCTACCCCAGGGCACGGTGGTCTCCGTAGGCGAAGGGGAGCTGCTGCTCGAAAAGCTGCTCAAGGGCCAAGACTTTAGCGATGAGCGCTGCTATGTGGTTGGCGAAACTCAGCCCCGCGATCGCATGATCCACGAAAGCCCCACGCCGCTAGAGAAGACCGCCTGCCGCTACGACTACATCGAGGGTATCTGGCCTGAGTTTGACTACTACCTGCAGGAGCAAGACTTCTATGTAGGGGTGCAGACCAAGCGGGGCTGCCCCCACAACTGCTGCTACTGTATTTACACGGTGGTAGAAGGCAAACAGGTGCGCATCAACCCCGCCGACGAGGTGGTGAAAGAGATGCAGCAGCTCTATGCCCGAGGCATCCGCAACTTTTGGTTCACCGACGCCCAGTTCATTCCGGCGCGGCGCTACATCGACGACGCGGTAGAGCTGCTGGAGAAGGTTTTGGCGGCGGGTATGGACGACATCCACTGGGCCGCTTACATCCGCGCCGACAACCTCACCCCCCGGCTGTGCGAGCTGATGGTACAGACCGGCATGAACTACTTTGAAATCGGCATTACCAGCGGCTCCCAGGAGCTGGTGCGCAAAATGCGCATGGGCTACAACCTGAGGACCGTGCTGCAGAACTGCCGTGACCTTAAGGCGGCGGGCTACAGCGACGTGGTCTCCGTCAACTACTCCTTTAACGTCATCGACGAGCGGCCCGAAACCATCCGCCAGACGGTGGCCTACCACAGGGCGCTGGAGGAGATCTTTGGCGCGGACAAGGTCGAACCGGCCATCTTCTTCATCGGCCTGCAGCCCCACACCCATCTGGAGCACTACGCCCTCAAACAGGAGATTCTCAAGCCCGACTACAACCCCATGAGCATGATGCCCTGGACCGCCAAGAAGCTGCTGTGGAACCCAGAGCCCATGGGATCTTTCTTTGGCGAGGTCTGTCTGCAGGCCTGGCAACAAAACGCAAAGGATTTTGGCCGCGAGGTCATGGCACTATTAGAGGAGCGTCTAGGGCAATCTGATTTAGAGGAGGCGCTATCGGCTCCCATTACCCGACAACCCCGCGAGCTGACTGCCGTGTCTTAAACGCTCCCTTTTTTCACCATAAAAAACGCTTCTAATACTCACTTACCTATAACAACTCATGCTTAGCGGTTCGATTCTACAGAGGTTACGGGATGCTCACCAGGGCAGCGATGACAGCAGGACGCTCAATTTTGGGGTCTACTACAAAAATACGCTGGTGGCGCTCTGCCATGCCCTCGAAGATTCTATCCTGAACGTCGACAGCAACCCGCTGGTGATCACGGCGTTCCAGCGGGGCAAGTGGTATCTGCAGGAAGCCGACCGCTACGGCGACATTGCGGGCGAGGCCGAGCAGATTGCGATTATGGCGGCTCCCGACTCGGGATTCCACAGCCACCCCACGGGCCAGCGGAGCAACGTCGATTTGGTCAGCCTCAATACCGACGATCCGGTTTCCCAAGAGTGGCACCTGATTATTCTCTCCCCCACCTACACGGCGATGGTGCTCTGTCAGGAGCTTTCCGACGCCGACTACGGCGCTTCAGGCCGACCTGAGGCCGACCTAGACCGAAAGTTTTACGGGTTTTGGACCTTCGAGCCTCGGCTAGTGCTGGAAACCGCAAGGCTAGCGACCGATCATATCCAAAACTACGATAGCGCCCTAAGCCACGCTTTGACCGAGCGGATTGACCGCACAGCGGACGCCTTTGGCAAGGACATGAGCCGCGCCCCCGAAACGACGCTCCACCTAGGGGACATTGTGCACCGGGTTGTCGACTACCTCCAGACCGCCGAAGAGTCCCACACCTCCGGCGATCGCCCTGAGAATATCGCGACCTTTAGCGCTGATTCGTCCGAGCCGCTGGCCGACAATATTGTCTCTAACAAGCTGCAGGCGTTTCTGCGGCTGGCCCAAATCATGGACCAGGCCGACATCAAAAACCCCATGGCGGCGGCTGAGGTGGCAGCCCTAGGTGAGGCCATCGGACAGCTGCTCGATCTTCCAGGCTGGCAGCTCCACCGGCTGCGGTTGGCGGGCCTGCTGCACCGGCTCGCATTCCTAAAAAATATTGACGACAACCTCGCCTCTGCCCCAAATCTAGAGGAAGAAGTTGCTGCCAGCGGGCTGTTCTGCCCCTTGAACCCAGGAACCCAGGTGCTGCGGACCATGCCCCGTCTGCGGGCGATCGCCACCATCATCACCCACCTCACCGAGCGCTGGGACGGCTCGGGGCTGCCGGCCCGCCTGGAGGGCGACAGCATTCCCCTAGAGGCAAGGATCTTGGGCCTAGCCGCCGCCTTTCAGGACTACCTGGCGGCGCAGCAGGAGCAGCCCAAGGGCGATCGCTTTGGCAACAACTTAGACGCAGAGCAGATGGGCCGCGCCCTTGAGCGCTGCACTGAGGAATCGGGGCGCTACTGGGACCCGAAGCTGGTGGAAGTCTTAACCCTGCTGGTGAGCGGCCTGCGGCAGGGGCTGAGTCTCTCGGTGACGACGCCTAAGATCGCCTCTGGGCTCTGGCTCCTTGACCCGGATGAAGCGCTAGAAGAACCTGCGTTGACGGTGGGGTAATATAAGTTACGACAGAGGTAACCGTATGAACATTGAGGCGATACGAACGGGTAAGCTGACGGACCTGCCGGGAGCGCGACTCGAAGACCAGGACTTTGTCAAGGCAAACCTCAGCCGCATCAACCTTGCGGGCGCGGTCCTCACGGGGGCCGACCTGAGCTACGCTATTTTGACGGGGGCACGGCTAGAGGGGGCCAACCTGGTAGGGTGCCAGTGCATCGGCACCGATCTGCGGGCCAACCTTTTGGGGGCTAACCTGATGCAGATCAATCTGACGAATGCCGACCTGCGGGGGGCCAACATGCGGGGAGCGAACCTCATGCATTCAAGCCTTAAGCACACAAAATTCGAGGCGGCGTTAGTCAGCGGG
>JBHJHD010000018.1:0-78738 GCA_050331115.1 Elainellaceae cyanobacterium
CAAATTGCCCCACTCCGGCTGCAGCCACCAGCTCACCCGAGGCCACCCCATCGCCATTGAGCGCCGCTCAGACACCGCGATCGCCCTAGACGGCACCCCGGCCGACTGCGCCCGCGTGGCAGTCAACGCCCTCGTGCCAGAGGCGAAATATATCCTGTCCGGCATCAACGCCGGGGGAAACCTGGGGGCCGACGTGCATGTGTCGGGCACCGTCGCCGCCGTGCGAGAGGGCCTGCTGCATCGGGTGCCCGGCATTGCCGTGTCTCACTACATCAACAAGCGGCAGCCCATCGACTGGGAGCGGGCCGCCCAGCTCACGGCTAGGGTGCTCGCTCTGCTGCTGGATAAGCCCCACGAGCCGGGCACTTTCTGGAACGTCAACTTGCCCCACGTCGCCACCGACGGCCCCGATCCCGACATCGTGTTTTGCCCGCTCTGCAGCCAGCCGCTGCCTACCGACTACCAGATCGAGTCTGGCGCTATCCGGTACGTGGGCGACTACAGCCAGCGGCCCCGAGACCAGGGCTCGGATGTAGAGGTGTGCTTTTCCGGAGCGATCGCCGTCTCTCAGGTGCGCGTCTATTGATTGCACCTCATGAGCCACTGCTACTGCCTAAACCCAGCCTGCCCCCGTCCCGAGACCCCAGATCGCACTGACGTTTGCCAAGCCTGCGGGGCGTCGCTGACGCTGAAAGGCCGCTATCGGGCCACGGCGCAGATAGCTAAAGGGGCATCCGGGCGGACGCTACGCGGTGTAGATCTGCTGGGCAAATCGGCTGGCGATAGGGCCTGCGTCATTCAGCAGGGCTGGCCCATACAGCAGGGCGATCGCGCCCGACGTCAGTTCCGGCAATATGACCAGCGGCTCGCCCAGCTGAGCCGTCACCCCCAGGTGCCTCGGCTACTAGCGGTCATTGTGCAGCCCGAGAGCTGGTATCTAATTTGGGCGTTTGCCCGGGGGCGATCGCTGGCCGCTCAGCTTGCCGAGGGGACTCCGTTCACCGAAGTTCAGGTGCGGCTGCTGCTGTTTAGCCTGCTGCCGGTGCTGCAGGTCGTGCATGAGCAGGGCATTGTCCATAGAGACCTGAAGCCCGAAAACATCATCTACGTCACGCCCGACTGCCCCTGGCTGGTTGATTTTAGCGCCGCCGTGGTCCTAGATAAGAGCCTGCCCGCTGGCTTACCCGCTCTGACAGGCGGCGCTCAAAGCGTTCGGCCCACCGGAGATGCGCAATATGCTGCTCCGGAGCAGCTGGTGGGGCAGCCCGTTTTCGCCAGCGACCTGTTTAGCTTAGGGGTGATCTGCGTCCAGCTGTTGACCATGGTGCCTCCCTTCGAGCTCTATTCAACGGCGCAGAATGATCAGGCGTGGCAAACCTACCTCCCGGCCCCCATCAGCCCAGGCCTAGCCAAGATTTTGACCAAGCTACTCCGCCCCGCGCCGCAGCGCTACCGCACCGCCGCGGCTGTCCTGGCAGATTTGGCAGATTTGGCAGATTTGGCGGCGCTTCCCGACCTGCCCATAGCCCCAGAGCCCTCTCCAGAGCAGAGTAGACCTGGCCAAGATCGGTGGCGCTGCCGCCACCAGCTCAACGACCATCGCGGCGCAGTAACGGCGATCGCCACTGGCGACACTATTGTGGTTAGCGGCGGCAGCGATCGCGCTATCCGCATCTGGACTTGGCAAGGGGAGTGCCGTCAGGTGATTCAAGCCTTGCCGTGGTTTGGCAAAGGCCACCGCGATCGCATCAGCGCCCTACAGATTGGCGACGATGGGCTGACGCTGCTCAGCAGCAGCGACGACGGCACCCTATGCGAATGGTCTTTAGTCGACTGCTCGCGCCAGTCTCTTGTGGTCAGCTCTGGCTGGGGCATCAGCGCGTTTACCGCTATTCCCGGGCTTTTAGTGAGTGGCGGAACGAACGGCACGCTGCAGCTGTGGGACCTGCAGAAGAAGACCGTAATTGAAAGCTGGCGTCAGCATCAGGCTAGGATTAGCGGCCTTGCCATCAGCCCCAATCAGCAAATTTTGCTCAGCGCCAGCACCGACGGCACAGTACGGCTCTGGTCACTACAAACCGCTGAGCCCCTCAATGTCCTGCAGGTGGGCCGTGCCGTCACCGCAATGGCCGTTATGCCCCAGTGGAATGTTTTGGCCCTGGGCGATGAGCAGGGCCAGCTACAGCTGTGGGATCTGTTCGAGATGAGGCCGCTTTACGCCACTCAGGCCCATCGAGGCGCGGTAACGGCCCTTAGCCTTTCTCCCCAGCAGCTAGCCAGCGGCGGGGAGGATGCCCAAATCTATCTCTGGGGACTGCCCAATGCGCCAAAGCCCAGGATGCTAGCGCCCAGGATGCCAGCGCCCAGCACGCCAGAGGGCACGCTGGAGCAGAGGCTTTTGAAGCAGCCCCAAGAGCTAACGCGGCTGGGCGTGCTGGCCCACGACTGGAGCGTGAATGCGATCGCCTTTAGCCCTTCTGGGGACTGGCTGGCGAGCGGCAGCGCCGACGAGACGCTGCGCCTTTGGCAGCGGCAATGCTGAATTATTGCCCAATTAGTACGGGCACAGCATGCTGTGCCCGTACGCAATGCCCGCTACCTACCGCCAAACCCCATGCCGCGATTTTTCGTGGGTACGCAAAGGCAGGCCTCAAGCTGCGATCGCAGGGCTTCGTGGTCGAGGTCCTGGCCGATGAGCACCAGCTGTAGCTTGGGCTCCGCTTTCCACTGCTCGTCGTCGAGGGTGAATCGCTTGCCGCTGAGGTGGAAAATGTGGCGCTTGGGGCTTTCGTCAAACCACAAAATCCCTTTAGCCCGAAAGACATTTTCTGGCAGCTGATTGTCCAGGAAGTTCTGAAACTTGCGAATGGCGAAGGGCTTATCGCTTTGGAAAGATAGCGACGTGAAGCCGTCGTTCTCTAGGTGATGGGAGTGGTGGTGATCGTGGTCGTGATGGTGGTGATCGTGGTGGGCTTCGTGGTCATGGGCTTCATGGTCATGGGCTTTGTGGTCATGACCCTCGTGCTCATGGCCCTCATGCTCATGGCCTTCGTGGTCATGGCCTTCGTGGTCATAGCCCGTTTCGGAGGCTTCCTCAAAGTACTGCTCCGACTCGAACAGACCAACGCTCAAAATCAGCGGCAGCGGCACCTGGCACTGATTAGTCCTTAGGATGCGGGCGTCTGCCTTCACTTTGCGAAGGCTAGATTCTAAATACTCCAGCCGCGCTTCGTCTACAAGATCGGTCTTGTTGAGCAAAATCGTATCACCGTAGGCCACCTGATTTTGGGCCGCTTCGCTGTTAAACAGGTCGAGGCTGTAGTTCTCGGCGTCTACCACAGTCACAATTGAATCTAGGCGCGTCATGTCCCGCAGCTCGGTGCCCAAAAACGTGAGCGCTACCGGCAGTGGGTCTGCGAGCCCCGTCGTCTCCACCACGAGATAGTCGACGTTCTCTTGCCGCTCTAGCACTCGGTGGACGGCCTCCATCAGGTCATTGTTAATGGTGCAGCAGATGCAGCCGTTGCTCAGCTCGACCATGCCGCTGTCGTCGCCCGTCTCGACGATCAGGTCGTTATCAATGCCGATTTCCCCAAACTCATTGACGAGGACCGCCGTTTTGACATTGTCCTGGTTTGTCAGAATGTGGTTAAGCAAAGTCGTTTTACCGCTGCCCAGGAAGCCTGTAATGATGGTGACCGGTAAACCACGCTTGTCGATTTCCATCGCGGACGATTGCCCTTGGTCTAGGGGGTGGCTGTTTTGAGGGGTTGCCGTAGATGTCATAGCGTTATTTTAAACTGGTACAGGTAATGCGGGGGTTTGTGTTTATGCGTCTGTATTTAGGCGTCGTGTTTGCCGGGATAGCGCATCAAGTACACCACCAGCTCACTGTCGATTGTAGCGATTTAAGGCGATGTCAGCCCAGTAGAGGCCTCAGAAACGGTTCAATCAGGGCGTTGTCAGATGCCCGTAATGGCCCAGGGCGCTGAGATTTAAGCTGCAGAGAGACCTCATCGCGCTTAGGCCGCTATAAGTCCCTCTGCAGACGGGTGGTGATCAGGCGCGATCGCCTATACGGTGATGTCGTAACTTGAGCATTATTCGTGAGAGATTAACGATGGGTTTTCTAGGCAAGCTGTTTGGCAAGAAGGAAGAAGAGAAGGCGGCAAAGACGCCTAGGGTTGACGTCAGGAAGAAAGCGGCTGAGAAGTCAATTCCTGCTGAGAAGGTGGGCCTCGACGGTGAGTTTGACGAGAGTGGCCTCGCCAAGCGGGTGGCTAAAGCCCTTGATGATGCGGGCATCTCAGACAATATCGGCCTTTGGGTTGCTCAGGCGGGCAGCACCGTTGTGCTGAAATACAACCCCGACGCCGAGGCGTCCCTCGAGCGCGCTAAATCGGTGGCGCAGAAAGTAGACGGGGCTGATTCCGTCAAAACTGAGCCGAACTCATAGTCGCCTAGCTTATTCTGACGGTCCGTCAATAAAAGGGGCGCTGTGGATTGTTCACAGCGCCCCTTTTATTGAGAAAATAATTTAGCCACTGGCCCCAGCGGCAGCCTGGGTCTATCGCCAGTTGCGGTTGCCCTCGTCATCGGTGCGCGCTTCGCGAATCACGTCGGAAATTTCCTCGGCATCCTTCACGTGATGTAGGGCCTCTTTGTCGCCCTCTTCACCTTCAACAACGAAGTAGGTGGGCACGGTGATGTGGTCTCCGGTAATATCCGGGGCGTCAACGGCCACCTTTTTGGCCTTCTCCTCTAGGGATTTGGAACCGTCCACGCGATCGCCCGGATTCAAGACGGCGTTAGGATTTTCCGCCAGCTCCTTTTGCTGTGCCTCGTATTGCTCACGAGAAACGTCTTCTGGCTGGGTAGGCTGGTTGATGGCGTCTTCAGAGTTGCTCATAACTTATATATTTATGGTGTCTTCTTTTCGGCAACCTCAACCATAGAAGATATGGGTCTCATTTAGCGTCTTTCTAGCGAAATATTTGTCAGCATGGTATCTGTGGCTGCGCCGCGTGAGCGCGATCGCTACAGCTGGGGACCAATACATTGTCGTCTGCCCGGATAACCATGTCCCCCTGCCTCAGCGCCTTGCGCCAGGTGCGACCTACCCGCCAGGCGCGAAACTTGGTCACTGTCCAGCGCGGGTTAGCCGTATATCCCGCAAACCCGGCCCGCAGGGCGGCGTGATGGGATATCGGAATCGACGTGTTGACGAATGTATTCTCATCGAGCTCGACTAGCTGAAATCTAGATCTCGCGACGTTTGCCATGATTCGTCCCCCGTTGGCTAGATTAGGTTTGCTGGATAGATTTATTCGATGTCTATAGGTGACTGCGTTTATGTAGAGTATTGGGCTGAAAAGGTATTGGGCTGAAAAGGTATTGGGCTGAAAAGAAATGCGGTGCGGCGGTAGCCCACGGTTCAGTTTTCAGCGCTAACGCTGCGCTATCCGCATCTTTTTCTATGATTAAGGCCGGTCTACGCCAACTCTAGCCTGCGCTAAGACTGAAAGATTTGGTACGCAAAGTAGGTGGCCATGGGAATAACCGTCGCGGCAACCAAGAACCCCACTACAAGTACGGTGGCGTTGCCCTGGTCGGTATCCTCAGCTGCCGTAAAGGTGCCTTCCACCTGCACGCTGGACTCGACCTCGGGCGGGCCTGGGTCGGGGTTGCCCGACAGCACCGCAACCAGGCGATCGCTGGCGTCTAGCAGGGCCTGATTATACTTATTGCCCTGTCTAAGCGGGGCCTGCATGGTCTCCTGGGCAACGCTATCGGCAATATCGGCTGGCAGCAGGGTTCCGACGTCTGACCCGGTGATGATGGCCGTGTTATTGGTCAAGCTATCGACAACAATCAGGGTCTGGTTAGCCTTAGCTTCAGGGGTGGTAAACCACTGATCGAACAGTTTCTCAGCAAAGCTGTCTACGGTTTCCCCGTAGTCGAGCCGCCGAACCGTGACAAATCTCACGTCGCGGCCTGCTTGCTCAGCGAGTTCGCCTAGGTCGCGGTTGAGGCGGTTCTCGCTGACGCGGCTAATGACATCGGCAGTGTCGACAACCCAAGTGGGCTGCTCGGGTGAGAGGGAAGGAATTTCATAGATACTGGTGGCCTGGGCGGGCAGGGTCCAGCAGGAGACCGTCAATATGAGGAGCGCTGCCGTTAAGCAGGACTGCAGCGATGAGAGAAGCCAACGGCTTCGCGCGGGGAGATTTAGCCTTAGCATGGGGTGAATGGATTTGGGTCGCGTCAACAGTTTGCTGCTATTATACGGCGTCGCGTAGATGCGGCGTTGTGCGGCATCATGGACCTGCCTGGCCCAACGGCCCTAATAGCTCCAAAGGAGCCGATACACCCGCGCTACAACAAGCCGCACAGCCGACTGGTAAAACGCCATATCGAGGGTGCTCACCTCGTCAGATGGCTGGTGGTAATGGGGGTTGCGAAATTCAGCGGTGTCCGTCAGCATGGCGGCCCCGAGGCCCGCTCGCCAAAACGGGACGTGGTCACTTCTCAGTAGGTCAGGCGCGAGCGGGCCTCGGGTCGGAACGGTTAGGGTCAGCACCGGCAGCGGTGGCTCAGGGGTAGAGGCGTTCGCAGCACTGTCGGCGAACGCCTCTACAAGCTGCGGGTGAGTGCGATCGCCGACAGCCGCTAAAAACGTGCCCTTGGTCTGGGATGGTGTGGGGAGCCCGGCTGGGTAGCGCTGGCACCCCGGCTGGTCGCAGCGAAAGCCCAGCATCTCTAGGATGATCGCTCCGGCTACCTGCGGATAGGTCTCGACGAAGGCCTGGCTGCCCAGCAGGCCCGCCTCCTCTAAGTCGAAGAACACCAGGGTCAGGGGACGGGGCGATCGCCGCTGACCCAGGGCGCGAGCGGTCTCTAGGACGGCAACGACGCCGGTGGCATTATCGTCTGCGCCAGGGGAGCCGGACACTGTATCGTAATGCGCGCCTAAAACAAGAGAGCCCGCGATCGGCGCATCGGGCTGAGTGGCAACGAGATTAACACCCTGCGTCCCTGCGTCCGTCGCGCTGCCAAACGGCTGTGGCGTGACCACCCAGCCAGAGTCCTGCAGCAGCCGGGTGATATAGCGCCGCGCCCGCCCGCGGTCGGCGGACTGAAACCGCTCGGTGCTGAGGCGCTGCAGCCTTGCCTGTAGGTCCGACGCGGGAGCATAGTCTAGGGCCGGTACGGCGGGCTGGGCTGCGGGTTCCTGAGCCGGTGAAGGACTGAGCTGCTTCTCAAACGCTTCTTCGAACGGCGGGTAGGCTTTTAGCCCGCGGCTAAAAAATCCATCGTCAAAATCGCTATTGAGCAGCGCGGCGACAGCGGCGGCTAGGCACAGCAAGATCAAGATAGCTCGGCTGGGTCGACTCATGTCCGTTTGGGTAGATTAAGGCTCACGGCCGCTCAGGTGATGAGCGCCTGGCCCATCACCCGGATTGGATACCGCATTGCTCGTCTGACGGCCACCCGCCGCGCTACCCGTTAAGCCACCCGTCGCACCATGGGTGCCGCCCTGGCTGCTCCCGGCGGGAGCTGAGCGCAGCCGCTCAGAAATCGCCTTGAAGGATTCGCCGATCTGCTGTCGAAGCCACCAGCGACGAAAGTCACGGTTGTACCTATCTTCTGAGGCCCGGTACATTTGCCACCCCTGGAGGCCTAGCACGATAGCCCAGCCTAAGGCCATGTACAGCGACCAGCTAAGCTGACGAGTCGCCGCCAAGTTGGAGAGCAGCAGCAGGCTGCTGCCGATACCGAAGCGCCGCAGCCCTTTGAGCCACTGCTGATGGCGATACTGATCGAAAGCCGCGCGGGCCGCTTGCTCCTCCTGACGGACCAGCCACTCTTCCTCCGCCGCCAAAAAGTTGGCGGGAGATATTCCTATCTCCCTCGCCATGTCAATGAGCTGCGATCGCTTTAAGGGGTCGCTTTGACCCTGTCGAGCTCGCGCTCGCGCTAGTATTTGTTGGACCGCCGCTTCATCGTAGGTATCCGACATGCCTATCTTCTCTGGAGTCAGCAGAATCTGCGCTAATGCGCACTGTGGAACTACTGTGGAACTAACGAACTCAAAGGTCCAGCCTCAATATAGCTTCTATCCTACCGTGCATCTCCTCTGCTGCGCTCTGTCCAAGATCTGTGCTCAAGTTGGCATTACCTTTCCATAAGAATCAGGTAAAATTAGGCGTACTCTACCGTCGCTGCGTCGGCTTGGCACAAAGATTCGACATAGCAATACGAGCGAGTGCGAGAGCAATATTGGCCCAGGCGGAGATAGCGTGATTGACATGAGCTGTGGTTGCCGTTGTCCTATCGTATGACTTCTGACTTTTCCTCTCCAAGCGGCGTCAGCCTGCCTGATCTAAGGGCCCAAAGTTCGGCGGGTCGATCTGGGGTAGACGAGCCCAAGCCAGGCCGGCCTGACGTAATCGCTCAGTCTCTCAAGCCCGAGGATTACGAATGCCTCACCGTAGAGGATGTGCAGGACGCGCTGGGGCGATCGCGAGCCTCGATTTACCGGTACGCCAATACGACGCCCGAGACGCTCAATCCCCCCTTCGATCGCAGGCGACTCAATCCAGAACTGCGCAAGCACAAGGACGCTCCGCTTGTGTTCCACCCCTCAGAGGTCGAGCGGTTCGCGCGGGATATTCTCGGCATCCAGCATGTCACCATTGAGGTTCAGGTGTCTGAGCAGACCGTTAATCAAAGCCTACTGCGACAGATTTTAGACGAACTCAAGGGAATACGCCGCCTTTTAGAAGCGACTCAAGACGATGCTGCCAATGGTCCGACCTAAGACCAATAGAGCGGCGCTGTGGAACAGTCTTACAGCAGCATAGTCTTACAGCAGCATAGTCTTATAGCAGCACAGGCCTACAGCGTCCTTCCGACGCGTCCGTACTATCCACCGCTTTTCGTCCCTACTTCAACATGAGCTCTTATAATCAGTCCGATAAGCCTCCGCAGTGGGATAGGCCGCTTGTCAACGCCATCGGCGTCGCGATCGCGCTATTGACCCTAGTGGTTCCCCTGGCGGCAATTACCTTTTCTTCGGCTAATGGTGGTGAACCCTGGCCGCCTTCATACAATTCCCTGCCTAGCGACTGAAGTCTATGAGCTTTTTGTAAGGGTAGGCAAAAACGCATGTAAGCAGACTGCCGTCATCTCCTACAATGCTATCGAGGCTAAAGCCCTCATGCACGATGACATTTGGAGATTATTGTGGATTTATCGCGTATTCCTCCGCAACCCAAGCCTGGTATTCTTAACGTCTTAGTCGAGATTCCAGCGGGCAGCAAAAACAAGTACGAGTACGACAAAGACCTAGAAGCGCTAGCGCTAGACCGCGTGCTCTATGCCTCGGTCCAGTATCCCTTTGACTATGGGTTCATTCCCAACACGCTGGCAGATGACGGCGATCCGCTAGATGGCCTTGTGATCATGGATCAGCCCACTTTCCCAGGTTGTGTTATCCCAGCTCGCCCCATTGGCATGCTAGAGATGATCGACGGTGGCGATCGCGATGAGAAGCTCCTGTGCGTGCCTGATAAAGATCCGCGCTACAGCCACGTGAAGTCTTTGCAGGATGTAGCAGCCCATCGGCTTGCGGAAGTATCAGAATTCTTCGGCACATACAAAAACCTAGAGAAAAAGGTCACCGAAATTCTAGGTTGGAAAGACGTTGATGCAGTCAATCAGCTCGTCGAGACTTGCATCAAGGCGTATAAGTCTTAGCTGGTTTGGCGGCCTGGCGATTATTTAGTCAAGTTGCCTAGGGTCAACGATGTGGGCCGATTTTTCGGTCCACGCTGCACCTTTTGTAAACAAGTCTTTAAGTAAGTAAATCTCTTTAAATACGGTCGATAGAAGGCTATAGCGCCTTCCAGATGGCCATTTAACCAGCCATCTTTCCGCTAAAACTGGCCTAAGCCTGCTCATTCTAATAGAAGCTTGGACATTGATTTTGGGTATCGCTACAATGCGGTAAGGAATATTGCATTGAAGAAAGGCATCTATGGCTATGGGGTTAGAAGCCCGATGGGCTTACAAAGTCCATAGCGGCTAAGGATCACTATGGTGATAGGTTAGGGGTGCATCAGCACATACAGTTTCAAGAACGAAAAAGTCTCCGGACACTGCGGATTCTCAAAGAAGGTTAGGGAACAGTGCTTCAAACAGCTGCAGGATAGCTCTATCACAGCGCCTCTTGAGATCGGCTTTCGGCTCTCGGCTTATCGTGCTTTATCAGGTCCAATGGATGACGGTGCTAGTATCCAACACTAGCAACGCATTCAAAGACTCGCATTCCCCAAAATTTTATTGAATGTAATATGTTAGGTTCTGACGCGATTATCGATCGTATTCAAGCAAGCAGTGGCCGACAAACAGAAGCTGTGATTCAAGAGTTTTCCGTGACTTTCTGGGGCGTGCGAGGCAGCATTCCTACGCCCGGAATGAACACTGTTCGCTACGGCGGCAACACGGCTTGCGTTGAGCTAAACGTTGCTGGGCAGAAGCTAATCTTTGATGGTGGGACGGGTTTGCGGGTGTTAGGAAAGCACCTACAGCACGTAGAAGCGCTCAATGCCCACCTCTTTTTCACCCACACCCACTGGGACAGAATTCAGGGCTTTCCGTTCTTCATCCCTGCCTTTCAGGAGTCGAACTGCTTCCACATTTACGGCGCTACTGGGTTGACCGGAGCCTCAATCAAGCAGCGGCTAATGGACCAGATGATCTTGCCCCATTTTCCCGTCTCGCTGCGGGCAATGTCGTCAGAGCTGCACTTTCACAATATTGAGGCCGGTGCGGTTATTCCGCTTAAGGACGTCTCTGTAGAAACCTTGCCGCTCAACCAGGTTAACGGCGCTCTGGGCTATCGAATTAACTGTCAGGGCATCTCGGTCGTCTACGCTACGGATACGGCCCACATCCTCCAGCAGAAGGACGGCTTGGCCCACCTAGCCCATGACGCAGACCTGCTGATCATCGATGCGGTTTATCTAGACCACGCCTACTTCGACCCGATGCAGTCCGCTGCCTCACGGACGTTTGCCCAGTGGCACGCCTGCGTCGAAGCCGCCCTTAGCGCCGGAGCCAAGCAAATTCTGGTATTTCACCACGATCCAACCCACGAAGATGATTTCTTAGATTACGTAGAAACCGAAATGCGATCGACCTATGCCAACGTCAAAATCGCCCGCGAGGGGATGAGTCTCAGCCTGATTTGAGAGGCTTCAAGTTGGGGGGAGATAAGGGGGTATAGCTCAGGGACATAGGCAAGGGGCATAGACACAAGCGTGCGGCAGCGATCGCTGCCGGCAGGCTAGCGCCGAACTGTTTTACCATGGGCATGGTGACTGCAATCTCGGCGAGATATCGAGTTGGACAATCGACACGGCTTCATTGCTATAGCCCCCTTCAGCAGCGCCCTATCGCAGATCAGGCAGCGATTGGAGAGTGCCGCTCAAGATGTCAGGCAGGATTTATCGGAGGCTGTCGATGGCCTATCCGCTAGCGTGGCTAGCACGGTTGCCACAACGACCGAGCGGGCAATGCAGTCCCTCGACTACACCGTGGGCCAGGCAGAAGGGGCAACGAGCAGCATTGCCCGGGAGCTGTGGCAGGCCATAGAAGCCGATTTGGGGCGCTGGCTTCAGGGCCATCCGCTGCTGCTGTGGCTCCTGACCCATCCGCTAGTTGCCCTCGGCCTGGCACTGGTGGGGGTTGTGCTGGTTTGGGGGTTTGTTCAGGCGATGGCCCAGCTGGCGCAGCGAGCCTGGATAATCCTGCTTAATATTCCCCTTTATCTCCTTCGATTGGCGGTGATGGCGCTGGGTCGCTTTGGGCGCTGGGCGGCGCGGCGCATCGCGGCGGGCTATGCCCAGGTGAGCGCGCTTCGTTCGGCCCAAAGGGCGATCGCGAGCGGCGTTCAGCGGCACGGCTCAGCTGAGGCTGATAGCTACCATAAAGGTCATCTTGGCTCTAACGACAGCTTTAGCCTCGAAAACAGTTTTAGCCTTGAAAACAGCCTTGGCTTTGAAGATAGCCTCGGCTACAAAGAAGACTGGTGCTTACCGGCGATGCCGAACGCTCCAGACGCCCGTGCTTTAGACGCTGATGCCTTGAGCCCCGATGCTTTACCTATGGGTGATTGGGTCAGCGCCATCGGTCAGATAGAAGGCGTAGCGGCGCAGCAGTCGACAGACCGCGAGCTGATTGAGGGGCTGAAGCGCCTAGAGGCCCTCGGACAAGAGCAGACCCAAGCGCTTCAGAGGCTGGTCCGACTTTTAGAAAAGCGATCGCTCACCCCGTAGCGGCTTCAAAGGTGAGCAGTTTAGATCCGCTAAGCGCCGACAACCACGCCGCCGTTGGGATGCATCACCTGTCCCGTCATATAGGATGCGCCCTCAGAGGCGAGAAAGACGAAGCAGGACGCCACCTCAATGGGCTGGCCGGGGCGCTCCATCGGCACTTCTTTACCGAATCCCTCAACCTCCTCAGGCGGAAAGGAGTCAGGGATGAACGGCGTCCAAATCGGACCAGGGGCCACGCCGTTTACCCGAATTCCCTTCTTCAGCATTGGTTTTGCGAGCGATCGCGTGAAGGCCAGGATAGCGCCTTTGGTGGTGGAGTAGCTTAGCAGGGCGGCATTGCCCTTGTAAGCGTTGATTGAGGTCGTGTTGATAATCGAGCTGCCGGGCTTTAGGTGGGGCAGCGCCGCTTTGACAAAGTAGAACATCGAATAGATATTGACGCTGAAGATGCTGTTGAGCCGCTCCGGGTCGATGTCGCTGAGGTCAGATTCCTCTAGGTATTGCTCTGCCGCGTTGTTGACCAAGATGTTGAGCTTACCGAGCTCGCTGATGGTTTTCTCAACCGCCTGCTTGCAGAAGGGTTCGCCGCTGATGTCTCCCGCAATGGTGATGCAGCGGCGTCCATAGGACTCTACCGCCTCTTTCGTTGCCTTCGCGTCCTCGTGCTCATTGAGATAGACGATGGCGACGTCTGCTCCCTCTTTGGCGTAGAGAACAGCGGTCGATCGGCCAATGCCGCTGTCTCCACCGGTAATCAGCGCCACCTTATCTTTGAGTAGTCCGCTGCCCGCGTATTCTGGACTATCGTAGATCGGCGCCGGCGTCATTTTCTCTTCTACGGCGGGCTGACGGTCTTGGCCCTGGGCCGGAATGTCGTTTGCAGAGGGTAACCCCATATCTATGCTCCTTAGGATAGGGTGAACTGCTAAAACGGTAGCGATTTAACGACTCGCCGCTAATCGACCCAAGGTAAGCCCCTGCTGCCGCTGCTGCTGCACTATGGAGAGAGTTTTTGTACTGCATTGGCCCAGCTGCTTTGCGTCAATGCAATTGGGCAATTGGCGCAAAGCCTTGGCGTTTTGTAGGCAACCGGGTGCGCAAATGTCCCAACAAGTCAGTACATTTGCTATGGGCGATAGGGTCAACGCTATATAGTGGAAACCTAACCTCAGATCTACAGGGCTGCTTGCCCTGGCCGCTTGACCATGTCTCCAATTCTGCTGATCGCAGCCCTGATCATCTCCTTTTTTATATTCACCTGGCTGATCCGCGTTGTCCGAGCTACGGTCAGCACCGCTATTACTATCGCCCTAATTGCCCTGGTGATTCAGCTTCTATTTGGCATCGGTCCTCAGGAGCTTTGGCAGCAGTTTGTCGACCTTTGGCAAAGCCTGTTCGGGCTAGTCTAAGGCGCTTTGCCACCTCCTAGAACTGAGTCTGCAGCGCTGCTTACGACGAGACGTCGCCGACCAGCTGCATCAGCACCCGCTTTATTTCGGGAGGAAGCTGGCGCATAATTTTTCCTTTCTCTCGGTCGACCGCGACCAGGGAAACCTGGGCGCTAGCATAGACGCCAGCGGCCCCTGCCTCACGGCCCAGGTCGCTATGGTCCAGATCGCTGTCGAGGGGCTGAATCTTGTAGTTCCAGTTGAGCCGCACCCCATCGATATTTTGCATCCGGGTTCTGACAATAGCGGTCGCGCCGAGGGGCAGCGAGCGGTGGTATCGAATCGACAGGTCGACCACCGGCAGGTCGCACCCTAGAGCAACTAGGTTGGCAAAGTCCATCCCTAGCGATCGCAGGTATTCAACCCGGGCCTCCTCCATCCAGGCCACATAGCTGCCGTGCCAGGCGATCCCGCCGTAGTCGGTGTGGTGGGGCTGGACGCGGATTGGGTAGTCAAACCAGGCCGGTCCTGCCGTGGCCCGGACGCTTTGAATCGCATGGCCTGTCTGGTTATCTGAAAGCTGAGGCTGCATAGCCCAAAATCCTCTCTAATGCATTGATACCCGATGCACTGGCGAATGCCGTATGATCTACTGAACGGAAGAGACGTCGCTTGCTAACGCACCATCTTTGCGTTGGCGCACCATCTTTGGTGAAGCAGGTTCTCCTGTCATATGATAGCTCTACGTCTGGTAGCTCTACATTTTGACTAAGCCATAGCCGACCACTGTTGCACTTCCATGGGATGCTCTCATTGTGACTTCTAATCGAGCCCAGCTACAGGCGCTGATTGACCAGCTTGACTCAGCGCTCAGCGCTTCGACGCCTGAGTCGCAAGCCCAACAGCAGGAAGCGCTGGCCCAAACCCGGCGCTATCTCATCGATCTGCAGCGCCAGGGCATCGACTCACAGGAGGCCAGCGCCCAGCAGGTGCTGCAGGCGGTGGTGCAGGAAATGGGCTACCTGCGGGCCAACATGATTCAGCCCCTGCGTGAAGAAATTGCTCAGCTCCACGATGAGCGCCGACTGCTTGCCAGCGACGTGCATCAGCTCCAGCAGCAGCAGCAGCAAATTAAGGCGTCCCAGCAGCAGGCGATGCAGCAGCAGATGCTCCAGGACTTTATGCAATCGCTGATGGCGCGCCTGCAGGACCAGATGACCACTCAGGTGGTGCAGGCGATCGCGCTGATGCAGCCCCAGCTCCCCTCAGGTGATTCTGCCGGTGACGGAGCGCCCCTCGATGCCCAGCAGGTAGCCCAGCTTAGGGCCCTCCAAGCGACGTCAAACGAGCTCATGCTAAAGATGGACTCGACGATGCGGGTCGTCTTTGACTCTCTGCAGTCCACCGTCGACAGCTACCGCGACTCCCTCGGCCAGGGTCTTGAGAAAATGCACAGCTTAGGGCAGCAGGGGGAGGCCCTGTTCGCCGCCCTCGTGAACCGTCTCGCAACCCAGCTCGGACAGGAGGCCTCCCACTACCTAAACCGGGCGCTGAGCCAGGAAGAGCAGCGCCGCTTAGGTGATGCCGCAGCGACAGACCGACTGCTGTCGAGGCCCCA
Organism: Elainellaceae cyanobacterium; assembly: GCA_050331115.1. Lineage (GTDB taxonomy): Bacteria > Cyanobacteriota > Cyanobacteriia > CAKZMO01 > CAKZMO01 > JBCCAG01. The sequence goes on from JBHJHD010000018.1 coordinate 15,348, forward strand.
GGGGGAATTGGCCGACATCGCAAACGGCCCCGCTGAAGGGCTCGATGTCGCTGGGGAGACCGACGCGCCTGAGCCAGAAGCACTCTCGGTTGAAGAGATCGATCAGCTTTTGCGTCAGAACCTAGCCCAGGCGGAAGCGCTTTCTCCGGTCGAAGCAGAGCCGTTTGAGAGCCCGTCAGCGCGCGCGTCTCAGGAGGGGGCTTCTCTCAACCCCGATGACCTTATCGATCAGATTCTCAACGAGCTAGAGGCCGACCTCGACGCGATTGGCACCGGCCTCAACCTCGACCTAAACGCCATAGATTTGGCGCCGGCCACAGCACCGGCTGCCGACGACAGCTTAGACAAGGCCATGGCGCTGTTTGAGCTAGGGGAGGAGGGGGTCGTTGTTCATGAGTCTGAAGCCCCCGCTCCAGAAGGCGGTGCTGCATCCGAAGGCGATGAGATTGCCGCATCCTACGCGGCGTTTCGGGCCGCTACCGATACGGTCTTTGAAGATGAAGACGCTCTTTCAGCGGCCAGCGGCGATCGCGGCCAGACCGATGACGGCGGCAATGACGACACTGCGATCGCTGGCCTCGGCTCCATAGACGCTTCCCCTGAAGGCAGCGCTGACTTTGAGGATGTAAACTATGGCCCAGGACCGGATTTAGAAGGCCCGGGACCGGACCCAGGACCGGACCCAAACAAAACTTCAGATGAGCGGGCGTCAGCGTCAATCGACACGATTAGCCGCCTCTCCGACCTAATTGACCCCAACCTGCTCATTCAAATGGGAATGGCGGACATCTCGGGCTCAAGCAGCTCATTTACAATGGCGTCTTTAGGGGAAGACTTGCTGCCCACCGTTAGCGATAGCACTAAGCCCTCTACCCAATTCAACATTGATATCGACCAGCTCGCAGCCGATCTGTCTCGCGTCGAGGGCCTTGACCCAGAAACCGTTGACGAGGTTGCCCTAGAGGCCTCTGTCTCTGGCTTCCTATCGCCAGATGACGATTTTTTCAGTATCGACAAGCTCCATAACCGCGACGCCGCAACGCTATCAGCCCTCAATAGGGACCCAGAGACAAACCCAGAAATTCTGACAGAGTCTGGTGAGACCTTGAGTGAGGCGGCAGGCGAAACCCCATTAGACCAATCCCAAGCAGATACATCCGAATTAGACGCCCCTACCCCCCTAGGCCCGTTCTCAGGGCTCCCTAGCGCTTCCACATCGCCAGACGCTGACGCCGACGTAGAAGCGGCATCCCCCGCTGATAGCGAGTCGACTTTCGGGTCCCGCGAGGACCCAGACCCCTTTGCGGATAACGATACGACGATTGACGAGATTGCCGCTCTGTTTGCCGCGCTAGAAGGGACCGAAGACAACCCGGCCAACATCGCAGAGCAGACCTTAGCCGATCTGCTCAAGCCTGACGGTAGCGATGGCCCCCCGCTGTCTCCACCCGCCGCCGATCGCAACCCCACTGAGATGAACAATGACGAAAAAAAAAAGTAGGCCCGATTAGCTGGACAATCAGAGGCGCCGGTGAATCGACGCCCCGCGACGGGCTGAAGCTCCCGCCGGGACGTCCGCTATTTCCAGCCCTCGCAGAAGCCCTGTCCGGAAATCCGTCTGGTTTGGAAACGGCGAGTGAGTCTGGGGCATCCTTCAAAAACGATGCGGGCGACTCAACAAGCGGCGATGTACCCGCATCAAAACCGTGGTTCCTAGGGCTAGACATCGGCACGGTTGGGCTATCTGCCGTACTTCTCAATCGGGAGACTCGGAAAATGGTGCCGCTCTTCTGGCAACAGTCTGGCGCGGCGCAGCGCTGGTTCCGCTGGCCCCTCGATATTGCCATCGACCCCGATCGCCCTCAGGCTGAAGAAACCGTGCCCGTACCCTCTGCAGAAGCCGCTATTCTCTGTCAGCTCAAGCCTGCCCTGGCGCTGCCGCTGCGACGCGGCCTTGCGGGGACGCAGGACCACTCTCCACTGCTAGAGCCGGTTTACAGACCGCTGACCCATATTTTAGATACCCTAAAGCTGAGCCCGCTTGAGCTAGGTCAGTCTGAGGAATCTGAAGCGCTAGAATCGGGAGCGCTAGAATCGGGAGCGCTATCCTGGGGCTGCAGCGGACTGGGGCTAGACACCGCTCAATTTAGAGCAGCCATAGATGGGCTGTTCGGCGTTGGCGTCAGCTACCCAAGCGGATGGTCAAGCCAGTATCAAACCAATATTCAGAACGCGATTTTGGGTACGGGTCTGGTCAGCGATCTGAGTGCGATTCACTTCGTCGAGGAAACGACCGCCGCCGCCCTGGCCTGCCTGCAGCCCACTGGTGGCCCAGCAATTGGCCCGCTCGACAGATCTACGGGCTCGCTGATGCACAAGATTACGCCTGAAGGCCTGGCTTTTGTGGTTAGCGCGGGGGCTAGTACCACCGAGCTGGCGCTGGTGGACCTGTCGGCGATCGCCCAGGACTATCGTGCCGCGGCCCAGTCCCGCACCTTTGCCTACGGCGGCCGGGCCCTCGACCAAGACATTCTGTACTACATCCTCTACCCACAGCTTCAGGCTTCGCCGCTGGCGGAAGTGGAGCGCCTGCTGGACGCACTGGGGCTCGATACCCTGGATAAACCCCAGCTTGGGCAGCCCGACAGCGCCCGCCGGCGGCGGCTGCACCTGCGTCTGTGCGGCTCAGCGCCGGGTCGACAAATGCTGGCGATCGCCCAGGTCGTCAAGCATGAGCTGCAAACTAAGCCTCGCGTGACCTACACCCTAGCCCAGCACCGCGGGCAAGTCACCCAGAGCGAGCTAGGCCACCAAATTTTGCTGCCTTACGTTCAGGCCCTTAACCAGCAGGCACAGGCGCTCGTTCGCGCGTCAGGAGGGGGGTCGCCTGCCGTCCAGCAGGTGATCTGCTCTGGCGGCACGGCATCGATGCGAGTCGTGGCGCACTGGGCGAGGCGCTGCTTCCCGGAGGCGGCGCTGCGGCTCTCGACCTCAGTGGCAGCGATTAGGGCCGAGACCGGGCTCGAGACTGCTGCTAAGACGAGTGAGGGCGAGAATCTTAGCCCAGCGTCATTTGAACCTGAGGTGCCGCCTGAATCGCCGCTGTGGTTGGGCAGTCAGGTCAGCTATGGCCTGGCTAGCCTACCGCTCCACAGCGGGGTCGCTCCAAACTCAGAGTTACGGTGACCGTCGTTCCCGCCTCTGCCCCAGAGTCAATCTGCAAGTCTCCGGCATGAGCCTCTACAATGCGCTTCGTAATGGCAAGCCCCAGGCCGTTACCCGACGATTTTGTGGTGAAGAAGGGCTGAGTAAGCTTCGGCAGCACCGTGGGGGGAATGGGCTCGCCGCCGTTGTGGACCTGAATTATGGCTTGCCTATCGGAGACCGTGACTTTCCAAGTGACCGTCATCTCAGGCGGACTGGCCTCACAGGCGTTGGTAATCAGATTGATAAACACCTGCTTGAGCTTATCGCGATCGCCAGCGACCACCGCAGATCGGTTAACGACTAGGTCGATAGGCTGGTTTTGAGCTGCGGGCAGCAGCAGCAGGCTGTCGCGAATCTCGCGGCAGAGCGACGCTAAATCGACGGGTACGGTTTCCAGCTTAGGCTCCTTGGCGTACATCAAAATTTCATTGAGCAATCGCTGCAGGCGCTCCGATTCTTCCATCGCCAAATCTAGGCGCAGCTGCGCCCGCTCGGGTAGATCGAGCCGCTTAAAGGAGCTGAGCCCCATCATCACCGTCGTTAAGGGATTGCGCACTTCATGCACAATCATTGAGGACAGCTCACCGATTTCCGCAAGCCGAGCGATCGCTGCCTCTGCCTGCTTACGCTCAGTCGTATCTCGGGCCAGCGCCAAAATCAGCTGACGCCCGCCAAACTGAATCATTCCCAGCCGCACCTCCACGGGAAACTCACTCCCGTCCTGACGCCGGTGCGTACCCTCTAGGGTTATCGGCTGCCCGGGGGCGAGCTGCTGCCACAGCTGGGCGACATCCGCCGCTGACAGGGTAGTCTGAATATCGCTGACCGACAGGCTCAGCAGCTCTGAGCGCGGGTATCCCAGGTTTAGGCAGGCCTGCTGGTTGACGTCTACGAACCGGCCCTCTTGATCCACCAAAAATAGGGCATCCACCGCCTGGGCAATCAGGGTGCGGAATCGATTTTCGCTCTCGCGGAGCGCCTCTTCCGCCTGCTTCCGCTCCGTAATGTCGTTGATGACGGATAAGATACAGACCTCACCATCGAGGGTGATCTGCTCTGCTGAGTAGAGCGCCGTGCGAATTTGACCGTCTGCTGCACGGAACTGGTACTCCTGGTTGCGCAGCATCCCGTCCCGCTGCAGCGTGGCAATCATGGTATGTCGATCCGCCGGATTGAGCCAAAATCCTAGCTCTTCAGTAGTGCGGTTAATCGCTTCTTCGTGCCTTAGTCCTACGACATGTAAAAACGTCTCGTTGACCTCCAGCAGACGTCCATCTGAAAGAGTGCTGATAATCACGGCGTCTGGGCTTGAGCAAAACGCCTTGGAGAACTTTTCCTCAGAGATGCGTAGCTCTGCCTCCATCTGCTGACGTTTCGCGATCGCTTCGGCAATTTGGTGCACCATGTGACCAAATGCCGCCATCACGTCCCCCAGCTCGTCTCTGCGCTGGGGGTTAATCGAAGACAGCGGCGGCACCACCACAGATGTCTGGTCTTGGCTGAGGGCCTGCCCGGCCCGCCGCAGGTCTCTCCGCAGACGCATGATGGGGTGGATTAAGAGTCGGTTGAGCACGATCATGGTGGCGATCGTCACGAATACAGAAATGATGATGACTAGGCCTGCGACCCGGGTCACAAAGGCCAAAAACTCGCTGCGAATATCGGCGTTGTGGCGAATCACAACGATGTAGTTGTTCCCGATCGGCGGCATCTTCCAAACCGCATCGTAGCGGCCTAAGCGCCGGTCTAGGTGATCCATACGCCCCCGGTCAATCTGCGCAAACCTCAGGCGAGGTGGTTCACCAAACTCCCCCACCAACTCGCCATCAGATCGATAGAGCGCCCCGCCTAAAACAACGTCGCTCTGGGCGGCGCTGAGCACTCCCAGAATTGTGCGTTCACTGTACTCTGGCGTTACGTCCAATACCCCTGAGGCTCGGGCAGCGGAAATCTCGGTCAGGTGCAGCAGCAGCTCTCGCTCCCGCACAAATACAGAAGGAATCAAAACAATGATTTCGATCAGAATAATGCTGGCAAATACCCATAGAACGATTCGTCGCGACAGCCGGGCATTGAAGAGCGCTGACAAGCGATGCGCCATGCAGACACCTCCAAACGAACTTTTACCTAGAATAGCGCCCGCGCGTCTAGTATGATTTTTGCTAAACCCGTCAGGACCACTGCTATGACATTGCCCAAAGCCGAAGCCAAACAGCTGCTAGAGCGGCTTATTTTCGACGGAGGCAGCGCTCAGCAGTGGGCTGAAGACGTCTGGGGATTAAGCCCGCTGCTGGGGGACAGCGCTGCTAAGCTGCTGGAGGTATATGATGCCCTAATTGAATGCTGCCCCGACGAGAAGCTCGATAATCTGCTGCAGTCTCTCTATCGCGAGCAAATTTAACCGCGCGATCAGACCTAGGCGAGTTGAGGATATGAGCGCGAATACGTAATATTCCTGTAGAGTGATAGGCAGCTCAAAACTGCCCCAGCAACAAGGAAGCGTAATTTCAGATGGCCAATTCTCAATCTAGCCTTGACCAGCGTCAGGCTATCAAGACGATGCGAGCGAGCGCAAAGCAGGTCCTGTCCCAGGGGGGACTTCAGGTGTCTACCCGTCGCGGAAATCGGGAGCTTGACTATCTCCTCAAGCGGGTCTCGCAGAAGAGCAGTCAGACCCAAGAGCAGGCGGATGCAACGGGCAAGCAAATAGGTGAGCTCATTCTCGATGCCTCAAAGACCCGCGGCAGGACCCACCTTGACGCTGGCGTGATCCAGCACCTCATGATTCAAAAGAAGATTCCGTCTCTGGCCTCTGCCGCTGACGAATCGCCAAGCCCTGAGCCCCCATCGACTACAGAAGCTGCTTCACAGGCCGCTCCCTCCCAGGTCCCTGGGTCAGCCGCGTCTTCGGCAGAGGCCGTAACGACCATGGCCGCAGATGCTGAGACGACGGTAGTTGAAACTGAGGATGCGCCTCAAGAGGCAGAAGCCGAACCGGAGGCCGAACCGCAGATCGAGGCGGCAGCTGATGAGCCAGAAGCTGAACCAGAGGCCGAGCCAGAAGCAAGTGAGCCAGAAGCAGCTGAGCCCGAGGCGATCGCCGCTCCGACTGGCGATGAGCCCGAGCCTGAGGCTGAAGACGAGACCGACAACGCCTAAAGTCACCGCGTCAGGGAGACAGAGCCCCCCTGACGCGACGGTAATTTTCTCTCCGGGGCCAGCGTCGCGCTGACCGCGCCGGGCTAGGCCTCCACCTGCGGGCAGCAGCGCGGGTCGCTCAGCGTTGCTTTCTCGGGCTCGCGAGGAAACCAGAAAGCCGTCCGCTTGCAGACCTCGACTAACATCAGCATCACGGGAACCTCAATCAGCACGCCAACCACCGTGGCTAGGGCGGCACCTGAATTGAGGCCGAACAGGGTTACCGCAGTGGCGATCGCCACCTCGAAGTGGTTGCTGGCGCCAATCAGCGCCGCCGGTGCCGCGTCTTCGTACGCGAGCTTCATCTTTTGAGCAGCTACGTAGGTGATTAAAAAGATGAAGTTGGTCTGCAGGAAAAGCGGCACCGCGATCAGCGCAATGTGAAAAGGATTGTTGACGATCAGCTCCGCTTTGAAGCTGAACAGCAGCACCAGCGTTGTCAGCAGGGCGACGATAGAAACCGGGCTGAGGTACTTCATAAACACGGTGTCGAACCAGGCCCGGCCCTTATGACGCAAAATCCAGGTGCGGGACACCGCCCCCGCCAGCAGGGGCAGCCCGACATAGACCAGCACCGAGAGTGCAATCGTCCGCCAGGGTACAGGCAGATCGTTGGCCGACAGCAGCCAGCCCCCCAGCGGCGCATAGAGAAACAGCATTGCCAAGGAGTTGATGGCGACCATCACTAGGGTGTGGCCCTGATTGCTGTAGGACAGATAGCCCCTCATCAGCACCATGGCCGTGCAGGGCGCAATACCCAGCAGAATTGTCCCCGCGATGTAGGAGTTGGCTAAGGAGATTTGAACCCCGTTGATGAGCTCGCTTCCCGCCAGCAGCGGGCGAAACAGATAGCCCAGGAAAAACTGAGCAAAAGCCACCATGGTAAAGGGTTTGATCAGCCAGTTGACGATCAGCGTCAGGGCTACCGGCTTAGGCGATCGCGCCGCTTGCTTGGCTGCGGAGAAGTCGATCTTCACCATGATTGGATACATCATGAAGAAGAGGCAGACGGCGATGGGAATGGACACCTGGTAGAAGCTGAAGTCGCTCAAGGCCTCGGCTAGATTGGGGAATATGTTCCCTAGCGCAATGCCGGCTGCGATGCACAAAATCACCCAGAGGGTGAGGTATTTTTCAAAAAAGCTGAGGGTTCCGCCTGCCTGGACGGCCTTAGGGTTGGATTGGGGCTGCTGAACTGTCATAAGGTAGATGATCTTTGGGGGTTTAGGCTAGATCTCCCCCGTCCTTAGCCCGCGATTGAGGCGGCTGGAAAAACGATGCCCTGTCTCCGCCACAGGTCGCGCTCTAACGCGGAGGCAACGCCTTAATTCAAATCAAATTTGGTTGATTTGTCAAGCCGTTAGGAGTTGAGCGTCTAGGGTATCGAGTCCATCGACAGGTCTAGAGGCTTTACAGGTCTAGAGACTCTACAGGCCGTGGGACTGCAGGGTATTGGCCAGCTTCTCCGCCAGCCCTGTCACCCAGCGCTCGTCCTGCGTCGTGTAGCTGCGGGGCGCGTTGGCCCCCAGCACCATGATGCCGCGATCGCCCAGCGGCTGACAGATCACGCCCTGGGTATTCTCCGGCAGGTAGTCAAACTCCAATCGGCCGGGGTAAAGCGCTAGCTTCACGAGGTAGACCGGGCGCTGGGTCTCTAGCACCCGCTGAGCTATTACCCCTAGCGTCACCGCCGCCGCCGGCCCTAGAACCCCGCGCCGCAGCAAAACGCGCTGATTGTGCCACACCACCACCGACCGGGTCACGGTATTGGTCAGCAGCAGATGCGAGGCCCAGGCCAGCTCTGTTTTCACCGCTTCCGGCAGGGTCTCCACCAGCTCAAACCCCTCTTCTCCCGCCAGGGTCACCGACTCTGGCGTTACCGGCTGTACCCGCTGCCACAGCAGCCCCGTCAAAATGAGCACCGCGCTGATCACTACCCCCAACACGTCTGAGCGCGCCTGGCTGTCCGTCAGGGCGGGGGTGAGCAGGCGATTGAGCAGCAGCAGGGTGCCTGCTAGGCCGCCCGCTATAATGGGAAGCTGCCGTAAAAGCGCGGTTGAGTCTGAATTAGCCACGTATTAAGCCGAGTATTTAGCGGTTTACACTATCTATTGGTTATTAGCCTGTTGGTTTTAGCATCAGCGCTATTTGTAGATTGTAGACACCACAGTAGACATTACAGGAGGACGCATTTGTGCTTGAGCTGATTGCAGCGGGACTATTCGCAACATCTGAGCCGCCGCCGCTGCTGCGATCTACAAATCTATCAGACTGGATTACCCAAGTGCCCCTGCAGGCGCTGCTAGAGCCTCAGGATCAGCCCGATGAAGCGGCCCTGCAGGACCTGCAGGCCTACCTAGATTTGCTGGAGCGCTACGGCTGGGCAGCAGAAGGGCAGAGCGTCTGGTTTCAGTCGGGGCGTGAGGTGCTGGCCCAGCACCAGGGTAAGGAACCCCTCTCGGCCGCCTCCTTGACCAAAATTGCCACGACCTTAGTGGCGCTAGAGACCTGGGGCAGCGGTTATCAGTTCGTCACCGGCTTCAGCACCACCGGCAATCTAGAGAACGGCGTGCTGCAGGGCGATCTGATTGTGCAGGGGGGCAGCAATCCACTGTTTGTGTGGGAAGAGGCGATCGCGGTGGCCAACCAGCTCCAGGACCTGGGAGTAGAGCGGGTGACCGGACAGCTGATCGTCACCGGTCCGTTTTTCATGAATTACGAGCTAGACCCCATCGTGGCCGGAACGCTGCTGCGAACGGCTTTTGACGACGCCCTGTGGACCGGCGAGGTAGCGCAGCAGCACGCCCTCATGCCCGCTGGAACGCCCCGCCCGTCCCTGACTATTGACGGGGGCGTGGCGGCCCTAGGCAGCGCCCAAGCGACGAATCTCGCGCCTCGGCCTTTGGTCAATCACTATTCCCTTAGCCTGGGGCAGCTCTTAAAGCTGATGAACCTTTACAGCAACAACTTCATGGCGGATCTGCTGGGGGACCTGCTGGGCGGAGGCGCGGCCCTCAGCCGGCAAGCATCGGAGCTGACCGGGGTACCCTTGAGGGAAATTCAGCTGGCCAATGGATCAGGGCTCGGGGTCGAAAATCGCCTCTCGGCGCGGGCCGCTACGGCGATGCTGCAGGCGATTCAGGGCCGGCTGCGGCTGCAGAACATGGGGGTGGCCGATGTCTTTCCCGTGGCGGGCCTGGACGTGGGTACCCTGCAGGGCCGCGATATCCCCAGCTCGGCAGCCGTTAAAACGGGTACCCTAGCCGCCGTCAGCGCCCTAGCCGGTGTCCTGCCCACCCGCGATCGCGGGCTGGTGTGGTTTTCCATCATTAATTCTGGCAGCAATCTGGTTGAGCTTAGGGCCCAGCAGGACTACCTGCTCCAAGACCTCGCCCAAATTTGGGGCGCGGCGGCGTTGGCAAACGTACCCTCTCGGCAGCGCGAGGTGCTGGGGGACCCAGGGCGGGTCGAGCCCCTGGCAGAGGCGCTCAGTCGCAATCAGACGATTACGGAACGATAGCGAGACGCCGCTGAGGGGTTGTCTACACTGGTTGTCTACACTGGAGGTACATCGACAAAAGGACGTCGCTATGGTGGCCTGGACATTAGATAAGCGAGACATTCGCGCCTTCGCAATTGTGGCCACTTTCGTGACGCTGCTGGCGGGCATTGGCCTGGCCTTACTTTCTCGCCAGGTGGTCAAAGCCAAGCGCGTCAGCCGGCTGCTGGAGACCGGCAGCTGCGACAGCTGTGATTTAGACGGCATTACCCTACGCCAGGCGGATTTGGCAAACACCAGCGTCCACGACGCCAGCCTCCGAGACGTGAATCTGGCAGAGGCTGACATGGGCGGCATTAACCTGGCAGAGTCGGTGCTCAGCGGGGCAAACCTGACGCGCGCTAACCTGTCGGGAGCGGACCTGAGCGGGGCCGTGCTCAGCGGCGCAGTCCTCAATGAGGCCATTTTGATCCAGGCCGATCTGCGCGGCACCTACATCGGCGATGCTTCCCTAGTAGAAGCCATTCTCGATGACGCCGTGCTGGGGGACGCTATCCTGACGCGCACTAGTCTGCGCGGCGCCCATCTCGGGGGCGCTAACCTGCAGCGGGCGGACCTAGGCGGCGCAGACCTGCGGGAGGCGCGGCTGCGGGAGGCGCAGATGGTGCGCATCAATTTAGGGGATGCAGATCTCGATGGTGCCGACCTGTTTGGCGCCGATCTGCGGCGGGCGGACCTGCGTCGGGCCTCCCTTAGGCGGGCGGACCTGCGCAAGGCTAACCTGAGGGACGCCAATCTCAGCAGCGCCAACCTCTCTAAAACCGACCTATCTGAAACCAACCTGTCTCGGACGTTTTTTAGGGAGACCGATCTCTCACAGGCGGTGCTGCGCGGCAGCAATCTCCGCAGTGCGGCCCTGTTCCAAGCTAATTTGCGGGGCGCCGATTTACGAGAGACCCTGCTTCAGGGCACCAACTTCCGCCGGGCAGACCTGACGGACGCCAATTTAGAGGGTGTGGACTTGAGCAGCGCCCTCCTCTGTGACACCCAGATGCCCAACGGCGCGGTTTCAGACCGAGACTGCTAGAGCTGGTTGCGTTTTTTGAAACTCTGGCGGCGGCGAGCGGGCTGCCGTGCCAGAGTAGGGGCGATGTTGCTGAGTAAGAGCCCATGAAAACCCGACCGCCGATCGCCCCTAAAAACCGGTTTAAGGCCTTTGGAAAGGCGGCACCCCTGGCTGTGGTAGCGCTAGTGCCCGCTGCCGCGATCGCGATCGTGGGGCTCAGGTCAATCTCAGTGGCGCAGATTTTAGGGACCCAGATTTCAGAAAACCAGACTTTAGGGGCACAGACGCCGGGGCGCAGGCTGCCGGTCGCTGAGCCCTATGGGGCCGAGCCGGCAAGCCCGGCAGACGCAGCGGCCCCGCAGCCCTCGGGGCTCTATGCCTCCGAAGGGCAGGCTTTCACGCTGCAGCACACCGACATGCAGGCCCAGATCAGCGGCAATTTGGCTCGCGTCGAGGTCACCCAGACCTTTGAAAATCCGTTTGATGAGGCTTTGGAAGCGGTCTATGTCTTTCCGCTGCCGGACGAGGCCGCCGTAGACGATATGGAGATTCGCGTTGGCGATCGCGTTATTCAGGGGGACATCAAGCGCCGAGAAGAGGCCCAAGAAATCTACGACCAGGCCCAGGAGGAAGGGCGTACGGCGGGGCTGCTAGAGCAAGAGCGGGCCAATATCTTCACCCAGTCGGTGGCCAACATTCGACCTGGAGAAGCGGTTGAGGTCACCCTGCGCTATACCGAGTCCCTGACCTTTGAAGGCGACAGCTACGAATTTGTGTTTCCCACGGTGGTGGGGCCGCGCTACATCCCTGGTAGCCCGCTTGGGGAGGTATCAGAAGCGGGTACCGACCAGGTGCCCGACGCGGGTCGCATCACGCCCCCCATACTGCCGCCGGAGGTGCGCTCAGGCCACGACCTGTCGGCCACGGTGCGCTTCGACGGCGACATGCCCATTCAGGGGGTGCGATCGCCGTCCCACGAGCTTTTAGTCTCAGACCGCGTCAGAAGCGAGGGCGGCGTCCTGGAGACGACTCAGGTGCAGCTCGCCCCCAACGACACTATCCCCAACAAAGACTTCATTCTCCGCTACCGGGTCAGCGGCGAAACCACCCAGGCCGCCCTGCTCACCCAAGCTGACGACCGGGGCGGTCACTTTGCCTTCTACCTAATTCCGGCATTGGACTATCGCCCAGAGGAGATCGTGCCTAAGGATGTGGTGTTCCTGATTGACACCTCCGGCTCCCAGCAGGGCGCGCCCCTGGCCCAGTCGAAGCGGCTGATGGCCCGCATGCTGGAGGGTCTCAACCCCGACGACACCTTTACGATAATCGACTTTGCCAACACCACCACCCGGCTGTCGCCGACGCCCTTGGCCAACACCGCCAATAACCGCCGCCGCGCCGCTCAGTACGTGGAGACTCTCACCGCCAGCGGCGGCACCGAGCTACTCAACGGCGTCAAGGCAGTACTCAGCTTTCCCCCGGCACCAGAAGGGCGGTTGCGCAGTGTGGTGCTGCTCACCGACGGCTATATCGGTAATGAGGCAGCGGTGATTGACGAGGTGCGGCTGCAGCTGCAGGCAGGCAACCGGCTCTATAGCTTTGGGGTGGGCAGTTCGGTCAACCGCTTTTTGCTGGACCGGCTGGGAGAAGTGGGCCGCGGGCTATCGCTGGCGGTGCGGCAGGACGAGCCGGTGGAGGCGGTGATCGATCGCTTCTTGGGCCGCATCAGCAACCCGGTGCTCACCAACCTAGAGGTCACCTGGGAGGGCGTAGGCGATTCCGTTATCTATCCCCAAGCCCCGCCTGACCTGTTCGACCAGCAGCCCCTGGTAATCTTTGGGCGCGTGGGCGATCGCCAGCCGGGCAGGCTGCGGGTCACCGGCACCCTAGCCAACGGTGAACCCTACGAGACGGTGCTACCCGTACGGTTTGACGAGGCGGGTAACCCGGCGATCGCCCAGCTCTGGGGACGCGCCCGCATTAAGGATGCCATGCTCGACATGGCAGGCGGCGAGACGGTGTCTGGCGTGGAGGCCGTGACTCAGACGGCCCTGGACTACCGGCTGCTGTCGGCCTACACGGCGTTTGTGGCCGTGAGTGAAGAGGTGCGGGTAGACCCGGACGGCACCCGGCGCCGGGTAGAGGTGCCTGTGGCGCTGCCGGAGGGGGTGAGCTACGAGGGGATCTTTGGTCCAGGCTCAGCAGAGACGGGCGCTGTGCCGACCGGCGCCGCAGCGTCCAGATTGCAGAGCGCGCCAGCACCGATGACGGGGGCCGATATGTCGTCCCCGCGCATGCCGGCTCTGCCTACGGCCCCGCCCGTTGCTGAGTCTACGATTGCGCCAGAAGCAGAGTCTGCTGAGGCCCAGGTCAGCGTTGAGGTCGAGGGCCTTGACGTCACCCTAGACGCTGAGACGCGCCAGCAGCTCGTGGCGTCGCTAGAGGCGCAGCTTCAGGGCGTGGCCGCCTCTGGGGCCGCCTCTGGAACCGCCTCTGGAACCGCCTCTGAGGCTGGCGCTGCGGTATGGCGGTTACGCCTGCAACAGGGTCGGGTGGTGCAGGTGCTGCTGGATGAGGAAGCGACAACGCTGCAGGCGCGATCGCTGCTGACTGAACTGCGGCAGCGGCTGCAGGGATGGCGATCGCCCGTGGGCCTTGAGGGCTTGGTGCGGGTGAGCATCGAGATCGGTGGGTAGCGCTAGCGTTCCTCTCGTGCAGCTAGAGCTTACCTAAACTGAGTTTTGGGTTCAGAGCGGCTTCAGCCCAGCGCTGTTCACGCTTCTCAGTGAACAGCGCTGGTACTCGACATCGCTCACGCCGGCTGCTGCCGCGTCAAGCCTGAACCCACCTCAAGACGAGCTAATTCTATGGAAGCGTCTACCCCTAATCCCCTCACTCCCCTGGCGCTGCTTAAGAAGCAGCTGATTGCAGACGGCATCACCAGCTTCAAAGCCATTGCCGAGGCGCTTCATCAGCAAAAGCAGCGCCAAAGCCAGATGGGCCTCTACTCCCAGGATCGCTATACCCTGGGGGGCAGTGATACCGAGGCCGTCGTCTCGCCCTCAACCGGCCAGATGCACAACTCGGTTTTGTGGTGCATCAACCACTACACCGGGCTAAACCGCAACCGCAGCGTCATTCGCAAGGTAGCTGAGGCCGTCCAAACCTGCGGTGCGGGGTCGGGTACCTCTGCGCTCTCGGGGGGCATGAGCGCCACTTCTTTACGCTATCTATAGCCTCTGCGACCTTGATGCCCCATTAACGGGGCATCATTAATCGCATCTTCATGATCTATCGCTATAACTAACTATGGGAGTTAGTCAGACATCAAACCCTGACCCAAGCCTAAAGAAAGTCTTTGGAGGGACAGACCTTTCGGATAATCTTGACTACTCTGGAACAGACATCTTCATATTTGGTAAAGAGGTATAGCGTAAATGGCACAGAGCTTTGGTTTAATCGGCCTAGCCGTTATGGGAGAGAACCTGGCGCTCAACGTAGAGCGCAACGGGTTTCCTGTTGCAGTCTACAACCGCACCGCTGAGAAGACTGAGCGCTTTATGGCGGAGCGAGCCGAAGGAAAGAATATTAAAGCCACTTACTCTCTAGAGGATTTTGTTAAGTCCCTCGAGCGGCCTCGCAGAATTTTAGTCATGGTCAAAGCCGGTGGTCCCGTTGACGCCGTCATCGATCAGCTTAAGCCGCTGCTGCAGGAAGACGACATGATCATCGACGGCGGCAACTCCCTCTACGAAGACACGGAGCGCCGCGTCAAGGACCTAGAGTCTGCCGGACTCAGCTTCATCGGCATGGGGGTCAGCGGGGGTGAAGAAGGGGCGCTTAACGGGCCTAGCCTGATGCCGGGGGGCACCAAGGCCGCCTACGAAGCTATTGAGCCCATCGTCAATAAGATTGCCGCGCAGGTCGACGACGGCCCCTGCGTCACCTACATCGGACCGGGCGGGGCCGGGCATTACGTGAAGATGGTGCACAACGGCATCGAGTACGGCGATATGCAGCTGATTGCAGAAGCCTACGACCTGCTGAAGAACGTTGCGGGTTTGAGCAACGACGAACTGCACGAGGTGTTTGCCCAGTGGAACACTACCGAAGAGCTCGACTCCTTCTTAATTGAAATCACCGCCGAGATCTTCACCAAAATGGACCCTGAGACGGATAAATCCACCGTCGACATCATTCTCGATTCGGCCAGCCAAAAAGGAACCGGCCGCTGGACCGTAGTCAGCGCGCTGGAAATGGGGGTCCCTGTTCCCACTATCTTCGCCGCCGTCAATGCGCGGGTGATGTCCTCCTATAAAGAGGAGCGGGTTGCCGCATCCAAGCAGCTCGAGGGGCCTGAGGCCAAGTACCAGGGCGACGCTAAAGCCCTCGTCAACAAGATTAGAGACGCGCTCTACTGCTCAAAGATTTGCTCCTACGCCCAGGGCATGGCGCTGTTGAGCAAGGCGTCGGATGAGTTTGGTTACGACCTCGACCTGGGGGAGACGGCCCGCATCTGGAAGGGCGGCTGCATCATCCGGGCTCGCTTCCTCGACAAGATTAAAGAGGCTTACCACCAAAACCCCAAGCTAGCTAACCTGCTGCTAGCCCCCGAGTTCATCCAAACAATTCTCGATCGCCAACAGGCCTGGCGTGAGGTGCTGACCACGGCAAATACCTTAGGTATTGCGGTGCCGGCTTTTAGCGCTTCCCTCGACTACTTCGATAGCTACCGCCGCGGGGTGCTGCCGCAAAATCTCACCCAGGCTCAGCGGGACTACTTCGGAGCCCATACCTACAAGCGGGTCGATAAGGAAGGTACGTTCCACACCCAGTGGTTTTAGGTGGGCTCGCGCTGCGATCGCAGCCCATCTAGATCGCAGCCCATCTAGTACGTTGCCCCAGTGGTTTAGGACAGCGCGATTGGCCCAAAGCCTTGGCGTCTCGTAGACAGCTGGGCGCGCAATTGTCCCAATGCAGCAGGGCAATTGCGATGGCGCGAGGCCTCAAACCCGATAGGTCGCCATTGGTGACCGAATAGACGCAGTCGGGCCTCAGCAAATTCATCAGCGCGGGCAGCAAGGGGTAAACCTCTGCTGCCCGCGCTTTTGCGAACAGCTTTATCCCCTCTATTGCACTGGCCCAGTTGCTTAGGACAATCCAGTCGGCTAAACCCTTGACGTTATCTTGTGCAACTGGGCGCGCAAATGCCCTAATGCATCAAGGCATTTGCCGTAGGACGAGACTTTCGACTCAAAGTCCGACGCCACATAGATCATAGGACACACAAAGGCCTGAACAAATCTGTACCTCACGCAATTGAAAATTGCTATAACGTTATAATCTTGGCGTTATTCTCGGCCTTTTGTCCCCGAGATAGCTATTCTAGTTAAAGTCAACAGGGGTACCCCCCACCATTCCCCGCTAAACCGCTATGGTCAAGCCGAACAACATTTTAATGCAGGCCGAGCAAGGTAGTGTGGCTGCTATCATTCAAGTGCTCAACCAGCAGCTTTCCACCTCTGGCGTTCGCGTCAGAGCCGTGCTCGTCAAGGGCGTGCTGCAGCTCCTCTGCGAAGCCGGAGATGCGGCTCGGCTAGAGCGCCAGCAGCTCGTGCAGCACATTCGGCAAATTCTCGAGTCGCTTCACCCCAGGCATATTCGCCGCGTTCGCATCAATAGCCGTATCGTCAATGAGCAGCAGCTGCTCTGGCTCGACGAAGTTAACCGAGATGCCGACAGCCAGCTCTTGTGGTCCGAAGATATTGTCCTGTCCTGGCGCAATCCCGTGACCCAGATTGTCAAACGCTGGCGGGACCAGGCCAAAGAATCTGATATTCTTCCCCTCTCCGCCATTCGCCAGCAGCGCGAAAGGCGACAGTTTTGGCGGGGGCTATGGGGCGGGGCCCTGCTGGGGGTTGGAACGCTGGTCGCGGGCGGTCTGCTCTATAGCTGGCTACAAAGCGAGACACCGGGGGGGATCTCCATAAGCCGATTGACTGGGATTCAGCTTGGGACTCAGCCCCAAACGACTGACAATCAGCCTAGCGCATCGGAGCGCTCCGATAGCGATTCGCTTGTTCTTAACTCGATTGCGGGAGCAAAGGGCGATCGCAGCGGCGCTCCATCGGCCCAGAGCGCCCCACAGTCGGCGTTGTCCCCAACGCCACCCCAACCCGCCGACCCCTTTGCCGAAGCGGTTCGCATTGCCGAACGAGCCGCTGTCGCCGGCCAGACCGCCTCGACCCAGGCAGAATGGCTAGAGCTCGCCGCCGCCTGGCAGCAGGCCTCCAATTTCATGGGTCAGGTTGCTTCTGGCGATGGCCGCTATGCCACGGCCCAAGATCGCTATCAGCTTTATCAACAGTATGAAGCGGCAGCGCGATCGCAGGCCCAGCGGGCTCAATAGTCTGGATAATGCGCCTCAAACGACGGCGCTCAAAGCCACGCAGCTAGTCGATACTAACCCCGTCAAAGACATCGGCTACAGATATTCCCGTCAGAGGGGCCTCAGCCACGGTGCGGGCCTTTTGCTGATGGGCTGCAAAATAGTCCTGCCAAGCGACCGGGGCGTCCAGCGTCTCGCCGCCGTGGGTGGTGAGACGCTGACGGACCTGGCAGAGCACCGGCGTGTTGACGCAGGCTCCCGATAGAATCACTTGGCCCTTGGTGAGGGCGGGCAGCTCTTTGAGCAAATCTCGGCCGGCGGCCTCCACGCCGTACTTGAGGCTCTCCTGGTCCGCCGGGTTGACGATGCGCATCAGAAACTGGCTCATGCACTGAGAGAGCACGTCTGAGTCGAGCTTGCCGGGGCGCTGGGTAATCAGCCCTACCCCCACGCCAAACTTGCGGCCCTCGCTCAAAATCGTCCGCAGAATCATCTTGCAGCGAGCCGGCTCGTGGGCTGGGGCAAAGCGGTGGGCCTCTTCTAGCAGCACAAACACCGGGTAGGGCAGATAGGTCTCGTCCTGGGGGGTGATACGCTCTTTTTGGGTATCCATGCGGGCCTGGTTGGTCTGCCGCAGGATGGCCGCGCAGATCACCTGCTGCTCCTCCTGACTGATTTCGCTCATCTGCAGCACCGTCACCTGGCCGGGCTGAAACAGGTCTTGGGGCGACAGGTGCTGAAAAGGGTGAAAGTAGGGCGATCGCGCCAGCCGGTCTAGCTTCCACTCGATAGCGGGGGCTGAGGAGCCGACCTTTTCGTTGCCCTCTTCGTCCATGGTGCTATCGGCTTCATATACCGCCGCAATTAGGTCGTTTACGCCCCAGCGGTATTCCCCGTCCCGGTGCCGCCGCAGGATGCCAAACGCCTTGTTGAGGATTGCCTGCTGGCGATCGCTCATGTTGGGCAGCAGCGTCAAGATATCGTAGTAGTCCAAAGACGAAATGCGAATCTGCACGTCGTCGGGCTTAAGAATCTTGACCCGAGGGCTGTAACCGTCCTTGTGGCTGAACTGCGGGTGGCCGTTCATCTCGCCTAGGGTGTCATACTCGCCGTGGGGGTCGAATACCAGCACCGCCGCCCGGTTGTAGGGCCGCATCATCTCTTCAATCAGCACCCCTGCCGTGTAGGATTTTCCTGACCCCGTGCCTGCGAGGATGGCCATGTGGGTGCTCACTAAGTCCTTGACGTCCAGCATTACCGGCACGGCCCCCGCCTCCCGCAGCAGCAGGTGCCCTACGTGGGCCGTGCCTACCGCGCCCTGGGACTTTTTATTGATCACCGCCACCAGGGTCTCGTCATCCGACAAGAACACCTTGGCCCCGGGGTCAGGGGCCTGGCGCGGATTCATAAAGCCGAGACGGGGGTCAAAGTAGCCAATCACGTCGACGGTGACTTCATAGATGGCGGCGTCGGCGTGGGCGAACCCCACTAGCGCCGCTACGGCCTCTGGGCTGATTGAGGCGTCGGCAAAGATGCGATCCGGCAGGTGGTCGATGAGGCAGCGATTGGAAATTTTGCCCAAGATGTGGAGGGGCGGGTCACTCAGACTCGCGGATAGCTTCACCCGCGGGGCCGCGACCTCGTAGTAGACAAATTCGCCGATTTTGACCTGGCGATTGTCGGCGGTGATGAAGACATACTGGTTGCCCGATTCCCCTGGCCCTTTGACGGTGCCGATCGCGCCCTGGGTCACGTCCGGGTTAGAGGCGTCAAACATGACTTTAGAGGTGTTGGTATCGGCGGATGATGTCTGGACCATGGCGGGATGCGAATGGGTAGGGCCTACTCGACTAGTTTAGGCGGTGGCACTAGAAGAGTACAAAAATATTATTTCACTGCCTTGACTGAATCCACTCAGGCATTCCTTCGCGCTTCAAAATGGTCCGGTCGGACTTTGGCGCCACCCAGCCATAGATCGGACGCTCACTATAGCCGCGTTTAGCATCACCAAAAGCCCAGTGCATTGAGGCGTATGTCGCCGGATCTCTGCCATCGAGGGAAAGATGGTCGTTAAGATAGCAAGCCGTTTCCCACGCGGCTTGAGGCGTGTCGATAAAGCGAAGAATTTGTTTGGCCCAGTACATTCTCAAATTGTTGTGGAGCCAGCCGGTGTGGAGCCATTCCTTCTGAGTCGCGTTCCAGGTGGGGTCAGCGGTATGGCCCTGTAGAATATCCTGGCGGGATACCTTTTCAGGGCGAGGGTCATCAGCGTGGTTTAGCAAGGTCTGCTGAGCGGCCTCGGGAAGAGACTCGAACTCGTGCAGGTTCGGGACGTGAAACGCTCTGTAGTGGGACCATTCGCGCCAGGTGAGGAATTCGTCTCTGAACTTCCAGGTGTAGCTTTTAGGGACGTCAACGGAGTCAATCTCAGCGAAAAGCTGATATGGGCTCAGCATCCCAAAGTGCAGGTAGGGCGAGAGCTGCGAGGTCGAGTGTTCTAGCGCAGCGTTATTGCGAATCCACTTGTAGCGGGCAAGAATCTCTGTTTTCAGCGTCGCCACTCGGGCCTCAATAGCGGCTTGGGTGGGGGGATGTTCTTTGGAAATAGTGATGTTGTGATCGACCTTGCACTTGGATACAAGCTTCACTAGGTTGTCGTCTGTATAGCTGGCAAAGTTCTGGAGCGGACCGTCTACAGGAACCTCTAGCTGCGCCACTTTGGGAGTGAGCTCAGCAATTTCCTCAGACGTACTCTTTCTCAGCGCCGCGTACTGGTCTCTAAGGGCACCGTGTGCTTTCCTAAAGCTAGGCGTGGTCTTTAGCCCCTCCGGCAGCTGGCGAACCGGAACTAGGCGGGAAGCATCTACAAGAAAAACAGCCTGCCCAGCAGCCTCGAGGATTCGCTGGAGTCTTGCTCTGTCCCAGTGGGTCGGGTCTTCGTCGGCGTAGACCGCTGCAGCTGCGGCAATGAGAGTACGCAAAGGGTCAGCATCGCCGGCCTGACGAATAGCTTGAACGCAGGGAATGCTGATGCGGGCGAGGTCAGCAGCAAGCGATCGCAAAGCGCCCAATGCAAAGTAGAACAAGCGGTCAGAACTGTGGGGACTGGCTTCGTCGAGTTCGCTGTAGACGAGAATGCCGAGGTTGAGGGCGTGGGCCTGGGCGATCGCGCCCTCTAGAACCGGATTGTCTAACCACCGCAAGGCTCGATGTAGTACTACCAGAACATAGTCCCCCTCAGCTAAAACGGGCTTATCATTAGCCCGAATAACTCTCTCGCTCAAGTCACCTATCTGAAATGGATCTGACATGTCTAGCGGATGTTGAGGGTCTCAATCGTTCACTGCAGTACTAGTCAGGTTAAGAAGACTGGCCTAGTTCAGCATCATCCTTCCTGCTGAGAATTGGCGCAGTGCTCCGCCCATGCGCGCAGCGGGTAAATGAGCACGTAGAAGAGAGTGATACAAATCGAACACAACCTGACGGCTTTCCCAGGCCAGGATGCTGCAGCTTGAGGATTATCTTGACTTCCTTCTGCAAAAAGAAAGCGCGTGAATTAGATCGGTCTAATTCAGGTCATTCCCAGCTGTAGTTGAGATAGCGATCGCACTCACTGCGCAAGCTGCCCCGCAAACCACTGCGCCGCCGCCCCATTAGACTCCGCCCCCAAACGCCCAAACGCCCGCTCAACGATTGCCATCTCCAGCCCCGCTAGCGCCCCCGATACCTGTGCCTCTTCATACAAGCCCTCAGCCGAAAGCTGAAATACAATTACCCTAGCGCTCCGCACATCGAGCACCCAATACTCCGGAATCTCCAACGCAGCGTAAATCTGCTTCTTCTCATCCAAATCCGTCGCTAGCGTCGTATCCCCCACCTCGCACACCAAATCCGGCACTCGCCACCGCCGTAGGTTTACCCGTCTCGGTTCACCAGATTGCCAGCGCGGCGCATCTTTCCCCACATACAGCACCTCATCCGGCGCCGCCGCCCGCTGCTCCGGCTTCTCCAAAATGCAGCCTCCAAGGCAGTCAAACGCCAGCCCCGGCGACTTCTGGCTAAACCAGACAAAAAACAGCATCGCCAGCAGCTCTCTAAACCGGGCGTGATCCACCCCTTCCCAGCCCGTGTCAACAAACAGTCGCCCCTGGTTAAAAAAAATCCGAAAGTGCGCTATGTCAGCCGACTCAGCTACGGTCTCAATGCAGGCCGCGTAATCTTCCCAAGCTGCAATGCACCACCGGGGCAGCTCGCTTGGTGAGCGGCGAATTGAGATTTGGGCTGTTGCTACCACGATAGTTACTATTGAAAGGCGATCAAAGCTGCGCCTAAGTTCTGACGGCTTGAAACTATTCTAACGGGCTGGTGGTGCTGCTATCAGGGGCTGTTGTGGCTGCGAGCGGCGATCGCCCCACCCCAATCGTGCCCCACCAAAGTGCAGTGCTCGTAGCCCAGCGCCGTGATCACCTCGGCAACGTCTGGAACGCTGTACGCTTCAAGGCCCGCTGGCTTCTCGCTTTCGTTATAGCCCCGCATGTCGAGGGTCACAACCTTGTAGCGCTTAGCAAACTCTGAAATCTGATGCTGCCAGGAATATCAAAATTCAGGAAACCCGTGCAGCATCAGCATCAGCGGACCTTGCCCCTGCGTCACGTAGTGAAGCCTGACGTTGTTTACCGTAATGAACTGGTGGCTCTGGGCCTCTTCCATAGATACAAGTCTCCCATTGACAAACCCACCCTACCGCATCGTCACAAACTCTTCCGCTGAGCTGGGGTGGATGCCCACCGTAGCGTCAAAGTCGGCCTTCGTCGCCCCCATTTTCACGGCGATCGCCACCCCTTGAATAATCTCGGCGGCGTGGTCCCCCACCATGTGGGCACCTAAAACGCGCTCGCTGTCATTCTGGTTGACGATCAGCTTCATCAAGGTCTTTTCGTCCTTGTTAGGCAGGGTGTAGTACATGGCGCGGAAGCGGGAGCGGTAGACCTTAACGGCATCGCCGTACTCCTGCCGGGCCTCTTCCTCAGTGAGGCCGACCGTCGCCGCTTCTGGAGAGGTAAACACGGCGGTGGGAATGTTGCGGTAGTCCATGGTGCGGGGATTGTTGCCAAACAGAGTATCCGCCAAGGCCCGTCCCTCATTAATGGCCACCGGAGTGAGGTTAATGCGGTCGGTGCAGTCCCCCACGGCGTACACGTCCGGTTCGGCAGTTTCCGCTGCCTTGTTGACGGCAATCGCCCCTTGCTTCACCTCGACCTTGGTATTCTCCAGCCCTAAGTTGTCAATGTTGGGGTGGCGTCCTAGGGCCGACAGGCTGACCACATCGGCCATGATGCAGTCTTCACCCTCAGCGCCACGAACGCTCACCGTGACGCCGTGGTCTGCCTTCTCGATCATCAGGTCCTCGGTGTTGGTCAGCAGCCGAATGCCGTGCTTCACCATGGCGTCCTGAATTTCCATGCGCAGGTCATCATCGAAGCCCCGCAAGATCTTGTCGGCGCGGATAATTTGGGTCACCTCGCACCCCAACCCATTCAAAATACAGGCAAATTCGCAGCCGATATAGCCGCCGCCTAAAATGACGACTTGCTTCGGGTATTGAGGCAGCGAGAAAATGTCGTCTGAGGTAATGGTCAGCTCGACCCCAGGAATTTTGGGATACGTCGGTTCTCCGCCCACTGCAATCAGCACCTTCCCGGCGGTCACGGTGCGATCGCCCACCTGTAGCGTATGGGGATCAATAAGCCGGGCGCGATCGCGAAAGATCTGCACGCTGGCATTGTCCAGCATCCGCTGGTAGATGCCGTTGAGGCGGGTGACCTCGTTATTGACCGCCGTGGTCAGCTCAGTCCAGTCAAACCGACTTTCCACCGGGCTCCAGCCGTAGCCCGTCGCCTCTTCAAAGTGGTTGGGAAAATGAGAGGCGTAGACCATCAGCTTCTTGGGCACGCAGCCCCGATTGACGCAGGTGCCTCCTAGGCGATCATATTCAGCCACCGCGACCTTGGCGCCATGCTGCGCGGCACGGCGGGCTGAGGCAATGCCCCCCGATCCGGCTCCAATGACAAAATAATCAAATTCGTAGGCCATCTCATACCTCTCCTTAAACTACTGCTACCATCCATTTCAAAATCTACGCGGGCGCTAGTGGACGTGACTGGTACGCGAAATACTTGAATCCAACAAGAAGGCCCAATAAAACAAACTGGATGCGCGGCAAAAATTCCCCACACATCCAGTTTAGACCTATTGTTAGACCGGCTTGAATGGGCGATCGCTAAGTGAACCTCTATTGAGAGACTCGCCTAGCGAAAGCACGTCCCAAATTACTCAGTGACGTCTACTTAGTACCCTTTAGGTAGGCCAGCATTGTCTCAGCATCAGAGACCTCAAACGGGTCGGTGGGGCAGTTGTCGCCGTAGTCGGGCTCGACGAAGATCTTCTCGATCTCCATATCATTAACCACCATGGAATAGCGCCATGAGCGGCTGCCAAAGCCGAGGTTGGTCTTCTCCACCAGCATGCCCATCTTGCGGGTAAATTCACCGTTGCCGTCGGGCAGCAAAAAGATGTTGTTGACGCCCTGCTGCTTGCCCCACTGATACATCACGAATGCGTCATTAACGGAGACGCAGACAATAGAGTCGACACCCTGCGCCTTGATCTCGTCGTAGAGCTCCTCATAGCGAGGCAGGTGAGTCGAGGAACAGGTGGGCGTGAAAGCACCGGGCAGTGAAAAGACAACTACACGCTTGCCCCCAAAGATTTCCTGGGTGGTCATGTCTTGCCAGCGAAACGGGTTGGCCCCTCCAACGGACTCATCGCGGACGCGGGTCTTAAAAGTTACGTTAGGGACGCGCGTAATAACGGGCATAGAGTACCTCACTAATTTGAATGTCTAAATCGAAACTGGCCTACGTATGGTCAATTGAACCAGCCAAGATTTAGAATAATTCTAACTTGCGAACAAGTCAAGAGTAAAAGTTGTTCTCTTATGAGATTTGTTCTTTTAGGAAAAATCATCTAAAATAGATCAGTGATATCTCTTGGGGCCTATGACTCGTTCCGACGCCACCACGCTAGAGCTAAAATCTAAGGGGCTGCGAATTACACCGCAGCGTTACGCGGTTTACGCCAGCCTTAAAGCCCGCACCGATCATCCCACGGCGGAGCAGCTGCTAGATACCATCAACCAAAATTTTCCGACCTCCTCCCAGGCGACGGTCTACAACTCCCTACAAACGCTGTGCCAGGTTGGTTTAGTGCGAGAAGTGCTCTTAGAGCACGGCGTGGCTCGCTATGATGCCAATGTTAAGCCCCACCACCACTGCATTTGCCGTCAGTGCGGTCGCATTAGCGATCTGCCCTGGGCTACCTTTGAAGCCCTCAACTTAGATCGGGTCGATGCACCGTTTCGCCCGGAGAGCTATGAGGTGACGGTGCATGGGGTGTGCGGCAGCTGTCAGGCTTGATACAGCCTTGATATAGCCTTGATAGCGACAGCCTTGGCAACAGAAGCGCGCTCGAGTTGGGGGTTTATCAAGCGAGCTTCACTTGGAGTTGAGTGCCGCAACCTGTTCTACGCATTCGGGCTGGTCATATCGCGGGCTGTTTACAGCTGTGCTGACAGGGTGGGCGACTAGATTATTTAATTGGCTCGTTGCTATCAGGTCCTGCAGTTCTAACGGCGTTGGCCCGTGGCCGGTCCCTTGGGACCATCGCGCTGCGTCCAGCCACTGGTCATAGTCCTCCCG
This sequence comes from Elainellaceae cyanobacterium, assembly GCA_050331115.1. Classification (GTDB taxonomy): domain Bacteria; phylum Cyanobacteriota; class Cyanobacteriia; order CAKZMO01; family CAKZMO01; genus JBCCAG01. Next base: position 40,463 of record JBHJHD010000018.1, read on the forward strand.
CCTAATCACAATAGGCATTCGGTGGTGCACCGGTTCCACGACTTCGTTTGCGGCTCCGGTCAAAATCGTGCAGGACAAAGTTTCCTCACCCTCAGGGCTCTGCCACCGCTCCCACAGCCCCGCAAACCCAAACGGCTGATGGTCCTGCGGGTAGAAATAGAACGGCTGCTTCTGCTTTTGGCCTTCTTTGACCTGCCATTCGTAGAACCCATCCGCCACAATCAGACAGCGCCGCCGCGCGAACGCCTGACGAAAGGCGGGCTTCTCGGCGACGGTTTCAGACCGGGCGTTGATGAGGCGATAGCCAATCTTGGGGTCTTTGGCCCAAAAGGGAACCAGCCCCCAGCGGAAATAGCTGGCCTCCCTAGAGGCGCTGTCGCTAGCGATGATGGCTACAACGGGCTGGCTGGGGGCAATGTTGTAGCGGGGCTTCACTTCCGGCGGCGCAGTGAGGTCGAAAGTGTCGGCGATAATCTCGGCTGAAGCCGTCAGGGTAAAGCGTCCGCACATGGTTGAGCCCGCAAAATCTATATCCTAAATCTAGCAGTCAATCTAAGGTACGAGGGCTATGGTACGAGGGTGTGGCGCGAGCGTGAGCGGCGCGAGCGTGAGCCAGCAGCTTTATCCAAGGCGATCGCCTCATCCCGGTGCGATCAGACTATTGCCCACTTCAGACTATTGCCCACTATTGCCCATTCTGCATTCGTCTTGCCTTGCCTTGGACTTTGCTTGCCTTAGACTTTACTATCTGGGCCAAAGCTTGGATAATAAAGAAACATAAAGGTTGTTAAACTACGTTTTCTTTTTATAGCGTTTAGAAAATTTCCACTGGAGATTGCCCATGGTCACCGCCGCACCCGCCCAAAAGCGCCTCACTACCCAGACTGCCGAAATTGCCCCCGACATTACCACCATCCGCTCCCTCCACTGGGACCGCGATCGCTTCTACATCGAGTTCGGGCTGCAGAATGGCACCACCTACAACTCCTTCTTAATTCGGGGCGAGAAGACGGCCCTGGTGGACACGTCCCACGCTAAGTTTCGCGAGCTGTACCTTGACGCACTGCGCGGCGTGATTGACCCGGCGGAAATCGACTACATTATCATTAGCCACACCGAGCCGGACCACAGCGGCCTGGTGAAAGACCTGCTGGCGTTGGCCCCCAACGCCACCGTAGTGGGCGGCAAGGTGGCGATCGCCTTTTTAGAAAACCAGGTGCACCAGCCCTTTGAGAGTATGCAGGTGAAAAGCGGCGACACCCTGGATTTGGGTAACGGCCACGCGCTAGAGTTTGTCAGCGCTCCTAACCTCCACTGGCCCGACACCATCTTCACCTACGACCCCAAGTCGCAGATCCTCTTCACCTGCGACGCTTTTGGCATGCACTACTGCAGCGAGGCGACCTACGACGACGACCTAAAAGCTATCGCGGCTGACTTCCACTTCTACTACCAGTGCCTGATGGCCCCCAACGCCCGCTCGGTGCTCAGCGCTATGAAGCGGATGAGCAAGCTGAGTGGGGAAATTGAGCAGGTGGCTACTGGCCATGGGCCGCTACTGAAGCACAACGTGGCGGAGCTTACCGGGCGCTACAAGCGCTGGAGTGAAGCCAAAGCTGAGGCTGAGACCACGGCGGCGGTGTTCTACGTGTCGGACTATGGCTACAGCGATCGCCTCTCCCAAGCCATTGCCCGAGGCGTTACCAAAACCGGCGTAGCCGTGGAGATGATGGACCTCAAGTCCGCCGATGCCCAAGCGGTGAACGAGCTGGTGAGCCACGCGGCGGCGATCGTGGTGGCGGCCCCCCCAGCGTCTGGCCGCTTTGCCAGCGATGCCCAGGCGGCGGTGAGCACCGTCCTAGCGGCGGTGCATGAAGGTCAAGTGGTTGGCCTGTTTGAGTGCTATGGCGGCGACGACGAGCCGGTAGACCCGCTGATGAACCGCTTCACCAATGCGGGTCTAAAGACGGGCTTCCCCGCCATCCGCATTAAGGATACCCCCACCGACGTCACCTACCAGGCCTGTGAGGAGTCGGGCACTGATCTGGGCCAGATGATCACGCAGAAGGACAAGGCCAAAAAAGTTAAAGCCATCGACAACGAGCTAGAGAAAGCCCTAGGCCGCATCAGCAGCGGGCTTTATATCCTTACGGCGCAAAAAGGGGAACTCAACGGCGCGATGCTGGCCTCTTGGGTGTCTCAGGCCAGCTTTGAGCCCCTGGGCTTTACGGTGGCGGTGGCTAAGGACCGGGCCATTGAGTCGTTGATGCACGTGGGCGATCGATTTGTGCTTAATATCCTCGAAGAAGACAACTACCAGCCGCTGATGAAGCACTTCCTGAAGCGCTTCCCGCCTGGAGGCGATCGCTTTGAGGGGGTGAAGACGCGTCAGGCGGAGAACGGCTCGCCGGTGCTGTCGGACGCGCTGGCCTATTTGGAGTGTGAGGTGTCGAGCCGCATGGAGTGCAGCGACCACTGGATTGTGTATTCCACGGTGCAGACGGGCAAGGTGTCGAAGCCGGAGGCGATGACAGCGGTCCATCACCGCAAGGTGGGCAATTATTATTAACCTGCAATCCTGCCCGTAGGATATGTCCCACCCCGGTAGGGGCAAATAGCCATTTGCCCCTACGATATGCCTCCTGCACCACCGATACCTCCCATGACCACAACCACCCGCGACGTCCAAATCGCCCCGATCGCCGCCCAGACGACGGTCTATCGCTCCTGCAGCTGGAACCGCCTGCGGTTCGAAATTGAATACGCCCGCGAAAAAGGCACCACCGCCAACAGCTACCTAATTCGCGCCGATAAAACCGCCCTAATTGACCCACCCGGCGAATCCTTCACCGAAATTTTCCTCGACGCCCTGCAGGCCCCGGCCCAAGAAAAAGAAGCCAAAACCCGGCTGCCTCTGTGGAGCGACCTGTGGCAGCAGCTGCGCTGGGTGGTGCAGGAATACCGCCCTCCCGAGATCGACCCCCTAGACCTCACCCAGCTCGACTACGTTGTCCTGGGCCACGTCAACCCCAACCGCGCCGAAACCCTCAAGGCGATTTTGGCGATCGCCCCCAACGTCACCATTGCCTGCTCCAACCCGGCGGCGATCGCTCTCAAATCCGCCCTGCCGGACCACGCCCTTAACCTCAAGGTGCTCAAGGGCGCTGACGACACCCTAGACCTAGGCCAGGGCCACCGCCTGCGGTTCGTCCCTATTCCCACGCCCCGCTATCCCGACGGGCTGGCTACCTATGACCCCCAAACCCAGGTGCTCTACACCGGCAAGTTTTTTGGTGCCCACATCTGCGGTGAAGACGTCTTCGACGAAAGCTGGGAGGCTCTGCAGGATGAGCGCCGCTACTACTTCGACTGCCTGATGGCTCCTCACGCTCGTCAGGTGCAGACCGTTCTAGAGAAGCTAGCCGATGTGTCTCCCGTGCGGCTCTACGCCACCGGCCACGGACCGCTGGTGCGTTTCGGCGTCACGGAACTCACCAAAGCCTACCGCAAGTGGAGCCAAAAGCAGCAGGGCCAAGCGCTATCGGTGGCGCTGCTCTACGCCTCTGCCTACGGCAACACAGCCACCCTCGCCCAGGCGATTGCCCGTGGGGTCACTAAAACCGGCAGCCGCGTCGAGTCCATCAACTGCGAGGTGGCTAGCACCGACGAGATTAAGGCGATCGCCGAGCAGTGCGACGGCTTTATCATCGGCTCCCCTACGTTAGGAGGTCACGCCCCCACCCAGGTGCAGACGGCCCTGGGCATCATGCTCTCCAACGTCTCGACAGAGAAGCACGTGGGGGTATTTGGCTCCTTCGGCTGGAGCGGGGAGGCAATCGACTATTTAGAAGACAAGCTCAAGGATGCGGGCTACGCCTTCGCCTTCGACCCCATCCGCGTCAAATTTACCCCCGACAACGCCACCCTGAAGACCTGTGAGGAGGCGGGCACCGACCTGGTGCAGGCCATCAAGAAAGCCCGCAAGCGTAAGAAGGCGACCCAGCTCACCGCCAAACCGGGGGTCTCCACCATTGCGCCGATAGAGCAGGCCGTGGGCCGAATTGTGGGGTCGCTGTGCATCGTCACCACCCAGCAGGGGGATGTGTCTAGCGCCATGCTGGCCTCCTGGGTATCCCAGGCCACTTTCACGCCGCCGGGATTTACGGTGGCGGTGGCCAAGGAGCGGGCCATTGAGTCGTTAATGTATCCCGATAGCCACTTTGTGCTAAACATCCTGCCAGAGGGCAGCTACATTCCGCTGATGAAGCACTTCCTCAAGCCTTTTAGCCCCGGGGAGGACCGCTTTGCGGGGGTGGAGACAAAGGAAGGTGAAAATAGCTGCCCTATCTTGGTCGGCGCGTCAGCTTACCTAGAATGCCGGGTGAAGAGCCGCATGGAGTGCGGCGACCACTGGGTGGTGTACTCTACAGTAGACCGAGGTGAGGTGATGGATGCAGATGTGAAGACCGCTGTGCACCATCGTAAGTCGGGAACGCATTACTAAACTGCAGCTGATGGCTTCAAGATAAGGAAAATCTGCAGTTTCGGCGTGGGTACTCAACTACACATACGCTGCGGGGTTGGCGGCGGTAAATGTATTAGTGGTTTTAACTCTGTGTCATGCCATGTCTTTGACCCACGGCCTACATCTGCGGAATTTTCGAGGCGATTTCTTTGGGGGACTCACTGCCGCAATCGTGGCGCTGCCCCTAGCCCTAGCGTTTGGCGTTGCTTCAGGGGCGGGGGCGATCGCTGGGCTCTATGGGGCAGTCTTCACCGGCTTTTTTGCGGCCCTGTTTGGCGGTACGCCTTCCCAAGTGTCTGGCCCGACGGGTCCCATGACCGTCGTAATGGCCACTGTGTTCAGCAAGCTCATTGCGGACAATCCCGAAACCGGGGTGGCAATGGCGTTTACGGCCGTAATGCTAGCGGGCGTATTTCAAATTCTGTTTGGGGTGCTGCGCCTGGGTCGCTTCATTACCCTCATGCCCTACCCGGTGATTTCGGGGTTCATGTCTGGCATTGGCGTCATTATCGTGGCCCTGCAGATTGCGCCGCTGCTGGGGCATCCTGCCCAGAGCAGCGTCTTAGCGGGTTTGCGGCAGCTGCCGGCCGTTTTCTCCAGTCCCCACCCGGCGGCGGCGAGCCTGGGTTTGCTGACTCTGGCGATCGTATTTGCCTGGCCCCGAAGACTAGAGCGCATGGTGCCGTCGCCGCTGGTGGCGCTCGTCCTCTGCACCGCGATCGCAATTTTTGCTCTTCCCACCAGCGATTTAGCCCGCATTGGCGATATCCCCCAGGGCCTTCCCCGACTCCAGTGGCCAAATCTCAATCTCAGCCAGCTGCAAAACATCGTGGGCTATGGTCTGATGCTGGCCACCCTGGGGGCGATCGATTCGTTGCTGACCTCCCTCGTCGCCGACAACATTACCCGGACGCAGCACGACTCGGAAAAAGAGCTAGTTGGTCAGGGCATTGGTAACCTTCTGTCTGGGCTGTTTGGCGGTCTGCCGGGAGCAGGCGCGACAATGCGCACCGTGATTAACGTGCAGGCGGGGGGACGCACGCCGCTGTCTGGGATGATTCACGCGGTGATTTTGCTGTGCATTGTGCTGTGGGCCGGCGGCATAACGGCGCAGATTCCCCACGCGGTGCTGGCCGGAATTCTCATCAAGGTGGGCGTCAAGATTATTGACTGGAATTTTCTGTGGCGCATCTGCCAAGTTTCTTTGCGCGCTTCTTTAGTTGCCTATGGCGTGCTGCTGCTGACCGTATTTGTAGATCTCATTACTGCGGTTGCGGTAGGTGCCTTTGTCGCCAACATGCTGACCATTCAGCGGCTGACGACTATCCAAATCGGAAAGATTCGGGCAATCACCTACCCCGATGACAATCAGAGCGTCGACTTAACCCCCGAAGAGAAGCATCTGCTGAGCCAGAGCCAAGGGAAGATTCTGCTCATTCAGATGAGCGGTCCCATCAGCTACGGCGCGGCGCGAAGCCTTTCGTTCCACATGGGGCAAGACTACACGGTATTGATTCTGGACGTTACCGACGTTCCGCTAATTGGCATAACGGCATCGCTGCTTATTGAGACCGAAGTTAAAATGGTCCGCTCCCGGCATTGGGGAGACGTTTTTATTGTTGGAGCCCAGGGGCAGGCTATGAGACGGCTGCAGCAGTTCAAGGTCCATAAAGTGCTGTCCTCGTCAAATTTTGTGCCAACCTGCCATGACGCTCTACGGACTGCTTTGGCTATGCTCAATTCTGAGGCTGCCGACTCACCTTCGGCAGCCTCAGCTCGGGCTTCAAGGTGAGAAGCTCTTGCGGCAGAAACTCAATCTTCGCGCTGCCCAGACGTTTTATTAAGCCGTCGGCACAAGACCGGCTTGAAGCCGGACAGAAATATCGCCGGCATCTATGTCGCGGGGCCTCTGTGTTTCAATCATCGTGACTTGACTCGTCAGCAAGAAGCTGGTGTAGCTCGCAATCACAATGACGGGCAGCATCGTTGTGCCAGACAGGACGCTGAGAATAATGCTCGTGCTGATGGGCGTTTTAGTCACGGCTACATTCACCGCCGCCATTAAGCAGACCATGCCAATGGTGGGGTGAAACTGTGGAACCGCCAGGGAAATCGCCAGGCCTACATTTGCACCGATGAAGAACAGCGGAAAGATAAATCCGCCCAAAAACCCGGAATGTAGCGTGAAGCTAATAGCGAACATCTTCGCCACCGCAATCAGCAGCAGCATAGTTACCCCCAGAGTCATCCCCGACTCGATCACGGTGTGAATCTGCTCCTCGCTAAAGAACAGAGTTTGAGGGAAGAAAAAGGCAATCAGGCCAATCACTAACCCCCCAAACGTCGCCAGCACAATGCGGTAGTGCTCTAGGGGCTCTAGCAGAAATCCCACCAATCGAAAGACGGCGATGAACAGGACGGCTACCCCTGCGCCGACAAAGCCCAAGAGCAGACCTTCAAGCAAATTGATTGGAACCAGCGGGGGGACAGACTCAAAATGGTAAAAGCCCCCAATCGTCATGCCAGTGCTGATGCGAAAAACGCTGAAGGAGAGGATAGCGGAGATGACGGCGGGGCCAATGGCTTCGTAGTACTGCAGCCCCCGACGATGGGGGATCTCTAGGGCGAAAATTGCGGCTCCGATGGGGGCCCCAAAGAATGCGCCCAAAGCGGCGCTCATGCCGCAAAACGTCAGGACGCGGACCGCTGCGGTGTCGAGCTTCAGGGCGTCTCCCAGCCAGCTGCCGAAGCTCCCGTTGACCTGGACCAGCGGGGCCTCAGGGCCGGCGCTACCTCCGGCGGTGATTGCCACCAGTGAAGCAATCACCATGGCTGGCGTCTTGCGAATGTCGATGCGGCCGGGGCGATGAATTCTGTCTACGACTTGGGCCATTTCCCCGGGTAGGCCCATAAAATAGAGCACTAGCCCCACGCAAAACCCGCCCACGGTTGTCGCTATCCAAACATAGTTCGCTGTGGAGAGCCACGCGGGGAAGTAGGGCTCGACGACCTCGGGCAGGGTATGCCAGACGCCGTGCATCAGGCTCTCCAGCACAAAGTAGTAGAGGGTCGCAACGATTCCGCCAAAAATGCCAATCGCGACGGCGCAGAGCACCAGCTGAAAATAGGTGAGCTGCCGCAGATCGCCAGAATGAACTGGCTCAGATTGCTGTTGCGCCTCTGAAACGGGGTTAGATCGGGTTGTCATGAGCTAATTCTATGCAGGCTTAAGAGTTGGAAGATTACTCGCCAGAGGATCGCCAAAGTTGCAGGAGCCGCTAGACCTGTAGGAAAACCTTTCTAGACTTTATTCTTTTGAAGCCAATGTAGCGATATTATTCGCAGCCTTTAGTATGGGCAGCTACAAAGCAGCGTTTAGCGGTACAAAATAGGGCGCTCATAAGAAATTTGGCGCATTAGACGAGCGCGATCGCCCCACGCCTTAAATCAGCCGTCGCCTAAAGAGGCCATCAACCGCGCGATCTGTCCAAGCCCTGCGGACATACCACAGCCCTAGAACCGCAAGACCGGCGAGCAGCAGCAGCCACTCCTCAGGTTCCGGAACGGCAGATACAGTCGCATTCTGCGGATCGGGGAGCTGCTGGTCTTCCACCTCACGGTCGAAGCGATCGCCGCCGGCCTCCGCCTCCTTGAGCTGCTGTTTTTGCTCAGAGTTAACCAGGACCAGCATCGACGAATAGGGCGTGACGATGCTGTTCTCTTTGGCCACCTGATGAATGGCGTCCAGCTGGCTGAGCTGGTCGGGCTTGACGGCTTGGCTCACCTGGGCGACCCACTGACGGGCCGCAATCGGTGCGAGGGTATCTACAGTCGCGGCGTCTGGATAGGGGCTGCGGCTGAGATACCAGGCATAGCCGTCTACAACGTTGAGCAACGAGGTTCCTTCGCCCAAGCTAGGCTGAGTCGCAATGCGGGCCATCGCCGTTTCTAAGCTGGCGGCGGTGCTGCCGCCCGTGCTCTGAATGGTTTCTAAGGTGGCGTCGTCGTAGGCCGCTTGAAAGCCGCCCAGATGGACGAGCCAGAGGGGCGCAGATAGCGCCACGGGGTCGGCGTCCTCGGTGAGTTCGTAGCTGCCGGAGTCGGTGAGCAGGACAATGGCGTCGTAGGTTCGAGAAGCGGCGCTCTGGGAATCAGCTGCGATCGCCTGCTGGTACTGCGCCAGCATCTGGCGTGGCTGCATAGCGCCGTAAAATACGGCCTGCTTAGGGTCGAACGCTTTGAGGCTGCTGACCTTCTCGGCTTGGGCTGCCCCAGCGCGCGTCAGGTAAAGGTCAGCCGCATTGGCGTCGAGCAGGCTATCCTTCAGCCACTGAAGGCTATTTTCGAAGGCTTTGCGGTGGGCGTCCATGCTGTAGGAGCCATCTAGAATAAACGCCAGCCGCTGGCCCTGAGGCAGCTGATAGGCCTCGGCGTCGAGGGGCTGGGCCACGACGTATCCCGCCGGCAGCGCGGCTTGAACCGTCTGGCGCGCGTCTGACTCAGACGCTACCGGCAGCGACGCCGGCAGCCACGTCTCGCTGCCCCGCTGGGCTTTGCCATTGACGATCCGCTGGGTGCGCTCAGTCCAGAAGATATTGCGCTGCTCGCTCAGCTGGGGCAGCGGCCACTGTCCATCCTGCTGCATCACCTTGTAGGTCATCCACAGGTGCATCTTGTCCGGTTCGCCATCTTCCGGCAGCCTGTCTTGGCCGGCGGGGGGGATGGGAAAGGCCCGCAGGCGGTAGTTTCGAGGCCCCACCTGCTCCAGCAGTGCCGGGTCGACGCGGCGCTGGACCTGGTCGTTATAGACCTGCTGCGCTGCCCCGCGAGGGGCCACGACGTACTCATAGCGCTGCGCGCGGTCCCCCGTTTCTCCAAGCCAGAGCCCGGTGACGGTGGCGCTTTCAGGCAGTGAAAAGTAGTAGAGGATTTCTGTATCTTCCAAGGTCGTGTTGGCGTAGGTCTCATGCAGTTCGATCTCAGCCCAGTCGCCCTGGGGCGTGACGGTCAGCTCCTGCCGCTGGAGCCTGACGCGCTCAGCGCCGATATCGAGTAGGCCGGCTTTAGCTTGGGTGCGATTGAAGTTGGAGAGCACTGCCTTTTGGATGGCCTCATGCTCGCCCCGCAGGATGGGCGTATCGAAAAACGCCGCGTAGAGCCGCTCGGCCTTATCTTTGTCGTCAGCGGTGCCGTGATAGGTGAAGGGCGTGAGCACCGCGCTGTAGGCGGCCTGAATAGCCTCCGCCTGGCCTTCTGGAAACTTTAGGTACGAGCTGTAGGTTTGATAGATGCCCCGATGGTTGAGTAGAGGATAGCGGTAGGCAGCCAGATAGGCATTCAGCAGGCCCCCGCGAATGACTTCTGACTGCTGCACTAGCGCTTGGCGATCGCCATCCGACTGCGGGGGACTGTCTAGGAGGTCAAAAGCCCGCGTCTGAGGCTGCTGCTGCAGGAGCAGCAGACCGCCCAACCATAGGGCCAGCGTTCCGGCTGCAAAGGCTCGGGGCATACTATGGCCGCGCCGCTCTGAGAGCTGCTGCAGCGTTTGCCGCCAGGTTTTCAAATACAGCGCTACCATTCCCCAGGGCATGATCACCAGACCGGTGAACAGCATCGCAAAAGGAAAAAAGATGGGCAGCAGCACCACCAGAAAAACGGTGTAATAGACCGCAAAGCAGACGGTCACGAAGATAGGCAGCGCGTAGAAGAGGGCAATGGTTGACAGATACACCGACAGCGCCAGCATAAGGGTTGCCCCCGCGAGGTGTCCCCAAGTGACGCCAGACGGCTGGGGGTGGCGGGTCAGCAGCCCATGGGCAAATGCGGCGGTCCCCAGGGCAATAGAGATGAATACGAAGGTGCTGACCGGCGTCAGGTCCCGCAGGAAAAAGAGGCGGATCGTGCAGGCCATCAAAAGCGGTGCTTCGATGCCAAAGAAGATTTGATACAGCGTAATTGGCTGGCGCTGAGAGGCGGGCTCAGCGCGATCCTCGGGCGGGGCGGTTTTGAGGGCTCTGAGCTGTCGCCTTCTGCGAATGCCCATCGCCGTTGAGGTTGTCGGGACCCCGACTAGACCCAGTACAGGCACGATGATGCTGAGCGGAATGAGGCCCTGCAGGGCATCGTCAATGATGGCTCGACCAAAGGGCAAGACGAGCGTCACCGATACGACGAGCAGTAGCGATAGGTTGAAGAGCCAGAAGAAGACTGCAAATAGGGATTTAGTCTTGGGACGCGGGAATTTCATGGGGCGTACGGTGGCTTTAGAGGGGGTTTAACGCATGGCGAGGGCGATCGCGCCGTGCACTTGATCTACGATTGCCCTGACTTCGACATCGCTAGCCGATAGCGGCTGATCGAAAAGGATAGAGACCATGGTCCAATTCGGGTCCTGCCGCGTGATTTCACGCCACACGCGGTCCAGGTAGTAGTCCGTCGTGTGCTGGGAAGACTGGAACCAGTACGCGGCCCGACGCTGGCCTTGGTTGAGCGAGAGCCAGCGACCCGTGACCTCATGGGTGAAGGCCTGCTTCTGCATTTGGTCTATCTGGAGGCCGCTGGCGGCATAGCAGGTCTCTGGCGCGTGGTGCGCTTGCCAGGTTGGGCTGGCCACCAAGATCATCGAGCCGGAAATATTGTTGAACTGGAAGGCCTGCTTTTGGGCCACCGCGTCGGGATAGCGGGTGAAGAAGGTCTGCTCGTAGGGGCTCAAGTCGATGACCTGGGCCTGCATGGGCTCTGACCACCGCAGGGCATCAAACTGAGCAGGGGAGGCTGTGCTAGCCGCTGGATGCGATATCAGCGCCAGGCCGGCCAGCAGGCTCAACGTCAGCGCCGCGTTGCGTTGCGGGGGGGCAGCAGTGAGCGCTTCGTCGAGCTGGCGCCCTAAGATCGGCAAAGGCTGGCGGGGAACAGCCCGAAGCAGCTGCAGCGTAATCAGGCAGACGGTGATAAAACCAAATATCCCCAGCGGGACGTGAAGTATCTCCGCGAGGGTCTGCTGCTGCAGAACAAAGGTGAGAATGACCAGCACTAAGATCCGTGCGACATTGGCGGTGATTAGCAGAGTTACATTGGTGAGCCCCACCAAAAACCACCTCAGCCCAAGCTGTTTACGCTCTATCAGCGACGCTGCCATAAACAAGAGGCTGCCAATTTCAATTCCCTTAAACCCGCTGCAGGGAATGTCAACCAGGGCGACGCCCGTGCTCAGCACCAAGATATCTTCAGAGGAAATGGCGGGTATGCTCAGAGGTCTCAGCAGGACCTCAACCACCTCGGCAATGGAGGTGCGTGCCAGGTGCCCTAAGTCCGTGAACTCCAGCAGCAGCAGCAAAATAAGGAGGGCAAAGGTCCCCATAAAGGGAATGCCGCGCCGCCAGGCTCGAACGCGGCAGAATAGGCCAGCGAACCCGTAGGTGCCTACGACAAAACCGACAATAGAGAGCTGCTCTAGGTCAAGCCGCCATCGCGCCAGGACAAGGGCGATCGCCGCTCCCCCCAGCATCATCAGGGGCAAAGGTCGAAAGGTCGGCCCGGAGAATCCCCAGTTGCGCCGATGGCGGATGCTTTGAATGAGTAGCGCTGCTGCTGCACCGCCCATCAGGGCTAGGTTGAAGGGAGAAAGGGCCGGCAGCAGGCGAACCAAACCGCCTAGCTCTGGTGACGCGATATAGAGCCAAAGCAAGGCGATCGCGCTGACCATCGGCCCATGCAGCGCTCCAGAGTGCTTCAGGTGGGCGTCGACCTGGGCGGAGGGGCTGTTATGCGTCATAGAAATCCTTTGCTATCAAGTCAGCTGAGCGTCAGCCTTCGACTTCAATACACCCTATGCGCCTCTAGGCTAGCCGCAGCTCAGTCAGATTGCCAAGTCAAGGGGGGACAATACTTAATCTGCTCTAAAAGATCGTTGCTCAGCGTCCTAAAGGAAGCTCAGAAAACGCCATCTAGCGAACCTGCTGGCTAGCCCTGAAGCAGAGCGGGCTCCCTGAAGGATGTAACGTAAGCAAGCATTAGTAACTAGAATGCCAAGACTCTTCACGTACACTATCCCCGTCGACGATGGAGCCGCGCCCAATCCATTCTTTGGGATGTGCTCACTTGCTATCTGTAAACCTGGAATTCGGCGCGTCGCCAGCATTGACGACTGGATTGCAGGCCTGGGCTCCAAAAACGCGCCAAGCGGAGACCTGAGTGACCGCTTGGTCTATGCCATGCGAGTAGAAGAAGTCCTGACGCTCGAAGACTACGATCAACAGGCACAGAAGCGCTGGCCTCAACGCATACCAGATATCAAGAGTCTTTCGCTGCAAGAACGTCTCGGCGACTGCATTTACGACTACAGCAACAAAACTGCAGAAGGGGAGCCGAGTCTGCGAGATAGCGTCCACGGACCTAGCAATGTCAAAACCGATTTGGGTGGTGAGAAGGTTCTGATATCGCGCGACTTTTACTACTTCGGCAGTCGAGCGGTGCGGCTTCCCGAAAGCTTGCGCCCCATCTGTCACGCCAACCAGGGGCACCGCAGCACCTCAAACGCCCCCTATGTCAATGAATTCATCGCATGGATCCGAGCTGGCGGTTGGACTCCCGGTCAACTCTATGGATGGCCTGACTTCATTCTAGATTGGAAGAGTCGTGGAGCCTGTGGCGGCTGCAACATCAGAGAGAACGATAATCAGTATGACCCGGCATGTTAGTGGCCGACACCAACGCCCGTCCCTACAAGCAAGGCCTACCGCCACAAGATAGAAAACTCTAGGCAGCAGAATATACGCTTTTCATGATTGCTCCGCCACGGCGACATAAGTCCCCAGTCCAATCAGCCCGAGCCCTGACGCAATGCGCTGCCGACGTCTGAAGCGATCGCTCTCCCGCAGCCGCTGCCCAATCGGCCCAGCAAACAGCGCCACCGCTAAGTCAGACATCATGTTCATCACGGCGGTAATCAGCCCCAGCACCAAAAACTGGGCAAATACGTGGCCATTCTCCACCCGGATGAACTGAGGAATGAACGCCAGAAAAACCAGCGCCGTCTTAGGGTTGAGCGTTTCGGTCATTACCCCCTAGCCTTTACTTCGCCAGCACAAAGTTCACCAGCTTCCCCGGCACCACAATCACCTTCTTAATTTCCTTACCCTCAATGTAGCGCTGCGCCAGCTCCGACTCCTTCGCCAGCTGCTCCAGCGCCGCCTTGTCCGAGCGCGACGGCACCTGAATCGTGCCCCGCGTCTTGCCCATCACCTGAATCACCAGCGGGATCTCGTCCACCACCAGGGCGTCTGGGTCCACTTGGGGCCAAGCGGCCCGGTGCACCGACTCCTTCTCGCCGATGGCCTGCCACAGCTCCTCGGTGATATGGGGCGCAAAGGGGGCCAGCATCGCCACTAGCGTGCGAACGCCTTCGCCGTACACCGCCGAAGCCTTATCTTTGTAGTCCGACAGGGCGTTACTCAGCTTCATCAGCTCCGACACCGCCGTGTTGAACTGGTAGTCGCCGTCGAAGTCTTCGGTCACTTCTTTAATGGCGGTGTGGATGGCGCGGCGCAGGTCCTTTTCGGCCTTGGTCAATTCCGCCTTGGACGGGGCAGGCTGCACCTGGGCAAACTCCTGCACCAGTCGCCACACCCGGTTCAAAAAGCGAAACTGCCCTTCCACATCCGCGTCGTCCCACTCCAGGTCCTTCTCGGGCGGGGCCTTGAACAGGATGAACATGCGGGCCGTATCGGCCCCGTATTTGGAAAGCACTACCCCGGGCGCAATGCCGTTGTACTTCGACTTGGACATCTTCTCGTAAAAGACTTCCAGCGGGTCCCCCGTCTCCGGGTCGACCGGGCTATCGGGGTCGGCGACTTTTTCAGGGGGGACGTACTTGCCCGTAGCGGGATTCTTGTAGGTTATGGCCTGCACCATGCCCTGGGTCAACAGCCGCTTAAAGGGCTCATCGACGTTCAACAGGCCGCGATCGCGCAGCACCTTAGTAAAGAAACGCGAGTAGAGCAGGTGTAAAATGGCGTGCTCGATACCGCCCACGTACTGGTCCACCGCCATCCAGTCGTTGACTTTGTCCTTGGTGAAGACTTTGTCGTCGTTGTTGGCGTCGCAGTAGCGCAGGAAGTACCAGGACGAATCGATAAAGGTGTCCATGGTGTCGGTCTCCCGCTTAGCGGTGGTGCCGCAGCTTGGGCAGGGTACGTTGACCCATTGATCCAGCTTGGCCAGCGGGGAGGGACCGCGCCCGGAGAAGGTAATGTCTTCCGGCAGCTCGATGGGCAGGTCGGCTTCAGGGACGGGCACGATGCCGCAGTCGGGGCAGTGGATGACGGGAATGGGCACGCCCCAGTAGCGCTGGCGGGAGATCAGCCAGTCCCGCAGGCGGTAGGTGGTTTGGGCGGTGCCAATGACCTTTTCTTCTAGGTATTTAATTACCTTTTTCTTAGCCTTCGGCACTGTAAGGCCGTCCAGCGGCCCGGAGTTTTGCAGGACGCCGCTGGCGTTGTCGCTGTAGGCTGCCGTGAGCGGCTCTGCCTGCTCGGGGTCGGCGTCCGGGGGAAACACCACCTGCACAATATCCAGCCCAAAGGACCGAGCAAAGTCGAAGTCCCGCTGGTCGTGGGCGGGCACCGCCATAATGGCCCCGGTGCCGTAGTCCATCAGCACGTAGTCCGCAATCCACACCGGCACCTGCTCACCATTCACCGGGTTGACCGCATAGCCGCCCGTAAACACGCCTGTCTTGGTGCGATCGTCGGCGGTGCGCTCCACTTCGCTCTTGTCGGTGGCCTCCTTTTTATAAGCGCTTACGGCCTCTTTTTGATCAGCAGTCGTCAGGGACTCCACCAAGGGATGCTCCGGCGACAGCACCATAAAGGTCGCGCCCCAAAGAGTATCCGGGCGAGTGGTGAAAATTGGAATGGCCTCCCCATCCGAGGTCTTGAACTCTACCCGCGCCCCAATGGACTTGCCAATCCAGTTCTCCTGCATCACCTTCACCCGCTCGGGCCAGCCGTCCAGCAGCTTCAGGTCTGCCAGCAGCTGCTCGGCGTAGTCAGTAATCTTGAAGAACCACTGGCGCAGCAGTCGCCGCTCTACCATCGCCCCCGATCGCCAGGATTTCCCGTCGCTGTCCACCTGCTCGTTGGCCAGCACCGTCTGGTCCACCGGGTCCCAGTTCACCGCCGCCTCCTTTTGGTAGGCCAGCCCAGACTCGAAGAACTGCAGGAAAATCCATTGGGTCCAGCGGTAGTAGTTGGGGGCGCAGGTAGCCACCTCCCGGTCCCAGTCGTAGGACAGCCCCAGCTGCTTGAGCTGGGCCGTCATCTGGGCAATGTTCTCTTCAGTCCACTTGGCCGGATGAACCCCCCGGTCAATAGCGGCGTTCTCGGCGGGCAGGCCAAAGGCGTCCCAGCCCATGGGGTGCAGTACGCGGTGGCCCTGCATGCGCTTAACGCGGGCAATCACGTCGGTGATGGTGTAGTTGCGGACGTGGCCCATATGCAGGTTCCCTGAAGGGTAGGGAAACATCGACAGGGCATAGAACTTGGGCTTGCCTGCATCCTCTGGGGTTTGGTCGAGCCCCTGCTCGCGCCAAACCTGCTGCCACTTGGGTTCAATCGCGTCCGCCTGATATCGCTCCACCAATGACTCCTCTACGCTGGACTTCAACTTAACGGGATTGCTCCCATTCTAGATACCACTGGCGAAACATTTTGTAATTAGGTCAAACATCCCGGAGGTCCCCTTAAATCCCCCAATTCCGGGGGACTGTGGATCAGAAGCCCCCAAAATTGGGGGTTTGGGGATCTTCTCGAGGCGTGAAACACCCAAAGCATTACAAGGCATGAATCTTGCCAGCGGTACTATTCTAAGCTGTATCACAGCGCAACTATTGCGTCAGCATACTTTTAATATGGCAGCCTCAATAGAGCCGACTTACGTATTTGTCTACGGGACCCTCAAGCCTGGTGAGGCAAACTATGCGCGCTACTGCGCCGGTCGCGTCGCGTCTCAGCAGCCTGCGATCGCTCCGGGCTATCTCTATGCCCTGCCCGTGGGCTACCCCGCTATGATTGCGCGAGATCAGGGCGAGGAGATCCTTGATCGTCAATCTCAGTCCTTTACAGCAGAGGGGCGAGAGGCGGTAGTTTGGGGCTATCGACTGCAGCTTAAGCGGCCAGACGATCTGGCGCTGCTCGATGAGCTTGAGGACTATCTCCCGCAGCGATCGCCCGAGCAAAATGAGTACTATCGCTGCGCGGTCTCGCTACTAACCCCGTCTCGTCAGCCGCTTGGCGCGGCTTGGGCCTATCTAATGGAGCCGTGGCGCGTTAGGCAAGTGGGGGGATACCGGATTGCGCAGGGTCAATGGACCGGACATAGCGCGGCGCGGTTTTTCGAGTTGTGAGGTCATTGGCAAGGCACCCTAGAGCACCGGCCCAAAGCTTTGGCACAAGGCGTTGTGCCAATGCCCTGGCTTAAAGCTGGCTGGGGGCTTCAAGGTCTGTCCCAGAGAGCGCTTCGTCAACATCGTCCGTCGGCGTCTTGTCCGTAGCGCGCTGAGTCGCCTCGTCAGTAAGGTCTTCGGCATCGACGTTGACATCGGCTTCAAAGGCGCTTGCTGATTCACTACCCTCAACTTCCTCCACGGCAATGGGCATTGGCACAACGGGCTTGCTGATTTTAATCATCAGCTCTTCCGCCGAGATCGCTTCATCAGCTGTTGCCTCAAATGGCTCAGGTACGACGGAGCCATCTAAAGCCTTGCTGGGGTCGTCCTCGACCGATACCTCTGAAGCGTTTATCCCAGTTTCATCGACCTCGTCGACTTTATTGATGGCTCCAGGAAGCGTGAGGCTGCCCATCACTGCAGAAACGAATAGCGCTGCGATCGCCACACCACCCCAGGCCGCAGTCACTCGGCGGGGACGACGCTTGGTCTGGGCCTCTACCTTGGCCATGATGTCTGCTACAGACTGGCCAGATGCTGGAACCGGCATGCCCTGGAGGCCCCGGCGCAGCTTTAGCATCCGCGCATAGAGGCACTGCATGTTTTGGTCATGCTCTAGCCAGGCAAGAACCTGCGCGCGCTCAGTGGGGGTAACCTCGCCGTCGAGGTAAGCGCTGAGCAACTCATAGCGCTCACGCTTTAGACCATCCCAGCTGGCGTCATCTTCGGGCATGGGGTCGGGTTGGGAATCTCGATTCACGGCTCTATTTGTGGGTAATGAAACTAGACGACTATCGGAGCGATCATCGGGCAAGGGGCGGCGGAACGGATGCGGACGGTGGGAACTCACAGCTATACCTCATCTTTGTCTAAATTAACCTACAGCTTTGTTTGGAGTGCCAGACTGTCGAATATCAATATGATTTGGGCGCAGACTATGGCAGGGCTCCTAACGACGTAAACGGAGGGGGGACGCACCGGAAAAACTGTTTGGCTCTCTTCTTATAGGAGCATTGACGCAGCACCTAGAGACTTTGCTCCTTGAAATCTCTTCGATTGAAATTACTTAACTAAGATGAGGCGGAGATTCACAATCTACGGCTGTGGGACCGCTAAATCCTGAGGACGTTACAAATTGATATAGCGCTGAAGCTGGGACTGGAGGCGCTGCCGGGCGCGGGCAATTCTGGACTTGACGGTTCCGAGGGATACGCCGGTTACTTCAGCGATATCCTCATAGGCCATGCCCTCGATTTCCCGCAGCATGATGGTGGTGCGAAAGACTTCGGGTAGGTCGGCGATCGCCCGGTGAAGCTGGGCATAGAATTCTTGGGTCAGCAGCTCTTGATCGGGACCCGGATCGACGGAGGCGACTTCCCAGCTCATCTCACCGTCAGAGGCCTGGCGGGGCGCGTCGAGGGATAGGGGAGATCGCACGCGCTTACGCTTGCGCAGCTCATCGTAAAACAAATTGGTGGCGATGCGCGTCAGCCAGCCGCGAAACTTAGCGGGCTCCTGCAGACGCTTGAGGTTGCGATAGACGCGAATCCAGACTTCTTGGACGAGATCGGCCCGGTCGGACCAGTCGGGCGCAAGGTGGTAGAAAACCTTCTCTAGATGGGGTTGATAGCGGCGCAGCAGTTCAGCGAACGCGGCCTTGTCGGGCCGAATTCCTGACTGACAACGAATAATTAAATCGTCATTGGAAAGCTTCTCTGGCGGCACTGACATTAGACCCGCTGGGGATATACCGGCACGAGGGGAAAATGGTTTCAAATCAGCAATAGACTGCATTGGCTTGGTGAAACTCATGCTAATGGTCAAGAAATACGAGAGGGCCGCCTTACAATAAGACAGCATCTCGCGGAAGATGTTCCTGGAATTTGGCTCCTAGACTGCTCAAGCTGCCCCTAGATCCCCGAGTCCATTGACTCTTGTTGGATGAGCTGCTTGAGGACACCTGACGTAACAGTTGCGATAAACTTAGCTGCGATCGCGATAGGCCATTACGGGCCTATGACAATTCGCAATCTGGACACCATCTGACTACGTAGGCTGAGTTGCGCAGTAAACTATGCAACTCCGGTCTAGGACGATAGCTAGTCTGTTCTACGAAGTTAAGTTACGCAATCCGCGTCTTTTTTGTGAAGATACGGTCTACTCATATCAGCTGTGTGACCATTAGCCCTTCAGAGCAAGTCGCCATCAGGTGGGCCAACTGAGTAGACAGCTGGGCGAGCCTATCGAGCCAGCATATAGGCGGACTCAGCGGGCGGGCCAGGAGGGTGGACCTGCGAGATGCGCTGACCACATTTCCGCGCTCATCCGCCGTTGGTCATGTCTCAATTGTTACCCACTGCGCTGATGCCAGTCCGCCGCCGCCCGCCGAATGTCTTCGAGCTCATCAGGCGACATTTTATCCAAATTCGCCAAAATCAGGCTCATACGGCCCTGAGACTTAAGCCGCTCGCGGTGGCGGGCCAGGAAATCCCAGTAAAAAAAGTTGAAGGGGCAGGCCTCCGCCCCGGTACGCTGGCGGTGGTTATACTGACAGCCTTTACAGTAGTCGCTCATGCGGTTGATGTAGTTGGCAGAGGCCGCATAGGGTTTAGAGGCTAGCATACCGCCGTCGGCAAACTGCCCCATGCCGATGACGTTGGTCTGCATCACCCAGTCGTAGGCGTCAATGAAAGCGGCGTGAAACCACTGCTCTATGGCCTGGGGTGAAATCCCCGCAATCAAGGCGAAGTTGCTCAGCACCATAAGCCGCTGGATGTGGTGGGCGTATGCTGTTTTTTCAACCTGACCCAGGATCTGGTTCAAACAGTTCATCTTGGTCTTGCTGCTGTCCCAGAAGAATTCGGGCAGCGCATGGCTGTGGCCAAACCAGTTGCGGTCGGGGTAGTCGTCGTCGGTTTGGGTATAGATGCCGCGCATGTATTCGCGCCAGCCCATCACCTGGCGAATCAGCCCTTCGGCGCTGTTGATGGGCACCCCCGGATCGTTCTCTCGCTCGTAGTAGGCCGTTTCCACCGCCTCAACCACCTCCACGGGCCGCAGCAGCCCCAAGTTGAGGTAGGGCGACAGCATCGCGTGCCACAGGGTTTCTTCTCCGGTGACCATGGCGTCTTGGTAGGGGCCGAAGCCTGCAAGCCGCTGCTCAATGAAGTAGTCTAAGACTTCTGTAGCCTGCGATCGCGTCACGCCCCAGCGGAAGGGCTCGATGTCGCCGTAGCCCGGCAGGTCCTGGTCCTGGACATGGGCGATGACCTGCCGCGTGATCTCATCGGGCTCAAACCACAGCGGCTCAGGCGGATTGAGGTCGCCCTTGGGGGGCTTGCGGTTGGCTTTATCGTAGTTCCACTGCCCCCCTTCAGGCTCATCTGCCGTCATCATCACCTGAAAGCGTCGCCGCCCCTCGCGGTAAAACGCCTCCATCAGCAGCGATTTGCGGCGGCTGGCCCATTGGGCGAAGTCTTCGCTGGACCACAAAAAGTGGTTGTTGGGCTGCAGCACGACGGCGCAGGGTAAGTCCAGCGTCTCAATCAGCTTTTGAAAGGGGCGATCGCTGGGCTGCATAATGTGCAGCTCCTGGATGTCGTTCTTGTTGATCCAGGCAATGAGCGGGGTAAGGAAGTCGGGCGCGATCGCATAGGTGACAGGCCATCCATCCTGCTGCAGCGCCTCAGAAAAGTGGCGCATGGCCGACCACACCAGCACCAGCTTCTGCCGGTGGTAGGGGCGCTGCCCGGCATACTGCGCCGATTCGATAAAGATGACGGGCGTCGCGTTTCGCTGACTGTAGCGCTGCTGCAGCGCTGCCTGCTCGGGGTGGAGCTGGTCCCCGAGGACCCATATGCCTGTTGTCACGGGTTGATGATCTAAATCTAATGATCTGATTAAGGTGGGCTACGCGTTTTGGGGGCGCTTAAGCAAAAGCTGAATACCCAGGGCCAGCAGCCCCACGGCCACCAGCGCAAAGATTCCTGCTGCTAAGGCCACCATGCCGATGACCAGGGTGCGCACCAGCACGGCGATATTGGCCGCTAGGGGGCTGTCCGACTTGATGGGACTATTGGCGAGGGTCTGAGCGATGGAGACGGTCATCCGGTAAAAGGCGTAGGCCAGCGGACTGGCGATTAGAAAGCCACCAAAGCACCGCCAGGGAGAGGTTGCGGGCGCGCTGGGGGAGGACGGCGTTTCGGAGGCGGTGGGTTTAGAGGCGGGCTCGGGGGAAGACATGGGCGCTTGGGAAAAGTCTGTCTTTAGTTTAGGCCAATCTACGCTGACGCGGTGAGCTGCACGCCGGCCACAGAGCAGCGCGTCACCCACAGATCTAGATTTGGATCGTTCATGGCTTTCCCCACCCCTTGAGCCATCTGTTCAGCATCGGCGGCAGACTTGGCCACAGCAAATACCGTGGGCCCCGAGCCTGACATCAGCACCCCCAGCGGATTTAGGGCTGCCAGGGCCTCTTTTAGCTTTACGACTTCAGGATGCGCGGGCAGCACCACTTTCTCTAAGTCATTGTGGAGCTGCTGTCCTAAGAGAGCGGCGTCCTGCTGCATGAGCGCCGCGATTAGGGGCGCGGCATGGAGCTGTTCGTGGCGATCGCTGACGGTTTCTTGGTCAGACCGGTAGGTTTCGGAAAACCGCTGGCGGTAGGTTTGGTAAGCCCAGGCCGTAGAGACCGAGAGCTGCCGGTATTTAGCCAAAACGAGGGAGAGCGGGCCGAAGCTCGGCAGGGGCGAGAGTCGCTCCCCCCGCCCCGTGGCTAGGGCCGTCCCTCCGGCCAGGCAAAAGGGGACATCCGACCCCAATTCGGCCCCTAGCGTGCGCAGCTCAAGCTGGGTCAGCCCCAGATTCCACAGCAGGTCTAGGCCAATGAGTACGGCGGCGGCGTCAGTCGAGCCCCCGGCGAGCCCCGCCCCCACGGGAATTTGCTTGTCGATGCTAATGGCGACGCTGCCAAACTGGCTGAAGGCTTCAGGAAAGGTCTCGCGCATGAGGGCAGCGGCCCGATAGGCGAGATTGCTGCTGTCGTTGGGCACCAAGGGATGGTCGCAGCGCACCTGAATGCCGGAGCTCGAGCCGGGGTAGCGCTGCAGGGTGACGCGGTCGGCGAGCTCGATGCTCTGCATCACCATCGCCAGCTCGTGAAAGCCGTCGGGGCGATCGCCGATGATCTCGATGTAGAAGTTGACTTTGGCAGGGGCAGTGAGGGTGCAGGTATCCATGGGGCGATCGCAAGGTGAGCAAGACATTTATTCTCTCACTTCTTTCTCTCACTTCCCCGCAAAATCCTGGACTAGATCGTCGCCTAAATCATTGCCCAGATCATTGCCCAGATCATTGCTTAGCCGCACCCACTGCGCCACGCTCAGGGCTTCAGCACGGGCCTCGGGGGAGGCCCCAACCCGCCCTAGCGCCCCCAGTAGGCGATCGCGGTCGATATCGCTGAGGTTGTTGCGCAGCATTTTGCGCTTGGCGGCAAATCCCTGGCGCAGCAGCCGGTCTAGATAGGCGGGGTCGGTGGCCTGGGGCGAGAAGGGGCGAGGCCTCAGGCGGACGACGGCGGACTCGACCTTGGGGGGCGGCGAGAAGGCAGCGGCCGGTACCGGGCACACCAGCTCGCACTGGGCGAGGTACTGCAGCCGGGCGGAGAGGGCGCCGAACGCTCTAGACCCTGGGGTAGCGCAGATGCGGTCGGCCACCTCCTTTTGCACCAGCAGCACTAGGGCGTCGTAGGGGGTGAGGGCGGGCCGGTCGATGGTGCCCAGCAGCCGCTCTAAGATGGGGCCGGTGATGTAGTAGGGGATATTGGCGACGACTTTGTTGACGGGTCCAAAAGGAGCGGCGATCGCCTCGTCGCTGAGGGTGAGGATATCGTGCTCGATTAGGGTGAAGTTTGCCGCCCCCTGAAACTGCTTGCGCAAGGTGCGGCACAGGTCGCGGTCGACCTCTACGGCAACGACAGCCCTAGCCTGCTGCACAAGCAGCTGCGTGAGTAGGCCGGTGCCAGGGCCAATCTCCAGAACCTGGTCGCCCCCTATCGCGTCGCCATTCAGCGCCGCCGCCGCCGCGATGCGCTGCAAAATGCGATCGCTCTTCAGCCAGTGCTGCCCAAAGCGCTTGCGGGGTCGGTTCACGTCACGGCAGCTCCACCGACTGACCGTTGTAGCGATTCATGGCCGTCTCAACCCCCTGGTCGAGGGCCACCTCGGTCGCTTTGACGGTAAAGTAGAGCACTTCTTCTAAAACCTTGGCTTCCTCGGGCGAAAACTTACCCAGAACGTGGGATACCACTGGCTTATCGCTGCCGGCCTGCTTGGGCGCGCCGATGCCTACCCGCAGCCGGGGAAAATCCTGGGTTCCTAGATGGGCGATCAGTGACTTGATGCCGTTGTGGCCGCCGGCTGAGCCCGAGAGCCGCAGCCGCAGCCGCCCTACGGGCAGGTCCATATCGTCGTAGATGACGAAGACGCTCTGAGGCGGCAGCTTGAACCAGTCCACGGCGGCCCGTACCGACTGGCCGGAGCGGTTCATGAACGTGTTGGGCTTGAGCAGCCTGACCTTGCGCCCTGGCATAGCAAAGCCTTCCCCAAACTCGCCTTGAAACTTGCGGTGCTCAGATAGGGGAATTTGCCACCGCTTTGAGAGCTGCTCTAGGACATCGAATCCAATATTGTGGCGGGTTTTGGCGTACTTCGCGCCGGGGTTGCCCAGCCCTACGATTAGCTGCGGGAGCGCATCACCGGTCATAGCGTTTGTGGCGTTAGGCGTGGGGCGCGGTTTGCTCTTCGTCGGCGCTTTCCGCCGCTGGGGCTTCGGCGACTGGGGCTTCGGCAACTGGGGCTTCGGCAACTGGGGCCTCGGCCATTGGGGCTTCAGCGATTTCAGCTTCAGGCACTTTGACCTCGTCGCTTTCAGCAGCTTTGCTGGAGGCGATCGCCTTCTGCTCAGGGGGCTCGATGGTGGCCTTCATAGGTTCTTTCATCGTCTTTTCTATGGCATCGGCTTCCCGCTTAAATTCGCTCTCAAATTCTTTGGAGGCGTCCTGAAAGCTGCGAATGGCTTTCCCTAGGCTACGGCCAATTTCGGGCAGCTTTTTGGGGCCAAACACCAGTAGGGCCACAATAAAAATAAGCGCCATTTCTGGCAGGCCGATTCCAAAGACGTTCATGGCTTTGCTCCTAATCGCGTGGGGAAGCTCTAGCGGTCGCTAAACTATACCACCTAGCACCGCACTCTCTAGTATACGAAAAAGCCCCCGCAGGATTGGGTGCTTCTCTAGGCTGGGGGATCGTCGCCCCCTACAGCGCCTCAAACGTTTTCAGCACCGCAGCATCGGCCCGCTCCTTGGCCGCCTGCTCAACGCGCTGCCATAAACTCGGCTCATGCCGATAGAGCTTCAGCGCCAGCAGCGCACCGCTCGCCTCCGATTCATGACCGCTCAGAATCAGCGACAGAAGAAAAGCGATCGCCTCGTCGTGCCGCAGCATGGCGATCGACATCAAGGCAACGCGGCGAAACTCCTGGTCTGGCGATCGCTGCCAGCTGTCCTTCAAGACAGGGAAGGCCGTCATCAGCCGAGACTCCCCCAGCGCTAGGGCCGCCACCTCAGCCGTAGCGGCGGCCGCCTCGAGGTGCTGCGCGACAAAGGGGAGCGACTGGTCTGGCGCTAGCTTTAGTAGACCCGTCAAACATTCTGAAAGCACCCGTAGATTCTCGTCGCCCAGCCGCGCCTTCAGCCGCAGCAGCGGCACCCCGACTGGGTTTTCAGTGTAGGCGATCGCCTGGGCTGCCATGATCCGCGCCGGAGGTTCGGGGTCGGTGAGCAAATCTGCCAGCTCCACCATCGCCTCGGGATAGTTCATCCGCACCAGACCTAGGGCGCAGGTGCCCCGCAGCCCGGCAGCGGTGTCGGTAGTGCCGCCCCACACGGGCTCCATCTGCACGTGGTGGATGCCCCGGAGGAACAGCCGCTCGTCGCTGAATTCTAAGCGGTATAGGGCGTCGGCGAGGCGCTCTTTGCCTTTGCAGCCGGGGTCGCGGTCGACGGGCTTCTGCATGAGGCGATCGAAGGCGGCAACCAACTCGGGGATGAGGTCGTACAGCTCGGCGTCGGCGACGACCTTGGCGGCTTGGGCAACGGCGATGGAGAACTTGCTGCTGAGGATTTGTTGCAGGGTGGCAGTGGCGGCGTCAGTAGTCGAGTCGCTGCGGACGGCGTTGAGGGCTGAGAGGGTTTCCTCGAGCTTTTTGGAGCGGGCCATTGCTGTGGTGAAGTAGCGACAACAGAGCTGAGAGTCGATTTAGATTGAAAGCATAGGTCAAAGATGTAACAACACCAGGGAAGGCTGCTCTACGCCCTAAATATAACCTAGGCGCAAGAAAATGAATGATATTCCACAGGGAATTTTACCTGTTTATAGAACTGACAAACCGAATCAGCCGATTTGTCTCTATAAGGGAGCGATGCAGCTGATTTGGAGTCGGCAAAGCGCGAAAGCTCTTGGCGATGGTCAGTTATGTCTAGAATGGCTTCCTGAACCAAGAATTAGGTTTGAAGTAAATAATTCAAAACTCGTCGGACAGACAGAAGGATTCGATTCGATTTCTGGGAATGATGGAAATCTATACTTGAAATTAGTAGAAATTGACGTTTCGTGTAGTGCTTTAATACTAAGCCATCGACCAGACGTATTTGACGACAACTACTTTAAAGGTATTCTTACTGAACCTTTAGAAAGGGGGAATTGTGAAGACTCGAGCTATTTCTTAGCACATGCTGTTAATTTTGAAGATGTAATTGGTCTGCCAGTATGCTATCAAAAACTTCAGAAGAATTATAGAGTCACTTTAAGGAGCAAGACCTGGAACATCACTATTGATGCTACTCCAAGTCTTTCGAGTAACTTAAAAAGATCTACACAGTCTTCTAGGGGCTATACATTCACTCATACTATTAAGCTTGAGAAAGTCAAAAACGATTTCGGAGCTTGTATTACAGATGTAGAAGTATGCGAGCAGCTAGAAATGCTAGGGTACTTGCTTTCTTTAGCAAAGGGAAGCTGGAGTAATGCCTTGCTGCCTGTGGGCTTTAATCCGCAAGGGCGGGAGGTCTGGAGCATGCGAAATATGTGCAAGCTAGGTGCATATATACCAGTATGCTCTTGGTTCTCTGGAAGCTACACTTGTGAAGCCTTACCTCAAGTTTTTCCAGGGTTTATTAGACTTTGGGATAACGACATCTGGCGAGAAGCGCTTCGCTATGCTGTTACTTAGTATGTAGATAGTAATAGTGGTAGTGGTTCTCTGGAAGGAAGAATTATATGGGCTCAATCGGCACTAGAGCTTATTGGTTGGACATATTTTGTCAGAGACGGCCGCGAAACTAAAACTCAGTATGAAAAATGCAAAAGCTCTGGAAAGAAGATCAGAAAACTTCTTGGCGCTCTAGGAATACCAATCGAATGGGAGTCTCCTATGCTAAACTTGCCGTTCTTAACTTCTTTTAGAGAAAACAACTCATGCTTATGGGAAGATAGCGTAGAGGCTTTTGTAAAAGTAAGGAATGACATCACCCATCCCGAAAAGAAAACAGGAATGTTTTCTCGTATAAAAAGCAGGACACCTAACTACATTGCTTCGTGCGAGGAAAGTGCCAAGGCAGGGGCGGAACTATTTCAGCTGGGTTTATTATTCGTAGAGTTGGCACTTCTAAAGCTTTGTGGTTATTCAGGAAAGTATGTCAACCGTTTAAAGATTCCTGGAATAGAGAAAGTCCCATGGGCTGACAAATTCTAGCTTTCTGCTAGATAGCGCAGAAGTCAGACCAGTTTCAGAGAACTACCGCTAAACCATAATATAAGAAGCGCTACTGCTCGAACCACTATGGCCCAAATCATTATCAATGTTCCTGATGACCTTGCCCAAAGGCTCCAGCAGTTCCAAGCTCAACTGCCAGAAGTCTTAGAACTTGGGTTACAGGAGATCCGATCTCAGCAGCGGTCAGTCAACTTTCTAGACGAGGAAAGCATCATTACTCTCTTAGCTAGCCAACCCACTCCAGAGCAAATCTTAGCGATTCGCCCCTCTGCCGAATTTCAGGCCCGAGTCAGCGAGCTACTGGCGCAGAGTAAAGTAGGTCCCCTTTCGCCTAAAGGAGAAGCCGAGCTAGAGCGATACCTTACGCTTGAACACTTGGTACGGCTTGCCAAAGCCCGTGCGTTAGCGCAGCAGCGATGAGCACCTATGTCCCTGCAGCTTTACGCCAGCAGGTCATCCAACGCGCAGGCAATCGTTGTGAATACTGCCTATCCCCTCAAAGCATTGCTCTGTTCACGTTTGAGATGGAGCATATTATCTCTGAGAAACATAGTGGTACAACGACGCTAGATAACCTTGCCTTAGCCTGTCCCTACTGCAACCGCGCTAAGGGAACCGACCTTGGCTCTATTGACCCAGAGAGTCAACAGTTGACGCCTTTCTTCAATCCCAGAACCGGCAGAATCACTTCGTGTTTAAAGACGAAGCGATCGCACCTCTGACAGCAGAGGGCAGAGTTACCGCTATCATTCTTCAATTCAATCATCCTAAGCGGATGCAGGAACGTCGCTATCTGCTTGCAGCCGGATATAGGTTTTGACTACTTGTCGTGATTTATGCCCAACCCTCTAGAGCAGTAATAGCAGCGCCGATATAGCGGGCAGCAGCTTAGCGCATTCCTGAACCAGCGTCGTCGTCTCCGACAATCCCGCAGTCGTCCCCTTCAAGATCTTCATCGCCGTCTTCGCCGCCTTCTTCACCGCGCCGTCTTTAGGGGTTTGCCCCGCCTCGGCCAACACCTTCACCTGCTCCAGCGCCTCGGCCTTATCTTCAGGCGGCAGCTCCGGCTCCGCTTCGATCGCCGCCTGCAGCTCCAGCAGTAAGGGCTTCAGCTCCCCTTGTTCACCCGCCTCCGGCAGCTGGTTGATGCGGTTAGTGACGCTGCCGCTGATGGTGCCGAGGTTCATCACCCCGCTCACATTGCCGCCCACGATGCCGCTGAGGTTGCTGATGTCGCCCCCGGCGTTGATGTTGATTGAGCTTTTGTCAGACATGGTGTCTCCTAGGTTTTGGTAAGTTTCCACATAAAAGGTCTTTTGCTGGATGGCCGTGGTGACCATATTCTCCAGGCTGCGGATGCGGTTGTCCTTTTCTTCGATACCCCGTAGCAGCGCCTGCAGGTCACCGTAGGCTAGATCTTTAACTTCGTGGTATTGCTCAAAATACTCCTTGCTCAGCGTTGAGGGGTCGGCGGTCTCCACCACCCGCGCCTGCAGCCGCACCCGCTCGTTGCCGCGTCCTTCTAGGGCTACCACCTCCAGCCCCGCCTCGGGGAACTGCTCCGTCAGCCGCTTGAGGGCGATCGCTGCCGCGCTGGGGTCGATGCCCTCGTGGTGAAACAGGTCCACCGTTTTGTAGGTGTCTGCCGCTAGGCGGAGGTCGACGTTTTGCCGCCGGTAGAGGTCCAGAGTTTTAATAATCGGGGTGATGAAGTCGGCAAAGTCTCCCGGCTCGAAGGTCTCGTCGCGGTTATCGGGCTTGCGCCAGGGGTCGGGGGCGCTGGGGGTGGGCAGGTGCATGTAGATATAGTCGCACCGCACCTGGTGGAACTGGGTATCGAGGGAGATGCCCCAGTCTTGAATGTAGGCCCCGGTGAGGCAGGCGCGGTTGAGCCGCGTGTTGTACAGCTGGGCCTGGGCCAGCTTAGCGCGGCTCAGGTCAGCATCTTGGAGGTCGGCGTTGCTGAGGTCGGCCCCCACAAAGCTGGCGTCCGTTAGGGTTGCGCTGCGCAGGTTGAGGCCCCGCAGGTCTTGGTGGTCGAAGGTTTGGCCCTGGCCTTGGCCCGTGGTGACGAGCTGGCGAAGGGCCACGTGGTCCAGGTAGGTGCCCCAGGTGCGCGATCGCGCTAATCCCTGCGCCCCCCGCCAGCGGGTGCGGGTGAGGGTGGCGGTGCGAAGGTCGGTGCTGTTCACCGTGGCTTGGGTAAAGTCGGCGTCTGTCAGGTCTGCACCAGTAAAGCGCGTGCCTTTTAGAGTGACCAGAAAAATAGCCAGCGACTGGACCAGCCTAAATTTTGGATGTCCCTGGCTGGCGAGATAGCCCACGTAGGCGCTGACCCCGCAGGCCAGCAGCGCCACGACCGCCGCAAAGGGACGCGTGGCAGCGTCGCCGACCCGGTCGGTGCTAGTGGCTTCGGCAATTCCCAATGCCGCCACAAGGGCGGCTAGACCAATGATAAGCATTAGCGTAAGGCGATTCGAAGCGGCGAGGCGGATGGCGACGATCACGCTGCCGGTAATCACGCCCGCCAGTAGACCGGCCAACCCCAGGGCCCGCAGAATGATCGCCACAATGACGTATTCTGCAGTTGAGCCTGGGTCGTATTGGGCAAAGGCGATCGCCACAGGAAGCATTGCGGCGAGAAAGATGCTTGAAGCCCCCAATGTCGCCCCCACCCCCCACCGCACCATCAGCGCAACCAGCCCGGCAACAAACCCTAAGGACAGTAGCGCTTCCAAAATGCTGTTGAAGGGTGAATCTGGGAGGGGGATGATCACCATGACGCTGGTAAAGGAAATGACTAGGCTCGCTATCGCCGTCAGCAGCAGCAGCCCCAACACGAGAATAAGCGCCCAGGCAGGCGGGACCCCGGCCCTCGCCCCCCGAAAGTCGGCGTCGCTGAGCTGGGCCGCCGAGAAGTCCGCCCCCCGAATATCGGCAGTCCTAAAGTTTGCCTGCGCCAGGAGCTGCCCCGCAAACCGCTGCCCTCTCAGATTCTGACCTTGAAAGTCTTGAGCCATTATCTTTGCTGCTAAGCGTACAGGTCACTGAAGTGTACAGCCCCAATCTGCTTTCCTGTCTGCGTTACCGATGCCCCACGGTCAATTGGGCCATTACCAGGGCCATCTCGATATGAACGAGTAGTAAAGATCGAAAACGCCCGCAAGGGCGTATAAGGGCGGGGCGCACTGCAAACTCAGCACGACGTGGTCATCGTACTCGGTCTCAGAACGGTAGGCGCGCCGGGAGTACTGCCCTAGAAAATCGACGACCAAGAAGTCATCAATAAAAACGACGCCCCCCACATCTAGCTCGTTGGGGGGCTCAGGCGGCGCGTTTCCCTGAGCAACGTCGAGCAGTCGTGACGCCTCTGCCACAATTCCAGGGTCAGTGCTTTGCCGCAGGCGCTCCAGTTCCGGCATCACGACGGCTGCCGCTTCTCCGCGCAGCAGCAGAGCACCCGCCGCCGCCAGCCGCACCGTTTCAGCGCCGTTACCCAGCGCTTCGCTGAGCAGCGCGTCGGCCTCTGGGGTCGCGATCGCGCTCAGAATTTGGACAACCCTAAGCCGCATCTCCAGGCTGCCCCGATTGAGCAAGGGCCTGAGGGCGGCGATCGCTTCGGAACTAGAGAGCATCTCATTGGTGTAGGCGCAAACGGTTACCGTCAGCGCATTATCGTTGTCCGAGCGCTCATAGTTACGAACGAGCTGGCTGACCTCCCTTACCCGGATATTGTCTAAAGACGAGCGACCCAGGGTTTCTGCGGCGGCGGAGCGAACGCTGACCTTTTCTAATTCGTCAGTGAAGACGTCGACCAGCACCGCCAGGGTCGAAGCTGACGGCGGGGCGCTGATGGCTTCAAGGGCGCGTACGGCATTTAGGCGCACTGGCGGCGTGTTGTCCGTCTGCAGCAGGCTCTTGAGGCTAGGCCCTGCGGCCTCTGCCCCAGGGCCAATCTGGCCTATTCCGTATATCCCTGCTTCGCGCAGCAGCGGGTCTTCTTCGTTCAGCAACGCCGTCAGGGCTGGCACTGAGGTCTCCATCTGGGATAACGCCGTTAGTGTACTTTCAAAAACGGTCCATCTCTCAGGTGAAAGGTACATGAGAGCGGGAATGTCAGCTTCCTCTTCTACTAAAACGCGGGCGCTGTCCTCGGGGCTCTCGGTGTTGGAAGCATCGGGGTCGAAGAGAAATGGACGACCGATAAAGACGTCGAACGGCAGCCGTATTGGGTTTACGATGAGGCGATCGCTCCGCTCAGTCATAGGGAGAGGCGTGCTAGGGCCGTCGTTGGGTAGGAGTCGAACCGGCTCTTCCAAGTCAAACTCAAAAAGATCTTCAGGCTCGTGGACAGTCACGTGAGGCTCACTGTCCTTTAAGCGGCTAATGCTCTTAAGGAGGTTAACTAATGCCGGCACAGCCTGGGCGGCATCAACGTCGTGTCCCGCTAGGGCACTGGCCGCAGCTAAATCGGGGGATGCGCCAATCTCTTGAATGCGCCTTACCTGCGCTAAGACGTCGCCATTGACAGTGTAGGGAGACAACACCGGGGGCATGCCGTCGGGGACCACAAGGGCCTGATAGACCATCGCCGCCACCTCAGCCCGCGTCGCCACCCGGTTCGGGTTCAGGGTCTGGATCTGGGGGTGGTTCACCACGAGACGCCGCTCCGTCGCCGCCGCAATTTTGTCCACGGCCCAGGCCGGAATCAGCCTTGAATCTTCGTAGAGCGCTATGGTCTGAGCCGGGGCATCGGGAGAGACAGCCCCTAAACCGCTGGCAAGGGAGACAAGCACCTCGGACCGGGTGATATTACGGCTGGGCCAAAAGCGTCCATCGAGGTATCCGCTCAAGAAGCCTGCCCTGTTGGCGGCCCGAACGGCCTCAAAGGCCCAGTGGCTTGAAGGGACATCTGGAAAATTTTGGGCGGGCTGCGCAGCAGACGGCGAGAACGCGCTGCCGATCAGGGCGGCAAATTCAGCGCGGGTGATGGGGGCGTCGGGACGAAACCGGCCTTCTTGATCCCCCGCGAGAATGCCATCTTGGGCCAGCCCCTGAATGAAGGGACGTGCCCAGTAATCTACCGGAACATCCGGAAATGCCGGGTTCTGTGCAACAAATGGCGCATCTATGGACGCTTCAGCGTCGCTTAAGTCAGCGCCTGATGGTGTGGATAGGGCGATCGCCCCTCCATTGGAGCGACCGAAAACAGCATCAGCTTGGGTCCAGCCTAGAGTGGAGAGTAGGCCGATAGCGATCGCTCCAAAAGTCCAAGCGCCAAACGAATTGATAAGCATTGTTGAGCACCCTGCTAAACAATATTGAGACGTAACTCAATAATATTTCTGGATTCAAGAAAAATAGGTTTGAAGTTAACAAAAGGCAATCGAAAGACCGCAGTTGCTGGTCTTACCATGGCCATCTCGACGCGAATGAGTAATAGAGACTCTGGACATCCATGAGGCTTTCCTCGGGGAGAGCGCACTGCAGCCCTAGCACAACGTGGTCGCCGTATTCCGCCTCGGGGGAATAGTTCCGTTGGCCAAACTGTCCCAGAAAATCCACCACCAAGAAATCGATCTCATTCACCCCCGTCACGTACACGGAGTCTGGCGCTGCGATGGGCACGGTGCCCTGGGCAATGGCCAGCAGCCTGGAGGCTTCTGCGGCAGCGCCAGGATCAGCGCTTTGGCGAAGGCGAACCAGCGCTGGAATGAGGGCATCAGAGGATTTTCCCTGCAGTAGTAGACCACCTACCGCTGCCAGGCGGGCCTCTTGAGAGGTGTTGCGCAGCGCGCTGTTGAGCGCAGCATCAGCTTCAGGTGCATCCACCAAAGTCAGGATTTGGACTGCCCGCAAGCGCGTCTCTAAGCTGCCGCGATCGAGCAAGGGAGTTAGGGCGGCGATCGCTACCGGATCAGACAGAATGTTGCTGATGTGGTCGCAGTTGGCGATCGCGGTATCGTTGGCGCTCGGGAAAATGTCAGCAGAGCGCTCGTAGTCCTGCACCAGCGCGCTCAGCGGCCTCAGCTGAATGTTGCCCAGAGCCATGCGCGCCAGCGCCTCCGCGGCAGTCTCCCTCACTCTGGCTTTTTCAGCTTCGTTCAAAAATGTCGTGGTCAAGGCCGCTATCGTCTCTGACGAAGGTGTCGCACTGACCGATGCTAGGGCCTGAGCAGCATTGAGGCGCACTGCTGATTTGCGATCGCGCTGCAGTCTGTAGACAAGTCGGGGGGCCGCCGCTGCCGCCTCCGGACCGATTTGGCCCAAGCCATAGACGCCGGCCTCCCGCAGCAGGGGGTCCTCTTCGTTCAGTAGCCTTACTAGCGCGGGGACTGAGGCTTCCCCCAGCTGAATTAGTTCGGTTAGCGCGTCCTTGAAGGCTGCCCAGTTCTCAGGGGAGAGATACATGATGGCGGGGATGGCGGCCTCGTCGGTGACCGCAACTCGGTTGTCATCTGCTTCACTTGCGGCGGCGCTGTTGGACACGACCGGTTCTCGGATGGGTATACGTTCGGTAGTCTCGGCCGGCATCCGCCGTGCCTCAACAGGGCGGGGTGCGCTTTGGTGATCTGCGGGGTAACGCTGGGGGTTGCCGTCAAAAACCGGGCTGGGAGAGGAAGGAGTCCCAAGCCCTACGACAGTGACGTGAGGCTCCGCATCCTTTTGACGGCTGATGCGCTTGAGCCGTTCAATTAGTGCTGAAATTACTTCAGCGGATGCGACCTCAGTCTTAGCTGAGGCGATCGTTGATATCCCTTCAGAAGCGGTGCTTGTGGCGATCGCAAGCCCTAAACCATCTGATTTACCATCAATAGCGTTGAGCTGGGTGCACCCCAGCCCTGACAGCAAACCAATCACGGCAACCGCCAAGATTCGAGCATCGAGCGACTTCAAGACCATAGTTAGGCCCTCGCCGAGAATTATTTCTGCAAGACAATTATTTCTGTAAGGTATAGATCCACAGGGCGCTGGGTCTAATCCGGACGGGCTT
Organism: Elainellaceae cyanobacterium; assembly: GCA_050331115.1. GTDB lineage: Bacteria > Cyanobacteriota > Cyanobacteriia > CAKZMO01 > CAKZMO01 > JBCCAG01. Next base: position 74,258 of record JBHJHD010000018.1, read on the forward strand.
CATAAATATTGGGCGCTTTCTCTCCCATCCTCACGGCGCAGACCCTGCTTAAGCAAGGTCTCGATGTAATTCAGATATTCCATCGAAAATTTCTGGGTTACCGTACCCCCTACTTCCCCATCTTTTCCATTAGAATTATGAGCGCAATAGCATTGCGAGCCATCGCCGGACCTACTTAACCACGTTGCACATCACTTACGTCGTTTGGGGGATTTCAATGAGCCGACACATTCAGACGCTTTGGCACCGCTCTCGATTTCAGGCTCAGTGGCAAGCTACCCTGATGGGGCTGTGGATCGCTGTAGCAAGCGGGCTGCAGGAGATGATGGTAGAAGATTTTGAGTTCTATGCAGTGTACGAGTCGAGCTACAGCGACCTGGCTCTGAGCTTTTTGACCTTTAAGCCGGTGGAATACCTCTGTGAGGTGGTCGCGGTTTTTATGATATCGCGGGGGCAAGGGCTGCTCAGCGCTGGCATAGCGCGCGCTCAAGGCGGCTTTGCGTCGCTATGGCCGGCGTAGGATTTAGCGAATTCTCAGGGTCCTGACGTATCCTCTTGGCGTAGCGCCAATATTGCCCGGAGGCCGTCATGCGTCATGCGATCGCCCTAGCCCACACTACGCGACGCCAGCCAATGCTGGCGCTAAGTGCCGTGCTGCTGGTGCTCGGTAGCGTTCAGGCCAGCGCCTATGGTCACTTTCACATCCCGGGGACGGTTCCTCCGTTTTGGGTAGGGATTGCCACCATGGGGATGGGATACGTGCTCAGCTGGCGGCTGCTTGACCGAAAAGAAATGTCGATCATCTGGTTTTGGGGTGTTGCTGTGGCAGCCCGCCTGGTGTTTCTGGCAGCGTACCCCGGAGATGATATCTGGCGCTATCTCTGGGAAGGCGCCATTCAACTTCAAGGCTTTAGCCCCTACGAGCAAGCGCCAAGCGCGCCTGAGCTGCTGGCTTATCGGATGGGCTGGTGGTCACAGATTAACCATCCGACGGTCTCTTCGATCTATCCCCCCATCACCCAAATTGGGTTTCGGGCGATCGCGGCAGTTGCCCCCAGCGTGCTGCTGTTCAAGGTTGCCTTTACGGCAGCAGACGTTGTGGTCTGTTGGCTGCTGTGGCAGCGGTTTGGAACTCAAGCTCTCTTCTACGCCTGGAATCCCCTCGTGATCTACTCCTTTTCTGGAGGTGGACACTACGACAGCTGGTTTGTGCTGCCGCTGGTTATGGCTTGGCTATTTCCCTTTTCAAAAAGAAACGCGTCGCAAATGAGTCTGCCCGAAGAGCAGCAGGCCGGTCTTGGTGAAAGGGATATCGAGTCCAGCCATTGGTTTGAGGCAGAGGCTAGATCAATCCAAGGTGGTTTCGGGCGGAAAAGCGCCCCTGTTATCAGAGCCCTTTTTATCGGCATCAGTATCGGCGTCAAGTGGATCTCACTCCCCGTGCTGGCATTTCTGAGCTGGCGAGTGCTCTTCAGAAAGGATAATGCGACCTGGCGATCGCGCTGGTTGGTGGCCCTAGCGGTGGGCGCGGTAGGGCTCCTGCCGCTGGCGCTCTCGGCATTAGTCTACTGCGACAGCGTGAGCTGTCCGCTGATTCCCACAACCTCTACCTTTGTCTCCCACGGACGTAGCGCTGAGCTTTTACCCTTCATCATTGGAAAATTTTTGCCCCCTTCCTTGGAGAGCAACCGCTGGTTTGCGCCGCCGCTGGCGCTAGTGACGCTGGTTCTGCTGCTTCGAGGCCGGTCGCTGGGTCAATTTACCCTCAACTATCTAATTGCGCTGATGTTGCTCTCTCCTATCATCCACGCCTGGTACTTCACCTGGATGATTCCGTTTGCAGTGGAGAAGCGGAACTGGGGGGCGATTTGGGGCAGCTTGTCGGTGTTTGTCTATTTTGTTCTACTAGAGCGACAGGCGCTCGGCATCGAGGACTGGTTCCTATCACCAACGGAGCGGGTAGTGCTGTGGCTGCCGTTTGTGCTGGGCTGCCTTTGGACGGTGTACCGGCAGCGAACTAAAGCTTCTGCTTGTGCTTAAACGTTGACGCGACCTGCAGCTCCTTAAGCTGGATATCGTCTACCCCTGACGGCGCATCGGTGAGCAGGCAGCGGGCCTGCTGCGTCTTCGGAAAGGCGATCGCATCTCGAATTGACTCTTCCCCGGCCAGCAGCATCACCAGGCGATCGAGGCCGTAGGCGATGCCACCGTGGGGCGGAGTGCCGTACTCAAAGGCTTCCAGCAAAAAGCCAAACTTATTGTAGGCGTCTTCTTTAGCGAGGCCAATGGTTTCAAACACCTCAGCCTGCACGTCGGGCTGATAGATCCGCAGGCTACCGCCGCCGATTTCAAAACCGTTGAGCACGATGTCGTAGGCCTGGGCGCGGGCGGTGGTCAGGTCGCCTTTGTCTTCTGGGTAGGGGGCGGTGAAGGGGTGGTGCAGGGCCTCATAGCGCTTCTGGTCCGCGTTCCACTCAAACATCGGGAACTCGGTCACCCACAGCAGGTTCATGGCGCCCTCGGGGATCAGGTTCATCTCCTTGGCCACCACCTGCCGCAGCCGGTCCAAAGTTTTGTTGGCGGTGGAGGTGTCGGCAGCGGCAAACAGCAGCAGGTGTCCCGGCTTGGCGTCGGTACGCTCTAAAATCGTCTGCTTCTGCTCGTCGCTGAGGTTGTCCTTAATTGCGCCGATGGTGTCGATGCCGTTCTCCCGCACCCGAATAAAGGCCAACCCCTTTGCCCCTGCGGTCGCCGCCTCGCTAAACAGGTCGCCACCGGGCTTGATGCGCACGTTAGAAATCAGGTCGTTGCCGCCGGGGATGGGCAAAATCTTCACCGCGCCGCCGGACTTCACCGCCCCCGAGAATACCTTGAAGCCGCAGTCCGCCACCACATCAGACACATCCACTAGCTCTAGGCCGTAGCGGGTGTCGGGCTTGTCGCTGCCGTAGCGGTCCATGGCTTCAGCGTAGGTGAGGCGAGGGAAGGGCCGGGGTACGTCAATACCTTTAACTTCTTTGAATATATGGCACACCAGCCGCTCGTTCAGCTCCAGGATCTCCTCCTGGGACAAAAAGCTCATCTCCATATCCAGCTGGGTGAACTCCGGCTGGCGATCGGCCCTCAGGTCTTCGTCGCGGAAGCAGCGGGCGATCTGGTAGTAGCGGTCTAGCCCGGAGACCATGAGGATCTGCTTGAAGAGCTGGGGAGACTGGGGCAGCGCGAACCACTGGCTGGGATTGGCGCGGCTGGGCACCAGGTAGTCCCGCGCCCCTTCAGGGGTGGAGCGAGTGAGGATAGGGGTCTCAACTTCCACGAAGTTCTCTTGATCTTCCAGGAAGCGGCGGATGGCTTTGAGCACCTCGTGACGCAGCATCAGGTTGCGCGTCATGCGATCGCGCCGCAGATCTAAGTAGCGGTACTTCAGCCGCAGCTCTTCCCGCACCGATTCGGTTTCCGCCGTGGAGACCTGAAACGGCAGCGGCTTGCGGACCTCGCTCAGCACCTCGATGCTGTCGGCGTAGATTTCCACCTCGCCTGTGGGCAGCTTGGGGTTCAGCGACTCGGCAGGGCGGCGGGAGGCGCGGCCTGTCACCTTGACCACATATTCGTTGCGCAGGTCGTTGGCCACGGGGTAGGAATCGGGGGTGCGCTCGGGGTCGCTGACGATCTGGGCGATGCCGGTGCGATCGCGCAGGTCTACGAAAATAACGCCCCCATGGTCCCGGCGGCGATCGACCCACCCGTAGAGGGTGACGGTCTCGTCAATCTGATCTGCCCGAAGATGCCCGCAGTAGTGGGTTCGCATTGTCGCTCCTGAATCGCCTGCCGTTGAAATATCGACAAGTAATTATAGCGACAAAAGCCCTATCGCTCCGGGGAGTCCAGCTTTTTAGTCGATATTTTACTTTTGCGAGGATATCCAGGAACAAAAGCGGCGGATACGACTCTTAATTAATATGCGGGTGAGCAAAAAATGCCTCGGTTTGGGCATTCACCTGCACTATGCTCGCGCATCTTCCGACTGCTACCGTCTAAAATCCTTGGCTTCTATGGCTTACAGTGCTCTCGCCAAGGTGTTTCAGGGACAATGTACTACCGTTCCAATTCCAATATATAGAGCGTTTCTTCCTGAATTCTGAAAAGAGCAATCATTACTTATGCTGGCTTTGAACCATATCAGACGTGGACTTCGAGAAATAAAGGGTGGCAGAACCCATTCCTATAGAGCGAGTCTTGAAAGGCCTTTAGCAAACAAGCCTTGAAAATTATCAGCTCGACTCGTTTGAGCACCAGGCGCGATCGCAGCCCATCGATTGCTGTGCCTGCCTCGTCTCAATAAACGCATTTTCCTGCAGCTACTCTTACCTACCTAAATTTCGACGGAGCACCTGCACGCGTATAGCGTGGCCAGAATAGCGCATTCAGAGCATCGAGCAACGCAGATAGGGCATCGCCACAGCTCGGTTACTCAATTCACT
>JBHJHD010000019.1:0-136291 GCA_050331115.1 Elainellaceae cyanobacterium
TCTTCGATGAGCAGGGCCTGTCCCTAGAAGAGCCGCTGATTCAGGTGCTTCAGGACACCGGCTTCACCGACCCCAGCCGCATCTTCATCCAGTCTTTCGAAATCGCCAACCTGCTGGATCTCCAGGGACAGCTAAACGAAGTCGGCCTAGGTGATACGCCCTTGGTGCAGCTCTTTGGCGACACCGCAGGTGACTTCATCAATGAGGGCGGCGGCGGTTTCTCGGTACCCTTCGATGTGGTGGCCAACGGCGACCTCTCTGAGGCTGAGCTTGAGGCCATCTACGGTGGCCTCGCTAACTTCATCGACTTCGAAAACCCCACCTACGGCGACCTCACCAGCCAGGATGCGATCGCCGCCATCAGCGAGTACGCCGCGGGCCTGGGTCCCTGGAAGAACAATATCCTGCTGCGGGAATCTCTGGACGAGCCCGTGGACGGCAACGGCGACGGCGAAGCGGAAATCACGACCCAGCTCACCGGCGAAGTGTTCCCGCTGATTGACCGCGCCCACGAGGCAGGGCTGCAGGTGCACCCCTATACTCTGCGCAACGAAGAGCGCTTTTTGACCCTTACCGCCGACGGCACGCCCCAAACCCCAGAAGAGGAGTTCGAGCAGCTGATCGATATCGGCGCCGACGGCTTCTTTACCGACTTCCCCCGCACGGGCGACCCGGTGCGCGACAAGCTGGTAGCCGAGGAAGTGCGATCGCCCAATAATCCCGACTTCAACTTCGACACGCTGAACGGCCAAACGCCCTTAGTCATCGCCCACCGGGGTGCTAGCGGCGACCTCCCCGAGCACACCCTAGAGGCCTACCGCCTGGCTATCTACCAGGGCGCTGACTTTGTGGAGCCCGATCTGGTAATCACGAGCGACGGCGTACTCATTGCCCGCCACGAGCCTACCTTGGCCCAGGTAGAGCTAACCGAAAGCGGCGAGATCGCGCTAGATGTGGGCGGTAACCCCATCGTGCTGCAGAACAGCACCCTGACCACCAACGTGGCGGAGCTAGAGCAGTTTACGGGCAAGCTCACCGTCAAGAGCTTAGACGGTGCCCTAGTGGGCGGCTGGTTTGCTGAGGACTTCACCCTGGAGGAAATCAAGCAGGTGCGGGCCCGCCAGCCCCGCGACTTCCGCAGCCAGGCGTTCAACGGCGAGTTCGAGATTCCCACCTTCCAGGAAGTCATCGAGCTGGTGCAGGAAGTCAGCCCGCTGGTGGGCCGCGACATCGGCATCTACCCCGAGACCAAGCACCCCACCTTCTTCGATGAGCAGGGCCTGTCTTTAGAAGAGCCCCTGGTGCAGACGCTGATCGAGACCGGCTTTACCGACCCTGACCGCATCTTTATCCAGTCCTTTGAGGTGCAGAACCTGATTGAGCTGCGGGAAGACATCCTGCCCAACGCTGGCGCGAAGACCGTAACCGGCATCGACTTCATCGGTGCGGCTAGCTTTGAAACCGGCACCCTTTTCGAAGGCACCGAAGTCGGCGGCATCTCTGGCCTCACCTTCGACGCCGGTAACAGCCTCTACTATGGTCTTTCCGACGACCGGGGCAACCGCGCTGAGCCCGTCGAAGGCGCTGAGGCTGACGAGCCCTCCCGCTACTACGACATCACCATCGACCTGAGCGACGGCGCATTGGATGAAGGCGATGTAGCCTTCACTGAGGTCACCACCCTGCTCAACGCCAGCGGTAATCCCTTCCTGGCCGGCAGCCTCGACCCTGAAGGCATCGTCCTCACCGACGGCACCCTCTTTATCTCCTCCGAAGGCAGCGCCAACGACCTGATCCCACCCTTTGTGAATGAATTCACCCTGGACGGCCAGGTCATTGATACCCTACCCCTGCCCGAGAAGTTTTTCCCCACGGCAGACCAGAGCAGCGGTATCCAAAACAATCAGGCCTTCGAGAGTCTGACCATTGCCCCAGACCAGAAGACCTTATTCACCGCCACCGAAAGTGCTCTGTTCCAGGACGGCGAGGTGGCTTCCCTTGACTCGGGCAGCCCTTCCCGGATTTTGGAGTACAACCTGCTCACGGGTGAGCCGGCAGCAGAATACGTCTACCTGACGGACCCGATTCCCGTGGCCCCTGCCCCCGCTGACGGCTTCGCTGACAACGGTTTGGTAGAGCTACTGACCCTAGATGACGCTGGCACCCTGCTGGCCCTAGAGCGCTCCTTCGCCTCCGGCGTGGGGAACGACATCCGTCTTTATGAGGTCAGCCTCGACGGTGCTACGGACGTCAGCGAGTTTGATACCTTAGACGGCCTTGAGCTAGACGAAGTGGCTCTAGACAAGCGCCTGATCGCTAATTTCGGTGAGGACTTCGGCATCGACGTGGATAACGACGAGGCCGTAGCCTTTGGCCCCACCCTGGCCGACGGCAGTCAGTCCCTGATTATCGCCAGCGACAACAACTTCAACGACGCCCAAGAAACCCAGTTCCTCGGCTTTAGCCTAGACATCGAGAGCGCCGACGGTACCCCCGACCTGTCCAACCTGCCTCTGGTGCAGCTCTTTGGTGATGTTGAAGACCAGTTCATCAATGAGGGCGGCGGCGGCTTCTCGGTGCCGTTCGACTTTGTGGCCAATGCGGACCAACCTGAGGCAGAGCTAGAGGCCATCTACGGCGAGCTGACTGACTTAGTGGACTTCTCCGATAGCCCCACCTACGCCGACTTGGCCAATCCTGAGGTAGCTACCGCCATCAGCGGCTACGCCGACGGCATCGGCCCCTGGAAAAACAGCATCCTGCTGCGGGAATCCCTGGACGAGCCCGTGGACGGCAACGGCGACGGCGAAGCGGAAATCACCACCCAGCTCACCGGCGAAGTATTCCCGCTGATTGACTTCGCCCATGACGCCGGTCTGCAGGTGCACCCCTACACCCTGCGCAACGAGGAGCGCTTCTTGACCCTTACTGCCGAGGGTGAGCCCCAGACGCCGGGACAGGAATTTGAGCAGCTGATCGACATCGGCGCAGACGGCTTCTTCACCGACTTCCCCGCTACCGGCCGCACTGTAGTGGAGCAGTTCGAAACCGCTGAAGAGTTCGCCAACCTGAGCGGCTCGCGTGGCTATGAGGGCATGGCCTTCAGCCCCGATCGCCAGACGCTTTACCCGCTGCTGGAGGGCGCGGTGTTCGGTGACCCCGAAGGCTCCCTGCGCATCTACGAGTTCGACGTGGCCAGCAGCGCTTTTGAGGGCATCTTAGGCCTCTATCAGCTCGACGAGGCCAACCACGCCATCGGCGACTTCACCCCCATCAATGCGGATGAATTCCTGGTGATTGAGCGAGACGGTGGCCAGGGCGAGTCTGCTGAGTTCAAGAAGATCTTCAAGGTCAACCTGAGCGAAATCAGCGACGGCTTCGTGGAGAAGACCGAGGTGGTGGACCTGCTTGATATTGCCGACCCCAACGACCTCAACGGCGATGGCGAAACCACCTTTGACTTTCCCTTTGTCACCATCGAGGACGTGCTGGTATTGGATGAGGACACCATTTTGGTGGCCAACGACAACAACTATCCATTCTCTGTGGGTCGCGGCCCTGACATCGACAACAACGAGATCATTCAGCTGCAGCTCAGCGAGCCGCTAGCGCTCGATCCCAGCCTTGGCGTAGCCGGGCTGACTGGCGCAGAGGGCCTCGACTTTGAGGGCGATGTAGCGGCCGGTACGGTGATTACCGACCAGCTCAGTGGCGTTACGGTCTCCACCAGCGGCCCCGAGGCGATGATCTTCGATACGGCCAATCCCACGGGCGGCGATACAGACCTGGCGAGCGACAGCCTGGGCAACGTGCTGATTCTCTCTGAGGACGGCGACGCCACTAACCCTGACGACAGCGACAGCGGCGGCACCTTCGAGTTTACCTGGGACGAGCTGGTCAACGTGGCCAGCGTTGGCCTATTGGACATTGAAGAAGCGGGCGGGTCCATCACTGCCTTTGGTGACGACAGCGCCGTTTTGGGCAGCATCGACACCACCAGCCTGACGGCCAATGGCGCGTTCGGAACCGCTGAGGTGGGCATCGACGGCGTTCGCCGCCTGGATGTGACCCTGACGGGCAGCGGAGCGATCGCTGAGGTCAATTTCGCCTAAGCGATAGGGCAATCGCAGTAGAGCCAAATCGCTACAGGGCAAATATAGGGCAAATATATAGGCGGGGAAGACAGGATAACTGCTTCCCCGCTTCCTTTTATTCCGTTCAAGGGTCAGGTTTGCCAATAAAATCGGAATGGCGGAATTTTCGTTGGTCCGCTCATGAGCCTATATCTATAAGCCTCTACCTACCGCCGCCGTATGCGTTCACTGTCCCAGCTTCGAACTGCTCTGTCCCTTGTCTGCCTGTTGACAGCTGGCCTGTCGGGCGAAGTAGTGCAGCCCCAGCCTGCCGCAGGCGCAGAAGAAATTCGAGTCGTGGTGGGGGGACCGCTGACGCTGACTGTCTCAGTTGATGCGCTAGAGCAGTTCGCCGAGACGGGCGAGGCCAGGGGCGACCTGGCGCTGATATCGCGCTTTGCCGGTGAGCCCGTCCAGGAGACCATCCGTCAGCGACTGACCCAGCCCATTCCCCTCGATCTAGTGACGGTGGATAACTTGGCCTCCTCGCCCCTGGGGCGGGACGTGATTTCTAACGTCGGTAAGGTCGTTCGGGTGCATCCCGAGGTGAATGGCTTCTACGGCCTGCGGGCGGCCATTCTGGGCGCGGCGGCGGCGGCTGGACCCGACGGCTGGACGATGCTAGACGTGCTGCGCCAGTTTCCCTCAGACAGCATCGACGTCAGCTTAGGGGATCTGCTGGCCCTGCGCCAAACCCTCACGGTCTACCTAGACTACAATCAGGCCGTGGTGGAAGCGATTCAGCAGCAGGCTACCGCCGAGGCCGCTGCCCAGCCCGTAATAGAGGCCGCCAGTCTCCCCGATCTGAGCCAGCCAGGGCCCTACGCGGTGGTCAAAGAGACAATAACGGTGAGAAATCCGGCGCTGCGGCAGACGAATGCCGGCCTCACCGTCAACTACGACTTTCCGGTGGATGTGTACTATTCCGAGGGACGGGTGGAGCCTGCTCCTGTGGTAATTATTTCCCATGGGTTTGGGGACGTCAAAGAGAGCTTTACCTTTATCGCTGAGCACCTGGCCTCCTACGGCATCGTGACCATCATTCCTGCCCACGTGGGCAGCGACTTCAGCTACCGTCAGGAATTTTTGCAGGGTCGCCTCAATACGCTGCTGAGCCCCATGGAGTTTCTCAACCGGCCTCAGGAGATCTCCTTTTTAATCGATGAGCTAGAGCGGCTCGCCAATCGCTCTTCTGGCTGGGCGGCTCGTCTCGATTTAGATCGCATTGGCATCATGGGAGACTCTTTGGGGGGCTCTACGGCGCTGGCGCTGGCGGGCGCGGAGATTAACTACGCGCGGCTGGCGGCTGACTGCAATCGAGACAACGTCATTCTCAACTTCACGCTTTACCTGGAGTGTCGCGCCCGGTTTTTGCCGCCGGGCGGCTACCAGCTGCGGGACGAGCGAATTAAGGCTGTGGTGGCGATGCACCCCATGGGGGGCTATCTGTACGGGCCGGAGGGCATGGCGCAGATCGAGATTCCACTGCTGATGATTTCCGGTAGCGACGACGTCGTTTCCCCGGTGGTCACCGAGCAAATCTACCCGTTCATCTGGGCCGAGTCCGATCCGAAGTATTTGGCGCTGCTGCAGGTGGGGACCCACTTCACCTCTAAGCCGGGCCGAGATCAGGCGGAGGGGATCTTTCAGCTGCTGGCGGGAGAGCACCGAGACATTGGCATTCGCTATGCCAAAACCATGGTCACCGCCTTTTGGCGGGCCTATCTCACTGACGCCCAGGATGCCCGCGATCGCTCCCCCTACCTGACGGCGGACTATGCCCGAACCCTGAGCGCCGACCAGCCGCTAAAGCTAGACATCATTCAGTCTTTGGCGGCTGGTCGCCTCGTCGAAGCCTATGGCCGCGCGCTCCCCATCCCCATTGACCCCCCGGCGATCGCCCTCCCCCCGGCCCGCGATGAAACCGTACTGGCTGAGATCCGGCGCGCGGGCGTCTTGAAGGTGGGCTTTCGCAAAGACGCGCCCCCCTTCGGCTATATCAACCCAGCCAGCGAATGGGACGGGTACTGCGGCAGTCTGGCGATCGCCCTAGGGGAACACCTCACGAGCGCGCTGGAGAGCCCTGTGGCCGTTGAGCTGGTGGAGCTCACCTCAACCTCGCAAAATCGCTTCGAGCTGGTCAGGGACGGCAGCGTTCACCTAGAGTGCGGCCCCAACACCGTTCAATCCGGCGTCGAGGGCGTCACCTTTTCCCAGCCGGTGCTGACGGTCGGCACTCGCTTTTTAGTCACCGCCGGCAAGGCCGACGCCATCGATCCCAGTTCACCATTAGAAAATATTAGGCTTGGGGTCGTGCAGGATACAACGGCAGAGGCGCTGGTGCAGGCGACCTACCCCGAGGCCACTTTGATTCCCTTTACGGACCCGAACGGCCGGCAGTCGGGGGTGCGGGCGGTAGCCTCGGGGCAGATTGACGCGTTTGTTGGCGATGACGTGCTCACTTATGCTGAGCTGCTTCAGACGGGGCAAGCGGTGAGCAATTTTGCGCTGCTGCCGGAGCGATCGCTGGCCTGTGAGTTCTACGGGCTGATTTTGCCGGGCGACGACGCTGACTGGAAGGGCATTGTGGACGCGTTTCTAGCGTCGAATGCGGCGGATGCGGTCTTCGAGGATTGGTTTGGCGGCACGTTTCCATTTAGTTTGACGGCGGACGCGCGTCTGTGCGATGTGCCTTAAACCAGGGCACCGCGAAATCCACTAGCGATCGCGCCGCCAGCAGTCGTGCCTCTGCCTGCCCCACTCGGCCCCGGCGCGCCGCCGCTTGCCGCTTAGACCCATGCCGCTCGAACGTCTGCTGCTCAAAGGCCGCCCCCACCTGCTCAAAATCCGCCGCGTCTAGGAGCGGCTGCCAAAATGTGACCCACCGCCGCACGCCGTCTACCGCAATCGGGGCCCCCGTCTCATGCTTAACTTGCGCTGCCCCCAGGGCGCGCCGCTCCGACAGGTGCAGCGTCGTATTATTGCCGTGCCCCACCCCCAGCAGTAAAACTCGGCCCTCCAGGTCGTAGAGCTTGCCCAGGGGCGATCGCTCCCCTACCCCGTCTTCTAGGACCTGCTCGGCAATAATTGTGGCGGCCTCTGGCCCCAGGGCCGCAAACGACAGCGTGGGGTGGCGGCTGCGCACCGCGCCCGGGTGCTTGCGAAACGTCTCGGCAATCACCCCCATGCCTCGCGTTGGCGTCAGCGCCGGGTCAAAGGCGGGCATCGTTTCACGGATGGTGTCCCACCAGGCCTCTGGCACCGGGGGCTGCTCCCAAAGCTGGGGATCAGAGCGATCGCTAGACTGGGCCGGCATCACGAGGGTGCCTGCTGCGCCTACGGTTTCCACCAGCGCCTGAATCACCGTCTGCGCTCCGCCGCAGACCCAGCCCATGGCGCTGAGGGATGAGTGAACCAGCACCACATCCCCCGACGCTAGGCCGAGGGCCTGCAGATCTCGCACCAGCGTGGCCTGGGTGACGGGTTCCAACGATGTGGAAACGGCCTTTGCTTCAGACATTGCACCTCCAAAATAATGCGCTAAGATGGCGCGCTAACGATCGGTCTTCCGCTAAATCCCCAGCCCCGCCGCCCCAAGTCCTACGCATACGCTTCTGCTGCCGCTAGCGTAACCCCCGCCAAAATCACGATCGCCCCCATCAGCACCCGCACCCCCGGCACCTCCCCAAACGCCAGATAGCCCAGCAGGCTTGCCCCCACAGGTTCCATCAAGATTACCAGCGTCACCAGGGTCGGCGACATGCGGGTTGCGGCCCAGTTGAGGCTGGTGTGCCCCAAAAGCTGCGGCACGAGCGCCATGAGCCCAATATAGCCATAGACCGAGGGCGGGTAGCCGCCATAGGACGCCTCGAACGCCCAGGGCAGCGGCAGAAGGGTCACCGCCGCCACGGTGTAGGCGATCGCCGAGTGCTGGCCTAGCTTCAGCCCCCGCCGCTGCGCCGCTCGCCCCAGCAGGAAGTAAAGGCTGAAGGTCCAGGCTCCCACCAGCGCCAGCCCATTGCCTAGCAGCGGGTTTTGCCCAACGGCTCCGCCGCCCTGCCAGCCCACAAGGACGCCGCCGACAATCGTCACGGCAATGCCCACCACCGTCCGCCTCGGCAGCCGCTCCTTCAGCCACAGCCAGGACACCAGCGCCACCCAAATTGGATTCGTCGTGACGAGCACGGTTGAGGCGGCAATGGAGGTATAGGACAGCGAGGTAATCCAGGTGGCAAAGTGCAGCGCCAGCAGGACTCCAGCGATCGCCGAGTAGGCCGCGGCACCTGGCTGGTACCTGCTCGGCTGGAAGTGTCGCCAGGTGGGCAGCAAAATTAGGGACGCCAGGATTAGCCGCGAGGCCGCAATCACCAAGCTAAAGCCGACGCCCGCCGTCTCCGCTGCCCCCAGCGCTAAGCGGACGAACACTGCCGAGGTTGAGACGCAGAACACCCCAAAATAGAGCACTGCAGCGGCCTGCCATCGCCCCGTCATGGCTCAATTCCCGCTAGCAGTCCTGTCCGTGTGGTTGCGATCGCGCTCAACATTCGCTACACTCCTACCCCGATGCTTACTATGAACGAGGTTAAAACGAATGGTCAGCGGACGACTGGAACTTACCATTAAAATCAATGAGCTGCCCACGACAGAGACGGTGGAAAACGGCTGGCAGCAGTTTGATATCGACTGCGACGGCGTCGTGTTTCAGGTGACGGTGCGGCCCAAGATTTGGCGGCGGCTGGAAGAGGCGGAGAAGAGCTACCCCATGTGGGTGGCTGCGGTGACCGGCAAGCTGGGTCAGAAAACCGATGCGGGTTACGTGCTCGATCAGCCCTCGATTCAGGCCTTTGAGCGCAAGCCCAAGGAGCCCAAGGATGCCCAAGAGCCTGCCCAGACGGCATAGGGCATGCGCTGAGCTTAGAGAGAAACGCTTTGCGAGGAATAGCGGGAAACGCTCAGCGGGAAGCGCGGTGTCTCAAGAACTCAAGCACCGCCTCATTCACCTGGCGAGGGCAAGTCTCTGACGCCTTGTGCCCGCAGCCCGGCATGACGTGCAGCTTGGCGTTGGGCAACCGCTGGTGCAGCGCTTTCCCGTTTTCCACCGGGAACCAGGAATCCTCCTCGCCCCACAGCACCAGGGTCGGCTGGGCGATCGCCCCTAAATTATCCTCAAGGCGACGGGTATAGCAGGGCTGGTTTTGTAGGTAGCCTTCAATATCCCCCATCGCCAATTTCAGGTCGCGGGCGAAACAGGTGAGGGCACCGAATTGCTCTACATAGGGATAGGCCGCAACATAGGCGGTCTGGGTCTGCAGCACTTCGTGCTTGGCCAGCGACTCGCGCTTTGCCGAGCGGGCCATCCACCGGGCGACGGGCCGCATGCGCTTGAGCAGCTGGAGGCGATCGGCGGCGTAGACCAGGGGTTGGGGAATGGTGGCTAGGGTCTGCATGGTGGTGCTGGGCAGCTTCTTGGGAAAGACGGGCACGTTGATCACCACCATGCGGTCTACCAGGTGGGGGTGATCGATCGCTACCCCCAGGATGGTCAGCGCCCCCAGCGACTGACCTACCCAAATGACAGGCCCGCCGCACAGCGCCCCTACGACTCGCGCGGCCTCCAACACCTGGTGCCCCGGTTGGGAAGGGCGCATGGGCTTTTCTGAAAAGCCTGCCCCCACCGCGTCGAAGCAGACGACGCGGTAGTGCTGGGCTAGTGCCGCGACGTTCTCTCGCCAGGCGTAGCTCCACACGCCAATGCCGTGCAGTAGCACCAGGGTCGGCCCCTCTCCCACTTCACCGTAGGCAATCGCCACCGGCTGCCCCCCGGCATCTTCAATCGTTAGGGTCTGCCGCCCCTTAGGGAAGGTCGAAGTCCACCAGTCCATTGCTTAACCTTTGCTGTCGTCTTCTACATGTTCGCTCATGGGCGGGCAGGCGCACATTAGGTTGCGATCGCCGTAGGCATCGTCCACCCGGCCTACGGAGGGCCAGAACTTGTGCTGCCGGGTGGCGGGGATGGGGTAGGCGGCCTGCTCGCGGGAATAGGGGCGCTCCCAGACGTCAGAGATCAGGCACTCGGCGGTGTGGGGCGCGCCGTGAAGCAGGTTGTCCTTGCGGCTCACCTCCCCCGACTCGATGGCCCGAATCTCGCTGCGGATATCGATCATAGCATCGCAAAAGCGGTCTAGCTCGGCCTTGGATTCGCTCTCCGTAGGCTCCACCATCATAGTGCCGATCACTGGCCAGGACATCGTAGGTGGGTGGAAGCCGTAATCGATCAGCCGCTTGGCAATATCGTTGACGCTGACGTCGGCAGACTTTTTGAAGGGGCGGGTGTCGATGATGCACTCGTGGGCCACCCAGCCCTGGCGGCCTTTATAGAGGATGTCGTAGTGGCCTTCCAGCCGCTTGGCGATGTAGTTGGCGTTGAGGATGGCCACTTCGGTGGCCCGCGTCAGCCCCGCGCCGCCCATCAGCAAGATGTACATCCAGGAGATGGGCAGGATGGAGGCGCTGCCCCAGGGCGCGGCGGCCACGGCCCCAAGAGCGCTAGCCTCGCCGTGGGGAGAGACCACCGAGTGACCCGGCAGAAACGGGGCTAGGTGGGCCTTAACGCCGATGGGGCCAACCCCTGGACCGCCGCCGCCGTGGGGAATGCAGAAGGTCTTATGCAGGTTTAGGTGACAGACGTCGGCGCCAAAGTCGCCGGGGCGGCACAGCCCCACCTGGGCGTTCATGTTGGCCCCGTCCATGTAAACCTGGCCGCCGTGGGCGTGGACCACCTCGCAAACTTGGATAATCTCTTCCTCAAAGACGCCGTGGGTAGAGGGGTAGGTGACCATCAGCGCCGCCAGCTTTTCGGCGTGCTTTTCGGCCTTGGCGGTGAGGTCATTTATATCCACGTTGCCATCCTCGTCGCACTTGACCCCTACCACCTTCATCCCAGCCATCACCGCGCTGGCGGGGTTGGTGCCGTGGGCCGACTCGGGAATCAGGCAGACGTTGCGATCGCCTTCGCCCCGCTGCCGGTGGTACTGGCAAATCACCAGCAGACCGGTATACTCGCCCTGGGAACCGGCATTGGGCTGCAGGGAAACTGCGTCAAAGCCGGTGATTTCCGCCAGCACTTCCTCAAGCTGCTGGAACAGCACCTGGTAGCCCTGGGCCTGATCCACCGGGGCGAAGGGGTGGAGCTGACCGAACTCGGGCCAGGTGACGGGCAGCATCTCAGCGGTGGCGTTGAGCTTCATGGTACAGGAGCCCAGGGGAATCATGGCGGTGGCGAGGGAGAGGTCCTTGCCCTGCAGTCGGTAGAGATAGCGCAGCAGCTCGGTCTCCGAGTGGTAGGAATTGAAGACGGGGTGCTGGAGGTAAGGGGTGGTGCGGGCAAAGCTCTTTAGAACGCTGGATTGGGGCGTGAGGGCCTGGGGCAAGATGGGCGGGCGGGGATGGCCGAACACCTGCAGCAGGTACATGAGATCTGCTTCGGTGGTGGTTTCGTCTAGGGAAACCCCGACGGTGTGATCGTCGATGTAGCGCAGGTTGATGCTGTGGGAGAGCGCTCGCTCTAGAATTCTCTCGGCCTCGCTCGCGCCCGCTGTGACGCCCGCTGTGACGCCTTCTTTGACGCCCAGAGTGACGCTCAAGGTGTCGAAATAGGGTTCGTCTTTCAGGGTGTAGCCCAGATCCACGAGCCCCGCCGCCAGCAGCGCCGTCTGCTGATGCACTCGCTCGGCAATGCGCCGCAGCCCTTCCGGCCCGTGATACACCGCGTACATACTGGCCATAATTGCCAGCAGAACCTGGGCCGTGCAAATGTTGCTGGTGGCTTTGTCCCGGCGGATGTGCTGCTCGCGGGTCTGCAGGGCTAGGCGCAGGGCTGGGTGACCCGCCGCGTCTTGAGACAGCCCCACCAGCCGACCGGGAATCTGCCGCTTGTGGGCTTCTTTGATGGCGAAGTAGGCGGCGTGGGGCCCACCGTAGCCCAAGGGAACGCCGAAGCGCTGGGTGCTGCCCACGGCGATATCCGCGCCAAATTCTCCCGGCGGCGTCAGCAGGGTGAGGGCCAGGAGGTCTGCGGCCACGGTCACTAGCGCGCCCTGTTCATGGGCTCGACCGATGAAGTCGCTGTAGTCGTAGATAGCGCCGTCGGTGGCGGGGTACTGCAGCAGCGCCCCGAAAACGGACGTAGCAAAATCGAACTGGCGGTGGTCGCCGACAATTACCTCGATGCCTAGGGGGCGCGATCGCGTCCGAATAACTTCAATCGTCTGGGGATGACAGCCCTCAGAGACGAAGAAGGCGTTGGCCGCTTTTTTCTTGCAGACGCCGTAGCTCAGGCCCATGGCCTCGGCGGCGGCGGTGCCCTCGTCGAGCAGAGAGGCATTGGCGATGTCGAGCCCCGTTAGATCCGCGACCATGGTCTGAAAGTTGAGCAGCGCCTCTAGCCGCCCCTGGGAGATCTCGGGCTGGTAGGGCGTGTACTGGGTGTACCAGCCGGGGTTTTCGAGCACGTTGCGCTGGATGACGGCGGGGGTAAAGCAGCCCGAGTAGCCCATGCCGATGAAGGCGCGGCAGACCTGGTTTTTGCTGGCGATTTCTCTTAGCTCGGCCAGCAGCGCTTCTTCCGATTGACCGGCTGGAATGCTGAGCGGCTGCCGGCGGCGAATTGATTCGGGTACCGCTTGGTCGATGAGCGCCGCTAGAGAATCTACCCCAAGCACTTTGAGCATGGCCTCAATATCCTGCGATCGCGGCCCAATGTGGCGGGGCTCAAAGGGCGCGACCCTCTGGCTGGGTTGGGGGCCGGGGGAGGGATCGACCTCGGGCTGGGGGCTGTTGTCGATGTTAGGAGCGGTGTCAGGTGCAGTATAGGTAGAATCGGGGCTCATAGGGCTCGTCGGTCGCGGGTTACTGATTCGGGTTACTGATTACATTGTGCAACAGGTCTTTGAAACGGTCTGTAACTTGCGCCGCTGTGGGGCGGCTGCGGATGCGAAATTTAAAGCTCAAGTTTCTGTTTAACTGGCAGGGCTAGCTGCAAGTTAATTGGCAGGGCTAGCTGCAAGCGTTTTTGAAACCAAGCTTTGTTGTGATGTATGACTTTTGAGAATGGCGCTACTGGGGGAGGTGCTGCGGGCGCAGTCATCAAGGAGCAGGCGACAGTGAAAGCTTGGTTATTGATGCAGTTTTAGGAAAGGCTGACTGTGACAGCGTATCTTGAGATCAGGAAATGAAGCATTGGATAGGATAAAACTGTTATTGACTACTGTAGTGACTCCAGACAAGGCACACTGTGTAGCCCAACAGCGCATTCAAGCGGCTATTCAGACAGAGGAACAGACCTAGATCTCAGTAATCTAAAGATTGATCGAAGTGCCGAAAGAACTTGAACAACTCGCTAATCTGGCGACGCTTTGCCTGTAAGACGCCTTGCCTGTAATAGATCAAACCTCTTCTACCTCTTCTAATAGATGGGGCTTGCAATACCAACTCCGTATGTGGCTGAACATATTGAGATGCCCCTATAATCTCCCTTTTTGCGAAGCCTGCCCGAAGGGCGTAGGGGATGGCGACAGCCGGGGGTGAACCGTAATGTGCATTTTCATATTCATTTGGTATTAGATACTTAGAGAGCCGTCAGGTCGTGTTCGATTTGTATCATATTTTTTGGGGTAAGTTCGTTTACTGATGCCTTGCTAGGTGGGCCCCATCATTGAGGGTAGGTCGCCCTGGAGGAAGATATGGACGAAATATCATTTCTATCGAAGACGCTGTGGCGGGAGATGAATACCGACTGAAAGTAATTACAATAATTTTCGTCAAGCATGCTAGTTTAAACGCAATAGTTTGAACGATGCCAGCAGCTAACAAAACTATCTGACAAGCGTATAAGCCTGTATGGACATCATATGAGTGCTTTAGCGAAAAAAAAGCCGGCGAAACCGCTTTCCTTTTTCGTTAGAGCTTATAAGCAATTCAAGAGTGAGTATGAGGTGTCTGCCCCGTTAGGGGCATAACCCCCGATAGCATTGTTTGTCTGCGGTTCTTTGCGGATGTGGTTCTTTGCGGATGTGGCTAAAACTAGACCTCAACAGAGGCAGCTGAGATCTTTCTTCTCCCTGAGAGGGCGTTTGAAAAGTATCAAAAGTATCAAAAGTTCTGCATTACCTCCTTAGTCCCCCTGCCCGTAGGGGGACTAAGGGGGGTGAAACAGGAGCATAACGCTTTAACCAATGCTTTTCAAGCATCCTCTGAGGGCATTCCTCAAGGCTCAGTATCACTCACAGCAAGCTCTAGCTTCTGTCAGAATTTCAAAATATTCTCTAGGTCATCTCGAAAAATTGACTTACTGGCAATGAGTAGAGCCTAGAAGCACTGAATTTTGGTATCTGTTCTCAACAAGGCTTGAATTTCTCGAAGTACTCTCTAGCTGATCTTCTGACTACACGCACGCTATGGATATTTTACTAGACGCTGAAAGCATCCTGTTGAAAGCTCAGAACTTACAACCGACTGAGCCTGCCCATACCGCTGTAATCTCAACTCACCACCTAAATCATTTCTTTGGCACAGGTGATTTGCGGAAGCAAACGCTGTTTAGTATCAATCTTGACATCTGCGCCGGCGAAATCGTTATTTTAACTGGACCGTCTGGTTCTGGTAAAACAACTCTTCTGACATTGGTAGGAGGGCTGCGGTCTGTGCAGGACGGTAATCTGCGTGTCCTTGGGCAAGAGATGAGAGGCGCAAAGAACGCCCAGCTACTGGGCATACGGCGGCAGATCGGCTATATCTTTCAGGCACACAACCTACTAACCTTTTTAACGGCAAAGCAGAATGTCAGCATGGCACTAGAATTGCACTCCGACTATTCACCCACTGAGATTGAGGAGCGAGCGGTCAATATTCTCAGTGCAGTGGGGCTAGGCGATCGCATTGATTACTATGCCGAGCATCTATCTGGTGGGCAAAAACAGCGTGTGGCGATCGCTCGGGCTTTATCCAGCCATCCAAAAATTATTTTGGCCGATGAGCCAACCGCAGCCTTAGACAAGAAGTCAGGCCGTGACGTTGTAGAAATTATGCATCGTCTAGCAAAGGAGCAGATGTGCACCATTTTGCTTGTTACCCATGACAACCGCATTCTAGACATCGCAGACCGCATTCTGTACATGGAGGATGGACGACTGGTCGAGACCGAGGCGACTTTGAAAGAGAGCTAGCGCTGTAAACACGAGCTGGGGCGTGGAAGCGCATTAACCGCTACTTGAGAAAGTGGGTGCGGCACAAAGCAGAGCGAAGAGCCAGCCCTAGTGCCGCTATCATTGCCGCTATCATTGATGGCCAGTCAATTAAGATTGGCAGCCTTACCAATAAAAGCTGTGGCAAGGGCGGCTGCAAGCGTCGCAAGCGTCGTGTTCTATTAGATACGCTGGGCCTGATAATTTTGGCGGTGATTACTGTTAATAATGTCTCTAATAAAGCGGGAGCCAAAACCCTATTCATTTAACTTCTAGAGATAGAAATAGCGATATAAGCGACTACTGCTGGTGTAGGCAGACGGTGGCTATTGAGATGAGCGCTTCATGCAATGGATCTATGACACATTGGCTAGCCGGGCTGGTCTCGGTGGCTGTTCGTGCAGCGTGCGTGTGGCACTTAGTAAGGATTACGAAGCGCTACCTGAGAACTCAGAGGTGTTCATCTATCTAGCGACGATCCATCTGATACTTATGCGTCTCATATAGCAGCTAAGAATTTTCAAATGCTCTCTGAAAAAGTTCTTGGCGGACTTGACACTATCAAATATTTTGTTTACATTCATCTTGACTGGATTCGAGGCCGCGTTTCATCCTTTGAACTGGCGCGTCCTGAGTTGATATCAACGATAGTTGGTGTTGATAGGTTTAAAAGCTTTACGGTTCCCTGTTTGCTGTTTGTTTGCACATTACGCGCGCCGTTGCTGCGTTTATGTAACCTTTACAAGGCGCTTTTACGCAGAAAGGGAGCTTGAATATTTTGTTGAGTAGGCTGAGAAGTTTTAGGCTGGTCTTTTTTCTAGGTTCCTATCTGGAGAATTTGAAGACGCCAATAAGCTGAGCCTGAAATTGTACAGGCAAGGGCTGCCTGCAGGAATTTCTTAGGATTGAATAGCTAAAAACTTGCGAGGACAGATCCAAATTGCGCGACCTGTAGCTTCATTCCGTTGGGAGAGGTGAAGCTCTGAGCACATCCAATGATTCTTGTTAGTTTTTTGCAGCTTCAAAGCTAGCTGGTGCGAAGCCTGTTCATAGTCCTATTGTTATCTAAGGATGCCATATGAGTAAGTCTAACTCTTCCACTTTGGTGGATATGTTGTTCTGTCGAGTTTCAGAACGACCTGAGCAAATCATCTATCGGTTTCTTGAAGACGGGGAAGGGCAAGAGGTCTCTTTTACCTACAGTGCTCTCGACGAAAAAGCGCGGGCGATCGCAGTTCGGCTACAGGATATGGGAGCTGCTGGGGAGCGAGCGCTGCTTCTGTACCCGGCGGGTCTAGAATACATCGCGGCCTTCTTTGGATGCTTATATGCTGGGGTCATTGCTGTTCCGGCTTATCCTCCCCGGCCTAACCAGTCGCTTCTACGGCTGCAGTCAATTGCGAATGACGCTCAAGCGGCGATTGCGCTCACGAACAAGGCAGTTAAATCCAACATTGAACGACAATTTTCTAAAGCCCCAGAGCTGCAGAGTTTGACCTGGATTGCGGCGGACGCAGATGACCTAGGATCTGGAGAGGCATGGCAAAAGCCTGACATTAGTCACGATACCCTGGCATTTCTACAATACACATCAGGCTCAACTGGCGATCCCAAAGGCGTAATGGTCAGTCATGGCAACCTAATCCACAACCTGCGCCTTATCTACAACAGCTTTGAGCATTCGCCTGATAGTAGCGTCGTGACTTGGCTACCGCCTTACCATGACATGGGGCTGATCGGTGGTATATTGCAGCCGTTCTACGGTGATTTTCCGGTTACGCTCATGGCGCCAGTATCGTTTCTGCAAAAGCCTTTCCGCTGGCTGCAAGCAGTATCTAAATACCGGGCAACCTCGAGTGGCGGTCCCAACTTTGCCTACGACTTGTGCATAAACAAAATCACCGATGAGCAGAAGCAGACGCTAGATTTAAGCAGCTGGGAAGTCGCATTTAACGGAGCTGAGCCCGTCCGAGCTGAAACAATTGAACGATTTTCGGAGACGTTTGCATCCTGCGGTTTTCGTCAAGAGGCGTTTTACCCCTGCTACGGTATGGCGGAAACCACGCTTATCGTATCCGGCAGCTGTAAACACGATTTTCCCGTACTTCAGAGCGTTCACAAAGAGCAGCTGAGGGGAAATAAAATTGCGTTTGTTTCGCAAGATGATACTAATGCTCAGCCGATAGTCAGTTCTGGGGTTCCCCTAGGCGATTTACAGGTAGTTATTGCTCACCCTGAAACCGCAGCTCAGTGCGAGCAGGGGCAGGTTGGTGAGATTTGGGTTGCGGGTGCTAGCATTGCTCAAGGGTATTGGAATCGAACGGAAAGGACTAGGGAAACCTTTCGAGCCTGCCTAGCAGATACAGGTGAAGGCCCTTTCCTTCGGACAGGTGATTTAGGGTTTTTGGATGCTCAAAATTTGTTTGTTACGGGTCGAATCAAAGACCTAATCATTATTCGAGGGCGTAATCACTATCCTCAAGATATAGAACTATCAGTGGAAGCTAGCCATGCTGCACTAAAGGCAGGCTGCGGCGCCGCTTTTTCAGCAGAGATTGGGGGCGAAGAATGCTTAGTTCTTGTTCAAGAAGTAGAGCGTAGCAAGGTTCGTAAGCTAGACGTGGACCAGGTCTTTACTGCTATTCGTAGAGCGGTGTCTGAGCAACATCAGCTACAGACCCACGCTATACTGCTGCTTAAGCCCGGCCATGTTCCCAAAACTTCTAGCGGCAAAGTTCGACGCCACGCCTGTAAGCTCGGATATCTTGAAGATAGCTTGAACATAATTGGCCGCTGGGAGTTAGCGCTGACCAATAGCAATACCTCAAAACCGCAAGATTCAAAACCGCCAGATATAGAGGCAAGTTCTAAACATCTTGCGCCTTCTAATCAGACCACGCCAGCCCTGAGCCCGCAGCTTGAATTGAGCAGCTCTTCTGTCAAACGTGCTGAGTCTATTCAAAATTGGATTAGGTATTGGCTAAGCCAAAAGTTAAAGATAGATATTCGAGCGATTCATCCAGATCAAGCGTTTGCTGAGTATGGACTAGATTCGATGATGGCTGTGGAACTAGCGGAAGAACTGCAGTCTTACCTGAGTCCGGGGCAAGCGTCCATAGAATCAACCGTAGTGTGGAGTTTTCCAACAATCGAAGCCTTGTCGCGATATCTGGCCAACGAGTTAGGTCCTGCGGCTCCATCGACTTACACCGCTTCAGACTCGATCGCGTTTTCTTCGGTAAGAAGCTCTCAACTCGCAACCTCACTCCTAGAGGTGAAACCAGATGTTTCTGCTGAAGACATCAAGCACCTCTCTGAAGAGGAGGTCAGTACGTTGATTGCGAAAGAGATATTAGAACTAGATAGCGTATTACGAGAGGACTAAATGAACAATACACTTACACAACCTGCTGAGCAGCTCTCATCATCGCAACGGCTATTGCTGTCTCTAAAGAAAGCTCGAACCAAGCTTGATTCACTGGAGCGGGAAAAGGCCGAGCCGATCGCCATTGTCGGTATGGGATGCCGCTTTCCGGGAGGCGTTACGGATAGTGAGTCTTACTGGCAGCTGTTGTCCAATGGCGTTGATGCCATTACGGAAATTCCCAGCGATCGCTGGGATACGGAGGCGTACTACGACCCAATTCCAAACGTTCCAGGGAAAATATACACGCGCTGCGGCGGCTTCTTGACGGAAATAGACCAGTTTGATCCGATGTTCTTTGGGATTTCGCCCCGCGAAGCCGAGCACGTAGATCCTCAGCAGCGATTGCTCTTAGAGGTAAGTTGGGAGGCACTAGAGCAAGCGGGAATTGCTCCAGATCAGCTGAGAGGAAGCCAGACGGGAATATTTGTTGGGAGCTGTTCTGACGATTATTCACGCTTCAGCATTTATTCGGGCGACCCAAGTCGCATCGATGCCTACAACAGTTTGGGCAATGCCCGCAGTATTACCGCAGGGCGATTGGCTTACCTCTTAGATTTCCAGGGTCCGGCAATCCAGCTCGATACGGCCTGTTCGTCCTCAGTATTGGCGGTTCATTTAGCCTGCAAGTCTTTGCGCTCTAGAGAGTGCAACCTCGCGCTTGCAGGGGGGGTCAATTTGATGCTGTCACCTGAAGTCATGATCGGGCTATGCCAGCTGAACGCGCTATCCCAAGAGGGACGCTGTAAAACCTTTGATGCTGCCGCCGATGGGTACGTACGGGGAGAAGGCTGTGGTGTTGTGGTTCTCAAGCGCCTGTCCGATGCGATCGCCAGTGAGGACAATATTTTAGCCCTCGTTCGTGGCTCAGCCGTCAATCACGATGGTCGCAGCAATGGATTAACGGCTCCCAACGGCCTAGCGCAAGAGTCGCTCCTCCGTCAGGCGCTTAGCAATGCCAAGGTTGAGCCCTGTCAAGTTCAGTATGTGGAAGCGCATGGAACAGGAACGTCCCTTGGGGACCCGATCGAGGTTAACGCCTTGGGCAAAGTGCTGAGTCAAGGGCGATCGGCCGATCAGCCTTTGATGATCGGTTCAGTCAAAACCAACATTGGACATTTGGAAGGGGCCGCAGGCATTGCCAGCTTAATAAAAGTAGTGCTGTCACTTCAGCATCAGCAAATTCCGCCACATCTGCATCTGAAGACGCTCAATTCCCATATTCCTTGGGGGCGATTGCCCATCAAGATTCCTCAACAGCTCACGCCCTGGGCAACCGAAGCGGAACCTCGACGAGCCGGAGTAAGTTCTTTTGGAATCAGTGGAACGAACGTTCACCTCGTTGTGGAAGAAGCGCCACAGCTGCAATCGACGCAGCCCGACGTGGACCGTCCACTCCATCTGCTAGCGCTATCGGCAAAGAGTGAGCAGTCCCTTGAGCAGATCACCAGGCGCTACGAAGAATACTTAATAGCCAATCCAACGCTTTCAGTTGGCGACATTTGTTCTACAGCAAATGTGGGCCGTTCGCATTTTTCTCATCGCCTCGCTGTTATGGCGGCTTCTACCGCAGAGCTGCGCGAGAAAATCAGCGCAGTTGTTGTGAACCAGGCCGCAGATGGAACAGCGAGCGGTATTATTCAGAATCACGATTGCCCTAAGATTGCGTTTCTGTTTACCGGTCAGGGTTCACAGTATTGGGGCATGGGCCAGCAGCTATACGAGACCCAGCCCGTTTTCCGGCAAACTCTCGACCAGTGCGACTTAATTTTACGGCAGTACCTTGAAAAGTCTCTGGTCGAAGTACTGTACTCTACGTCGGTAGACAGCACACTGCTTGATGAAACGGCTTACACCCAGCCTACCCTGTTCGCATTAGAATATTCCCTCTTTCAGCTCTGGAAATCCTGGGGAGTTGAACCCGATGTGGTCATGGGCCACAGTGTGGGTGAGTACGTCGCGGCTTGCGTCGCCGGCGTATTTAGCCTAGAGGATGGATTGAAGTTGATTGCCGAGCGGGGACGCTTAATGCAGGCACTCCCCGCTAATGGCATGATGGCGGCTGTATTTGCCGATGTCGACCGGGTTGCTGAGGCGATTGCCCCTTACTCAGACCACGTTGCGATCGCCGCTTTGAATGGGCCTCAAAATACTGTAATTTCAGGAGAGCGCAAAGCGGTTCAAAAAGTACTAGAGCAGCTAGAGTCTCAGCGTATTGAGATCTTTCCGCTGCGAGTCTCCCACAGCTTCCATTCCCCGCTGATGGAAGCTATGCTGCCCTCTTTTACAGAGGTTTTGCAAACCATAGAAACCCACTCCCCCACGGTTCCTTTAATCAAAAACCTGACGGGGAGCGTAGCGTCTGAAGACGAGGCTTTAGGTGCTGCGTACTGGTGTGCACATATTCGTGAAGCCGTGCAGTTTTCTGCTGGTCTGTCGACCCTTGAGCAGATGGACATCGACATTATGTTAGAAGTCGGACCTCACCCAACGCTAACGCGGATGGGAGCTTCCGTTTTGCCAGATTGGTCAGGCTTGTGGGTGTCCTCACTTCGTCGCAATCAAGATCCATGGCAATCCCTTATTCGCGCTGTTCAGCAGCTTTACGTTTCGGGAGTCTCTATTGACTGGTGTGGTTTTGAGCGCGCCTATCCGCGGCGGCGGCTATCGGTGCCAACTTATTCCTTTGAGCGGCAGCGATACTGGGAGGGAAATCAGCCCAACCTGCGTCATTCAAGTCATGAGAACTCGGCCATAGCGCACGGTGTTGCAAGTAAGATTTCGACTCTGACTTCAGAGATTGGAAGCATTTTGTCTTCTATTAAGGAGAGTAGAATATTTCCCGACGCAAATGGCCATAGCAATAAAACTAGCCTAGGCAATCATAATTCAAGTAATGCTAGCAGCATCAGCGAGCCTGAAGATAATACTGGAGCCGCAACCAATAGCAATGTAAAGAGTCATACCATCACCCAAGAGGAGGTTCTTAATGAGGTTAAGAGCTTAGTTTCAGAGATCAGCAAGGTTTCCAAGGATAAAATTAATGTACAAAGTCGTCTACAGGAAGAGCTAGGATTTGACTCCTTGATGCTAGTCGAGACTAGACAACGGATTTTGCTCAGCTTTCCAAGTCTGAGAGAATTTTCACTGAAGCTTTTGTTTGAGCACCTCACCGTTGAGAAGTTAACTAGCTCCATCTTCAAAGCGCTCAAAGACGGTGCCTTAGAAGCTACGAATGACCAGCAAGACCAGCTTGATTTGTCCCTGGCCTTCCCTCGTTTTCGGATATGGGCACAAAGTTTTCGTCCTGGTGAAGTTGTTCGTCTGGAGAAAAAATTAGCTCATAAATATGAAGAGAGCAATATGTTTATCTCTCAGATTGAGAAGCTACAGGACGGTTTTATCGCGGGCGAGATTGTTCAAGATGTTCACCATTCGTTCTTCTATGAGCACCCCAAAGACCACGTGCCGGGCCTATATATTGCTGAAGCGGTTCGTCAATTTGGAACGGTTTTGTCCCATCTCTATTACGACGTTCCGCTAGGCGTAGCTTTTGTCCTTGACGAAATGCAGGCCCAGTTCTACAAGTTTGCTGAAACAACGCTTCCTCTATTCATTGTTGCGCAAATTCACGACACCGTTCACACTATGGGTCAATTAGAGCAGATGCAGCTCAGTACTTTTGTCATTCAAGACGAAATTACGGTAGCAAAAATTAGCGGCGTAGCAAGGTTTTTTGATCCAGACAGATATAGCAATCTCAGGAAAGAAAGTCTGCAAGCTGATCTGGTTACCAGTTAATCGAGCAACATAAATAAACAGCAGGAGAATAAAATGGACAAACGTTATGCAGTGGTAGGAAGCGGTGCTTCGGGCATCGCTGTTTCTCACTATCTCCAACAAGAAGGCATAGATGTAGAACTGATTGAGAGCAACGATTATCTTGGCGGCCGCATGGCATCGTGCCAGTTGGGAGAGCGCCAAGTCGCGATGGGAGGTAAGAATATTGGCAAGGGGTATCACTTGTTCCGTCAGTTTACGCAGGAAATGGGAGACAACCCTTACGAGTTTTTTGGCTTAAACTCCTCGCAAATTAGAGACGGCAAGATTGTGACTGTAGATAGCAGTCGTCGCTGGCTAGGGATTTTTCAGCTGTTTAAGCAACTATCGATGTCGGACATATTTCGTTTTTTTGCAGCATGTGCCGCGATTAAGCGTCGTGAGGCAAACGGTTATTTAGGAGGGCCATATTTCAACAAGCTAAGCCAGCGACTCGATGACCCAGCGGCAAGCAATTACTTTAGTCAAGACTTTTGCCAGAGGCTGATTCGCCCGATGTCGGTACGCATGAATGGGGCGGAACCTGATGAGATTTACATTGGCAACCTCGGCAGCAACATCCGCATGGTTTTCGATACCTACGAACAGCTGCACAAGGGCGTTACTCCTGTATTGGAGCAGTTTGGTCAGCGGGTATCTATTTGTTTAAGGACAACGGTCAAGTCGCTCCTGTGCTCGGGCGATCGCGTGACGGGCCTAGAGCTAGAAAACGACTCAGGGATATATAGACAGAACTACGATGGCGTCATTCTAGCGACCCCTGCCCCCATATCAGCAAAGCTCGTGGGGTCCTGCAGCCCTGCCCTAAAGACGCTTCTTGAGCGCATTAATTACTACCCCGTGATGGTCATTGTGGCGGAGTACAATCGCAATATTTTCTCTGAGCAAGTCCGCGCATTAGTATTTGATGCAGAAGAGGCAATCAGTAACGCGGGGTCTTACGGCGTTAGCGATCGCCATATTGTACGGTACACCTTTAGCGGTCGCACCGCTCGTAAGTACATTGAGTCTGAGATGGATACGGAGAAGTTACTGCAAATCGCCGAGACGGCTTTAAACCGTCACATCCCAGTAGACGCTAGTGAAAGGGTACAGTACGTCGCGAGGCGATGGTCAGAGGGACTGTGCGCTTACACCTCCCACCACGAAGAATTCTCCCGCGATTTAGAGGCTCAAGTTGAGCAGCTAGAAGGTCTTTATCTCACTGGGGACTACTTGCAAGGTGCGGCCATTGAAGCCTGTTTTCGGGCCAGTAAGGCCTGTGCAGCTAAGGTTGTGCAAAGTCACAGCAGTCAAACTAGGACCGCAAAACTAACTTACGCCTAGGCCCGTAGTCGCGGCTGAATACGTAGGGGAGGCTCCCCAAGTGGAATATCCTTCATATAGCTTTCCTACCTGGGACCTCTTACTTAAATCTACGCGCTTAGATTACTTTGACAAAGCGCAACGCGATCGCTGCACAGATAAACATAACAGGCAGTAGTTGTCCTGATGCTATGGGGCTTGCAACCATCCCATAGCCCACACGATGTCATGTTTCAGGTCAGGAACATTGTCCTAAGTGAGAGAGTTAGGTGTCATGTTTTTTCATTGTGCGAATGTTTGGGGAGAAATCAAATGAAAGCCTTTGTGACGGGAAGTACTGGACTGCTTGGCTACAACCTTATTCATCTGCTTCTGCAGCAAGGACATGAGGTTAAAGCACTTGTGCGCTCTAAGGATAAGGCGCTGCAGCTATTCAAAGAGTTAAATGTTCAGATTGTCAAAGGAGACATGCTAGACGTCTCTAGTTTTGCCTCAGAGCTAGACGAGTGCGATATTGTCTTTCATACCGCAGCATATTTTCGAGAAGCCTTTCAGCCGGGTAACCATTGGGAAATGCTGGAAGCGGTTAATATTCGAGGGACCATTGACCTACTTTGCGAAGCAGAAAAGCGTGATGTGAAGAAGGTCATCTATGTCAGTTCTGCAGGCGTAGTTGGCAAAGGCTCGTCTGGCGTTCCTGGGGATGAGTCAACGCCGCCGTCTAAAGACGTCATGGAAAACCTCTACTTCAAAAGTAAGGTAATTGCCGAAGATTCAATCCACGAGTTTCTAAAGAGTCATTCTCTTCAAGTGGTATTGATTTTACCGGCTTGGATGTTTGGACCTGGTGATGCAGCACCTACTACAAGCGGGCAGCTGGTGTTGGATTACGTTCATGAAAAGTTGCCAGGTATCGTTGACGGCGGGTCCTGTATCGTTGACGTGCGGGATACAGCTCAAGCAATGCTCACTGCAGTAGAGAAGGGCAAAAGTGGAGAGAGGTATATTGTTGGCGGTAATCACGTCACGATGACAGAGCTTGTTCACGCCCTAGAAGAAGTCACAGCGGTTTCAGCACCTCGGTTTCATATCCCCCACGCCGTCCTAATGGCACTTGCTTGGGCCTCAGAAATTTATGGCAGCTTAACCAACAGCCCTATCCTCATCTCTCGGACTGGGGTGAAAAGCCTAAATCAAAAGATTCAGTTGAGTTCTCGCAAGGCGTTGCAAGAGTTAGGCATTAGCTTTAGACCTTTAGAAGCAACGCTGCGGGATGAGGTTGAGTGGTACCGCCAACACAACTACCTTTAATTGATTGCTCGTTCACAAACTATTTCAAGCACTTTAGGGAGATTTTAATGCAGGAGCAAATAGTATTAAGGTCGCTAGATACCCAGCGGCAGCGCTACTACGTTGATTTTGATATAGGTATGGGGAAAGGAACGGGATACTTTCGTCAGATCGAAAAATATACTGGACAAAATCAACAGCATTTTGAATTTCTTAAGCAGCTCTACGAAGAAAATAATTTTTTAAAGGTGTTTCCTCAAGAAACTCCTAAAATTCCTAAAGTTATTCATCAAATTTGGATTGGTAATCGGCCAGTCCCGGAAACGCTTCAAGCGTATCAAAAAACCTGGAAAGAAAACAATCCAGATTGGGAGTATAAACTGTGGACGAACGAAGAGGTCAAGGAATATACCTTTGCTAATCCAGGTCTAAAGTTTCTATTTGATCAGCCGTTGACCTTGGGAGAGCGAGTTGATGTGCTGCGCTACGATATCCTCTACCAATATGGCGGAATTTATGCAGACTGCGACTGTATTTGCCTCAAGCCATTTGATCTTTTTGCCCACTGCTATGATTTCTTTGTGGGAATTTTACAGCCCTTATTTGCCAGATCGAAGCGAGCGGTTGTACTTCAGAATTGCTTGATTGGAACAAGGCCAAAACATCCTATTATTGAGAGAATTTCAACCTTGCTGTCAGAGAACTGGGAAAACGTAGATTACCGAGAAGATGAGGTTTACACCACAGTTCAAAGAACAATGTTTAGCCTTACAGATGCCTTCCTTCTTGAAGGCGGAAGAGGGGGCAGTGTTGACATTGCCGTTCCTCCTTTCTATTTTCTTCCAATCGTTCCGTACCCCATGCTTGACATTACAATCCGCGGAGCTAGAGAGGCGGTTTTAGGAATTTTTGATAAAAAGTTTGCACCTTATTCTACCTTTAATTCTTGTAGCTTTGCTCACCACTACTCTCACAAAGAGTGGGCAAAAGATATCGTCTCGACAATGACATTCAAGCATCCGGGCTGGGCGTTGCTCACGCCAAAGGATTGGATTCGCTTTTTAAAGGCGAAGTTGCTACATGAAAATACTCAGCGCCAGAAAGCTCGACAGACGTTTGCACAACTCATTGCCCACAACAATTCTAAATGAATTGAGCAGACTGATACTACCTTGGGGCAAGCACCACACAGCAATTGAGGACTCTTATGTCAACTACATACAACGCCAATCAGACAACCGTTCCCACCTCTGACCAGTACTCCTACCAACCCCGTGTAGATATATCCACTAAGTCTACGCTGATGGTTGGGGAAATTCAGCAGATACTACCTCATCGCTATCCTTTCGCCTTAATCGATCGCATTATTGACTATGTTCCGGGACAGCGGGTAGTAGGCATCAAAAACGTTACCTACAATGAACATTATTTTCAGGGTCATTTTCCAGGCCAGCCTATGATGCCTGGCGTTATAATTTTAGAGGTAATGGCTCAAGTTGGCGGCATTTTAGCAAGCCAGCTTCCTGATCTGAAGAGCGGCTTATTTGTATTAGCTGGGGTAGACAGAGTCAGATTTCGCCGCCCCGTAATCCCGGGCGACCAGCTGACTGTCACAGCAGAATTAGTGTATACAAAACGTAGTTCATTTGGCAAGATGTACGCTTCTACTGAAGTTGATGGACAGATTGCAACACAGGGCGAAATTACGTTCTCTATCATGGGATAGCTCAGTACTCTAACCGGCGATTACTTGATCAACACACTACTAGGCTGGCAAACTAACTGATGTATCAGAGCAATGTCGCATAACTCGAATATGGGCCAAAGACTCGCTCTCTCCAAAGGCGCGCGTTTAGCCTTGACGTTGGCAGCTATGTCTATTATTTGTACGAGCTTTGGCGTTGCCTACTTTAGCCGCTCCCGAGCTGAGACTAATGCCTCCCCACCCGTCACGCCGACGTCTATTTCCAATGGAAAAATTGTTGCCCTAGGGCGAGTAGAGCCTCAAGGCGAGGTGATTCAGCTTTCTGCTCCAGCTGAGTTAGGTAGTAATCCTCGCATTGCCGAGCTGCGTGCTGTAGAAGGGGAATTTGTTCCCCAGGGAGAAATCGTCGCAATTCTAGATAGCCATTATCGCCTGCAAGGAATGCTCAAGGAAGCGCAAGAGCAGGTCAAAGTCGCCCAAGCTAGACTAGCTCAGGTTCAAGCAGGTGCGAGCCAAGATGAAATTGCTGCTAAACGTGCCAGCCTTACCCGTTTACAGGCGCAGCTTAAAGGAGAGGAAAGAACGCAGCAGGCTACTATCAATCGACTGATGGCAGAGCTGAAGCAGGCTCAAACTGAGCTTGCTCGAAATCAGTCGCTCTATCAAGAGGGCGCCCTCTCCAACTCAGATATCGATAGTCGCGCTCTAGAAGTCGCCACAACTCAAGCTCAGCTCGATGAGGCAGAGGCCAATTTGGATAGAACAGTGGAAACCTTAACTGCGCAGGTTCAAGAAGCGACGAGAGAATTGGAGGATACTATTGGAGTGCGCCCAACGGACATAGCTGTTGCACAGGCAGAAGTTGATCAAGCGATCGCCACCGTTGAACGGACACAGGCAGACTTGGAGTTGACTCAAATACGCACGCCTAGAGCAGGTGAAATCTTAGAAGTTCACACTCAGGCTGGAGAGACCATTAAAGAGGATGGAATAGTAAGCCTTGGACGCACCGATCAGATGTTTGTTGTCGCAGAAGTGTATGAGACAGATATTAGCAAGATTGAGACAGGGCAAACGGCAGCTATTACTAGCTTTGCTGTTACGGAGCAGCTCCAGGGAACAGTTGAATCCATTGGTCAGCAAGTACGGGCGCAAAGCGTTGTCGGCATTGATCCAAGAGCAGACGTTGATGCGAGAGTCGTAGAGGTTAAAATCCGTCTTGATTCAGCTTCGAGCAAACAAGTCGCCAATTTAACAGATGCTCAAGTTGAGGTTGAAATTAACGCGCTATGAAGCGGCAGCTCTCTCTAAAGCGGCAGACCCTCCTGGCATGGCGACAGATGCGCCGCGAAAAAAATCGTCTTTGGATTGCGCTAGCGGGCATCGCTTTTGCCAATGTATTGATGTTTATGCAGCTAGGATTTCACGACGCCTTGTACAACAGCTCCACGCTCCTGCACGAGAACTTGGTAGCCGACCTGGTGCTTGTTAGCCCTCAGGCCCGTAATCTGCTGGGCATGGATACAATCTCGCGCAATCGACTGTATCAGGCTATGAGCGTACCCGGAGTTCAATCAGCTAATGCCCTCTATATTAATGCGATCGACTGGAAAAATCCTCAGACGCGCCGTAAGACTCCTATTCTAGTTATTGGATTCAATCCTGCAAAACCCCTGCTAAACTTGTCTGAGGTCAACCAAAAGCTAGACCTTCTAAAGCTACCGGGAAGAGTACTATTTGACCGATTTTCTCGAGGTGATTATGGAAAAACAGTTGCCCAAATTGAGCACGGTGAGACGGTCATTACCGAACTGGGAAACCAGCAGATCAGAATTGTTGGAACCTATAATATTGGGCCATCGTTTGGTTTAGACGGTAGCCTAATTACCAGCGACGTTAACTTTCTTCACTTCTTTCCTAACCGCAGTACCGCAGGGATCAGTGTTGGATTGATTTCTCTGCAGCCTGGGGCCGATCTGCCCAGCGTTACGGCTGCACTAAAAGATAGTTTACCAAGCGACATCCAGGTTTTAACGCGTTCGGGATTTGTTGAGCTAGAGCAAGGCTACTGGCGTAAAAACACCTCGATTGGATATATTTTCACCTTGGGAACGACGATGGGATTTCTAGTTGGCGTCATCATCGTATATCAAATTCTCTATAGCGGTGTGACCGATCATCTGTCCGAATATGCGACACTAAAGGCGTTAGGATACCGAGACGTCTATCTCATTGGAGTGGTTTTTCAAGAGGCGATAATCTTATCTGTGCTGGGCTATATTCCAGGAAAGCTGATTGCTTATGGCCTCTATACATTGACCCGAAATGCCACGCACCTGCCGATGTTTATCACGCTTGACCGCGCCATAGAAATACTAATTCTGACAATTATAATGTGTAGTATTTCCGGCATAATTGCCATGCGGAAGCTCAGTTCTGCCGACCCTGCAGAACTCTTTTGAGTGGGCTTTCAAAGCTCACCATGGATAACTTATAGCAACAGCATCACCTATACCGTCGCCTGCTGCCGTTGATAGAGCGAACAATACAGCCCCTTCTCCGCCAGCAGCGACTCGTGGGTGCCCCGCTCCACCACCACACCCTTCTCCATCGCCAAGATTAAATCTGCCCGCTTCAGCGGCGAGAATCGGTGGGCAATCAAAAACACCGTGCGGCCCTCAGACACCTGGCGCAGGTTTTCTAGCACCTGCTGTTCCGTCTCCGCGTCCAGATTGCTGGTGGCCTCATCCAAAATCAAAATCGGGGCCTGGGAGAGGAACAGCCGCGCCAGGGTAATCCGCTGCCGCTGCCCGCCCGAAAGCGCCACCCCCCGCTCCCCCACGTTGGTCTCATAGCCGTCGGGTAGGTCAGAGATAAAGTCGTGGGCCACCGCCAGCCGCGCCGCCTCCACCACCGCCTCCGCCGTCACGTCCAGGTTACCGAGGGTGATGTTGTCCAAAATCGAGCCGTTGAACAAAAAGTCGTCCTGCAGCACCACGGCCACCTGAGGCCGCAGGGAAGCCAGGTCGGCGCTCTTGACGTCGAAGTCGTCTACGGTGATGCGGCCCGACTCGGGATTATAGAGCCGCTGCATTAGCTTTGATAGGGTGCTCTTGCCGGAGCCGCTGCGGCCCACGATGCCCACGAACATTCCCGGCTCGGCCTTAAAGGAGACGCCCCGCAAAATCGGCTCTTGGGCCTCGTGATAGCGGAAGAAAACTTTGTCGAAGGCGACCTCGCCTTTGAGGGCGGGCAGCACCAGGCCGGTCCCCGGCTCTGCCTCTGGCGGCGTATTGAGAATATCGCCAATGCGGTCCACCGCCAGCAGCACCTCCTGCAGGTTTTGCCACAGCTGAACTAGACGTAGCAGCGGTCCGGTGACCCGAGCTGTGAACATTTGAAAGGCGATCAGCTGGCCGATGGTGAAGTCTTGGTTGATCACCAGCCGCGCCCCCACCCACAGCAGCAGGAGGCTGGAGAAGCTGGTGAGAAAATCTCCCAGGTGGTTGCTGATGTTGGCGGTGGTGTTGGCGCGAAAGCCGGTGCGCACGAAGCGGGCGTAGAGGCCCTCCCAGCGATCGCGGGCGTCTTTTTCCCCGGCGTGGGCCTTTACGGTCTGGATGCCGGTCACCGTCTCCACTAGGAAGGACTGGCTGTCGGCGCTGCGGTCGAAGGTTTGGTCGAGCCAGCGGCGGAGTATCGGTGTGGCGGCCAGGGTGAGCACGGCAAATAGGGGCAGCACGGCCAGCGCCACGCCCGTGAGGGTGACGCTGTAGTAGAGCATCACCACCAGGTAAATCACCGCGAACACGCTGTCCAACATTACGGTGAGGGCGGTGCTGGTGAGAAACTGGCGAATGTCCTCTAGCTCCTGGACCCGCGCCACCGTATCCCCCACCCGGCGGGCCTCGAAGTAGGAGAGCGGCAGCCGCAGCAGGTGGCGAAACAGCTGCGCCGACAGGCTTAAGTCAAGCCGATTGGTGGTGTGGGTGAAGATGAACATGCGCAGGATGCCCAGCACCGCCTCGAACACCGCGACGGCGAGGAGAGCGATCGCCATTACATCCAGCGTGGGGATGCTGCCCTGCACCATGACTTTGTCGATCACCACCTGGGTGATGATGGGGGTGGCTAGCCCCAAGAGCTGCAGGGAAAAGGACGCCAGCAGCACCTCCCCCAGCAGACGGCGGTAGCGCATCACGGCGGGTAAAAACCAGCCCAGGCCAAACTTTTCTTGGGTCTGCACCGGCTCTAGCTGCCACAGCTCGCCGTCCCAGTGCGCCTCGACCGCCTCTCGGGGCAACTGCTGGGCGCTGGAGCTAGGGCTGTGGGGGTCGGCGATGGTGAGTCGAGTTCCCTTCACGGCATAGAGCACTACCCAGCGCGAGCCTGAAGCACCATCGCTCCAGGGCAAGATGGCGGGCAGCGTCGTCTGGCGTAGGTCTGCCCAGGTGGAGATTATCAGCCTGCGGGTCTGCAGTCCCGCCTTTTCCGCCGCGCTGGCGAGATCCTTCGGACGCTGGCCGCGCACCTGGCGCACCATCCAGTCTAGCTGTATAGGCGCGTCGAGCTGCTGGCACACCATGGTCAGGCAGGCGGCGATCGCGTTCATGTGGCCCACGTAGGGGTAGGCAGCAGCGGGCTCGGACGCCGAGCTGGCGGGCTGATAGCGAGACTGGAGGGTGGCCCAGTGCTGCGACGGTCCCTCGGACTGGGCCTTGGGCGATCGCGTTGAGCCATTGGCCGCAGGGCTTCTGGTCACCGCGCCGTTTTTACTGTCGGATTCGTTTTTTGGGCGATCGTCCTTTTGGTGCGCGTTTTTTTTGTGATCGTCCTTCTGGCGTTCGCCAGACAGAGCTTCCCAAAAGTTAGCGTCCCACTGCAGCACCGTCACCTCGCGACTGGCGGCCCGCGCCTTCCAGTCTTCCAGCGCCAGTAAGTCACCAAACCATTCGCCAGCGCCCAGTAGGGAAGCGTCTCCGTCGGCAGAGACCAGACGCACCTGTCCCGTCAAAATGAGGTACTGCCCCGGCGACGCGGCTGGCCAAATCACCTGGCCTAGACGGTAGGTTTGCTGAGTCGCCGCCTGCTGGACGCGATGGCGCTGGTCTGGCGTTAGTCCCTGTAGCGGGGGCTGCTCCCAGTCGAGCTGAACGGACTCTCCAGAAATCATGCCGTAACCTGAAGCTGAATGGGCAGCGCCTCGATCTTCTCGGCGAGCCACTGCTCGAAGATTTCGTCGATTAGGGTCTGCTTTAGGGCGCTGTCGTCTAGGGACGCAGGCAGCACCGCCTCAACGCGAAATAGCCCCCAGCGCTGCTCCATGTGAATGGGACCCACCAAATCGCCGGCTTTGGCCTCATCAATCAAGGCCCTCAGCGCGTCCGGCATCGTGCCCCGGCTCACCGGCCCTACCATACCGTTGACGAGCCGGTCGTCGGTGATGGAAAACTCCCGCGCCAGGGACTCAAAGCTGGCCTGCGCCTCCAAAACTTGGTGGCGGAGCTCTTCTATCAAATCCTGGTCTTCGACGATGACGCGCGAAAGCACCACCCGGTCGAGGTAGAGCTTGCGCTCAATAAAGTACTGCTGCAGCTTTGGGAGGGCGATCGCCTCTTTCAGCGCCCTCACCTGAAACCCGGCCCTCACCTGCTGATGAAACTGCTCGTAGGTGAGGCCGCTGTTGGCGAGCCACTGCTGAAACTTTGAAGGCTCAGCAAGCTGCCGCTGCAAACGAAAGTCGACAATCGCTTGCTCCACCGCAGCGGCATCGACAGAGACAGCCCGCTGCGCCAGCGCCTGCTCTAGGACGTATTGCCGCACGACCTCTCCAACCAGCACATCAAACTTCTGACCGACCTGCAAATAGCGAATCGCCTCGCCCAGGGAGATGGGCTGTTCACCGACAAGCAGAAACGGAGCGGATGTCATAGCGGCGGCGATAGACGGTAGTTTTAGTATGCCCTATGGGCTCAGCAGCTAAAGGCGCTGGCCTTTTTGGGGGTCTACCGCTCCACAGGCTCAAGCTCGCTAACTATCTCAGGCTGAGCGGTCGATCTGGACTTGAACTCGGCGATGACGGGAGCTTCCTCTGCAATTCCAGGTACGGCGATGAACTCAGGCCCAGCAATGTTGGATGCGATCGCGCCGTCTGACGCCGCGTCTTTCATGGCGTTCTTGCCGGCCCGCAGCAGCTTAGGAATGCTGAGCTCGGGAATTTCCAGGCCTGTATTGAGCTGGACTGTAGCAAGCTGAAAGCCGTCTTGAAGGTAGGCCAAAGACTGCTGTAAAAGCTCACCAGCATTGACTGCGACCCAGCCGTCGGCGGTGCGCTGGCGGTACTCAAAATGCAGGTGAGGGCCTGTGGAGTTGCCGGTGCTGCCCACGCGGCCAATAACCGTTCCCTGCTCGACCCACTCACCAGACTTGACGAACACCTCCGACATATGGCCGTAGAGCGTTTGGGCAGAGCGCTCGTCGTGCTGTAAAA
Organism: Elainellaceae cyanobacterium; assembly: GCA_050331115.1. Lineage (GTDB taxonomy): Bacteria > Cyanobacteriota > Cyanobacteriia > CAKZMO01 > CAKZMO01 > JBCCAG01. The sequence goes on from JBHJHD010000019.1 coordinate 33,428, forward strand.
CCACCGTTACCCCATAGCCGCCCAGAATGTCGGACAGGGCAACCCGCCCCGAGTAGGCCGCGACGATGGGCGTGCCCTGAGGGGCTGCCATATCGGTCCCGGTGTGGAGGCGGTGATTGCCGAAGATGGGGTGGATCCGCCAGCCAAAGGGGGAAGAGATGCGAGCGGGAACGGAGAGCGGAAACATCAGCGCGCTGTTGCCGTTGCCCCGTAGCGCTTCGGGACGTGCCGTACGGCTGTAGTAGTCGCGCACGGAGCGGCGCAGATGGATGCCGCGCCCGTCAATGCTGACGGTGCCAACGCGCACTGCATTCACCCCTTGGGGGGGAGCGGTCACAGCGCCAGCAGACCCAGGGGTGACGCCATTCGCTGCAGCGGTGCCGCAGACGCTAGCGGGAACGCCCTCGCCGGCTCGAATGACGGTCTTGCAGCCTGTGGAACGCTCTGAGAGGACAACGTCGGGGCCAACAGTAGGCTCAGTCGCACCTACGCTGTAGTCGGTGGGGTCGATGTACTGAGCGCCCTGATCAACGGGAACCTCCCCCGCGACAGCGTCTGGGGCCGCGTCTGGGGCCGCCTCTGGGGCCGCCTCTGCGGGAGCCGCTGGCGAAGCGTCGGCGGCTGGAGCGAGATTTACAGGTGGCGACACCGAAGGCGTATCTGCGGCAGAGGTGTCGATGTCGAGGGGCGCTAGGTCAGAAGCATCGGCGGAAGTCTCGGCGGCGGCGGCCACCCAATCCTGGGGCGCGGAGAAGTCGGTGGATACCGCGTCTACATCAGCGGCGCTAGCGCCGACTTCTTCAGAGCCAGCTGACTTAGACGCGGCCGCCTCAGCAGCCGGTATCTCAAGCGGGAAATACTCTGGGGGCAGAACGATCGCCATTTCTACGGGGGGCGAAGCGTCTTTCAGTGCTAGGCTCTGGGCCGCTGACGTCGATGGCGCGGTGGCTGTGACCACCTGCTTTGCGATCGCCACGTTAGTCGCGCTTCCCAACAGACTGGCACAGCCCAATCCACTGGCAAGTACAGAGCAAGCGCGTCGATAGGGTCTGTAGGATTTGGATGAGGAATGCTTAGTCATAGTCGTAATTCATACGTCAGCGCTATCTAAAGGTGTTTCCTAGATGCAGGAGCCATCGATAGCTCAAGATTAAGACGAAATTAAAATAGGTCAGGTGGCCGACGAGCGAGCCGAATTTCAGGGTTCATGGACTGTAAACCAGTCTCAGCTTCCCAGGATAGACGCTATAGTACCCATCCGACAAATCGATCTAAGCGCTGCTGGGCCAAATAGTTTTGCCGCGACCGCGACGGCCCGCAGCATAGCGGTGTGAGTCTGCGCAAGAATTAACGAAATTAGCGAGGCAACAGCCTAATTTCAGGCGCTAGCACTTAACGCTGTCTATTACTAGCGATCGCCAGCGGCCTCGTCCGGACGACAGAGCAGGTCTGCTGTTTCCGGATCTAATGCTTCAGCACCTACTGATTAGAGAATGCGACTGGGAGACGCCGCTAGCGCCCGCCGGTATGCAGCCCCACGGGGGCTTCCAGGGTATCGCCCACCTCATCGCCCGTATGGTAGGCCGCCAGGAGAATATCGCTGGTTTTACCCCAGGCGATCGCCCCCTTGTGGTCTAGACCAATCGCGCCGAGGTCGCGCTGATTGCGGTGGGCCTCAGCGCAGGAGCGGGCGAAGGCGGCTTCTAAAGCTGCACCATCGGTGACCCGAACCGCAATGCGCGGCGCTAAGCATTCATCGATAATGTCTTCGCCAATACCGGTGCAGCTGATGGCTGAGGTGGGCGTGGCGTAGTTTCCAGCGGGCATGGCCGAATCGCTGACGCGGCCAATGCGCTCGAACCCCTTGCCGCCTGTAGAGGTGCCCACGGCAAGCTGCCCCTGGGCGTCGAGAGCGACCACGCCGATAGTGCCCCGCCCTGCGCCTTCGTCCCTCTCCGATAGGGACTCGGCCACAACACTGGCCATGCTGGGGTCAAAGTTACCCTGACGCTCCTGCATCCACTCCCGCAGCCGCAGGTCGGTCAGCGGGTTGTGGATAGGGATGCCTTGCTCTCGGGCCAGCAGGGCCGCACCCGTCTCCGAAAGCACGCGGTCGGGCGATTCTTGCAGCAGGCGGGCCAGCTCGATGGGGTTTTTGACCTGCCCCACGTTAATGACGCCGCTGAAGCGCTGGCGATCGCCTACCATCAGCGCGGCGCTCATGCGCACCTGGCCGTCCGACTGCAGCACGGAGCCCGTGCCGGCGTTGAAGCGAGGCTCGTCCTCCAGCAGCCGGCAGCCCAGGGCGACCACCTCTTCTGCGGGCTTGCCGTTGGTCAGAGCCGCGTAGGTCTGCTGAATGATGCTGTGCAGCGACTGGCGAACGGCCTCTAGTCCGCCTTTGCCCTTAAGCGAGCTGCCGGCTCCGCCGTGAATAATTAGCTTAGGCTGCACGATCGATGTCACCTCAAGATAGGATTTTTGTCTACGAAACTCGTTCAAACCCTACCCTACCTTGAGCGGTCACTTCAAGACGTTTTAGATTAAGGCGTCTCTTGACGCTCCGAGCGGCGGCGGCGGCAGCGGTCGGAGCAGTACTTAACCTCATCCCAACAGTCTTTCCACTTCTTGCGCCAGGCAAAGGGGCGCTGGCAGACGGGGCAAATTTTGGTGGGGAGGTCGGCTTTCGAGCGGGTGCGTCCCATGACTGAATCGGGGGTTAGGAAATTAGGGGTCAGACCGTCTGCCTGGTAGACGGTCTACCAGATGGCTTAGCGTGGTGATCTGTGGTGATCTATTAAAGTATGGCAAACCTAAAGCATGGCAAACCAGGCTTACAAGTATGGCAAATACGGCGAATACAACTTTAGGCCAGCTCCGGATCGTGCTGGTGGAGCCTGTGGGGGCGCTCAACGTTGGGGCGATCGCCCGGGTGATGAAAAACTTTGGATTCTCACAGCTGGTGCTGGTCAATCCGCGCTGCGACCCGCTGGGAGACGAGGCGCGGCTGATGGCGGTGCATGCGGCTGAGGTGCTAGAGCAGGCCCAGCAGGTTGATAGTTTACCTGCGGCCTTGGCGGGCTGCCAGCAGGCCGTGGCCACTACCGCCCGCGATCGCGCCAGTAAGCCGCTCTACAGCCCTGAGGTGGGGCTGGCGCGGCTTTTGCCGTCCGGTTCACCCAGTGCGGCAGCGCTGATCTTTGGCCCAGAGGACCGGGGGCTAAGCAACGACGAGCTGGCCCATGCCCAGTGCAGCATTCGCATTCCCACCCATGACGCATATCCGTCGCTAAACCTGGCCCAGGCCGTGGCCATCTGTTGCTACGAGCTGGCGCGCCCGCCCGTTGGGGACCCTGTTGCCGCTCCGGCACTGTCTCCAACCGGTGGGGCGATCGCCTCGCTAGACCAGGTGGAAGGGCTGTATCAGCATCTAGAGGCGACGCTGCTTCGCATCGGCTACCTCTATTCCCATACCGCCCCCAGCCGTATGGAAAAGTTTCGAGACTTGGGGCACCGGGCGCAGCTCTCTGCTCAAGATGTGACCATGCTGCGGGGAATTTTGCGCCAAATCGCCTGGTTTGTTGAACGCGACGCTGCCGAAAGTGATGCAGCTGGAGGTAACGCAGACCGGGGGTCCCGCGAATAGCCGTCCCGCGAATAGCCGTCCCGCGAGCAGCCGTACTCGGCGATATTGGCGATCGCCCAGTCGCAGCGATGATACCAGTCGCAGCGATACCAGTCGCAGCGGTAACTGCAGTGGTAATCGCAGCGGTTGACAAGCAAAGCTGATCAGGAAGAAATTATCTAAAGCACCTTGTGCTTTTTGGAGTAGAGACAGCTATTGTAGACGCGTAGGCTTTGAGAGAAATTGCTGTCTGTACAGACCCTATGCAGGCAGCCTAGACCCTATGCAGGCAGCCTAAAATACAAGCAGTAGCGGAAACGGGAGACAAATTTATGGCAGACCTGGGAGGTCCCTCCAGGCGATCGCATCAGCGCACCAGCCGACGGTTGGGTGCGCCGCCGCTTAGCGTGTCGCCGTTAGCCCAAGGTCGACAGCGTTCCCAGCGGCGGCAGGTGCTAAATTTACCGCCCACCCGCCGCCCCTCTGCCGATGGCGCGCCGCCATCCCGCCCAGGTTCAGAACAAAGGCGTTTAGAAACTGGTCGCTTAGAAACTGGTCGCTTAGAAACTGGGCGCTTAGAAGCCAGTGCGGGCGTAAACCGTTCCGCAGGCCCTTCCGAGGGTAGCTCAGAAGCCCCGACGACCCTACGCCTGCTCCAGGCGGCCCAGCCCCATCGTCGCACCGCGCCGCCCCACCAGGCCGCAAAACCCGCTAGCCTGCCGTCGAGCAGCAGTCAGCGTCGGCGTCGCCCCCAAATCTCAGACTATGCTTCCGCCTTCGGCGGTCGCCGCCAGGCAAAGCGATCGCGGCAGCAGTCGGCGGCGCGATCTTTAGCGAAAGCCCCCAGCGGAGCAATCGCGCGCCGTAAATCCCCGCAGCTTACCCCCGTTCCGCCCCCAGCGCCATCCCGCTGACCCCAACCCGGCCTCGACCGACCCGACGCCCCCAGCCGCAGCGCCCCCAGCGACGGCAGCGGCAGCAGCGACGCCCGGTTCCCACTTGGCTCTATGCGCTTCGGCTGTTAATTTTGGGGCTTGGCATTGGGGCGATCGCGGGCACCTTACTCTCGGTGCTCAACCCCGCCCGGCAGAGCGCCCGGCAGAGCGCCCAGCAGAGCGATAGCCTTGTCACATCTCAAACTGCAGCGGGCACAGTGGCCGCACCCGCTACGGCCCCGCTTGCGCTGGGAAGCGAGATGACCCGCCTAAAAACCGACATCAGCGCCGCGATCGCGGCATATCCCGACCTATCCCCGGGGGTGATGATTCTCGATCTAGATACTGGGGGGCATGTCGACATCAATGCTCAGCAGCCCATGGCCTCAGCGAGCATCATCAAGGTGCCGATTTTGGTGGCTTTTCTGCAGAGCGTCGAGTCAGGCGCTATTGACCTGAACAAGTCGCTAACCCTGCAGGAGGCAGACATCGTTGGAGAAGCGGGTGAGATGCAGTTTCAGCCCCCCGGTACCGCTTACACGGCTTTGGAGACGGCGGCTGACATGATTACAATCAGCGACAACACCGCGACCAACGTCCTCATTCGCGAGTTGGGGGGTAAGGGAGCCCTCAACCAGCGCTTCAGCCAGTGGGGGCTGACCCAAACCACAATCTCTGAGTCGCTGCCCGATCTAGAGGGTCAGAACAGGACGACGCCGATGGAAATGGTGACGCTGCTGGCCTGGATTAGCAATGGTGACTTGCTCTCCTCTCGGTCTCGAGACCGCATGTTCGATATCATGCGCGACACCATGACAGATTCACTTCTGCCACAGGGCATCGCGCTAGAGGCCGCGATCGCCCATAAAACTGGAACTATTGGCTCGATGCTGGGCGATGTCGGCATCGTTGATACGCCAGCGGGCAAGCGCTACGCCATCGCCGTTATGGTGGAGCGTCCCCATGGCGACGAGCAGGCAATCGATGTCATTCAGCAGGTCTCTGCCCTGGTCTACGACGCCTTTTCAGACGGCGGGACAGCGCTGCAGTAACCGGCTCGCCGCCCCATCTGGCCTCTCGCTGTGGACTTTAGCCGCGGCTTTTTGACCAATTGCGCCGTCTCGATTGGCAGCCAAGCTGCTGAATGCTGCAGCGCTAAGTCGCGCTGACGTAGTAGCTTGACAGTGGCAGCTCGCCCCAGCAGGACTGACGGCTTGGGCGGTTTTAGCCTGACGAGGCCCCAGGAATGCTGTAAGATCTGTCCGTTTGAAGATCACTTTCTCGAAAAATCATTGCGACCTCGCCGACTGTTGGCTCTCTCGTGTGGAGGTGTATCGCCTTGAGCTATGGTGTGTGGAGAAAAACTCATGCGTAATCGGTTTCATCCCTTCGTTTTTGCCTCGCTAACGGTATCGGCAACCGTTGGTTTGGCCGCAGCCGCTCAGGCCCAGCCGCAGCCGCCCCAGATGACAGCAGATGCAAGCGGGCTCTTGGCCGATGGGCCTTTGAATTTAGCGCTGCCTGAATCCACAATGCCCGCTGGCTATGTTTCGGCGATCGCGGCCCCTGTCGCAGTGCCCACCGTCGAAATGAGCCCGGCTGAAGCAAGCCCAACTGAAGCGAGCCCAGCGGGAGACGCTTGGCGACTGGCAAATCTGGCCCCGCCGAGCCTAGCTCAGCGACAGCCCGATGAGCCACTCGACGTTGAGCAGCCGCCTGTACCTGATGAGGGCGAAGCGCCTGGGCTTGAAGGCGATGGGCTCATCCTCGAAAATGAGGACCTCGTCGACGAAGAGCCTATCCTTGAAGGTGAGGACACGACAATTGAGGTTGTGCCCCGAGACGAGGCCGACCCAGCAGATATTTTTGACTCCACCGAGCCCCGAGATCCGGCTGTGGAAATTGAGCTAGACGGCGACGACCCGTTCGAGGATATCGAAGATATTTTTGAGTCGGACGATTCGGGCGAAACGCCGACCGAGGAAGAAATTCCCGAGGCGGAAACGCCAGAAGATCAGCCAGAAGACCAGCCGCAAATCCAAGAGCCCAGCGATGACGCGCAGGCCGAGGATGAGGTTAGGGTGCTGGTGGCCGAGGTGCAGGTGAGCGGCCTGAGCGATCGCCCCGAGCTTGAGGATCTAGTCTATCAGCAGATTCAAACCCAGCCGGGCAGAACTACGACGCGATCGCAGCTCCAAAACGACATCAACGCCGTTTTCTCCACGGGGTTCTTTACCAACGTGCAGGCGCTTCCAGAGGACACGCCGCTGGGCGTCCGGATCACGTTTGCCATCGAGCCCAACCCGGTGCTCCGGGAGGTAGATATCGCAGGTAGTGAGCTCGCCGACCAAGATATTACCCTCACCTTCGAGGGAGAGGAGCTAGAGGTTGGTCAGCTTGCAGACGCTATTTTTGCGCCCCAGTATGGCACCACGCTCAACCTGCTCGACTTTCAGGAAGGCATTGATCGGCTCAACGACGTCTACGAAGAGAACGGCTACGTGCTGGCCCAGATTTTGGATGCCCGCCAAATCTCCGACAGCGGGGTGGCGGTGCTAGAGGTCGCCGAAGGCGTGATTGAGGACATCGAGGTCAAGTTCTTGGATGATGACGGCCTTGAAGTTGATGAGGACGGCGAACCCGTCGAAGGCCGCACCCGCGATTTCATCATCACCCGCGAGTTTGACACCGAGCCGGGTGATGTGTTCAACCAGCAGGCCATCCAGGATGACCTGCAGCAGGTGTTCGGCTTGGGGATCTTCGACGACGTGCGGGTTACCCTAGAGCCTGGCGAGGACCCGCGCAACGTCGACGTGGTGGTCAACGTTATTGAAGGCCGTACGGGGTCTCTTGCGGCTGGCCTCGGCTTCAGCTCTTCGAGCGGCGTTTTTGGCAGCGTCAGCTATCAGCAGCAAAACCTGGGCGGCAACAATCAGAGCCTCGGGGCAGAGCTGCAGATCGGTGAGCGGGAGTTTTTGTTTGACGTTCGCTTCACCGACCCCTGGATTGCGGGCGACCCGTTCCGAACGTCCTATACCGTCAACGCCTTCAGCCGCCGGTCCATATCGCTGATTTTCGACGGCGGTGAAGACGACGTTGACCTGCCCAATGGCGACAGCCCCCGCGTCCAGCGACTGGGCGGGGCCGTGAGCTTCAGCCGTCCCCTGGATGAGTGGCTGGGCTGGGACGGCTGGCGCGCTTCAGCCGGGGCCCAATACCAGCGCGTTTCAATTCGAGATTCGGACGGGGGACTAGAGCCTGAAGACGAATTTGGCAACGACCTCAGCTTCAGCGGCGACGGCACTGACGATCTGTTTACGCTGCAGCTGGGGGCGGTACGCGATCGCCGCAATAATCCCCAGCAGCCGACTCGCGGTTCGCTGCTGCGCGTCGGCAACGAGCAGTCCATCCCCTTGGGCAGCGGCAGCATCTTGTTCAACCGTCTGCGGGGCAGCTACAGTTTCTACGTCCCGGCCGACATTACGGGTTTTACCGACGGACCAGAAGCCTTTGCCTTCAACGTCCAGGCGGGCACAATTGTCGGTGACCTGCCGCCTTACGAAGCCTTCTCCCTCGGCGGAACGGACTCGGTACGCGGCTACGACGCAGGCGATTTGGCGGCCGGTCGCAGCTTCCTACAGGCCACCGCAGAATACCGCTTCCCGCTGTTTTCTATCGTAGGCGGGGCGCTGTTTGCTGACTTTGGAACCGACCTGGGAACGGGAAGCGACGTGCCGGGAGAACCGGGTGAAGTGCGTGACAAGCCGGGAACGGGCTTTGGCTATGGCCTCGGCGTGCGGGTAAACTCGCCTCTAGGGGCCATTCGAGTGGATTACGGCATCAACGATCAGGGGGATGGCCGAGTACACTTCGGCATCGGTGAGCGCTTTTAGTCCCCGCCTCGGCTGACTCAAAGTACAACATCAGAACGTGATACAGTTCAAAGGCTAAGTCGCTGCCGTGTTTTACGTTCTGGGCTATTTCATTAAGCTAAAAACCAATGGAGACGACTGCCCCACAGGCCGACAATTTACCCCAGGTTGCGCCTCCTGCTAGCCACCAAAGCACCGCTGAGCGAAACACCTTAGCCACTCCGGTCGAATTGGGGGGCGTCGGCCTGCATTCCGGTATCGAAAGCCGCGTTTGCATCCGTCCCGCCCCGGCGTTCAGCGGCCGCGCCTTTGTACGGACGGATCAGCCCCAGTCTCCCGTCATTCCCGCCACGGTGGATCGCGTCGTCAGCACACAGCTTTCGACTGAGCTGGGGGTGGGAGAGGCTACCGTTCGCACCGTAGAGCATGTTTTGGCGGCGCTGGCGGGCATGGGTATCGACGACGCCCGCATCGAAATCGACGGCCCTGAAGTCCCGCTGCTGGACGGTTCAGCTCGCCTCTGGGCGGAAGCGATCGCCGCCGCCGGGCGAATGCCCCAGGGCAGAAGGGACATCAGGTGCCTCGATCAACCGGTTCACCTCCAGGATGGAGAGGCTTGGCTGACGGCGTTCCCGGCAGACCAATGCCGGTTCACCTACGGCATCGACTTCGACCTGCCCGCCATTGGTAACCAGTGGCACAGCTGGAGTCCAGCCGTGGAGCCCTTTAAGGACGCCATTGCCCCGGCCCGGACCTTTGCGATCGCCCATCAGATTGAGCAACTGCGGCAGCACGGCCTCATTCGCGGCGGCAGCTTAGACAACGCGCTGGTCTGCAGCGATAAGGGCTGGCTCAATCCGCCCCTAAGGTTTTCAAATGAGCCAGCGCGTCATAAACTTTTAGACTTAGTGGGAGACATGAGCCTAATTGGGTTTCTACCTCGGGCGCACATTGTCGCCTACAGGGCTAGCCACCGCCTACATGTTCAGTTTGCGCAACAGCTCGCGGCTAGCGTAGCTTGCCGCAACGTATTACAGGACAGTGCCTCACGGAACAGTACTTTGCTGGACAGTGCGCTACAGAACAGCGCGCCATAAAACAGCTCTTTTAGCGCTCTACTGAGCACCGCCGCATAACATATCGTCTTAATTCACTAATTCTATGTCTATATTGACCGACGCTCAGGCTTCTGCAAATCAGGCCAGTGACATCCAGCCGGATGACGCCCAATTGGAGCACAACCAGCCCGAACCATGCCCTGCCGAGCAGCCTATCTTAGCGGTCGAGGAAATCCAGAAGCTTTTGCCCCATCGCTACCCGTTTTCTCTGGTCGATCGCATCATTGACTATACGCCGGGCAAGCGGGCTGTTGGTCTAAAGAACGTTACCTTCAACGAGCCCCACTTCCAGGGCCACTTTCCGGGTCGCCCGATTATGCCTGGCGTGCTGATTGTAGAGGCGATGGCGCAGGTGGGCGGCATCGTTTTGACGCAGCTGCCCGACGTGCCCGAGGGCCTGCTGATGTTCGCCGGCATCGACAAGGTACGCTTTCGCCGCCCGGTGGTCCCCGGTGACCAACTCCTAATGACCGTCGATCTTTTGTCCGTGAAGCGGCGTCGCTTTGGCAAAATGCAGGGGAGGGCGACGGTTGAGGGACAGCTTGCGGCGGAGGGAGAGCTGATGTTCTCCCTGGTGTATTAGCGGGCCAACTGGCTGGGCGCTACCTAGGCGTATGGGCTCAGCATACTGATTTAATGTCGTCACACTGGCGTTACTGCCGCTGGAGCTAGAGTCTTGACCGCTTTGATCCACTCCACTGCCGTGATTCATCCTGGAGCGCAGCTTCATTCGACGGTGCGGGTGGGTCCCTATGCAGTTATTGGAGAGCACGTTAGAGTCGGCGCGGGTACGGTGATCGGCGCTCATGTGGTTATCGATGGTCGTACTGAAGTGGGCGATCGCAACCAGATTTTTCCGGGAGCCGCCATTGGCTTAGAGCCACAAGACCTCAAGTACGACGGCTCCATCAGTTTGGTTAAAATCGGCCACGAAAACCGCATTCGTGAATACGTCACCGTCAACCGAGCGACCCAGATGGGTGAAGCTACCGTCATCGGTGATGGCAACCTGCTGATGGCCTACGTCCATGTCGCCCACAACTGCCTGCTCGAAAACCACGTGGTGATTGCCAATGCGGTTTCTCTCGCGGGACATGTCCACATCGAGTCGAGGGCGGTAATTGGCGGCATGACCGGCATTCATCAGTTCGTGCATGTGGGGCAGCTTGCCATGGTGGGGGGGATGGCTCGGGTAGACCGAGACGTGCCCCCCTTCATGCTGGCGGAGGGTAACCCCTGCCGCATCCGCGCCTTAAACCAGGTCGGCCTCCGCCGCGCAGGGCTTACTCAGCGCGATCAGGGCCAGGCTTTTCAGACCCTCAAGCAGGCCTACCGGCTAATTTATCGCTCAAGCTTGCCCCTGAATGAGGCGCTCGATCAGCTCGCAACGCTGGACTGTGACGAAGACGGCAGCGTGATTCAACCCCTTCACCGGTTCTTGCGCCGTAGTCAAGATCAAGGACGCCGGGGCTTAACGCCAGGGCGGGGCGGGGGCTAGCCGATCACTAGGGCCGACCGCTAGGGCTAATACTCAGGGCTAATACTTCAGAAGTAAAGTACGCATGGATCAATCACCGCTACCCGCTGCCGCTTCGCAGGCGGTATCCAAACGCATTCTCATCAGCACTGGCGAAGTGTCCGGAGATCTTCAGGGAGCATTGCTAATCGACGCGCTGCGGCGCAGGGCTGCAGAAGCCCACCTCGATCTAGAAATCGTGGCCTTAGGCGGCGATCGCATGGCCGAGGCGGGGGCGGCGCTGCTGGCAAATACCAGCGGCATCGGCTCTGTGGGGCTAGTGGAATCTATCCCCTTCGTACTGCCTACGCTGCAGATCCAGCGGCGTATACAGCGCTACATCAGCCAAACCGCCGTCGATGCTGTCGTCCTGATCGACTACATGGGACCCAACCTGAAGCTGGGGCGCTATCTCAAACAGGCGCGGCCAGAGCTGCCCCTGGTTTACTACATTGCACCCCAGGAGTGGGTGTGGTCCATCGGTAAAAGCAATACTGCACGGCTTGTGGAGGCGACAGACCGGCTGATCGCCATTTTCTCAGAAGAGGCCCGCTACTACGAGGCGTATGGCGCTGAGGTCACCTGGGTGGGGCACCCTATCGTCGACTACGTCCAGAAATACCCGTCCCGGGCCGAAGCGCGGCGACAGCTGGGCATTGCCGAGAACGAGCGGGCGATCGCCCTCCTGCCCGCATCGCGCCGCCAAGAGCTGACCTATCTGGCCCCCGTCATCTTTGAGACCGCCGCCCGGCTTCAGGCCGAGCTGCCAGACCTAACGTTTTGGGTACCGCTGTCGCTGTCGGGCTACCGGACTCAAATGGAAGCGGCGATCGCCCGCTATGGTCTACGGGCCAGGCTGTTAGAGCACCAGACCCAGGCGGCGATCGCGGCCGCCGACCTAGCCATCTGCAAATCGGGGACGGTGAACTTAGAGACAGCGCTGATGGACGTGCCGCAGCTGGTGCTCTACCGCGTCAATCCGTTCACATTTTGGGTGGCCCGCCGCCTGCTGCGCTTCTCGATTCCCTTTATGTCGCCGGCAAATCTGGCGCTTATGGAGCCCGTGGTGCCAGAGTTTCTGCAGAGCGATGCGACGCCAGAAAACCTGACGCGCGCGGCCCTAAATTTACTGAACAGCGATCAGGAGCGGCGGCAGATGCGCCAGGGGTACGCGCGCATGCGGCAGGCCCTGGGGGAGCCTGGGGCGTGCGATCGCGCTGCGGAAGCCATCTTGGCCTATGTGAAGTAGCCCTACCCGCACTAAGGCTACTCGCTGGTTACTCGGCCTCAGGGGGGGGCTCTCTGAGGCGCTGACCCGCCTCAAACTCTTCGCTGGCGCGCGTGAAGGTCATCTTGAAGTCGTCCCAGACCTCCTCCATCCCCGCCCACAGGTCGTCCCAAAGGCTATCGTCCGCGTCATCGAGCTGCTCAAGCTTGAGCTCAATGGCCTTTCGCTTGATGTGAAGGGCGTCTAGGTAGCTCTGGTAGGTTGAAGCATGGTCAGCTTCGGCTTTATCTAGCTGCGCCATCCGCTCGGTGAGCGATTCGATTTTTCCGTCAAACTGAGCTAGCTCAGCGCAAAGGGCCTCGCGGGAGCGAGCGCCATTCGTGCGATCTGGCGTCGCTCCACCCTCCATATTGCGCTTGTCGGTACTGCGATTACCAGCACTGCGCCTATCGGTATCAGGCTCACTGGGCATCGTCGAGCACGTCATCAACGACTTCAGAGAAGGTTGCCACATCGACGCCCATATCGTCACAGGCTTCCTTTAAGGCGCTCTCAAACTGACTGACGTCTTCGCCATATCCACAGCTCTTGGCTGCCGCAGTAGCGCCCCGCCTGGCATTGGCCCTGGCACACGACACGAGTTCTGGGCCTGTTAAGGGTTGGGATGCTGACATTTGATTCCTTGGAGCCTGTATGTTTGAGGTGTTTATGCAGCATTGCTGTAGGACACGCCAGTGGGTGCGTCACGCTGCTAGCTAATAGCATAGCAGCGAATTACCTGATGAGCGGTCTAGGCCATAAGCGGTCTAGGCCATAAACAGCAGGCTAACGCCAGCTAGGGCAACCACCACCCCCAAGATCGCCCTGGGGCTAACGCGATCGCCCAGCAGCAGCGCGACGGGAATCACAAAGAGTGGACTCGTTGCCCCAATTGCTTGGGCAACGCCAGTAGCCGCGTATTTGAGGGACGTCTGCTGCAGCCAGACGGCTAAAAACGTGCTGGCAAAGGCAGTGGCGATGACTAGCGCCATGAGCCGTGGCGATCGCAGCACCTTAAATCGGCCCGACTGGGGCTGCACCCTCAGCCAAAGAACCAGGACGATACAGCCTGCCACGATGCGAATCAGGCTGCTCCAGAGAGGGGACACGGCGGTCTTGGCTAGGGCGGCGCGCGACATCACGGCTCCGCTAGCCTGAGCGAGGGCCGCCAGGCCGCCAAAAAAAATGCCCCGCACCAGCAGGGTATCTGGAAGATGAAGCTCGGCGGCTGAAGCCGAGCCAGGAGCGGCGCTGGGGGACGGCGTGCGCTCAACAACGACCCAAGACACCCCACCAACGGTCAGCAGGATGCCGAGGTACGCCAGCGGCGGCAGCCGCTCACCCAAAGCCAGCCAGGCAATCAGCGCTGACAGGGGTGGCGCAAGGGCCTCTAGCAGCAGACCCCGGCGGGCGCCAAGGCAGTTTAGGCTCTCGAAAAAAGCGGTGTCGCCAAAGCCAATGCCAATCGCGCCGCTAAGCGCCAGGAGACCAATCGACGCGCTGCTGATTTGGGGCGTCTCTTGCCGCGCCGCCAGGGTCAACAGCGTGAAGCCGACGGCGGCTAAGCCTTTCAGCAGGTTGAGGGTCAGGGGGGGGATCTGCCGTCCGACGCCGGCGTAAACTGTTGACGAGAGGGCCCAGATGCAGGCGGCGCTGAGGGCCGCGAGCTCGCCGCGAATGGGGGTGATGTCCATATCGGTCACGCTAGCACGATTGGTCCGCCAACAGGGATGGGGCCAGCCTGCAGACGGGATTAGACTAAAGCTGTAGCGCATCTAGCAGCGATCGCGTCTGCCGGGGCGAGACTAGAGAATTGGCGCAGAGAATGCCCGACGCCGCCACCGCCGGAACGCCGATGCCGGGTAGGGTACTGTCCCCGACGCGATAGAGCCCCTGAACAGGCGTGCGGAAGTCGGGGAAAAGCCCCTCCTGGGCCGCGATCGCTGGTCCGTAGGTGCCTTGATGGCGGCGCAGGTAGCCCGCGTGGGTCAGCGGCGTACCGATTAGCTCTAGCGCAATGCGCGATCGCACGTCTGGAATCACCCGCTCTAGGGCCCGAAACAGGGGCTCTGCCCGCTGGCGCTTGCGGCTGGCGTAGTCCTCCCCTCGCTGCCAGCCCGCGTGGGGCTCTAGGGTGTAGGCATGCACCACATGGTGGCCCTCGGGGGCGAGGCTCTGGTCCCACACCGATGGGATAGAGATCATGCAGGTGTGCCCTGGTTGGGTGAGGTCGCTGTCGTGCACCACCACATGGTGGCCGGTGAGCCCCGAGAGCCCCTCAGCGCGGATGCCCAAGTGGAGATGCATAAAGCTGTGGACGGCCGGAGTCTCTAGCGACGCCTGTCGGAAAGGCTGGGGCAGGTCGCCTTCCGGCAGCAGATGGCGATAGGTATCCCAAATGGTGGCGTTGGAAATCACGACTGGGGCGCTGAGGCAACGGCCGTCTCGCAGCCGGACGCCCGTCGCCCGACCGGCTTCCGTAAGCACTTGCTCGACGTGGCTGTTGAGCCACAGCTCTCCGCCCCAGCGCTCTAAGCCCTTGACCAGCGCGTCCACAATCGCGCCGCTGCCGCCTATGGGGTAGTCGATTACTGAGTGGGTGCGCTCGCCAAACATAAACGCGACCTCCGGAGCGATGGTGCCGCTGGCCGTCAGCCCCGAGAGCAAGAAGCACTCCAGGTCAATCAGCCGCCGCACCCAGGGATCGCTCACTGTGCGGTCTAGGATGTCTCCCACCGACCCCTGGATCACGGGCAGCTGGGGCAGCAGCTTGAGCAGAGAACCGCCGTAGCGGCCCATCAGCAGCGGCAGGGCCTTGAGGTCGGCCCGCAGCGCCAGGGTGGGCACCGGGCGTAGGGCCTCGTAGAGCTGCAGCAGCCGCGCCTCAAAGGCCGCAAGCTCCTGGGCACCTGTGGGGGTGAACTGGGCGACGGCGCTGCGGTAGCGATCGCTGTTGCCATAGACGGGCAGGGTGCCGTCGGGGAAGTGGTAGTGGCCCATGGGGTCGTAGGCCACGGTGGGCAGCGCCACTTCGAGGGCATCGAACACCTGCCGCAGCGGATTCAAGGACGGATAGCGACCGCTATCCCCTCGGTTACCCAGCCCGCAGTAGAAAGACGGACCGGAATCGAAGTGGAAGCCCCGTCGGGAGAAGCTGTGGGCTGCGCCGCCGGCAATGCTGTGGCTTTCGCAGATCAAGGTGCGCCAGCCGTGGCGGGCCAGCAGGGCCCCGGCGACCAGCCCCCCAATGCCGCTGCCGATGATGATGGCGTCTGCTTTTGCGTCTGCTTTCGCTATGGCGCGCTCTACCATGACGCACCGCCCGAGCCAGCCTGTAGGCCAGCCTGTGGTCTGGCTTGTGAACCGGCTTGTGAGGGGTCGGTAAATATACTGCTCATAGGCCCGGTGGCGCGGTGGGCGTGAGCTACCCTAATACCTATAGGCATTGGCGATCGCTGCTTTTTTCTAAATGTTTCCATAATCGCGGCGGTAAAGCCTGTAGAGCTGTAAAGCTGGGCTGGAACTTTTACGCGGTAGCATACGTCACGCCAGCCAACTCCTTCACCGGTCTTTCTGAATAAATCCAGCCTTCGAGGGGCCGCTTACCCCATTTTGCAGCTATGGTTACGCCCTTGCCACCAGCGCCCATAAATCATGGTATCCCTGCGTTCCTCCCTAAAAAAGACCCCCCTTTCTCGGGGGCTGATTCAACTGGTGCGCCACCGCACCGTCGCGCTGACCACGCTGAGGCGATCGCGGAGCTGACGCTGGCGATGCAGGACAAGATTGGGCAAATTCAGGCTGAAACGGGCGAATCCGTCGCGCTTCGCACTGGCATCAATATGGGACCGGTAACCGCGGGGGCATCGGTAAGAAGAAGTTCATCTATGACCTGTGGGGCGACACAGTCAACGTTGCCAGCCCCATGGAGTCCCACGGTCGGGCTGGGGCGATTCAGGTGAGTGCGGACACCTACGAAAGGCTGCAGCACCGATATCGATTCAGCCCCCAGCGCTAAGTCTCCGTTAAGGGCAAAGGCAGCATGGCGACTTACGTTCTGTTGGGCCACAGGTCCGAGTCTGATGTTTTGGCCGCTCCACTGCCCGTTTAGTGGGCGCTAATTTTAGTGGGCGCTAATTCGCTGCCCGTTGGACGGCCTTAAAAAGGGCAGCATTAGAAAACACTAAGTTTTATTAAGAAAAAGATAGGGGGTAGAACCCCTCATGGGTCTAATACCCTATGATGTTTTCAGATGCACCCTGATGGTTGGGAGGGCCCCTTAGTGGCTCTCCTTTTTTTTGATTTTTTACTCAATGGGGTTAAGGCAGCCGGAGCGGCTCGCGAGCGCCCACCAACAAAGCTGCGGTTCGTGCCGGGACATCGCTATGATGTGATCATGCCAGCCTGTGCTGTAGAGGGGTTTGGAACGAACCTGACTCCACCGCACAGCGCGCAAACGTTACCCCTGCGATCGCCATGTTTGAAGCCCTCTCAGACCGCCTAGAATCTGCCTGGAAAACGCTCCGAGGTCAAGACAAGATCTCCGAGTCCAATATTCAGGAGGCTCTGCGAGAGGTGCGTAGAGCACTGCTGGAGGCCGACGCCAACCTCCAGGTGGTCAAAGAATTTGTGGCCGAGGTTAAAACCAGGGCCCAGGGCGCTGAGGTAGTTTCTGGGGTACGCCCCGATCAGCAGTTCATTAAAATTGTGCACGACGAGCTGGTGGCGGTCATGGGGGAAACGGGCGTCCCCCTAGCCCATGCTGAACCAGGCCCCACCATCGTGTTAATGGCGGGACTTCAGGGCACGGGAAAAACGACGGCTTCAGCCAAGCTGGCGCTGCATCTGCGTAAGCAGGAGCGGTCAGCCCTGCTGGTGGCTACAGACGTCTATCGTCCAGCAGCCATCGACCAGCTGATCACCTTGGGTAAGCAAATTGACGTGCCCGTGTTTGAGCTGGGGTCAGACGCTAACCCTGTGGACATTGCCCGTCAGGGGGTCGAGAAGGCGAAGGCTGACGGCGTCGATACCGTAATCATCGATACGGCAGGTCGCCTGCAGATTGACCAGGCGATGATGGCCGAGCTGGCGCAGATCAAGCAGGCTGTGAAGCCCGATGACGTGCTGCTGGTGGTCGACGCTATGACGGGGCAAGAGGCTGCCACCCTCACCCGCACCTTTCACGACGAGATTGGGGTGACGGGCGCGATTTTGACGAAGATGGATGGTGATACCCGCGGCGGTGCGGCGCTTTCGGTGCGCAGCATCTCTGGGCAGCCCATCAAATTTATTGGCGTTGGCGAAAAGGTGGAGGCGCTACAGCCCTTCTACCCAGACCGGATGGCCTCCCGTATCTTGGGCATGGGCGATGTCCTCACCCTAGTGGAGAAGGCGCAGGAAGAGGTCGACATGGCGGAAGCCGAGCAGATGCAGGAGAAAATCCTGTCGGCGCAGTTTGACTTCAACGACTTCCTCAAGCAGACGCGCCTGCTGAAAACCATGGGCTCTTTGGGGGGCATCGCTAAGATGATTCCCGGAATGAATAAAATCTCGGGCGATCAGCTTCAGCAGGGAGAGGTGCAGCTCAAGCGGGCTGAGTCCATGATCCGGTCTATGACCCTCGAAGAGCGGCGTAACCCAGAGCTTTTGTCCGGCTCCCCGAGCCGCCGTCGTCGCATTGCCCGGGGGGCGGGCTATGACCTCAGCGATGTCAGCAAGCTGGTGAGCGACTTTCAGAAGATGCGATCGCTGATGCAGCAGATGGGGCAAGGCCAGATGATGCCGGGTATGGGCGGCGGTATGCCCGGCATGGGCGGTATGTTTGGTGGCGGCATGCCGGGTATGGGCGGCATGCCCGGCATGGGCGGCGGCGGCGCGCCGGGGTGGCGCGGCTACCAGACGACGAAAGGCGGAAAAAAGAAAAAAAAGGGCAAGAAGAAGAAAGGATTTGGTAATCTGTAGCGGCTGGTCGAGCTCGCCTGTTCCTCAGCGCCGCTACCGGTCCCTGCTTCTCCGCAGAAACTATCCTGTCCAGGACAGAGTCATTCCGTAAGGATTTGAAGTCTGATCTCGTCGAGGGCTCGCCCGAGTTTAAAAGACCATGCGTGCACTCTCGACGGTGTAGCTGTGGCTATTTATATTTCTTTGACTTCAAATTTATAGTCTTCTTGGCGCACTAAGCTACAAAAACCACCGAGTAGGATGAGGCACCTAGTGACAAATATGACGCAATCTGAAAATTGCTAAATTTCTGTCTGACCGATATTCTGCATAAGGTTGTTTCAACAGCCCATGTACTTAGCCGCCAATCGATTAACTTCTTAAAATTGTTGAGACGACAGCAGTATGCAAGCCCCTAGAAACGTCATCGCCATTGGCATCAGCGCAGCGGTCATCTTCGGACCCGCTGGCCCGGCGAGCGCCCAATCCGCTGCTTCGGCGTCACAAGCCGCCGAAGCAGCATCCCTGTCAGAAGCAGCCCTGATTAACGCCGCTAAGCCACCGTCTCAAAAACCCCGCTCGTGGATGGCTGCGACGCCTCAATCGACAATCCAGCACGCTGCAGGCCACACCATCCCCCCAGAAACGAACAGCGCCGTCATGCCTGAGGGCGATCGCCCTCAGCTAGAGCAGCGCTTTGCGCAAACGCCATTAGACGAACCGCCCGATGCCGATAGCGAGGCTGAGGCTGACAGCGAGACTGACGTCGAGCTAGAGATTGAGGATGACGTTGAAAGCGGAACTCAAGACAGCGTCGAGGGTTTCGAGACTGAGCGGGATGCAGATAGCGTTTCAGACCCCGATACGGACTCCGATACTCCAGCAGGCATCCCGCCTAGCGCTCCCGGAGTAGAAGATGAAGCGGAGGCCGCTGAGGAAGCCGATTTAGAATCAGTCACCGATTTCCTGGAGGAAGGCGGAGGAGAGACTGAGAGCCCCACTGAAGTCGAGCCCGATCCGCTGTCCCAGCCCCTCGAACTTAACGGTGAGGAGGATATTGAAGCGGATGCTGACGAGCTAGAGGAAGAATCCGTAGAGGCCGCTCCGCCAGAAGAGGATCTCGAAGAAGAGACCCCCGAAATCGTGCAGGATGTTTTAGAGGCGCTGCGGGCCCCAGCCAATCCGCTGTTTTTCCCGACCGATCCAGAGACGCTGGAGATCACCGAAAATATTCCTATTACCCTGGAGCAGTCGCTGCAGCTTGCCTACCGCAACAGCCGCGATCTGCAGAACGCCCAACTTACGTTTGAGCAAGCCCAAGCCGCACTGCGCGAGGCCCAGGCGCAGCGATTTCCTACGCTTAGCGCTGCGAGCGACTACACCCGCTCAACTACAAATACCTTTATTGATGGCACGCCAACGACGTTTATAGATGGTTCTATATCCGAGCCAGGGAACCAGACTGACACCGACAGTTCAGTTAGCGGAAGCGTGACTCTCGGCTACGACATATTCACCTCTGGTCAGCGCCAGGCCAGCATCAGAGCGGCCCGGGAAGCGCGGCGGTTTCAGGCGCTTCAGATCGAGGTGGTTGCCGAAGAGATTCAGCTCAACGTCACCCAGGCCTACTACGATATTCAAGAGGCGGATGAGACGGTCCGCATTAACCGCGATAACCTAGATGAGGCGCTGATTAGCTTCCGGGATGCATCAGCCCGAGAGCGGGCGGGTGTCGGAACGCGGTTTGATCGCCTCCAGGCCCAGGTCGAAGTAGCCAATTCTCGCCAAGACTTAAGAAATTCTATTAGCGACCAGATTACGGCCCAGCGCCAGCTTGTGGACCTGCTCAGCTTGCCTCCCGGTATTAATATCACAGCAGCTGATCCCGTGGATATTGCGGGGCGTTGGCAGCTTTCGCTAGAGAACAGCCTCGCCTTGGCCTACCAAAATCGGGCCGAGCTAGAGCAGCAGCTGGTGCAGCGCGAAATCGATCGCCAGCAGCGGCGGGTGGCGCGGTCCAGCACCCTGCCGCAGCTCTCTCTCGTTGCTCAGTATCAAATCAATGACCTGCTAGATGCAACCCGATCGGACGCCGGCGGAGATAGCGATGCGTTTTCCATCGCTGCGCAGCTCGACTGGCTGCTGTTTGACGGCGGGGCATCGCGGGCCGCCTCGCGGCAGGAAAGTCTAGACATCGAGATTGCCGAAACGACCTTCGCCGATACCCGTGAGGCCATTCGTTTTGAGGTAGAGTCTGCCTTCTTTGACCTGGAGTCCAATTTTGAAAATATCGAAACGGCCCAGGCCGCTGTGCGGCTGGCAGAAGAGTCCCTGCGGTTGGCTCGACTGCGGTTTCAGGCCGGGGTCGGCATCCAGTCAGACGTTATCCAGGCGCAAACGGACTTGACCGAGGCCGAAGGCAACCTGGTGACGGCAGTATTGGGCTATAACCGAGCTCTCGTATCCATCCAGCGAGCCGTGAGCAATCTGCCAGACAATAATCTGGCGGACATCCCGCCCGGCAATATTTAAGTCAAGGCCTATTCCTGTCTTAGGCGTGACTGTCTAGCTCGTCCGCAGCGTAGGGGAGCTAGTCCCAGAATCGCCCTGGACGCGATCGCCCTGGTTTTGCTGGGCACAGAGGAGAGCTATCACCCTCTCGGCGTCCATGAGCCGCTTGAGCACCACCTGGCCGATGGCATCAGGAGAGACCTGCACGCCAGGTTTGACCTCCACCATTAAGATGGCGTCTTCGACCTGGTAGAGCTGCAGTCGCTCGCTGGCTTCGTCGATGTAGAGGTCGAGTCGCTGAATTTGAGGCCTGCGCCGCCAGGCCGCTTCGTTCCAGAGGCCGCCTGACTCCCAAATCCGGCCCACCGTCCAGCCCTCCGACAAGAAAAAATACTTTGCCATGATGTCGTTCTGTCCTTATTCAAGCTGCAGCGGGGTGGGGTATTTTGCTTATGCCTTCAGGATGTAGACGCCCGACCCGCAGGATATAAGCCGCCCATGGCTAAGCCTAATCATTGAGGTAGCGATACTTCACGACTGCTTTGGATCGAGGGCAGACAGGTAGATGTCGCGGATGTCCTGGGGCAGCGATTCGTCAATCTGGCCATAGCTTTCTTCTAGTAACGTTATAACAGCCGAGGCATCCGCCGCCGTTCCCTCAGATCTTAGATGGGCGGCCACTTCTTCTATGGACCAGCCAAACCGCTTGTGCAGCAGCATTGTCAGGCGGTGTAGGGGCGAAAGCTGATCGAGCGATCGCTCGAGATAGCACCACAGCGGCGGCGGCGCATAGGTGAGGGAGTAGCGAATTTGATCGGGCTCAGGGATCTGCTGATCGCGAATGCAGCCCGCCGCGGCGTTGATGATCCAGTTCTGCAGGGTCAGCGGAGACGAGACGTCGCGGGGGGCCGTATTCCCTTCGCCTTGCGACGCCTGGAGCGCCTGCGCCTGCTCGCTCTGATCAAAGTGTTCTAGATCAATGTGCCGTAAATCTTGATAGATCCGCTGCCAGACCTGGGCAAAAAGATAGTCTACCTGCACCGAGGAAGGCGTGGCGTGGTGAATTAGGCTGTAGACGAGGGGGCTGTAGCGGCAAAACAGCGCGACAAAAGGCCGCCCCGACTCAGGCTGCTGCTGGAGCTGCTGCAGAAGTGATTGGTCGGTGTCGTCCAAGGACGCCTCAACGAGGGCGTGGTAGCACTCTGGAAAGCGGGGAATTTGCATGGCGGTTACCACAGGCTCTACAGCATTGATGCAGCGGCAAGCGCCTGAGACTTGACGCTGCACCATTCCATAACCTACATCACAACGCTAGCGCTGTCCCGGCGCGCTTGGCCTTTAGCTCAATCTCCCCATGCAACGGCACTGCGGATTGGCGATGCAGCGATATACTGGCATTAGGATCTTGAAGAAACGTGAATTTAATATCCGCCACTCTCCTGATTACTCTTTGGTTTATTCGAGAGCATGAATACTGGAATCGACTTGCAGGCCAGCTTTATCCAACTTCTAACGCAGCTTGGCCTTCCGACTAGCTTGGCTAAAACCGCCTGGCTGCCGCTACCGATGCTGATTGTGCTGGTCGGGGCTACGGTTGGCGTGCTGGTGTCCACCTGGCTAGAGCGCAAGGTGTCCGCCGCCGTTCAGCAACGCATTGGCCCTGAGTACGCCGGTCCGATGGGTCTATTAATCCCCGTCGCCGACGGCCTCAAGCTGCTCGTCAAAGAAGACATCCTGCCGGCCAAAGCCGATTCAATTCTCTATACCCTAGGGCCGGTCTTGGTGGTGGTGCCCGTGTTTCTGTCCTACCTTATTATTCCGTTCGGACAGAACCTGCTGATTAGCGACTTAGGGGTAGGCATTTTCCTGTGGATCGCGCTGTCCAGCATCGCGCCCATTGGGCTGCTGATGGCGGGCTACTCCTCTAACAACAAGTATTCTCTACTGGGCGGCCTGCGGGCAGCAGCCCAGTCGATTAGCTACGAGATTCCTCTAGCGCTGGCGGTGCTGGCCATCGTCATGATGTCCAACTCGCTGAGCACCGTCGATATCGTTCAGCAGCAGGCGGGCTACGGCATTTTGAGCTGGAACGTCTGGCGTCAGCCGGTAGGGTTTGTCATCTTTGTGGTGGCGGCCCTAGCAGAATGTGAGCGCTTGCCCTTTGACCTCCCGGAGGCGGAGGAGGAGCTGGTGGCGGGCTACCAGACCGAGTACGCTGGCATGCGGTTCGGCCTCTTTTACCTGGGGTCCTACGTTAACCTAGTACTGTCGGCGCTGTTTGTATCGGTGCTCTACCTGGGGGGCTGGAGCTTCCCCGTACCGGTGGAGGCGATCGCAGGCTGGATTGGCATCAGCGAAACCACGCCCTGGCTGCAGGTGATAACCGGCGCGCTTGGCATCGTCATGACCGTGCTCAAAGCCTACCTGCTGGTTTTCTTTGCCGTGCTGCTTCGCTGGACCGTACCTCGCGTCCGTATCGACCAGCTTTTAGACCTGGGCTGGAAGTTTCTACTGCCGGTAGCGCTGGCCAACCTGCTGCTAACGGCCGCGCTCAAGCTTTCGTTCCCGGTGGCCTTCGGGGGCTAGGGGCAGACTAGCGCTTGGCTGCCTGTCTTAGTCCACGGGCCGCTGCCTAGCGCTAGCGCCTGCCGTCTCAATCTTTGTTGTCGTACTCAAAGCCATCTCGCACAATGCTCAACTTTATAAAGCAAATTGGTGACTACACCAAAGGAGCCGCTGAGGCGGCTCGATACATTGGCCAGGGCCTTTCGGTCACCTTTGACCACCTGCAGCGTCGCCCCGTCACAGTTCAGTATCCCTACGAGAAACTGGTGCCCTCCGAGCGCTACCGCGGCCGCATCCACTTCGAGTTTGACAAGTGCATCGCCTGCGAAGTCTGTGTCCGGGTCTGTCCTATCAACCTACCGGTTGTAGACTGGGAGTTCAACAAAGAGGCCAAGAAAAAGAACCTCAAGCACTACAGCATCGACTTTGGGGTCTGTATCTTCTGCGGCAACTGCGTCGAATATTGCCCGACCAACTGCCTCTCGATGACGGAAGAGTATGAGCTGGCGTCCTACGATCGCCACGACTTAAACTACGACAGCGTTGCCCTGGGTCGCCTGCCCTACAAGGTGACGCAAGACCCGATGGTGACGCCGCTGCGCGAGTTTGCCTATCTGCCCAAGGGCGTCGTGAACCCTCACGGACTGCCCGGAGGGTCCCGCCGGTCTGGTAAGCTTCCAGAGGAAATCCTTGAGGAAATGGATTCCGAGCAGGATGAACAAGATGCACAGACCGCAAGTAAAGCTTAGGGAGATCGGCGATCGTGAATTTAGCAGAAGGGGTTCAGCTTGTTTCCCTAATTATTTTAGGGGCGATGATGTTGGCATCGGCGCTGGGCGTGGTGCTGCTGGCTAACATCGTCTATTCGGCATTTTTGCTGGGCGGCGTGTTTATCAGCATGTCGGGGATGTATATCCTGCTCAATGCGGGCTTTGTGGCCGCAGCGCAGATTTTGATCTATGTCGGAGCGGTCAACGTCCTGATTCTGTTCGGAATTATGCTGGTAAGTAAGGAAGAGCCTGCTGCCGGTAAGCGCGCCTGGATCGGTAAAGCCGCCACCGCGATGGTCTGCCTGGGGTTATTCGCGCTGCTAGCCACAATGGTGGTGGTAACGCCCTGGTCTATTTCCCTAGCGCCTGCCGCTGGCGAGAGCGCCACGGTCGAAATTGGCAAGCATCTGTTCACCGACTTTCTCCTGCCCTTTGAGCTCGCCTCTGTGCTATTGCTAATGGCGCTGATCGGCGCGATTGTGCTGGCTCGCAGGGAGCTGCTGCCCGATGAAGACCGAGAGCAGTCTAAGCTAACGCTGCCCGAGCGTCCCCGGTTCTCAGCCGCGCCCAAGGCGCTGTCGGAGACGGCCCGGCGATAGCCGTCGCAGCAGCGGCGCTGCTCAGCGCTGGGATTTAGTCGAATTTAATTGGATACAAACAAGACCAAAGCTATGCAGCTAGAATATTATCTCCTCTTAGCCGCCGCGCTGTTCTGCATCGGCATCTACGGTTTGGTCACCAGCCGTAACGCGATTCGCGTGCTGATGTCTATTGAGCTGCTCCTAAACGCCGTCAATCTGAATCTGCTGGCCTTCTCTAACTATCTGGACCCTGCTGAGATCAGGGGGCAGGTGTTTGGCGTCTTCATCATCACCATTGCCGCTGCTGAGTCTGCGGTGGGTTTGGCTATCGTGCTGGCGATCTACCGTAACCGCAATACGGTTGATATGGAGCAGTTCAACTTACTGAAGTGGTAGCCCTGTGCAGCTAGACCAGGTCATCATTGCCCATAAAGCCGACGATGCCCTGAGCCGCAAGTGGGCGGAAACCTGCGCTAAGCAGCTAGAGCGCCGAGGGGCTCACGTCCTCATGGGGCCCAGCGGACCTAAGGACAACCCTTACCCTGTTTTTCTGTCTTCGGCGATGCAGCCCATCGACCTGGCCGTCGTTTTGGGCGGAGACGGTACCGCGCTCGCTGCGGCACGGCACCTAGCGCCGGAAGGCATTCCTATTTTGGCCGTCAACGCTGGCGGTCATTTGGGGTTTCTTACTGAATCCCTAGACGAGTTTCAGGATTCTGAGCGGGTTTGGGATCGGCTGAGCGAGGATCGCTACGCGGTGGAGCGCCGCATGATGCTGCAGGCGACGACTTTTGAAGGCGATCGCATTGGCGCAGAGCCCATGAGCGATCGCTTCTTGGCCCTCAACGAGATGTGCGTCAAGCCCGCTTCTGCTGACCGCATGATTACCTCAATTTTAGAGCTGGAGATTGACGGTGAGGTGGTCGACCAATACCAGGGAGACGGCCTGATCGTCGCCACGCCGACGGGCTCGACCTGCTATACCGTTGCGGCCAGCGGTCCCATTGTCCACTCGGGCATGGACGCTATGGCCATCACGCCGATATGCCCGCTCAGCCTCTCTAGCCGCCCCATCGTGATTCCACCGGGCTGTGTCGTCAGCGTCTGGCCTTTAGCGGATCAAGACCTCTCAACCAAGCTCTGGATGGACGGCGTTTTGGCAACCTCCATTTGGCCGGGACAGCGGGTCGACATTCGTAAGGCCGACTGCTCAGCCCACTTCATTATTCTGCGTGAAAACCACTCCTACTATCAGACCCTGCGGGAAAAGCTGCAGTGGGCCGGCGCGCGTATCCGCTACAGCAACCACCACCGAAACTAGCGCCGAAGCACGCCCGACCCATGTAATGTGATTTGAGTCGCTGGGTCAGTGTAATCTACTACGGGCTACAGCCAGCGAGTTTGTGATTATATATTCCCATGGCGAAGCTGCTAGGCTAAAGCGCCAAAATGCGACTTTATGCATTGCTTTTCGTCTGAATAGCGACTAATTTACGAATACATCAGGGTGTAAGTACGTATTTCAAAGATTTGCGTCTAGAGGTTCGCATATAAGGCTAAATAGCGCTTACGGCGCGCGGGCTCGATTTAGAAGCTGCCGTCATTCTCTCAACCTTTGTAGCATTCAATACGCCTAAGCGCCGTGGTTTTGGCGCGCTGGCTTTGAGCTGTGGTTTTGAGGGCGGTGCACAGCAATTCGTCTAATCGGTCGAAATGATTGAGTTGACCATAGCCCGTGAATCAGGACATTTACCCCCGGAGATAATAATGGCATCTAAGACTGCGCCTCCACAATCTGCACCTTCTATCGCTGCTCAATGCCCTAAGTGCGGCAAATCCAGCATCGTTTCTCGGCCGGACAACGCCTACAGCTGCTTGAGCTGCGATTTCCACCGCGACTTCTCGAAAGACAAGAAGAAGGGCAAAGACAAGGGCTCCTCTGGTGGCCCCTTAGCAATATTGCTCGTAATTGTGACCTTGATCCTGCTGCTGTAGTCTCTCTGAGGTCGCCAGTTCAAAACTGACTAACATCCCAGAACGGCTGTGCGTAGCGCACCTTAGCGTACGCGCGGCGCAATTTAGCGCTGCGTCAGTACCCCACGTCGCCTGAGGTCCTCCAGGCGTGGACTACCGGTGCAAAATAGCGCTGTTTTCAGCTCGGCTATCAGCGTGTCCGTTAACTCGTCTAGTGCCTCCGAAGAGGCAGCAGCGGCCTGTAAAAACGGAAGCGCCATGCCCGCTAAATCAGCGCCTAGGGCGATCGCCGTTGCCGCGTCTAGGCCATTCCTCAATCCCCCCGAGGCGATCAGGGGGATATCAGGGGCGATCGCCTTAACCTGGACAATGCACTCTGCGGTCGGGATGCCCCAATTGGCAAAGGTTGCCCCCAGTCGACGCTGCTTCGCGTCTTGGGCGCGCTCCCGCTCAACCTGCGCCCAAGAGGTGCCGCCCGAACCCGCGACGTCTATTGCCGCTACGCCTGACTCAATCAGCCGCTTGGCCATCGGACCCGAGATGCCGTTGCCGACCTCCTTGGCGATAACCGGCACGCTCAGCTGACGGCACAGGGCCGCGATCTTCCCCAGTAGGCCAGAGAAATTCGTGTCGCCCCGCGACTGGACACATTCCTGCAGCGGATTGAGATGGAGAATTAGCGCGTCAGCGCCCAGCCACTCCACAGCCCGCAGACACTCTTCTAGGCCGTAGTCGTAGTTGAGCTGCACCGCACCGAGGTTGGCAAGCAGCAAAATATCGGGCGCGTAGTCCCGTACAGAGAAGGTAGTCACCACGTTGGGGTCTTCAATGGCAACGCGCTGCGACCCGACGCCCATAGCAATGCCGTACTTTTGAGCGGCGATCGCCAGACGCTGGTTGATCAGTTGGGCCTGCTCAGTGCCGCCGGTCATCGAAGAGATCAGCAGCGGAGCCTGAAGGGCCTTACCCAAAACCTGCGCTGAGACGTCGACATCGTTCCAGTCAAGCTCAGGAAGGCAGCAGTGGGTAAACCGATAGCGGTCGAGCCCAGTGGTTTGATGAAACTGGACGTCTTCGTCGAGGCAGATACGGATGTGGTCGGCTTTGCGCGCTTGGGTCGCCCCCGAGCCTGATGGCCCGGAGTCTGGTGGCCCGGAGCCTGATGGCCCCGAGGGCGCAGGGCGGGGGCTCAAGGCAAGATCGGTAGGATTGGGAAAGCTTGTAGCCACAATTCTATAGGCGCTTAGAGGATCTAGGACCGGACGATAAAGCTAGCTTTATGTAACCGCCGCACCTCCTCAATCTATCATTCACCTCGCTTGATTAGCTCAACACCATCCCGCCCGTCGACGGCCTGCAGGTTGACTTTGATGCCTTCTTCCTTGGAGGTGGGCAGCTGCTTGCCAATGAAATCAGGGTGAATCGGTAATTCACGATGTCCCATGCGGTCGATTAAGACGGCCAGCCGGATTACCTTGGGCCTGCCGTAGTCGGTTACGGCATTGAGCGCCGCCCGAATGGTTCGGCCTTTGTGGATCACGTCATCGACGAGCACCAGCGCTTTTCCCGACAGGTCGAAGGCAATTTTTGTTTTGGCGGGGGTCCGCAGCTTAATCTGCTTTAGATCATCCCGGTACAATGTAATATCGAGGGCACCCACCGGTACAGCGATCCCCTCTAAGACTTCGATCTGCTGCGCTAAAAGATGCGCTACGGGCACGCCCCGGGTGTAAATCCCCAGTAGCGCGAGGGTTTCTAGGTCCTTTGTCTGCTCGACAATTTCCGATGCCAGCCGCGTTATCGTCCGTCGCAGCGCCTCAGCCGATAAAATCTCAACGGGATTGGAAGACATGGGGCGGCTTTTAACTCAGCAGAATTTCAACTCGGCAGAACTTTGACTCAGCAAGATTTTAGCCCAGCATTACTAAGCCCAGCATTACTAATACACGAGCCGCGACATTGAGGTAAATTGACATGATAAAACATTACGCCCGCCTAATAGACGACATGCCGAAGCTAGGTCGGGGAGTAGCGATCGCCCTGCTGGCCCTAGCGGCCGCCTGTCAATCGGCGGAGGACGCCACCGATGCCAGCCCAGAAGGCGGCAGTCAAGATTCAGCCAGTCAATCCGGGGCGGCGGCGGGTCCCCTAAAAATCGGCACCCTGCTGCCCATTACCGGTGATTTGGCCCAGTATGGCGGCCCGATGGAGGACAGCGCCAATCTGCTGAGAGATACCGTAAACGCCTGCGGCGGCGTCCTGGGACAGTCTGTAGAGCTTATATCGGAGGACACTCAGACCGAGCCTTCGGCTGGCGCTTCGGCCATGAGCAAGCTGGTCGAGGCCGATCAGGTGGGGGGCGTGGTCGGCGCTGCCGCCAGCTCGATCTCCAGCGCTGCCGTTGACATCGCCGTGCGCAACAGCGTTGTGCAGATTTCGCCGGCCAGCACCAGTCCTGTGTTTACCGAGCGGGCTAAGACCGGCGACTTCAATGGCTACTGGTTTCGCACCGCTCCCCCCGATACCTTCCAAGGCGACGCCCTAGCCCGGCTCGCCAGCGATCGCGGCTTTGACCGCGTGGCGGTGCTGGCCATCAACAACGACTACGGCAACGGCCTCGTAGCGTCCTTTTCGTCGGCGTTCGAGGCCCAGGGGGGCACCGTTGCCAATAGCGCCAACCCAACTCTCTACACCCCCGATGCCGCCACGTTCGACTCCGAGGTGAGTGAAGCCTTTAGCGGTTCCCCCGATGCCGTGCTTCTGGTGGCCTACCCTGAGACGGGCAGCTTGATCCTCAAGTCCGCCTTTGAGCAGGGCCTGCTGGAGGGCGGTACCCAGGTCATGCTGACCGACGGCATGAAGGATGATGCGATCGCCGAGCTCGTCGGTAAAACCGCATCAGGGGACTACATCATCAGCGGCGTCTTTGGCACCGCCCCCAGTTCTGAAGGTCCGGCGCTGGAGCGCTTCACCCAAATCTATCAGGATGCCTTTGACCGAGAGCCCAGCGTTTTTGACCCCAATACTTGGGATGCGGCGGCCCTGATCGCGCTCGCGGCAGAAGCGGCCCAGTCGACCGCCGGCCCCGATATTCAGACCAGCATTTCTGAGGTGGCCAACGCGCCGGGGCAGCCGGTGTCGGACGTCTGTGAGGGGCTAGCGCTGCTGCGCGACGGCGAGGACATTGACTACCAAGGCGCTAGCGGTGTCGTCGACCTCGATGAGCAGGGGGACGTGGTCGGCAGCTACGACGTCTGGAGTATTGATGAGGAGGGGGCGTTGGTGATTGAAGATACGGTCACCATTGGCGGATAGCGCTCTAGCCAGGCTGCGCACGAGTCTAAGCTTAGGGGTCGAGGCTCAGGACTCTAGGCTCAGGGGCAGGGTGACCACAAAGCGGCTGCCTTGGTCAGGGGCAGACTGTACGGCGATGGTGCCACCGTGCTCTTCTACAATCCGCCGAGACAGGTAAAGCCCTAGACCGCTGCCGGCGCGGCGGTCTTTTGTTTGGCGAAACCGATCAAAAATCAGCTCTTGATCCTCCTCCGCAATGCCCGGACCGGTGTCTGCTATCTCAAGCAGGAGATTCCCATCAGGCCGCCGCAGGTGCACCGTCACCTGTCCCGCATCGGTAAACTTGATTGCGTTGCTAATCAAGTTCACAATCACCCGGCGAATTTCGAGGCGATCGCCCCGCATCATGACTTTGACGGAGCCCGCCGCCTCGCCACAGGGAGACTCAAAGCTGAGGCCGAGCTGCTTTTCCACTGCTAGGGGCAGCAGCTCTTTGATGATCTCCTCAACCATCGTTGACACGTTGAACAGCGAAAAAGTTAGCGTCTTCCGCCCGGCCTCGTAGCGGTAGACCTCTAGCAGGGTATTGACCATGCTCAGCAAGTTCTGATTGCTGCTAATCATCACGTCTAGGGCCTGGTCAAGATCGATGGACACTGGCCCGAACGTGCCCTGATTGATCAAGGTCAGCATTCGATCCGCCGCTACCAGCGGGGTGCGCAGATCATGGGTCAGCCTGGAGACGAAGTCCTCCCGCTGGGAGGCGATGTGGTCTCGCTCATCGATGGTTTTGCGCAGCAGCTCATTTTGCTCGGCTAGCCGCTCCTCAACCCGCTTGCGCTCGGTGATGTCGATGACCACCCCTGCCATACGAATGGGCTGATGCTGCGCATCCCGCTGGGCCTTCGCCCGAACAATACAGTAGCGGTGGTCACTCGTCGCCCGCCGCTGCAGCCGCAGCTCTAGGTCGAAGGGGGTGCTGCGCTCTAGGTGGGCCGCAATCGATCGCTGAAAGCGTTCGCGATCGCCGGCGTAGATCAGATCACAGAATTCTTCAAACGACCCTTCGAATTCCTGTCGGGACAGTCCTGCAATTTGGAACAGGCGCTCGTTAAAGTAGATGCGGTTACGAACCAGATCCCAGTCCCAAATACCGTCGTTTGCCCCCTCTAAAACAAAACGATAGCGCTCCTCGCTCTGACGCAGCCGTCGATTGGCAAATACGGCTTCCACCTCAGCGCGGTGGAGCCGAATGACGTTGTGTAAGATCTGCGACAGCGTCTTAGCCGAAAGCCGATCCTTTGAAAGATAGTCCGACGCCCCTGCCTTCATCAGCTCAACCGCAATTTGGTCATCCCCTTGGCCCGTCAAAATGACGAGGGGCGTAGCGACACCCGCATTGCGCAGATCTTGAACTAGGGTCATACCGTCCTTATCGGGAAGTCGGTAATCGATGAAAATGCAGTCGTATACGGCCTCCTGCATCGCTAGCACGGCGGTCGCGTAGTCCTGGGCTTCCTGCAAGCTTGACAATACGTTGGCCTGCCGCAGGGCGCGCCGCAGGGTCATGCGGTCTACTTCGTCGTCATCTACGACTAGAATTCTCAGTTGCTCTTCCATAAATCAGCATTAGTACAGCAGACAGACGATTCAAGGATGACGCTCTAAGTGACGCTTCGAGGGCCCCTATTACGGCATCTCGTTGACGTTCCAATACTGATCTAAGATGGCCAATGCCTCTACAAAATCAGTAAAGGGGACCGATTTGAGGATGTAGCCCGCAACATGGAAGTCGTAAGCGCTAACTAAATCTTGGTCGTCGTCTGAGGTGGTCATCACCACAACCGGAATGTTGCACAGCAGCGGGTCAGCCCGCAGAGTCTCAAGAAATTCGATCCCTCCCATCTTAGGCATATTGAGATCTAAAAATACAATTCGGCGCTGCTGTGGGATCACGGGTAAGCCGCTGTCATCCTGCTGCCGAAGTAGATAGAGCGCCTGCTGCCCATCCCCGGCCACGTAAACGGGGTGATCTAAACCATTCCGCTTCAGCGCTCGCTTTACTTTCATGACGTCCACCTCGTCATCTTCAACGAGCAAAATGTGAAGCGCTCTATCCGTTCCCTCGTCTGTACCTAACACAAGGCTTGCCTCGGCATTACCATACTTGCTGATTGGCAGCACAGCCTATTTACCGTGCTGCTAAAGCATAACTTTCTTAATTTTAGAGACCTTCGCCACTGCTGCCCTCCATAGGGGGACATATAAACGCACTGCGCGGGACGGGCGACCTCAATGAATTTACCTGTTGTCAGCCGCCGTCATCCCTTAGGCCAGGTAAATCGAAACATAGCGCCACAGCCAATATCGGATTCTACAGTAATCCTTCCGCCTTCAGACTCTACGATCTTTTTGGCAATTGAGAGCCCTACGCCGGTGTTTTCCGTTTTGTCTCTAGGTTCAAGGACCTGAAATATAGTGAAAATTTTGCTTTGATGCTCAGGGGCAATGCCGGGCCCATCATCTATAATCAGGAACTCGTAGAAGTCGACAGCGTCGCTGACTACGATTTCTACACGCCCTTTCCCTTCCTTATGATGTTTGATAGCGTTGCCAATTAGGTTGGAGAAAGTCTGATGTAGAAGTAGCCGTCTGGCCCTAAAAACAGGCATGTTGTCCCCAATCACAATGGTAAAGTTTTTGGGAGGGGACAGTAGATCAATGACATCTTTAAGCACTGCCGTCGTTGACACCATCTCAACGTCAATTTGAAGGCGGCCTACCCGCGAGTACTGAAGCAAGCCGTCGAGCAAGTTTTCGATCCGGCCTACCCGCTTTCGCAGCAGGCTCATCTCATAGGAGGTGCTGGGCTGCATGTGCTCCTGAAGCTCTTCCTCGATCCATTCCGATAGATTGGCGATCGCCCGCAGAGGGGCTTTGAGATCGTGGGAGGCGACGTAGGCGAATTCGTTGAGCTCTCGGTTGCGCTCAGCGAGCTCGTCATTGGTCTTAGCCAGTACAGTAGTGAGGCAGGCCATTTCGTTGGCGTGGGTCCGCAGCGATCGCTCAGACCGCTTACGCTCGGTAGCCATCGCTAGAGTATTGGCGATCGCCTGCAAAAACATCGCGTCTTCTTGAGTAAATCGATCGGTTTTCCGGCTTGCGGCGCTTACAAGCCCAAGGGGCTGCCGACCCGCTCCCGAGATAAGCACGCTGATGAGGCTATTGACTGCCGTAGGATAGAGCAGATTTGAGGACGTCAAGCGGTCGTCAGCATTGATATCTTGAACAATAATCGGCCGGTCGGACAGCAGCGTCA
This sequence comes from Elainellaceae cyanobacterium, assembly GCA_050331115.1. Lineage (GTDB taxonomy): Bacteria > Cyanobacteriota > Cyanobacteriia > CAKZMO01 > CAKZMO01 > JBCCAG01. Next base: position 66,715 of record JBHJHD010000019.1, read on the forward strand.
GACCCGACTGAGAGTCGGTGTTCACCCCAGTTGTGATCTGATTCACGGCGGCTGCGGGCCACCCTTTGGCGGCCCGCAGCACAAACCCAGCCCGGTAGGAGACGAGCTCAAAGATTTCGCAATACTCCACGTCGAACACCTGGGCAATCTGAGCGACGGTGTGCTTAAACAGCAGGCCGATCTCTATACCCGCAAGGGCTTGACGCGTGAGGTCAACAATAATCTCCTGACGCGACAGGCGAGACTCAAGCGCGGAATAGCGCTGCGTATCGCTTCCGTGAGAAACAGCGCCGCCTAATTTCTCATCTGGTTTACCGCTGCTTAGGGCCCGATCGCTCAATTTATGGCCTGGCTTACTGCTCAATGAATTTGCGGCCGAGCCAGCGGCGCGATCGCCAAGGGCCTTACTGATACTCGCCACCAACTCATCAATCTGGTCCTTAATCACATAGTCAGACGCGCCCTGCTGCACTGCGTTGACAGCTTCCCTAACATCCGGTTTAGGGGATAGTAAAATTATTGGAACTGCCGGATAGTACTGCTGAATATGCTGGACTGCCGAGCCGTTGCTAGTCGGAACGAGGCGGCTATTCATCAGAATCAGATCTGGAGTATGGCGGCTTAGCTCGCGCAGAAGACCTACGTAAGTTGCGGCCTGATTGAGCTCAGAATCAATGCCACTCCTATTCAAGCCGGCTCTAATTTCCCCAATATCGGCTAGGTTACTTTCGAGTAATAAAATACTCACCATATCAGTTAGCTTTGCGGTCCTAGCTCAATCAATCTAAATAGTCCTCAAACCTGGATGGCCCTCAAAAATGACGTTAGACAGCATTGGCGGTACTGCACGACCCGACCCAATAACGCCTAGGCCCCTGCGTCTCACTTCAGAGAGCGTCCCCTAATTAAAAACGGACGCGGCAGCAGCTTATCCGTAAAGATTTAGCCTTCTTTAACCGCTACTGTGCGCCACGCCGCGGCTTTTTGTTAGACAGAGCTGGCTTAGTCAGTGAATTGCATATGAGTGAATTGCATATAGTCAATAATAAGGGCGCTAGCTCTGAAAACAAATGAGCCGTTGTACAGAGAAATAGGCTCATCCTAAGGGCCCATGGTTCCGAAGGCTGACGCTGGGGCGCATCTTTGGCCGCTTAAGCTGAGAAGTATGCGTAGCGTCCCCGCCGACTTCAAAATCAGGTTTGGACAGCCTAGCCCCCGCTAGGTCAAGTGTATTTCCATCGATAGATGCCTTGCTGTTGAAAAAGCAGTTAGCTTTAAGGCTATATATGCAGAACCTAAAGCGATGGTTTGTAACGCTATGCACAAAATTAGCGTCGTGCTCATTGAGGATCACGATCTAACGCGAATTGGTCTACAGTCGGCTCTACATCAGCAGAGCAATATAGAGGTTATTGGAGAGGCAAGGACCGGCGCTCAAGGTCTAGAGATTCTTCAGCAGATGGAGCCCGACGTTGCCATTGTCGATATTGGGCTGCCGAACATCGATGGGATCGAGGTGACGCGGCGATTTAAGCAGAGTCAGAGCCAGGCGTCAGCCAACGGAAGCGGGCAGACTCGGGTTTTGATGCTGACCATGCACGACGGAGAAGAAGAGGTCTTGGCTGCGTTTGCTGCTGGGGCGGACTCCTACAGCATTAAGGACGCCAGCATCGAAAAGCTGATTGAGGCCATCAAAGTTACCCACTCTGGAGAAAACTGGATCGACCCGTCAATTGCGCGAATTGTGCTTCGTCAGGCCCAGCAGGATCAGCTTGGGGCAGCTTTCGAGGAGAGCGAAGGCACCCGGACAACGAGCATATCTGCCCTAGCGCCAGAGTACGAGCAGGTCATGAAAACCTGCGCGTTAACGGAGCGAGAGCTAGAGGTGCTGGAGCTGATCGTTGCCGGCTGCAGCAATGCCGACATCGCTAAAGAGCTTTACGTCACGGTTGGTACCGTCAAAACTCACGTGCGCAGCATCTTGAACAAGCTGTGCGTGGGCGATCGCACGCAGGCCGCTGTCAGAGCCTTGCGTGCGGGCCTAATTCGTTAAAGGGGGGGTAGCTCGTGCAGGAGGCTGTGCAGCACAGGCTGCTTAGCCTGGCTCGATTTGGCGTTTGCGATCGCGCTGACGACGAGTCTGGGTCTCGGGTGACCTATCAGTACAAGGGAACCTGCCCGCGCACCGGAGCCGCTCTCAGCCTGCCGCGTACGGTTCTGGCTGAGGCTGTTGCTCAGGGTTTGAGCCACCAGCTCGCTGAGGAAGACGCGATTCGCAGCAAGATGTACGGCATTTTGCTGGTCGATACCCCAGCGGGCTGTCGGGTCCTCAAGGCGTTTTCAGGGCGGCCCCACGGGCGCTTTGACCCAAGCTGGGTGCCGGCTGTTCCTCAGAATGACCAGCTAGTTCTGTCCGAGCTGCAGGCGATCGCTGAGCTAGAGGCGATTCGGCAAAAGCTCTGGGCGCTCGCTCAGCTTCCGGACCGAGAGGAGCACCGCCTTCGGGCGCAGGACTTTGCGGGCCGGCTGGCCCGTCTAGCTGAACGACATCGGCAGCAAAAAGAGCGCCGCAGGCAGCGACGGCAGCAGATGGAGCAACAGCTTGCTGGCCCCTTTAGCGGTGACCGCAGCGACCTCGCCAACGCCCTCACCGACTTAGACGACGAGAGTCGCCGTGATGGCATCGAGCGGCGGCAGCTAAAGCGAGAGCGCGATCGCCTCCTGAAGCCGCTCAAACAAACGATTGAGTCTGCTGACGCCGAAGCTCAAGCGCTAAAGCACAGGCGCAGGTGGCTTTCCCGCCAGCTCCAGGCGCAGATGCATGCGGCCCATACCTTAACCAATTTCGCGGGTGAGCGACTGGCGCTTTCAGATATCGTATCGGGCCAGAGGATACCGACTGGAACCGGGGACTGCTGCGCCCCTAAGCTGCTGCACTACGCGGCAGCCCATGGACTGAAACCAATGGCGATGGCAGAATTTTGGTGGGGCGATCCATCCGCCGACGGCAGCCGGATTTCCAGAACGTTCTACGGCGCTTGCGCGGAGCGCTGTCAGCCCATTATGGGGTTCCTTCTGTCTGGAATGCCTGCCGCTGAGCCGGCTGCCCCACAGCATCAGATCCACGTGCTCTATGAAGACAGGTGGCTGGTCGCGGTCCACAAGCCGGCTGGCCTGCTGTCGACTCCCGGACGGGCCGTGCTCAACCCCAACAACGCCGCGAGTCAGGTAAGAGATGCCGTCGCAGCCCCGGTCTATGGCGTCCATCGGCTAGACCAAGGCACCTCTGGCGTGCTCTTGTTCGCGCGATCGCCCCAGATGCACCGGCAAATCAGCGATCAGTTTCGGCAGCGGCGGGTGGAAAAGCGCTATGAAGCCCTGGTGACGGCGCCCGTGATGGCGGACCAGGGGTCCATTCACCTCCCCATAGGCCGCTACCAGGACCACCGCCCTAAGCGCCGCGTTGATAGGGCGGGGAAGCCCAGCCACACGCAGTTTGCGGTCCTACAGCGTGGCGATGTCACGCGTTTGGACCTCACGCCGACGACGGGCCGCACCCATCAGCTCAGGGTGCACCTGGCCGCTCCAGAGGGTTTAGGCGCGCCAATCCTGGGCGATCGCCTCTATGGCGGAGCGCCCAGCAGCCGGCTTCATCTCCACGCCCGGGAGCTGACGGTATGGCATCCAGAATTGAACAAGACGCTTTGCGTCACTGCTGAGACGCCTTTTTAAGGGACAGAGCGGTGCCCCGTCCCTACCGCGATGCGGTTTATCGGTCCACAGAGCCCATAATGATGTCAATGCTGCCGAGGATAGCCATAATGTCGGCCACCTTGACGCCGCGCAGCAGCTCCGGCAAAATCTGTAGATTGTTGAAGTCGGCGGCACGGATTTTCCAGCGCCAGGGAAAGACATCGTTGCTGCCAATCAGATAGATGCCCAGCTCGCCCTTGCCGCTCTCCACCCGCACGTAGTGCTCACCCTCAGGAATCTTAAAGGTGGGCGGAATTTTCTTGCCGATAAACTGGTAGTCAAATTCGTTCCACTCCGACTTCGGGCCGCTGGCCATGCGCTTGGCTTCCAGGTTTTCGTAGGGGCCGCCGGGCAGCTGCTTAATCGCTTGCCGAATAATTTTTACGGACTCGCGCATTTCCCGGACTCTGACCACGTAGCGGGCAAAGCAGTCGCCCACGGTCTCCCACTGCACGTCCCAGTCGAGCTCGTCGTAGCACTCGTAGTGGTCCACCTTGCGCAGGTCCCACTTAACCCCCGAAGCGCGCAGCATGGGGCCGGAGAGGCCCCAGCTGATGGCCTGATCGCGGGTAATCACGCCAAGCCCCTCTACCCGCCGGCGGAAGATGGGGTTATTGGTAATGAGTTTTTCGTACTCATCGACCTTGGGCAAGAAGTAGTCGCAGAAATCTTCGCACTTGTCGACCCAGCCGTAGGGCAAGTCTGCCGCCACGCCGCCGATGCGGAAATAGTTGTTGTTGATCAGCCGCGCGCCGCTGGCCGCCTCCCACAGATCGTAGATCATCTCCCGCTCCCGGAAGATATAGAAGAACGGCGTCTGGGCCCCGACATCTGCTAGAAACGGCCCTAGCCAGAGCAGGTGGTTAGCGATGCGGTTGAGCTCCAGCATGATTACGCGAATGTAGCTGGCCCGCTTGGGTACGTCGATGTTGGCCAGCTTCTCCGGCGCGTTGACCGTGACGGCCTCGTTAAACATGCCCTCGGCGTAGTCCCAGCGGCTCACGTAGGGCACAAACATAGTGTTGGTGCGGTTCTCGGCAATCTTCTCCATACCGCGGTGGAGGTAGCCAATGACGGGCTCACAGTCCACGACGTCTTCACCGTCTAGAGTCACAACGAGACGCAGCACGCCGTGCATAGACGGATGATGTGGCCCCATGTTGATTACCATGGGCTCGGTCTTAGTTTCGATCATCGACATGGGTCGCAGATTTCCTCTAGGTATAACGGCTAACGGAGAGAATGGCTCGTTGCGCAGCGGCCGACTTTATTACGCTTACTTAACTTTATTATAAGGACTGACGTCAGCTTAGGCATCCATTGCTTTGGTCCGGTCGCTTAGGACAACCCGGCTGCCTCAAAGACTGATATTCTATAGGCGACCGAACGCTCAAGTGTCCCAATGCATCAGGACACTTGCTATATGGCTCCCTTTAATCACATTCCAGTTTTAGCTGACGCTGCGATCGCCAGTCTACTGCTCCGCCCTGGCGGACGCTACCTTGACGCCACGGTGGGCGGTGGCGGCCACAGCCAGCTCATTTTGGCGGTGCCAGGCACCCAAGTTGTGGCCATCGATCAAGATCCGGCGGCCCTAGCGGCGGCCCGCGATCGCCTGTCAGAGTACGGCGATCGGGTTACGTTTCACCACAGCAACTTTGCTGACTACGACCCGGAAGCCCCCTTCGACGGCATTCTGGCTGATTTAGGCGTTAGCTCCCCCCAAGTTGATCAGCCCGAGCGGGGGTTTAGCTTCCGGCAGGCGGCCCCGCTCGATATGCGCATGGACCAGACCCGGGGCGAGACCGCTGCGGACATCGTCAACCATACGGACGAAACCGAGCTGGCCAACCTAATCTATCGCTACGGTGAAGAGCGGCTGTCCCGGCGCATCGCCCGCCAAATCGTGCAGCGGCGCCCCTTTACCGACACGGTGCAGCTGGCGGAGGCGATCGCCCAAAGCGTGCCTCGCAGCTACCGCTATGGCCGTATCCATCCGGCGACGCGCACCTTTCAGGCCCTGCGGATTGCCGTCAACCAGGAGCTAGAGCGGCTAGCGCAATTCCTTGAGCGGGCTCCCGCCTGGCTATCCCCGGGCGGACGACTCACCATCATTAGCTTCCACAGCCTGGAGGACCGGATGGTCAAGCACAGCTTAAAGGACAACCCCGATCTGCTCGTAGTTACGAAAAAGCCGGCGATCGCCGATGAGGCCGAAACCTTACGCAATCCCCGCGCCCGTTCGGCAAAGCTAAGAACGGCTGAGCGGCGCGCTGAAGACTAGCTTCTAGCGCGCCGCTCTCTAGAGCCGCTAAGCGTTGGTGAAACTGAGATCGGCTAGACGGCGCTCTTCACGGGAACGTAGCCCATCTCTCCCAGCTTAGAGAGAACCTTATTGGTGCTCTCCTCTAGGGTTTCGAGGTCGGTGCGGCACTCGACTTCAGGGTTCTCAGGAGCCTCGTAAGGATCAGAAATCCCCGTGAACTGCTTGATCTCGCCGGAGCGGGCCCGCTTATATAGCCCCTTAACGTCTCGCTCCTCGCACACCGACAGCGGCGCGTTGGCGTAGACCTCTATAAAGTCGCCGATGCGCTCGCGCACGTCGTCTCGGATAGCTCGGTAGGGTGAAATAGCCGAGACGAGTACGATCACGCCGTTGCGGGTCAAGAGCTGAGAGACAAAGCCAATGCGGCGGATGTTCTCATCGCGATCTTCCTTGGAAAACCCCAGTCCCTTGGTAAGATTCTGCCGCACGATGTCGCCGTCTAGCACCTCAACTTTCAGGCCCTGGTCCCGCAGCTTCTTCTCGAGCTCAATGCGGATAGTTGTTTTCCCAGACCCGCTCAGCCCAGTGAACCAAACGGTTACGCCGCGTTGCTCAGTACTCATAAATTAGTCTCCTATAGCTCTTAGAATTAACCTAGATTAGCCCCACCAGGTTAGAAAATGCGCAAACAGCAAATGTCCTACTGCCGATTGATTTATTAATTACGCTGTAGATCGGTTCGATAGCCACGGATAAGGGCCAGACTCAATCTTACTGTCCCGTAAAAAACTTAGACCTCGTACAGGCTGTCGCATAAATCATGAGGCTACTTGACACTGTAAGAGCTCAAGCGCCGGGTGTCACAGGTTCTACAGCAAATTCACTAAATTTTTGGCATTCGGTTTACAAAAGCTTTAATTGCCCTTGACCTTACGCCTCTGCGTCCTGAGACTCTGACGGGGCCGTGGCAGCCTGTTCACCACTGTGAGACTGGCTCTCTGCAGACTGGCCCTCTTCAGACTTGCTTTCAGGCTGGCCCTCTGTGGACTGGCCCTCTGTGGACTGGCGCTGTTCCCGCTTCTTGCGGTCGGCCTTCAGAATATCTTCCATCACGATGCGGGCTTGCTCTAGCTTCTCCAGATTTGAGCGATAGATGTCCAAATCTTTCTGGAGCTTATCGAAGGAAAAATGCATTCGCTCGCAGAGCGGCTCAAGGATTTCCTTCAGCCGAGCGGGGTCTTCAACAGCAGCAGCCTCTATCGTCTCTACGATCGTATACAGCCCGATCGCCCAAAGGCGACTGTACTTAAACTGAGGGTTGTTGGCAACGCCCTGCAAAGAATCGCCTAGCAGAGCCGTGTTGCTTAGCGCTTGGGAGGTTTCAGAGTGGCCAAAGGCCATCAAATCATCCACCGAAAGCTGAGCGGCATCGCCCAGGACCTGCTGCGCATCCTGACGATACTTGTGGGGGTCGGATTCGACAGCCTGACAGAGGGCCGAGAAGATTGACGCTAGATCTTGCTCCGGGCGGTAGCCCAGCATAAAGCGATCAAAGCTGGTTACAACGCCAAGCGCATAAATCGCGTTGTACTGAAAGTTTACGTTCACCGACAGCAGATGCATTTCCACCATCAGTTCTTCAACAACTCGGCGATAGAGCGAGTTTATTGGCCGCGTGTGAGCATTATAAAAGGCACGCTTAGTGTCTGAAACGGTACGGACGTTGTTCACTGATAGTAAGAGGCGTAGATCGTAACCTCATTGTCCCTCCTCTCTGACCGTTTGCCAAGGAATGGGCAACTGGAGGACTCACAGCAAGGCAGTTGGCCTTAGCTCGGGAGCGACTCTAGAGCCGCCTGCTCAGATGAGTAGATGTCGAACACCGAATCCATCATCGTCACTTCTAAGACGAGCTTGGCGTCCGAGTGAACGTTGCAAATTCGGAAGCTGCCGTTGACCTTATCGGCGTCGCGCATGCCGGCAACTAAGGACGTCAGCCCAGAGCTATCGATGAAGTTGACGTCGCTCAGGTTGATAATTAGATGGGGGCAGCTCGACGAGATGCACTCCTGAAGCTTTAGGCGAAACTGCCAGGCGGTGGTAATGTCTAAGCGCCCGGATGGCCTAAGGATAGTGACTTGCCTATTCTCGTCAAAAGTTAGAGTCTCTTGATCCATTGTTGGCTACTACTGTTGGCTACTACTTAGTGACGTAATCTTCCACGTAGCCACGCTGCTGACTACGACGCCTTTTTGGGAAAAAGCTTGGCCCTTATTTCTCCCAGCATAATGATCTCCTACCAGACGCGAGGGCGACGTAGAAGCCTGTAGCGACATAGGGCAGGCTACTTTACTAGGGTAGCCGCTCAATGTCTCGATTTCAAAAGTTATAAACTTTCAGAAACGGCTAATCGGTTTAGGCGGACGCCTCTGTCGTCCAGTTGACCCAGTCCTGAGGCTTTAGAAAAACCTCATACAGCCGCGCCTCTGGGGTCTCAGGCTCTGGGCTATAGTCATATTCCCAGCGAACCAGGGGCGGCAAAGACATCAAAATCGACTCGGTGCGCCCGTTGGTCTGTAGGCCAAAGATAGTGCCCCGGTCATAGACCAGGTTGAATTCGACATAGCGCCCCCGACGATAGAGCTGAAATTGACGTTCGCGATCGCCAAACTCCCGCCCTCGCCGCCGCTCTGCAATCGGCACGTAGGCCGGCAAAAAGCTGTTGCCGCAGGCGCGTACGAAATCAAATATCGACTCCCAGCTGCGGGATGCTACGTCGCCCAGGCGATCGCTGTACTGTGCTGCCGCTTTATCCGGATGCGGACCGCGATAAAGCCGGCCGCGTCCGTCTTGGTAATCGAAGAAAACGCCGCCGACGCCCCGCGTCTCCCCGCGGTGCTTTAGGTAAAAGTATTCGTCGCACCAGGGCTTAAAGGTCGGGTAGTAGTCAGGGTGGTGGGCGTCGCAGGCCGCCTTGAGGGTGCGGTGGAAGTGGGCTACATCTTCGTCTACGGGGTAATAGGGCGTGAGGTCAATGCCGCCGCCAAACCACCAGACGGGCCCTGCCTCGAAGTAGCGGTAGTTGAGGTGCACCGTCGGCACATAGGGATTGCGGGGGTGCAGCACCATCGAAGTGCCGGTGGCGTAGAACGGGTGGCCTTCTGCCTCAGGCCGCTGCGCCACAATGGACGGCGGCAGGGTCTTGCCCCAAATTTCTGAAAAGTTGACGCCCCCCTGCTCGAACAGGCTGCCCTGCTTGATGACGCGAGAGCGGCCGCCGCCGCCGCCTTCGCGCTCCCAAGCGTCCTGCTGAAAAGCCGCCTCACCGTCTAAATTCTGCAGAGCCTGGCAGATATCATCTTGAAGCGTCTTCATAAAGTTGCTGACCTGCGCCTTGGAATCGGCGGGTGGGGCGGCAGGTGCGGCGGGCGCAGGTGCGGCGGGCGCTGAGACGTTGAGGGATGACTGTGCCATGGACTACTGATGAACGTTCCGCATAAAAGAGCTGTAAGCCTCTTACCCTATGGAGCGCAGCGTTGTTCAACGCCGGCGAGGCTTGCTCTAGACTATCTCGATTTCTACCTAGGCAGAGGCCTGATAGTCAGACTGTAACAAACTGTAGGGCATCGGTTGGGCCACGCCTTCCTCAAGCCACTGCGCTAGAAACCGCCGCAGCCAGCGCTCAACCGTCTCTCGATGCTGTCCGTGGGCATTGCGCTGCACCTCATGGGGCTGGGCACCCAGCTGGTTGAGCTGGTCTGCTGCTTTCGCGTTCCAGAGCTCTAGCATCAGCCGCGTCATTTCTGGGTGAAACTGTAGGCCGTAGACGCCAGGGCCGTAGCGAAACGCCTGATTTGCAAACACCTCTCCCGTGAGCAGCAGCGTGCCGCCGTCCGGAAGCTCAAACCCTTCCCGATGCCACTGATAAACCTGGGATAGCTCACCGAACAAATTTTGACCCGCTGTCGTAGACTGCACGGGCGCATAGCCAATTTCAACGCGCTTTTGAGGATGGGCGCTGACGGTAGCCCCGAGCGATCGCGCCAGTAGCTGAGCCCCGAGACAGATCCCCAAATAGGGCTTCTGGGCTGCCAGCACTTCGGGCAGCCACGCCAGCTCAGCTTGGATGAAGGGCAGCTCGTCGTTGGCGCTCATGGGTCCGCCGAAGACGATCACCGCAGCATAATCCCGCAGAGCTTTGGGCAGAGCCGTCCCGGTGGCCGGACAGCGTATCTCTAGGGCGTAGCCCATCTCCTGCAGGATTTGTCCAATGCGTCCTGGGTTTGAGCTGGACTGGTGGACAATAACCAAGATTCTGTCTGTCATGCTTTTGAGGAGGGGAACGCCGGATTCCATTGTGCCGGATTTCACGGGCGCAAAACGTTTTCCTGGCCTTAAGATAGCGCTAAATATTGCGGCGCTCGATCATTAAACGCTAGGCCAATATCAGCGCGGCAGATATCAGGGCGGGCCGACAATTGAATATCAGCCAAATATCAGCTAAATATCAGCCAAATATCAGGGCGGGCCGACCTGCTCTACCAGCGTGGCAATCCCCAATCCACCGCCAATGCCAATAGTTGCCAGTCCCAAAGCGCCTGAAGACCCATACTTCAGCAGTCGAAACAGCCGCGTCACTAAAATTGCCCCAGAGGCCCCATAGGGATGACCGAGGGCGATCGCCCCCCCCGCCACGTTTATCCGAGACGGGTCCAGCGCTAGCCGATCGACGCAGGCCAGTACCTGGGCCGCAAACGCCTCGTTGAACTCGATGCGCTCAATGTCCTGCAGCGCCAAACCAGGCTGGCGGGCCAGTAGCGCCTCTACGGCAGCCACCGGCCCCAGACCCGGCAAACTCGGCGCGACCCCGACGGCTACCGCGTCCACAACCCGCAGGCCTTGGGTAAAGCCGTGCTGCTCGAACAGGCGACGCGACAGGATCAGCGCCGCCGCCGCCCCGTCGTTAATGGGGCAGGCATTGCCCACCGTCACCGTGCCGTCTGGGGCAAAAGCGGGGGGGAGGCGCTGAAGCCGCTGGCGGGTCAGGGTAGGGCGGGGGCACTCGTCGGTGTCGATAACGGTGGTGGACGAGAGGGCTACGGGGACGATTTCGTCGGTAAACCTCCCCTCGCGCTGGGCGTGCACCGCCTTCTGATGGCTGCTTAGGGCATAGTCATCCTGGCGATCGCGGCTGATGCCAAAGGTTTGGGCGATCGCCTCCGCCGCTGGCCCCATGTCCGGGTCTCCTAGGGCTTCGGGGGCAAACCTGGCCCGGTGGGCAAAGCGGGGCAGCTCGTGCAGCGAGCGGGGCTTTTCCACGCGCCAGGGCGCAGTGCTGACGCTCTCCACACCCCCCGCAATATAGACCTCGCCCGCCCCTGCCTGAATCAGCCGCGCCGCTAGATTGATTGCCGCCAGACCTGAACCGCACTGCCGGTCGATCGTCAGGCCGGGCACCGTCATGGGCAGCCCCGTCGCCAGCAGCGCCAGCCGCGCGGGGTTGCCCCCCGGCCCGACTGCGTTGCCAATCACCACGTCATTCACCCGCTCAGGGGCCAGATTCGCGTCCTGCAGCAGCGATCGCAGCACCGGGGCTAGCAGCGCCTCGACGGGCAGGGTCTTGAGGCAGCCCCCGGCGCGGCCAATGGGGGTGCGCCGAGCGGCTACGATAATCGGGTCGCTGGGGGTCGGGGGCTGGCCTGACATTATCGCTAGCGAACCTCGTAGGGCGTCAGCTCACCGCGGCCCAGCCGCTCGGTCAGATGGGCTCTCGCCACCTTGCCGCTAGGCGTCAAGGGCAGCTCGGGCAGCGCATAGACGCGGCGGGGCAGGGCGTGGCGGCTTAGGTAGGGCCGCAGCTGCAGCCGTAGCGATCGCCGCGTCAGACCCACCTCTCGCCACACCACCACCGCGTGAATCACGTCGCCTCGACAGTCGTCGCTTAGCCCCAGCACTACCGCCGCCACCACCTCGGGTAAATTCAGCAGCGCCGCCTCCACCGCCGCCGGGTCGACGTTCACCCCAGCGCACAGCAGCATCTCTTCGCGCCCCGCCAAATACAGGTAGCCCTGGGCATCCCGCCAGCCGCGATCGCCTACGGTCCACCAGCCGTTGACCTGCCGAAATCCTGAAGCCGGCCTGTCGGTCGATGCTCCTAAAGCGTCGGTCAGATAGCCAGAGCAAATCATCGTGCTGCGCACGCTTACCCAGCCGCATTCGTCAACGTTGGCCTCCCCGGAGCCGTCCTGCCGCTGAATGGAGAGCTCTACACTCTTAAAGGGGCGACCCACCGACGCGGCAGGCACGGCATTTCCCGCGCGCAGGCTGACAAACCCCAGCTCCGATGCGCCGTAATACTCTACGACGCGGGCCTGAGGAAACGCCTGGGCGACCGCTGAGGCGATGCGGTCGGTGAGCTTGGCTCCGCCGGAGACAAGCAGCCTCACCGAAGGAAACGCCGCGTCCTGGGCGATCGCCGCACTCGCCAGCTGGTACAGCAGCGTGGGTACAGCCACAATGACGGTGATCGCATGCTGCCGGAACTGAGCCATGGCCGCCCGGCCCGTAGCCTGATGGAGTAAATGCAGCGCTGCCCCGGCAGAAAGTACCTCAACAGTGGTGTAGAGGGATAGGCTGTGGGCCAGCTCACCCGGCACGAGCACGCGGTCCGTAGGCCCAATTCCAAACTCAGTGCGGCTTGCGGCTAGGCCATCTAGCCAAGAGCGGTGGGTTTTGATGATGCCCTTGGGCTGTCCGGTGGTGCCGGAGGTGAAGCAGATGTAGAAGGGGCGATCGGCATCGGCTGGCGCTTCGGTAAGGATATCCCGCTTAAGCGCCCGCCCAGAAGATGCAGACGGCTGCGATCGCCAGGGGACGACGGATGACGGTAGAGCAGTAATCGACGGGATTTCTACAGACGGCGGCAGCGACCCAAGCCGCGCTGCCTCCCCCACCAGTCCGTCAGGCGGCCAGCGGCCTAGTACTGCTTGGACCTGGGCCAATCCCCAGCGGGGCGAGAGCACCATGGCGACGCCTCCTGCCGCCGCCGTCCCCAGAAACACCTGCAGAAATTCAATGCGGTTGGCGCTCAGTAGGGCCACCAGCGGGGACTTTTGGGGACGATCGCCGACCTCGCTAAGCCGAGCCGCCCAGGCCGCGACCTGCTGAACCTCGCTGAGAAGCGCACCGTAAGCATATGCGCAGTCATCCAGCACCACCGCAGTCCGCTCCGGCGTCTGGGTGGCGCGCACTATGAATTCGTCAGTAATCCGGTGCTGCATCGGGAGGTGAGGCGCTGCCTGAAAAGATAGCGGGGTCTAGGATTTAGCGATCGCCGGGTAGGCGCGCTTTACGGCCACCACGGCCACCGCCGCGATCGCCGCCTTAACGAGGTCGCCAGGGATGAACGCCAGCGAGCCTTGGGCGGCCTGCAGCAGCGGTAGCTCGGAGGCGATCGCCAGCCAGGGTACGCCGAGGGCGTAGATGACGCCAACGCCGCCAACGACGTTGATTGCAAACGCTAGGGGCATATTCAGCCGCCCCCAAAATTGCTGCACTAGCGCCCCAATCACCGCCGCCGCCAGCGGAAACGCCAGCAAAAACCCCCCCGACGGCCCCAAAAACACCCCCAACCCGCCCCGCCCCCCCGACAGCAGCGGCAGCCCCACCGCCACGAGCACTAGAAACACCAGCAGCGCCAGCCCGCCCCGCCGCATTCCCAAGATTGAGCCCGCCAGCATCACCCCCAAAGACTGAGCCGTAACAGGCACCGGAATAAAGGGCAGCAGGACAGGCGGAACCAGTCCCAGCACCGCCACTAGGGCCGCGAACAGGGCGGTGTAGACGATATCGCGATTGGTCATAGTATCCGAAGCATGAGCCGTTAGACTCGATACTAGATTCAAAACATTAGATTCACAAAACATCAGACTCAAAAGTATATCGCTCAATCGGTCCCATACCCGCGCGCGTCTAAGGCCTCAGTCACCTGGTCCGCCAGCCGCAGCGTCTTCACCAGCAGCGGCACCCACAGCGTCAAGGCTGGGCGAGATACCCCCCGGGCCTGCTGCGCCGCCTGAATTTCCTGTATCTGCGCCAGCAGGACTGGAATAAAGCGCACGGTGAGCATGAGGATTAGGGTAACAGTGTCGACAGGGACTCCGAAGCGCACCAGAGGCCGCAGCGATCGCTCCAGCACGTCCATCATGGCGGTAACCTGGGTGGTCAGACTCACGACCGCGGCCAGCAGCACCAGCACAACAAAGCGCAGCACCACCGCCACCCCGGCTTCCCAGGTGGTTGCCCAGCCGTGCAGCAGCAGGATGCCCAGCAGCACGGGCATCAGGGGCCGCAGCTGCTGGGCTACCTGCCGGGGCGGCAGCCGCGCGACGGCGGCACCCAGCGTCACCACACCCAGCGCCACGAGCAAGCCAGCCACTGAGCGCATCCAGAATAGGCCCACCCCCGCACAGGCCAGCGTCAGCAGCTTGACGGCGGCGGGGAGGCGGTGGATGGGCGAGGCGCGGGGAATATAGAGGCCTAGCACTTTGAGACTTGCACGTCGAGACTTGACCTATGGACTTTTAGCCATCAGCTTCCGATAGTAGGCGATCGCCGCCCCGGGTTCCCCATCCCAAGCGACGCGACCCTGGCTGAGCACAATAACCCGGTCAAAATCCAGCAGCAAGTCTAGATCGTGGGACACCACGACGATGGGCTGCGCTAGGCCGCGCAAGAGCTGCTGTACCCGGTTGCGGTTGCGCAGGTCCAGCAAAGTGGTAGGTTCGTCGAACACCACGTACTGGGGCCGCATCACCATTACGGCGGCGATCGCTAAAAGCTGCTTCTCCCCGCCGCTGAGGGCGTGGGCAGGCTGATGGCGCAGCGCGCCCAGTCCGTAGCGGGCTAGGGCATCGTCAACCCGCTGCCGCCGAATTGCCGGGGGCAGCTTCAAAATCTTCAGCCCAAACTCAACATCTTCCTCAACCGTAGGCAAAATAATCTGGCTATCCGGGTTTTGAAATACGAAGCCCACCTTGCGACGAATCTGGCGAATTTGCCTGCGAGTGTCCAGACCGTCGATGAGCACCTGCCCTCGATCGGGGAGCACTAGCCCGTTGAGCAGCCGGACTAACGTGCTCTTACCGGAACCGTTGCTGCCGATGACGCCGATGCGCGGCTCGCCGAGCCGAAGGTCAATGTCCTGTAGGACAGGCCGAGAGGGATCGAAGCAGTGAGAAACGCGCTGTAGCTCAATCACCGCTCTCGATTATCACAGAGCCTGTGCATCGGCCCCCTTAAATCCCCCAATTCTGGAGGATTTGGACTCAGCACCCCCCAGAATTGGAGGGCAGGGGGGCTACTGTGGATTAACCATATAAGTCTTAAATCAATGCGATGCATCGTAAAGCCACTCCGATCGCTCTGTGCCGGTTTGCCAATTTCTTGTAAATCCTAAATTGACCTAGCGACAAAGGAGTTCATTTTTTGTAATATTGAGCAAATATACTGTAGCATCGGCTTCACTAGCGATTTACAGACCTCTCTAGAGTAAAGAATAGTAAGCACCTTACGGTTAAGGGACGGCGGTATGCATATGAAAAATTCAGCTCAGCAGGCTCACCGAGTGGTTATTGTCGGCGGTGGTTTTGGCGGGCTTTACACGGCCAAGGCGCTGAAGAACGCGCCGGTAGATGTGACCCTGATCGATCGCCGCAACTTCCACCTGTTTCAGCCGCTGCTCTACCAAGTTGCCACTGGCACCGTTTCCCCAGCCGACATTTCCTCTCCGCTGCGGGCCATCCTCAGCCACAACCGCAACACCAAGGTGCTCCTAGACGAAGTTGTCGACATCGACCCCGAACAAAAGCAAGTGCTCTGTAAGCACGAGACCGTCCCCTATGACACCCTGATTATGGCCACCGGGGTGAGCCATCACTACTTCGGCAACGACCAGTGGCAAGAGCACGCCCCTGGCCTAAAGACTGTGGAAGATGCGCTGGAAATTCGCCGCCGCATTTTCATGGCTTTTGAGGCCGCCGAGAAGGAGTCTGACCCGGCGAAGCAGGCGGAATGGCTGACGTTTGTGATTGCGGGGGGTGGCCCCACCGGCGTGGAGCTGGCCGGGGCGATCGCTGAGCTGGCCTACAACATCCTGCCCCAGGACTTCCGCCGCATCGACACCCGCAAGTCGCGCGTGGTGCTGGTGGAAGGCATGGACCGCGTACTGCCCCCCTACGACCCATCGCTCTCCGAGCGGGCGGCCGAGTCGCTGCAGGGGCTAGGCGTTAGCGTGGTCACCGATTCCCTCGTTACCGACGTGCAGCCAGACCAGGTGACGCTGAAAAAGAAAGACGGCACCACCGAAACCATCGGCACGCGCACGGTGCTCTGGGCGGCTGGCGTCCGGGCCTCGAAGATGGGCAAGGTGCTCGCGTCTCGCACCGGCGCTGAGCTAGACCGGGCGGGCCGCGTGATGGTGGGACCGCGCTTGCACCTAGAAAACTACGACAGCGTCTTTGTAATTGGCGATCTGGCCCATGTGTCCCACCAGGGCGATCGCCCGCTGCCGGGGGTCGCGCCCGTAGCCATGCAGGAGGCAAATTACGTGGCGAAGCTGGTTAAGCACCGCCTAGCCGGAAAGGCCGCCCCGGAGTTTCGCTATGTGGATCGCGGTAGCCTGGCGGTGATCGGCAAGAATGCCGCTGTGGTAGACCTAGGGTTCGTCAAGTTCTCGGGCTTCCTAGCCTGGCTGATCTGGATCTTTGCCCACATCTACTACCTGATTGAGTTTGACAATAAGCTGGTGGTAATGACGCAGTGGGCCTGGAGCTACTTTACGAGTAAGAGCGGCGCTCGCCTGATTACGGGACCTGAGGCGTTTAACCTGAGGCTGCCGACCGCGAATCAGACGGTGAAGGAGCGGGAGAAGACGCCTGCTTAGCGGCTTGAGCCCTGATCGCTTTTTGATAGCTTTTGCGGTCTAAAGCGAACCCTACGCCAAACTCTAGCTGGTACAGGTTTAGCTTGTGTGGAAAATCGCGCTACATCCCGGCTTTACCCCTCTTAATCTCCCCTTGCAAGGGGGAGAAATTGTGGTTCTCCCCCTTGAGCTTTGGCGTTAGCCTACCCGCAGGGCGTCGGGGAGCTAGAGGGATCTTGCCAGGTCGCTATACAAATGCTCTAGCTGGCGCAGGATTCCTGGCTTAAAAGGGCTTGACTATTCGCCCACAGCTACCCCTTCAGCGGGGTTTGCCGCGCTGCTAGATTCGCGAAAGCTGTTCAAGCCCCCCGTGGGCCATCCTTTAAGCCAGACCCCAAACCAGTTGTAGTGACGGGCCGCTGCGATCGCCACAAACAGCAGGTCCAGGCCCACTACCCCAGCGATTACCAGCGCCGACCCCCCGGTGCCAAAGCCGTAGCTGTGCAGCCCCGTTCCCAGCACGAAGTTCACCCCATACCAGGCCATCAGCACCGCGTTGAACGACACCACGCTAGCCACATTGATGCCAAAATCCCCCATCCAGCCCGTCAGCCGGCTGTGGAGCGGTGCCAGGTAGCACAGGAGAGCAATCAGCGCCCAGGTCTCCTTGGGGTCCCAGCCCCAAAAGCGCCCCCAAGAGAAGTGGGCCCAGATACCGCCCAGGATAATGCCCGCCGTCAGCAGCAGCACCCCCACCTGCAGCACCCGGTAGTTGAGCTGGGACAGGGTTTTGAACCGCTTTTTTTCGGTGGGGGCAAACAGGTCGTTGCCCAGGGCGACGTGGCCTAATCCCAGCGCCAGGGCAAAGCTGGCGTAGCTGAGGGCGATGGTGGGCACGTGAATGCTAAGCCAGAAGTTGTCCCGCAGTACGGGCACCAGAGGCGAAATGCTGGGGTCGAGGACGGCGGGCAGACTATCCGCCAGAATCAGGCAGACCATCGCCAGGGGAGCCGCCGCTAGCAGGTAGTAGCGGCTGCGGGAGGTGAGTTCAAACAGGAGGGCGATCGCCGCGATGCCAAAGCCCACCCACACCACCGACTCATACATGTTGGTCACCGGGGGCCGTCCGGCAATCTGCATGCGCAGGAAAAAGCCATAGCTCTGCACCCCGATACCCGCCGTAAATAGGCCGATGGCGCTCCAGTAGAGGTCCCAGGGTTTGACCCAGAGGGCTACCAGCATGACGATGAATGCTAAGCCGTATAGCCACCAGGCCTTGGCAAAGGGGTGGAAGTGGTTGAAATGGACCTCTCGCGCCAGCACCGCGTCGGCAGGATAAATCTCAGGACTGAGCTGCTGTAGGCTCGCCTTGAGGCCGTCCGCCAGCGGCCCCACCATGGGTAAATGGGTCGACCCACCCCCATCAGACAAACCAGCTAGCAAGGCCTGCTGCATCAGGGCAAACTGGGCCATCACCGGGGCGATCGCCTCCGGTGAGTAGAGCTGCGGCGCGGTGCCCAGTCCGGCCCACTTTCCCTTACTCTCGCTGGGGTGAGGCACCACGGGCAGGCTTTTGTCTCCCACGGCCTGATACAGCAGGTTCAGCCGGCCTTCGATGGTCAGCGCCTCTCGCTCGTCGCGGCTGAGGTCTACGCCCTCGGCATCTTTCTGGTGCGCCTGCCCCACGATCGCCCCCAGCCCTCGGTTGGCCATTAGCTCTTGAAAGGTGAACTGCTTGCGTTCTAGGTCTAGGTTCGCTGCCTCTTTCAGGGGACGATAGCTGACCAGCACTACGGGCTCTTCGTTCCAGTTGCGGGTGTTGAACCACATGCCCAGGTAGGCGGTGAGGTAGTCTTCTCTCTCAACAGTTTCACCGCTGGTGTGGCGGTAGGCGGTGGAGCCGTGGATTTTGGCGATCGTTTCTTTGGCGACGGTGTCGAGGGGCTTTTTGCGCCCGTCAAGCTGCACGGCCAGGGTACGCAGGCTATCGAGTCCGTCGGGCTGGAACTGGCTGAGGGGCAGCAGTAGCAGGATACAGCCTAAACACAGGCCGACCAGGAATTTTATGATATTGATGCCTTTCATAATTATCCAAAATTGTTATTCACGGCGGGCGGTTTACGGTTTTTCAAAATGGTTATTCATGACGGGCGGGTTTGGGCGCCGACCAATTGCGGCGTCGGTTCGGCGATCGCATCTTCAACCGCATCCTCCGATGGGACTTCGGGATGGGGGGCGGGTTTGCCGCCGCGCGATCGCTTCATTACTGCCGGACCGTAAAACATGGTGCCAACCCCTACCACCACCATCAGCGATCCGATCCAGGTCAGGGCCGTCACCCACCAGGGCTCCCGCTTCAGCTGTAGGGTCGACTGCTTTAGGTCACCGGGGTTCCAAGACGCCTGGGCCAGTTTCCAGCCGCGAAACCAGGTGGGGTGGTTCATCCACACCGAGCGTTGGGTGGCGGTGTCGGTTTTGGGGTCAAACAGGGTGATTCTGCTAGTCCACATGGCCACCGACTCGCTGCCTTCGTTGCGCTCTACGATGAAGTCGTCGAGCTTCACATAGAAGGGAAGCTGCAGCAGCTTAGGCGCAAAAGCGGCGAAGTATTCGCCTTGGGGCGTATCGAGGGCCATGGGCTCGCCCCAGGGAAGCCAAAGGGCCTTGCCAGCATTACCTTTGCCAGCATTACCTCTGCCGCCGGCTGCGATCGCCACCTGCAGCGCCGGAAAGCCTTCGTTAGCCCCGGCCCCAGCCGCAGCGGGGGTTATGGGCACGACCTGCCGCCTCACCTGGGCGTGGTCCAGGCGATTGGCTAGGGAGATTTGGAAGTCGGCCCAGCCGGGGGCAATAACGTCACCAGGACGTAGCTCGCCCGAGCTAAAGCCCTTCGATGAGAGGGCTGCGTAGAACAGCTGACTATCGGGAGCCGCTACGACGCGGAAATAGTCTGACGCCGTGGTGTCGGGCGCGGCATAGGTCGCCTCTAAATCAATCGCATCCCCAGAGCGCACGGGAGGTAGTCCTGGCTTTGCGAACACAAACCAGCGCTCTTGAGTCTCGTCTTGAGATACATTCACCTGCACCGCCGGGTTACGAAACGCGTTCGAAGCCGATGCTGGCTTACCCGACGTCAGGCGAAAGTCGGGCCACACCGCAACAATCTCGGCGGTGATGCCGCCCGGAAGCGACACAGACTGGCTTAATTTTTTCTCGATGTCGATGGTGCGATCGCCTAGCTGCAGCGTGCCATAGGTGGACTGGGACGAAGGCGGGCTGAGAAACTGCTTCAGCTCAACCTCGTCTGCCGCCTGCCGCAGCTCTAGGCGCGCCGGCCCAATGTCCATCTGGCCATAGCCCAGGGGAGCCAGCGCCAGCCAGCGCTCTAGGGTCTGCCCCATGCGATCGCTGCGGAGCCGCAGCTGCACCGCTAGATTCTCGGCGGCTGGACCCTTCGCGCTGTCCCCCTCGACGAAGCGCACCGTCTTAGTGGCGCGATCGCTGTAGCCCAGAAGTGAGAGTCCGGCGAACCGTGAGGGATGCACCGAGCCATCGGGCTTGACGAAAATATCGGTCTGGCGACGCGTCTGGTCTGGCGACGCCACCTCCAGCAGGTCGCCCTCCACGCGAATCTGATTGCCGGGGCCGCTGTCGGTGCGTACTAGCAGCATGCCTTCGGTGCTGAGATGAATGACGGCGGCGGACCCCGCAATAATAATGATCAAACCCCAGTGGGTGATAGCGAAGCCCACCTTGCGGGGGCCGCGCCAGGGATAGCGGCTGAGGGTGGAAACGCCTAGGTTAACCGCCAGTAAAAACATTAGCCCGCCAAACCAGGCGCTCTTGTAAATTTCTCTTTGAACCGTGGCGGAGCCGACGTTCGACTCATAGAAAGTCGCGCCAATTAGAATGATGGCGATCGCCACAATAAGCGGAACTGCTAGGCGAATTGAGCCTAAAAAACGAATAGCCTTGGGGGGCATAGCGATCTCAATAGATTGAGGGTCATTTACTCACTTTTAGAGCTTTACTTGGAAACATTTGCAGCCTTTGATACAAAATCGAAATTTAGGCATTCAGAATTCGCATCTAAAAGTACACAAATTGCATGACTTCTTTGAGCTTCTGGGTGCTCAGATGGGTGCTCAGAAGGCGCATTCAATATTTACATCAAAGCTATGCAGTATTTGAGAATAAAAGTTGAAAAGCGTATTTGATTTTACAAAAGTACAGGAGCTATCTATCTATGGTCAGATTTGAGAAGCGCACCTTTACTATGACTTTTAAAGAGCTTAAGGATTTCCCCAACAGCTTCTGTAAGCGATTCTAGAGGCTATTTTTGTCTTGCCTTAATTGCTGTGGGATGCGTTAGGTGTCGAATTTGACAGTTGAGGGATGGCCGTTTTTCTAAAGTCTATTCAGGCTAATCCCACGTCAGCCAAGGTGTTAATAAAGTCAGCCAAGGCATTAATAAATTTGATTATGGGTTGCGATAGGCCATGTTAAAAGGCCGCAGGCTTATGCCTTTATGCATTGATATCTGTTGAATCTAAACGTTACTTAGGAAGGCAAAAATGGTTTCAAATATCGATCAAAAAGCGGCGCTAAAGGTTGAGCTTTTAGAGCAAAGCTTTGAAAAAGTGAAGCCCCACGCCAACGACTTTGCAGCGAGCTTCTACGAGAACCTGTTTGTAGATTATCCGGCAGCTGAGCCGCTGTTTGCCGAAACGGATGTGGCAGCTCAGAGTAAAAAGCTGCTGGCATCTCTTGTGTTTGTGGTTGAGAACTTGCGTAACCCCGGTGCGCTGACGGGTGCCCTAAAGGGTTTAGGGGCTCGCCACGTGGAATACGGTGCGCTGCCCGCCCACTATCCCCTAGTCGGGAATACGCTACTCAAGACCTTCGATCAGTACTTAGGCGCTGACTGGACCCCTGAGACCCAACAGGCCTGGACTGAAGCCTACGGCGTGATCACCGAGACCATGCTTGAAGGGGCTGATTACGCCGAAGAAGACGTGCAGCTTGCGCCGCCTCCCGCCGAGGTAGACGAAGCCACCGGGCTAAAGGTTGGCCTTTTGGAGCAGAGCTTCGAGAAGGTGAAGCCCCATGCAAATGAGTTTGCGATCAGCTTCTACGAGAATTTGTTTGCGGACTACCCGGCCGCCAAGCCGCTGTTCGCGCAAACGGACGTGACGGCACAGAGCAAAAAGCTGCTGGCGTCCCTCGTGTTTGTGGTTGAGAACTTACGTAAGCCGGGTGAGCTAACCGGCGCGCTAAAAGGGCTGGGCGCTCGCCACGTTCAGTATGGTGCCTTGCCTGAGCACTACCCTCTAGTGGGCAGCAGCTTGCTAAAGACTTTTGATCAGTACCTCAAAGGCGACTGGACCCCCGAAGTCGAGCAAGCCTGGATTGACGCCTACGGCCTGATCACTGAGGTGATGCTAGAAGGGGCCGACTACTCTCCAGAAGCGGTGCAGCTTAGCCCCGTGGCCGCACCCAGCTCTACTCCTGCTGCCCCTACTGCCGAAGCTGGCCTCAAGGCGGGCCCGCTACTGGGTGGGCTAATTGGCGGTGGCGCGGTGCTGCTTGTCATCCTGCTGCTGCTTTAGCCTGCTGCTTAACTCCATTGGGAGGAATGTTCTAACTTATGGCATCTCGAGGTCGATCCAACAGGCAACCTAGGCAACAGCGATCGCAAGCTGGCGGCAGAGGCCGTTCGCTCATCAGCTTAAGAACGGCGATCGCTGTTGCCTGCATCGTTCTGGTGGGCTGGTTCTCGGCAGCCTTTGCCCTAGATAATAAGCAGGCTTTCTTACCGGGGGAGACCTCTGTAGGTCACTACCTCGTAGAAGCCTCCTGTAGCTCCTGTCACGAGGGATTCAAGCCCGTCAGCAACGACACCTGCATGCGCTGCCACGAAGCCGAGCTAGCCCAAGATGCCCACGGCCCTAAGAAGTTCATGGACCCCCGCTGGGCGGGCGAGCTAGCCGAGATTGAGGCGCTGACCTGCACCACCTGCCATAACGAGCATGTGCATATGTTTGGCCGGGGGGTGCACCTGCAGCCCGACCTCTGTATGACCTGTCACGAGGGGATCATTAGCGGCGAGCTGAAGAGCCACGACGGCTTCACTCCAGACGGCTGCTGGACCGCTGGCTGCCACAACTACCACGACCACCGCACGATTTCCACCGGGTTTCTGAGGAAAAACCTCGACCAGCCCCCCATGCTGCCGGTGCAGGTTGTCCCAGAGCGCGTTGTAACAACGGAGCTAGAGACACCTCCAGCAGCGGATTTAGGCGAGGAGTTTCTGGGAGGTGAGACATGACGGTAAATAAGCGGCTTGTCGTGTCCTGTCTATTGGCTCTGGCGCTGCTGCTGGGCTGGGCTACCCCGGCCTGGGGCGATAGGACCGGAGACGCGGTGGACCAGGCCGCATTGGATGAAACCACTCAGCTTTGGAAAACCAGCGCCCACGCCCTCAACGACATCAACTGCTCTAGCTGCCACCAAGACGAAGAGACCAAGGCGTTTGTGGCCGACCCCACTTACGAGAGCTGCCAATCCTGCCACGAGCAGTCGGTAGACACCTTTCTGCTGGGTAAGCACGGCATTCGCTTACTCGAAGACGAGTCTCCCCTGATGCCCGCCATGGCGCGACTGCCCATGAAGCAGGCTGCCCACGACCTGCAGATGACCTGCAGCACCTGCCACGATGCCCACTCGGTGAACACCGTCCAGGCCGCCGTCGACTCCTGCCTCACCTGCCACAACGACACCCACTCCCTCAACTACGAAAACTCCCAGCACGCCCAGCTGTTCGCCGCCGACCTGGTAGAGCTGCCTCGGCCCTCCGGCCCAGGGCTGCCCCGGCCCTCCGGCAGCGCGGTGAGCTGCGCCACCTGCCACCTGCCGCGCCACGAGGTGGAGACGGGCGGCGAGACGGTGACCCTGGTCAACCACAACAACACCTACACCCTGCTGCCCCGCGATCGCATGGTGGGAGAGGTGTGCATGAACTGCCACGGCGTGGAGTACAGCTACAACAGTATTTTTGACGATGACCTGGTGGAGGCCAACTTCGATGCGCCGCCCACCCTATCCCTTGAGACCTTCGACCTAGTTCGCGCCCTCGAAGAGCGGCGAGCCGGTCAAGAAGGCGAATAGGCTCCGTCAAATCCAGCGTTCGCTCAGACGAACTTTTCTGCTCACAAGGCTTCCTCGCTTTATATTCCGGAAGCCTCGCAAACGCTCTCACAACGACCTAACGCACGTATTGAACCCAAGGACACAACCATGACAATGCTAGAGAACTGGATCAGCGCTATCCGCACCCGAACGGTGGCGTTCATTGCTATCATTTTGGCCGTCGCCGTGACGGCGATCTCTTGCAGCGGTGGCGGTACCGCCACCACCGAGGCATCCGCTGGCGTCGCCCCTGAGCTGGTGGCCGACTATATTCACACCGTGCTGGCGGCTGACCGCACCGCCTACACCAAGCACGTGGTCAACCGCGTCAAAACTCTAGAGGGTAAGGCTAAAGAGGCGGGCGTGCTTGAGGTGGAATCCACTGAGGGCTGGCAGCAGACGGACGGTATTCCCCTGCCGGCGCAGATGTTCCGCCTAGGCTCTGAGATCGCCAACGACTCGGGCTACTTCACCTACAACCTGATCTCGCCCTGGTATATCAATGACAGCCACGCCCCCAAAGGCGAGTTTGAGGAGACTGCCGTCCAAGCCATGATCGATACGGGCGAACCCGTCAAGGAATATCAGGAGATCAGCGGTCAAACCTACTTCTCCGCGATGTATCCCGACAACGCCGTGGCAGAAGCCTGCGTCAGCTGCCACAATACTCACCCTGTTCACCTGGAGCGCTACCCCGATAAGCAGTTCGTGATGGACGAAGTGATGGGCGGCATTGTGATCAACATTCCGCTAGAGGGCGCTTGATAAGGGCTCATCCCTAGGTCCTGCCGAGGGGCGATCGCCCCTCGGCTGCTCAACTGCATCGGTAGACATTGGTCTAACCCCCTTTAATCATCATGAGCACCCCTCATCCCCACTCTCCACCGAATCTCCAGACATCGGCACTCACCACACACACCGATGAAGCGCCCCCTCTAGTAGAGCAGCCGCTCACCGCAAAAGCGCCCCGTCCTCGGGGCATTCAGCCCAGCCTCAAAGTGCTGATCGGCCTCACCTTACTGACGGCGCTGCTGCTGCTGCCCTTCGCCTTTAGCGCCATCTACCTCGACCGGCTGCGGGAAGAATCCGTAGAACTGCACCGGTTTATGCGCGGGGAACTATACAAGCAGGGGACCGGCTATGCAGCCTTGGGCTTTGTGCTGCTAGAGGTCATGCTCAGCGTCCGCAAGCGCAGCCGCAGCTGGATTGGCCGCATCAAGCTGCCGGGGTCGATGCAGCTGTGGCGCAGCGTTCATGTTTTCCTAGGGGTGGGGCTGGTGGCCATGGTGCTGGTCCACACACTGGGGTCCAACGGCCTCAACTTTAACGCGGCGCTGCTG
This sequence comes from Elainellaceae cyanobacterium, assembly GCA_050331115.1. Taxonomy (GTDB): domain Bacteria; phylum Cyanobacteriota; class Cyanobacteriia; order CAKZMO01; family CAKZMO01; genus JBCCAG01. The sequence continues at coordinate 92,183 of JBHJHD010000019.1, forward strand.
TGGGTGTTCTTTGCCACAACGCTAACGGCGCTGGTGGGCGTAGTAGCCGAAACCGGCATTCTAGAGTCCACCCGCAGCTACTTTGGCAAGCTGCCCTGGAGCCCGGTCCCGCTCACCAAAGGCCCCTTAATTCGAGGGCTGCGATCGCTCTGGCTGGTGAGCCATATCTTCTTTGTCTGCGTGTTCGCCGTGATGCTGGCGTTTCACGTTGCCTTGGCGTATTACTACCAGTAATCGTTTCTCAAGGATGTGTATCCACCTGTAAGGACACAGCATGCCGTGTCCCTACCAATGTCGGTCATGCCCACATTGCGCCACAAGGGAGAGCTGACGCTTTACGAATGGCTCGACCGATACGGCGAGATGAGCCCCGCTTTCCGTAAGCTGATCGAATCCATAACCCACTTCAAATATGGCGTCCGTTAGGGAGAACTTCAATGGCTACAGAGCGATTTGATTTGGAGAAAAACCGAGCCAGCTGGATTGTAGCTGCGCTCGTGGGGCTGTTTGCGATCGCCGCTGTTGTTGTGACGCGCCCAGACGGGTCATCGCCGAGTCTTTCAGCAGTGTCGGGGCTAATGAGCTTGAAGGCTACGGCCCAAGCGGCAATGCCCTACGACATCGCCATGGCCGATCCAAAACCCACCCTAGTCGAGTTCTATGCTGACTGGTGCACCACCTGTCAGGCCCTAGCGCCAACCCTGCAGGACATCCACGAGCAGGCAGGCGATCAGATCAATTTCGTCATGCTGGATATTGACGATCCCCAGTGGCGACAGCAGGTCAATCAGTTTCAGGTCAGCGGTGTTCCTCACCTAGCGCTGCTAGATTCAAGCCACGTCGTTGCAGACAGCTTTGTAGGGCGCGTTCCCCGACAAGTCTTAGTGGCTCGCATTGCCGACCTGCTTTAGCGCGCCTTACTTTAGGAGGCTAACCCCCATGGCAATACTGCATCGATTTCTTCTATTGCTAGAGTTTCTAGATCGGCTCATCGACATCGCTGAGGCTTCAGCCGATTCGCTCACCGCGCCAGTCGCCACTGCCGCTGCGGCCTGTCTGCTGAGCTATCAGGCGCTGCTGCTTGCGGGCTGTGATGTCCTGTCCTCAGCGGTCCTCTCCAGCGCGATCGCCCTGGCGTTAAACTGTGGATTCAACCACCCCAATACTTAATGCGCCCAATCCAACGCGCCCAACTTAACGTGCCTATGACAGTTCCCGTGTCCCGCTGGCGTCTCGGCTGTAGTGCCTTAAGCATTGCCCTGCTGCTCACGGTTCCAGCGGCCTGCTCAATCGCCGATGAGCTGCCTACGGCTAGCGTCCCGCTAACCCTGTCTAGCGAAGCGGCGGATCTTGCCCCCCTACTCGTGGACGTGGTTTACCTTGGAGAACGCCACGACAGCGCCGAAGACCACGCTGCCCAGCTGGAGATCATCCAGGCGCTCTACGCCGAGGACCCCAACATGGCGATCGCCCTGGAGATGTTTCAGCGCCCGTTTCAGCCTGTGCTCGATCGCTACCTGGCGGGGGAAATCTCGGAGGCGGCGCTGGTGGCCCAAAGCGAATACGAGCAGCGCTGGGGCTTCCCCTGGGAATATTACGCCCCTATCCTGCAGTTTGCCCAGGCCCACCAGCTTCCCGTGCTGGCCCTCAACGCCCCCAGCGAGGTGGTGCGACAGGTGGCGCGGGAAGGCCTTGGGAGTCTGCAGGAGCAAGACTTTCGCTACATTCCGCCGCTGGATCAGCTCGATACCAGCGGCGCTGAGTATCGAGAATTCGTCGGGGCGGCATTTGGCGGCCACGGCGACCACGGCAGCTTCGATTTCGAAAATTTCTTTGCCGCCCAGGTCGTATGGGACGAAACGATGGCGGCCACCGTTGCGTCGTTCAAGCGGGCCTCACCGGAGACGCGGGTGGTGGTGCTGGCAGGTAGCGGCCACGTCATGTACGGCTACGGCATCCCCAGCCGAGTGGCCCGGCGTTTAGAAGGACAGGTGGGCGAGCCCCTGCAGCAAACGACGGTGCTCATCAATCCGCCGGAGGCGCTAGCGGCGTCGGAGGATGCCGCAGATGTCTTTTGGCGTAGCGAGTAGGCTGATAATCAGGCCAGAGTTTCTGGGCAGTAGCCCAAGCCCCGCACAAACTCGGCCCTAAAGGCCTCAATCTCTGCTGCATCGGGAGAACCGTGGGATACAATCGCCACCTGGTAACGGCGCATCACATCGACTGGGGACTGCCCCGTTTCCAGACCCCAAAAGGTCATCTTGAGGCGCACATCTGGGACGAAAGGAATACCAACCTCGTTGAGAAAGGCGCGAAAGTCGCCATCATCTTGAGGAGAGAGCGGGCGGGCCAGCTTAACTTTGATTACCCAACCGTCGATCTGATGGATAACGGTCATAAACCGAACAGACTTTTGGGCCCGGTTGAGCGATTCAACCACTCTTAGGGTCAAGCTGGCATTTGCGAGGCGATACGTATAGTCCATCAGATGCTGGCTACTGTGCCGATGCTACATTACTATTTTGACGGCAATTCCTAGGGATTTATATAGGGGACTTCCCCAACTTCCCTAGTGATAAAAGGGGGTTTTTCCCCAACTTTCGTAACTACGGTAACTTCTGTGACTGCAAAATCAGAGATTAGTGGCTCCTCAGACCACAGCGATGCCCATCACATTGCCCGCAGCGCTCTAGATGGTTCAATCGATCGCCAGCTTAGCGCCTACGACTACCATCTCCCTGAGGCCTGCATTGCCCAGCATCCCGCCTCTCCCCGCGATCGCTCTCGGCTGCTGGTGGTTGACGGCCCGACAGGCTGCCGTCACCAAACCTTTTGCGATCTGCCGCAGTGGCTGCGGGCGGGCGACCTGCTGGTGCTCAACAATACCCGGGTAATTCCGGCGCGGCTTATAGGCCGCAAGGCCAGCGGCCTTGCCGTAGAGGTGTTTTTACTGGAGGAGCGAGGGCCTGACTGCTGGCACGCCCTCGTTAAGCCGGGTAAGCGGCTAAAGCCCGGTGTTGAAGTCTATTTTGATGGACTCAATGCTCCTCTCAATACACCGACTGATGCACGGGCTACTGGTTCACCGGTTAGCAGCTCACCAGCTGTCGTTGGCGAAGTCCTAGCTGTAGAGCCAGCCACCGGAGGGCGATTGATTAAGTTTAGGGTTCCCGATAAGCGGCCGTTTCGCTCACTGCTGCCCCAGCTGGGGCAGGTGCCGCTCCCCCCTTATATCACCAGCACTGACGTTGGGGCAGAGCGGTATCAGACGGTCTACGGCGATCGCCCTGGTGCGGTGGCCGCGCCCACCGCGGGCCTGCACTTTACCCCAGAGCTGCTCCAGACCTTAGAGGCCATGGGTGTGGGCGTGGCGACGCTGACGCTGCACGTGGGCATCGGAACCTTTCGCCCGGTGGAGCGTGAAGACATTGCGGCCCACAAAATGCACGGTGAGTGGATTGAGGTAACGCCGGCGGTGGTCGCTGCGGTTCAGCAGACGCGGGCGCGGGGTGGGCGGGTGATCGCGGTGGGAACCACCAGCGTTCGCGCCCTAGAGGGAGCCGCGCAGGGCGAAACGCTGCAGCCCTACTGCGGCCAAACCAGCATCTTCATCTATCCGGGCTACCGCTGGCGGGTCATCGACGGCCTGATCACCAATTTCCACCTGCCCAAATCCAGCCTGATGATGATGGTGAGCGCCCTAATTGGCCGTCAGCGCCTGCTGGATCTCTATCAGCTGGCGATCGCCCAGGCCTACCGGTTTTACTCTTTTGGCGACGCGATGCTAATTCTGCCCGAAGCCCAGCTGCCCGAAGCCCAGCTGCCTGAAGCCCAGCTGCCCAACGCTCAGCTCTAGGGTTTAGGGGATCAGGCCAGCACCTCTAGGGTGCCGCGATCGCCGTCGAGCTGCGCCGTCGAGCCTATGGGTAGAGCTGCGTTGGGGCCGTCGTGGCCGAAGGGCAAACCTGACACCACGGGAATGCCTAAGTCCCCCAGGCGATCGCGCAGCACTTCACCTACCGTGAAGCTGGGCCGATTCCCTGAGGGGTCACAGCGGCTAAAGCGCCCTAGGGCAACGCCGCTCAAAGTCCGCAGCGCGCCCGTCATGCGCCAGTAGGTCAGCATACGGTCGAGCCGGTAGGGGGCCTCAGACACATCTTCTAACGCTAAGATTACGCCGGTTAAGTCGGGCTGGTGGGGGGTGTTGAGGAGATGGGTCGCTACCGTAAGGTTGGCGGGCATCAGCCGGCCCCGCGCCGTTCCCCCGCCCCAGCCCTGCCCCGTCAGCGGTGGAATTGGCCGCCCGGCGACCCAGTCAAACAGGCGCTGGGCCGACCATTCGGGCTCCTGGGCTAGCGTCGTGAGCAGCGGGCCATGGACCCCGTAGACCGCTTCTTGGCAGGCGGCGCTCCACAGCAGGCTCGTCACATCTGAAAATCCGATCAGCCACGGTCGATGGGGATAGGCCTCAGAAGAGGCTTGAGGCGGCGCTTGAGACGGCGCTTGAGACGGTATTTGCGGCCAGCGCCAGGTTTCCAAAAGCCGCGTCCCACCGTAGCCGCCCCGGGCGCAGAGGATGCCGCAGCAGCTAGGGTCGGTCATTGCGCGCCGAAGCTGGTCTCGCCTGTGGCGATCGCTGCCGGCCAAATATCCCCAGCCCTGGTCATAGCCCGGGGTTAGCCCGATCTCGTAGCCTTGGGCCCGCCACAGCGCTACCCCCGCCTCAAAAGCCTGGCGCTCCTGCAGCACGCCGCTGGGGGCAATTACGGTGAGGCGATCGCCGGGCCGGAGCGGCCTGCCGCAGTCATTCCCTGCCATACCCGTTGCCAAATCTATCGCTGCATGTATCTTTCTTAAGACATGTATAAATCATTCTACGTATAGGGTACATTATTTTATACAGGCAGCAATAGACTTAGCTGAGCTCGCATCGCAGGCCGCGCCACAGCACAGTAGCCTGAGGCACAGTAGCCTGAGGCATAGAGGCTGAACGCATAGAAACTGAACGCACAGTGGCCTGACGCATAGTGGCCTGACGCATAGTGACCTGACGCTATCAGCATTTTGGGGCAAAATATCTTTGCCCTAACTTCATCCGCAGTTTATTTCCACTTCAATGTGGGAAGGCTAATTTATAGGTGGGTTGAGTCAAAACAGGGCTTTTAACCTGCCTATGTCTAGCCTCCTATGATTATCTGCCCCGCCTTATCTTGGGGCGCTTACTATACACCAGCTGCTAAGCGGCGAACTAATCGCTGCTAATTCTCCTTGGTATCTTGACAGCGTATCTCTCATTGACCCAGCTTCGGCTGGGTTTTTTATTGGCGTTTTTATTTTACTGGCGCTTTTATGGGTTTAGGCCCACCAGCTCTTGGCTCAGATCCCAAAGCCGCTTCGCCTTGTCATCATCGCTAGCCTCTGATGAAATCTCCTGCACAAAAGACTGGCGGTCTGGCTTCTGGCGATTGCCCCAGCTCCAGTACACTCCAGACTGGCTATATTCGGGCTCAGCCACCACCGCCGCGACTCGCTCTCCCGCCAGCGCCTGGGAAACGTAGCCACCCGTGACGTTTTTCTGGAACCAAGGGAATATGGTGCGAAACAGGGAATAGTGGTTGCGGAACAGGGCCGTCTCTGCCACACAGCCGGGGTAAAGGGCGTTAAAGGTGATTCCGGTACCTTTATAACGGCGGTGCAGCTCGCGCATAGTGAGCATGTTGCACAGCTTGCTGTCTTTGTAGGCCTTCCCCGACTTAAAGGGCTTGCCGCTGATCATGCTGATGGGGGCCTTGAACCCCTGGGCAAACCCCTGCAGGTCGCCGAGGTCTGGCGGTGCGGGAATGGGAATCTTGCCGCCCAGCTCTTTCGGGTTGGCGGTGACGGTCCCTAAAATCACCAGACGACGATCTGGAAAGTCAGACGCTTTTAGATCCTCTAGCAGCAGGTTACACAGCAGAAAGTGGCCGAGGTGGTTAGTGGCGACGGTGAGCTCGTAGCCGTCTTCACTGCGCTGGGGCTCTTTAAGCAAAGGAAGATAGACCGCCGCATTGCACACCAGCGCGTCGAGGGACCTGCCGCTGGCGCGAAAGTCGTCCACAAACCGCCGCACGCTGTCTAGCGATGCCAGGTCGAGGTGCATAACGGTGTAGTTTTTCTCGGGGATGCCGAGATCTTCGGCGACTCGCTTAGCTTTGTCTAAGCTGCGGCAGGCCATTACCACCTGCCAGCCCCGCTTGGCTAGATCATTGGCGGCGTGCAGGCCAACGCCGGAGGATGCGCCTGTGACAATGACAGTTCCGCGCTGCTGAGCCATGGTCTGGTCTTTCACCTTTAACGTTGAGCAATTCTCGGTAAGGCCATCGATATTACACCAATGGGCACCCGGTATTCCATGGCAATCCGCCCTTCCGGGACCCCCTTGCCCTACAAGCGAGGGAGCGATCGCCCAACCGTAAAGGCATATGGGCGAACGTATATCTTTATTGCAAAACTTGACGGGATGTATCGCTGGTGGGCAGTGAGTTGGGGCACTGAAGCACCTGGAGCGATCGCGCCATGATTTTGATGGGGCGATCGTCGTCGTAGCAGCTGCCCGCCGTCAGGAACTCGGGGATGGTGGTGTCGATGATGGTTTGCCAGCACAGGGGACGCAGGCGCTCCGGAAACTCAAACTCCACCGGCTCATAAAAGTCGTTGAACAGCAGCAGGAAGCTGTCGTCCTGGATGGCGTGGCCATCTTTGGTGCGCGATGGAATCTGACGCCCGTTGAGGAAAATCATGATGGAGTTGAGGGAGTAGTCGCGCCACTGGTCCTCATCCATATCGCTGCCGTCTGGGTTAAACCAGCCGATATCTTCTACCCCCGCGCCGTGAATAGCTCGGCCCTGGAACCAGTGGCGGCGGCGGAAGACAGGGTGCTGCTGCCGCAGGGCAATTAGGCGCTGGGTAAAGTGGAGCAGGTCTTTGTTCTCGCGGGCCAGCTCCCAGTCAAACCACGACAGCGGACTGTCTTGGCAGTAGCAATTGTTGTTGCCCCCCTGGCTGCGGCCCATCTCATCCCCCCCCAGCATCATGGGCACCCCCTGAGAGAGCATTAGGGTCACCAGGAAGTTGCGCTGCTGCTGCAGCCGCAGCGCCAGAATTTCGGGGTCGTCGGTTTCGCCTTCAGCGCCGCAGTTCCAGGAGCGGTTATGGCTCTCGCCGTCGCGGTTGCCTTCGTGGTTGGCCGCATTGTGCTTTTCGTTGTAGCTCACCAAATCCCGCAGCGGGAAGCCATCGTGGGCGGTGATGAAGTTGATGCTGGCGTGGGGACGGCGCCCGTTTCCGGCGTAGAGGTCGGAGCTGCCCGTGAAGCGATAGGCGAATTCAGCTAGGGTAGCCCCCTCGCCCCGCCAGAAATCCCGTATCGTGTCGCGGTACTTGCCGTTCCACTCAGACCACAGCAGCGGGAAGCGCCCCACCTGGTAGCCCCCGTCTCCCAGGTCCCAAGGCTCGGCGATTAGCTTCACGCTGGAGAGCACCGGGTCCTGGTGGATAATGTCGAAAAAGGCGGCTAGGCTGTCGACCTCAAACAGCTCGCGGGCCAGGGCCGAGGCCAAATCGAACCGGAAGCCGTCTACATGCATATGCAGCACCCAGTAGCGCAGGCTATCCATGATCAGCTTCAGCACCTGGGGGTGGCGGACGTTAAGGGAGTTGCCGCAGCCGGTGAAGTCCATGTAGTAGCGCGGGTCGTCTTCGACAAGTCGATAGTAGGTGGCGTTGTCGATGCCCTTGAGGGAGAGGGTCGGCCCGAGATGGCTGCCCTCGCCGGTGTGGTTATACACCACGTCTAGGATCACCTCGATGTCAGCCGCGTGGAGCGCCTTCACCATCTGCTTAAACTCGCGCACCTGACCGCCCGGCGTCTTGTCGGCGCTGTAGCCCGCGTAGGGGGCAAAAAAGTTCAGGGAGTCGTAGCCCCAATAGTTTCGCAGCCCCGCTTCTGCGAGGTGACCGGGATAGGCGTTGAAGTGGTGCACTGGCAGCAGCTCAACGGCGGTAACCCCCAAGTCCGTGAGGTGTTTGATGGCGGCAGGGTGGGCCAAGCCAGCGTAGGTCCCCCGCTGGTCGGGGGGCAGGTCCGGATGCTGTTGGGTGAACCCCTTGACGTGCACTTCGTAGATGATAGTCTGCTCCCAGGAGCGCCGCAGAAGGCGATCGCCCTCCCAGTCGAAGGCTTCGTCAACAACAACGCCCTTCGGCACTAGGTGAGCATCGTCGGTATCTGAAAAGGAGAGGTCGGCCTTGGGGTGCGCCTCATCGTAGCCATAGATCGGCGCCGCATGACGAAGGTCCCCCGACAGCGCCTTGGCGTAGGGATCAATCAGGAGCTTGTGGCGGTTGAAGCGGTGCCCCTCCTCGGGAGCGTCAGGGCCATGGACCCGAAAGCCATACTGCTGACCCGGCTGTAGATCGGGAATGTAGCCATGCCAGACAAAGTTGTATTCCTCCGGAAGCGGAATCCGCATTTCTTGACCGGTCTCATTGAATAGGCACAGCTCGACCCAGGTGGCGTGTTCAGAGAACAGCGCAAAGTTCACGCCTTTTCCGTCCCAAGTCGCGCCGAGTTTGATCGCCGAGCCAGGCCAAACTTGAATCGTCATCGTACTGCTAATTTACCCAATTAATGCTGTCAAGCCCCGCTGGTGAGATTGGGGCAAGGGAACTCCGTATATTTTTACGAACCTGTTCACGTACCCTACCGCATTCAGGCCTTGAGGTGAACGAATTCTATAAAAAATATTAAGGGAGTCCAAGGGTGTGCCCTATAGCGATGAGGCCCTAAGGTAAACAAACCTTAATGTAGACGAGGCTCGCTAGTCTACTTCAACCCAAGTACGGCTTTGGTTAGACCGGTGCACTAAATCCATCAGCTTTTGGGTGTGAAGCCCTTCTACAAGGGAGGGTGACGTGCTCTGGCCTTGATCGATATCGTTTATCCAGTGGTCTACGACTCTGATGAAAGGCGCGAGTCGCCCATCGGGATAGACGTGCCCGAACCGCAGTCGGGACGGAATCTCGATCTCCTGCAGCGGCTGGCCGGCTTCGGCCGCCCACAGGCGAAACCCATGCACGTAGTCTTTCAGGTTGTCGCTTCCCAACACCACCGTACCGCGATCGCCATATACCTCCACCCAGTGTCCCCGCCCGGCATAGGTCGCGGCGCTAAAGACGGCGTGTACGGGGATACCATCGCCAAGCTCCAGCATAATCTGGCAGACGTCGTCGCTGTCCACCGGCTTCAACGTCTCGGTTTCAGGGTCAGGCCGCTGCGCTATGCTGGTGCTGAGATGGGCGCACAGGCGCTCAACGGGGCCAAACAGCCAGGTTACATAGTCGAGGGCGTGAGACCCGACAGCCCCCAAAACGCCGCCGCCAAGATCTTTCTGAGCGTACCAGTTCCAGGCCCGTTCGGGGTTGGCGCGACCCGGCACCAGCCAGTCAATTTTGACCAGGCGGGGGCGGCCCACAAACCCTTCCTTTAAGAGCTCAGCCAGCCGCTGCCAAGCGGGGACGTAGCGAAACTCAAAGTCCAGGCAGGTGACAATACCCTTGGCCTGCGCTAAATCCTGTAGCGCTTCAGCGTCTTGAGCCGTCAGCGTCGTCGGTTTCTCTAGCAGCAGATGCCTGCCGCTGTTGATGACGGTGCGGGCCATCTCGTAATGCAAGAAGGGCGGCGTGGAGATGCTCACCGCCTGGACGTTGGGGCTGCTGGCCAGAGCGTCTACCGTATCGTACGCCTCCGGAATATCGTGCTCTGCTGCGATCGCTCTAGCGCTGTCTAGGTCTCTGTGGTAAACCGCTGCGAGCTGGGTTCTGGGATGAGCTTGAAATCCAGGGATATGAATCTTTCGCCCAAATCCAGTACCAACAATACCAACGCCGATAGGAAACTGTGTCATGAATGGGGATGCGATACAAAAAAATTGTTGATAATGAAATTAAGTAATCTGTTGGGAAATTAAATTCCCCTACGAACTAAGCAGTCTTATAAGACGCAAAAGCTGATTTATAAAGTAAATCTTAACAATAAACTGATTTATAAAGTAAATATTAAACATAAGAGGTTTTAATCTTTGTCGGAAAGCCAGCCGTCTCAAGCTACTCGGAGAGCATGCTATCTATAGCTTGTCGCCGTTTTGCCGCTGGCCGAGCAGCCACTCGATGCCGCTGTACAAGGCTCGATTGGGCGATCGCTGGGGTGACGCAGGTCAAACCCTCAGAAAGCTCCTCGTTGAGCTGACGGACACTTAACCGCATCGTCCGCCAGAGCCTTCTCGCTGCCATGCCTGAAAATAGCCGTATACCGTACCGCACGGGGGAAGGTCGTGGGGCTGCACTCCCACTGACAGACCGAATGCACCAGGACATTTGCCTAGCATAGGCTTAGGCCCGGTTGAATGGTCTTCCAATTCTTTTTGGGAATGGTCCTGGTCTACTCTGGGGATAGCTCTGGGGATAGCTCTGGGGACGGCGCTGCTCCAGAATCGCTCGGAGCGGCCCACCATGCCAGGGCGTAGGGCTGTACGGCGTCGTTGACCTGCGCCTCATACACCACGCGAATTTTATAGCGGCCCGTTTCTGGAATCTGCTGAAAAATATGCTCGACGCTGTCGACCTCGCTGACGGACTGCCAAACGCTATCGTCGGTGTCGTCTTCGTCTGCGGGCAGCAGGTAGAGGTTGAGGTCGTTGAGGCCGTGGTTTTCAAAGCTTTCGCCTAGGTCATACTGGCTGTTCTCGTCGAGGTCGTTGAGGGTGACCTTACGGCTCCAGGCTAGGGTGATGGAGACGAAGCTGCCCGCCTGGAGAGACTCGTCAATTACATAGTCCCGGTAGGCTGGCATCCCGGTCTCATCCTCAGCATCATCTTCGGCAACTGTGCGATAGTCCCAGCCCTGGGCTGAGACTGGATCTCCTAGAGTGCCGTCCGGCGATCGCCCACTGGGGGGCTGCTGTCCGGCGCTGAACTGCTCGTAGGCGCGGTAGGCGTTGAGGTGGCCGGTACCCAGATCTGCGCTGAGGGGGCGAGTGTCGTCGAGATAGGCGTCGGAATCGAGCCAGGTTTGATTGCGGGGGGTGCGCAGGGTGCGGCTCATGCCCAAATACTGGCCCGAGCTATCGTCTTCGATTTTATCGGCGGCGTTGAGCATCACGGCCTTGGCGACTTGAGGATTGCGGGAGTCGAGGCTCCAGTCGGGGCGGTTTTGCTGCAGCTGGCGATCGCCGTACTCCTGCAGCAGGGCCACGGTGGCGGTGACGTGGGGTGCGGCAAAGCTGGTGCCAGAAGCGCGGATAGTGCTGCCGTCTGGGTTGACCATCGTCAGGTTGCTGCCGGGAGCCACAAGGCTGATAGAGCGGCGCGGGCCGACGTTACTCTCCAGCTCTTCCCGCCGCCCGATAATCACTTCAGGCTCGCTGCCGAGGCTGGAAAAGTCTACCTTGGTAAAGGCACCGTCCACCTGCACCGAGTTGGCGACCGTGAGGCCGTTGAACAGGTCCGTGGGGATAGGGATGCCGCCCCGACCCTGATTTCCCGCAATCACGTACAGAACGCCGTGCTCATTCGAGGACCAATCAATGCACTGGGTCAGCAGGGCGTCGCCGTCTAGCATGGCCTCCGGGCGCGGATCTCGGGCCAGGGGTTCGCCAAAGCTAAAGTTGATGGCCCGTACGTCCCCACCGTTTTGCTGCGCCACGGTTTGGGAGGCGAGACATTCCTCGGGCTGAGCGCCCCGGCGCAGCGCGCCCACAGCGGAGGAGTAAAGTCTGGCGTCGGGGGCAACCCCCGTGAGCCGCTTGTCTTGGCTGATCATGACGCTGGCGACGTTGGTGGCGTGGCCGTCCACCAGCTCATTGGCGAGGGGCGGGTTGTCTTGTCTAAACACCTGGTCGACGCGCACCACGCGATTTTGCTGAGGGATCTTGTCGAGGCGGTAGCGCGCCGGGCGGCCAATTTCAACCTGGCCAATGGCGATCTTGGCACCGGTGATATTGAAGGGGGTCTGGTGCAGCCGCAGCGCGTCGATTCCCGCCTCGCCCACAGAGTTCACCAGGGCCACAACTGGCGCCACCATCGGTATGGCAATCGCTAAGGCGACACCGCCCGCCAGCTTGGTCAAGCGCGATGCGGTGCGGCGTAATGCTTTCTGGCGCGATACTTTCTGGCGCGACGCTCTTTGAGCCATAACCTACTTCCCATATCCCAGGTTTACTCCCCCTCTATCATGCCTGAAGTCTAAGGTGAACCGCAGTGATTTGTAGGCGCTATCTAATCGCCTCAATGTTAATGGTCTCGATAGAGATACCTCTAAGCTAGCCCCTCCAAATCAGATTCAGGCAGTATCTTTAGAATAAGAAGCAGTCTGGCGATCGCTAATCGGTTCTTTAACAGAGTTTGTGTGCCCGATGATGCAATTACACTATCAACGCTCTACTTTGATTAACGCGCCAGTTGATGTCGTCTGGCAGTTTCACGAGCGGCCCGATATTCTCGACATTTTGACGCCGCCTTGGCAGCCGGTGGAAATTAAGCGGCGGGAGGGCGGCTTAGGCGTCGGTGCCGAAACCGAGTTTAGAATCTGGCTAGGCCCGCTGCCGGTGCGCTGGGTGGCCCGCCACACCGCCTGCGAGCCCCATCGGCTATTCATCGATGAGCAGGTCGAGGGGCCGCTAGAGCGCTGGGTACACCGCCATCAGTTTGACGCCGAGAATGGCGGCACGCGCCTCACCGATGCGATCGCCTTTGCCCTACCGGGGCAGTCCGTCTCGGCCTGGGTCATTGGGGATTTTGTGAAAGCTCGGCTGGAAGATATGTTTCGCTACCGGCATCGGATTACGCAGCAGGAGTGCGAGCGCTGGGCCACCTAGATTTACTGCTAAGTTTACTCAAACCCTGCGCTCTTTTTTTCCCAGCGATCCGATTAGCGGTCCGAAGATTCTAGCAGCGGCAGAGTGAGCAAAAAGCCTGCGCCAAAGCAGCTCAGCATAACCGCAATCACCGCGAGCACCATCCACAGATTAAACTTGCGCCGGGGCGGCTGAGCCGCAGGCGCGAGCGGGCTGGCCACCACAGTCGAGCGGAGGCCAGCCTGGGGCTTTGGCGTCGGAAAATCAAGCCGAGGCGCGGGCGCGGCGCTGGTCCGGCGACGCACGCCGACATGGCTGAGGGCGGCCTTCAGGCTTTCGTCATCGTCTTGCGTGGTCGCCGGTGCGGGCGAATCTGCCAGTAGGCGATCGAGCTCGGCAAACATATCCTCTGCGTCGGCCTCATTGGTATTACCCTCAGATTCGGTATTACCCTCAGATTCGGTATTAGCTTCAGATCCGTCTGGCTCAGTCGTCTCTAGAGTAGGGCCTGGGGCCGTAGTGGATTGAGCCGGCGGTGCCGCTTCACCCTCGGGGGAGGGGGCACCAGCGCCCCGATTGCTGTTGCCCTCATCGCCCAGTCCGTTAGCGCCTGGGGAAGACTTGCGAGGCGTCGGCTGCTCGGAATAGACGATGTGGTGCAAATTCAGAGCGCTCGCCATGATGCGCTCAATTTCAACCCGGAGCCGCTGGTTCTGCTCGACGAGCTGCCGATTCTGCCGGTTCACCGATTTAAGCTGCTGCTGGGCGGACTGCAGTTCTGCAGCTAGCGTCTGGTGATCTGAGGCAGAGGCCGGCGAGGCTGCTGGCTGTGGTTGTCGGTGGGTGGTCGGTTGATTCACGTTAGCCCCCATGCTGACCGCAATGCTGTTTACTTGTCACGTTATTGACATATTCCAGCGACATGCGCACGCTAGAATCTAAGCCCCAGCATAGTTCAAACCTGCTCATTCGTCTTTGCTTACCAGCTCTATTTGTCAAAAAAAGATAGCAATCGGGCAGCGGCATGCGGCGAATCGGCCTGCCTAGTCCTGTAGAAGAAGCGTCATTGGAAGAAGCGTCATTATGCCTTTTGCATTTAGATCTCGAAAGCTAAATAGATCCCGAAAGCTGAAGTCAATCCTCTACCGATGCTTCTGCGCCGCGCTTGGCTTGGCTTTAGCGATCGCCACCAGCAGCTGTCAGCTCAACTGGTACCAGACCCAGGCGGCCCAAATTCCCCGCCTTGTGATCAGCGAAATCAGCGATCCCAAAACGTTTAACCCTGTGATGAGCCAAGAGGTCACCTCAGTCTTCGGGCTGCTCTACGAAGGTCTGATGCAGGAGAACGGCATCACCGGCGAGCTAGAGCTAGCCCTAGCCGAGTCCCTCGATATTTCTGAAGACCAAAAGCGGATTGTATTTACCCTGCGGGACGGACTTCTGTGGTCAGACGGCGAACCGTTTACCGTCGACGATATCTTGTTTACCTACAACGACATTTACTTCAACCCCAGCATCCCCAGCGGCGAGAGCGATATTCTGCGAATTGGGGAGGAGGGTCTATTCCCCACCGTCAATAAGCTCGACGAGCGCCGAGTGGAGTTTGTGGTGCCAGAGCCCTTTGCGCCGTTCTTGCGCTACGCCGGCGGCATCACCATTCTGCCAGAGCATATCCTGGGGCCCACGGTCAACGAAATGGATATGGACGGCAACCCCAGGTTTTTGTCCGTCTGGGGAACGGATACCGACCCGGCCAGCATCATCGGCAACGGCCCCTACCGGATGCTGAGCTATTCTCCTGGACAGCGCGTTATCTTTGAGCGCAACCCCCACTACTGGAAAAATACGGCGGATAGCCCGCAGCCGTTCATCGAGCGCTTCGTGCTGCAGATTGTCGAATCCACCGACGCCTCGCTGCTGCAGTTTCGCTCCGGCGGACTAGACGTGATTGCCGTTCCGCCTGAGAATTTTGCCCTGCTTAAGCGGGAGGAAGATCGCGGCGGCTTTCAAATCTATGAGGATGGTCCCCGCCCCGGCACCAATTTTATTTCCTTCAACCTCAACCAGGGCAGCCGCGAGGGTAAGCCGCTGGTCGACCCAATTAAGTCAGCCTGGTTCACCAACCCCGACTTCCGCCGCGCGATCGCCTACGCCATCGACCGCGATACCATGATCAACAATATCTTTCAGGGTTTGGGAGAGCCCCAAACCTCGCCCATATCGGTGCAAAGCCCCTACTACCTGCCGCCCGGCGACGGGCTAGAGACCTACGACTACAGCGTCGAGACCGCTAAAGCGCTGCTGACTGACGCCGGGTTTGAGTACGACGCGGAGGGCAAGCTGCAGGACGGGGAGGGCCACCCGGTGCGGTTTACCCTAATCACCAACGCGGGCAACAAAATTCGCGAGGCGATCGGGGCCCAGGTTAAGCGAGATCTGCTGGACATCGGCATTCAGGTCGACTTTCAGCCCATCGCGTTCAACACTTTGGTGGACAAGCTTTCCAACACGCTGGATTGGGACTGCTTTATTCTGGGGCTGTCCGGCGGCGTCGAGCCCAACAGCGGCGCTAATGTCTGGCGCACCGACGGCACTCTGCACACCTTCAACCAGTCCGCCCTGCCGGGGCAGCCCCCCATCGACGGATGGACGGTGTATGACTGGGAGGCCGAGATTAGCAATCTCTATATTCAAGCGGCTCAAGAGCTCGACGAGGAGAAGCGAAAGGCCCTGTACGCTGAGACTCAGCGGCTCACCCAGGCATACTTGCCCTACATTTACCTGGTCAACCCGCTGTCCTTAGGGGCGGTGCGCAATCGACTCGAGAACGTCCAATACTCTGCCCTGGGCGGGGCGCTTTGGAACGTAGAAGCGTTGAGGCTGAGCGAGCAATAGCGTTTTGCTCTACCCTGGAAGTGACGCATATAGGATAGGTAGGTTTTGCAGCCCGATCAGCTCCAGGCACTCCTGTACAGCGTGGCCCAGGGACAGGTCTCCCCTGAGCACGCCCTGGCCAAGCTCAAATACTTTGACGTAGAGCCCGTGGGAGACTTTGCCCAGGTCGACCACCACCGCGTGCTGCGCACCGGTTTCCCTGAGGTGGTGTGGGGGCCGGGCAAGACGCCAGAGCAAATCGTGAAAATCATGCGATCGCTCTCAGACCAGCATCCGGTCGTGATGGCGACCCGCATTGAGCCCGAGGTGTACGCGCAGCTCTCTCCCCACCTGCCGGACCTGCGCTACTACCCCAGCGCTCGCATCTGCGCTATTGCGCCTGAGGCCGCCCCGCCCCGCTACCCCGGCACCGTTACCCTAATTTCTGCCGGCACCTCGGATCTGCCCGTCGCCGAGGAGGCCGCCGTCACCGCTGAGCTGTGCGGTTTCGCCACCCAGCGGCTGTGGGATGTGGGGGTGTCGGGCATTCACCGGCTGCTCGCCCACCGCCACCTCATCCACGAGGCGGACGTGCTGATTGTCGTGGCGGGCATGGAGGGAGCGCTGCCCAGCGTGGTGACCGGACTAGCGGCTTGCCCCGTGGTCGCCGTACCCACCAGCGTGGGCTACGGCACCCAGTTCAGCGGCCTGACGCCCTTGCTGACCATGCTCAACTCCAGCGCGACGGGGTTAGGGGTGGTGAATATTGACAATGGCTTTGGGGCGGCGATGCTAGCGGCGAAGATTTTGCGCACCGCCGAGCGATTAGCGCCAGGGACGTCTTAAGTACCGCCATGCTCAACGTTACTGAGGTGCTTAACTTCATCAGGGGCTTCAGCATCGCTGGGGTCGCCAGCCGCCTCGACACCCTCCTCAATCCCTTCGAGCGCTACACCATCCCCCTTGACGACTGGATAAGCGCCGCCGTCGACGTCCTCGTGAACAATTTCCGCCCCCTGTTTCAGGCCATCAGCGTTCCCATCGGCTGGATACTGGAGGCGATTCAGTCGGGGCTGCTGGCGGTGCCGCCGCTGGTGCTGCTGGTGCTGCTGGGTTTAGTGGCCTGGCAGCTTGCAGGCTGGCGCGTCGGGGTAGGCTGTCTACTAGCGCTTACAGTGATTGGGTTTGTCGGGGCTTGGGAGCAGGCGCTGGTGTCGCTTTCCCTGGTGCTCACCGCCCTCATCTTTTGCGTCCTGGTCGGCATTCCCCTAGGCGTAGCCTGCGCCAGCAGCGATCGCGTTGAAGCGCTGGCCCGGCCCCTGCTCGACACCATGCAGACCGTACCCACCTTTGTATACCTGGTGCCGGTGGTGATGCTGTTCGGCATCGGCGACGTGCCGGGGGTGATTGCCACCATTACCTACGCCCTGCCGCCCCTGATTCGCCTCACCAACTTGGGCATCCGGCAGGTGCCAGAGGACGTGGTAGAGGCAGCGATCGCCTTTGGTTCTACCCCCCGGCAGGTGCTTTGGGAGGCGCAGCTCCCCTTGGCAATGCCCACCATCCTGACTGGGATAAACCAGACGGTGCTGTTTGCCCTAGGCATGTCGGTGATTACGGCTATGATTGCCGTGCCTGGGCTGGGGCTGATGGTGATGCAGGGGGTGGGACGCTTGGATGTCGGTCTGGCGGCGGTGGGGGGCTTGGGCATTGTGGCCCTGGCCATTATCCTAGACCGCATTACCCAGGCGATCGGGACAAGTCGCCCGGGCTCCTGGCGACAGCGCGGGCCAGTGGGACTTATCTGGACCCTGTTTGATGCTTCGTTCACCAAGGTGTCTTAACCGCGATTTAAAGGCCGACAAGAGGCACTAGATCATGACGCTCTAGGACACCTTAATCAGCACGCGATCGCCGTCAATCTTAGCTTCGTAGGTCGGCAGCGGCTCCGACGCCGGCCCCTCAGTTACGCTGCCGTCAGGGGCAAACTTAGAGCCGTGGCAGGGGCAGGCGAACGCCTCGCCATCCCAGTCGACGGTGCAGCCCTGGTGGGTACAGAGGGTGTTCACCGCCATCACGCCCCCGGATGAACCCTGAACGACGGCCACCTGTTCGCCCTGGAAATTTTGGCTGGAAATGCTGCCCTCCTCTAGCTCGGAGACCGTACCGATTGCGGAGAAGCCTGCCGCGTCTGGGGTAGACTCTAGCTCTGCAGAAGCCGTGCCGCCCGCTGCAGATGGAGTATCAGACGATGCGGTGCCAGACGATGCGGTATCAGACTTGCAGGCGGCGATCGCGACGGGCAGCGAGCTTGCCAAGAGACCAAAGCCGATCCAGTTTACAAATTCACGTCGTTTCATAGCTGTTTCCTTTCTGGAAAATTAGGGCTGCTGGCATGGCACATCAGGTCTTAAGCCAAAAGCTTCGCTCTAAACGATAGGGCCAACGCTCTCGGATTACAAGCAGTCTTATGCAAACAGCGTGAGTCTAGGCGGCATTATCCTAAGCAGAATCCATGGTGTCTGACTTTTGACACCGTGGATTCTGCAGGGTTAGAGGCGAGACTTTTGGCCTATTTCCGCTACCCTAGGCGGCTAGATCGAACAGCAGTAGCTCAGTATCTTTCGATGCGCCCGTCAGCTGCATCCGGGACGCTGATGACACCGCCACGCCGTCGCCGGCCGCAAGCCGCTGCGCCTCTTGCCCGTCCAGATCGCTGCTGAGGGCCACAGCGCCCTTAACCACTTGAATCCAGGCGGCTCGCTCTGGCCTTAGGTCGTAGCTGACGCGATCGCCGTCCCCCAGCACGGCGGCAGAGAGAGAAACGTCCTGATGAATGGTCACGGAGCCGTCCCGGCCCTCCGGCGAGCCTATGAGCCGGAGCTGTCCCTGCTTTTCTGCCTGGGGCACATACACCTGCTCGTAGCTCGGCGCTAGACCTTCGTGAGCGGGCTCGATCCAAATTTGCAGGAAATGTACACCCTCGGTTTTGGAGGGGTTAAATTCGCTGTGGCGAATGCCGGTTCCCGCAGACATGCGCTGCACATCGCCGGGGCGAATGATAGAGCCGGTGCCGAGGCTGTCTTTGTGCTCAAGCTCTCCTTCTAGGACATAGGAAATAATTTCCATGTCCCTGTGGCCATGGGTACCAAATCCCTGGCCTGGCTCAACGCGATCTTCGTTGATAACCCGCAGCGACGAGAATCCCATGTGGCGAGGGTCGTAATAGCTGCCAAAGGAAAACGTGTGCCGACTATCGAGCCATCCGAAGTTGACCGCACCGCGTTCCTGGGCTGGACGAATCGTAAGCATAATATCTCCCCCCTAGCTAAGGTTATTAGCTTTTTTAGGTCCTCAATGTCATTATGGATTGAATTTAAATAAAAGACAATATATGGTTTTAGACGCACACTGTATCTATTTGATTGACAATTGAGCCAAGATTGCCACAGCAGTACTGTGGATTAGCGAACGTGGATTAGCACATGGACAAATTTGAGGCACTGCGGGCCTTTACTCGCGTCGTTGAGCAAGGCAGCTTCGCGGCAGCGGCCCGCGAAATGGGGCAGTCTCGATCTAGCGTCAACAAGCTCGTGATTCAGCTCGAAAACCAGCTGGGGGCGCAGCTGCTGCAGCGGACTACGCGCAAGGTCAGCCTGACGGCCACCGGACTGGCGTTCTACGAACGGTGCCTGGGAATCTTGGCAGACCTGGAAGAAGCGGAGCTAGCGGTGATGCAGCTGCACGATGAGCCCCGGGGCGACCTGCGCATCAATGCGCCCATGTCTTTCGGGCAGCTGCACGTAGGGCCGGCGATCGCCGACTTCATGGCCCAGTATCCCCAGCTCTGCGTTCAGCTCACCCTGGAGGATCGGTTTGTAGACCCAATCGCTGAAGGGTTCGACGTTGTAATTCGGATCGCGGCCCCGCCCGAAAGCCCGAGCCTAGTGGTGCACGCGATCGCCCCCATGCCCCGCCTACTCTGTGCGGCTCCCGCCTACCTGCAGCAGCATGGGGTACCTGGGCATCCGAGGGAGCTGCGGCAGCATCGCTGCTTGCATTACGGCTATCTGGCCTCTGGCAAGGCCTGGCAGCTGACTGGCCCCGATGGTGAGCACCGCGTTCCCGTCCAGAGCGCCCTATGCTCAAATAACGGTGAAGTGCTTCACCAGGCTGCCCTAAAGGGCTTGGGCATTGTGCTGCTGCCCAAATTCATCCTTAAATCAGAATCACAGGCCGGACGCCTGCAGCACATTCTGCCGGACTACGCGCCGCCGGAAGCCGCCCTCAGCATCATCTACCCGTCGAATCGGCACCTCTCGACCAAAGTCCGCCTTCTGCAAGACTTCCTGAGCGATCGCTTTCGTGATCTATAAAGATTAGCTTTAATATCTATAGCGTCAGCTCACCTACCCCAGTTGATGTCCAGTCCTTTTCTATCGCTCGCCTTAAGGCATTTTTAGCAAACCCACATGGCCATTAAATTCAAAACGTCCCAATTACGCCCGGCCCTAATCCGCCTCAGCGCTGGCCTACTGATGGCGATCGCTTTATGCCTAGGTCCCCTCCCCGCCCTGGCAGACGCCGTTCCAGCCCAGCATGACGCCCAGCACGAGACCCAGTACGACTATGGTGCCCGCCGTCCCAGCGCTGACGGCACTGGCAAAGTCTACCTAGGCCGAGAAATCGCCCAGGTGATGGGGCATCGGGGTGCAGGCTGGCTAGAGCGCCCTAGCCGCGAGCAGCAGGAGCGCCCCAGTCTGCTCGTATCGCTTTTAGAGCTAGAAGAAGACATGGTGGTCGCCGACGTTGGGGCCGGCACCGGCTACTTCACCTTTCGCATTGCGCCTCAGGTGCCCCAGGGTAAAGTGCTGGCGGTAGATATTCAGCCTGAGATGCTAGATATCGTTGAGTTTTTGCGGGAGGACGGGCAGGTCCCTAACGTGGAGACCATCTTGGCCAGCGAAAGCGACCCCCACCTGCCTGAACAAATCGACCTGGTGCTGCTGGTAGACGCCTATCATGAATTCGCCTACCCCTATGAGGTGACAACGGCGATCGCCCAGGCGCTGCGTCCGGGGGGGCGGGTGGTGCTGGCGGAATATCGGGGCGAAAATCCGTTTATCCCTATCAAGCGGCACCACAAGATGACGGAGCGGCAGGTGAAACGGGAGCTAGAGCGAGCGGGGCTGCAGTGGGTGAGCACCACCGAAGCGTTGCCGAACCAGCATCTGATCACCTTTGAAAAGCCGCTGTAGCGCCAGGCGGTAGACCTGTCTGTCGATTGAGCAAGATACCGCTCAGTGCAGTGCATCCGCCCATAGCGCCATAATGCCAGCCTTACAGCCGCCGAAAGTATAGCCCCGGAATTACAGCCTGCAAAAGCGGCGATCGCCGTCTCGTGCCGGGTCCTGCCAAGAATAGGCAAAATGGCTGACGGTCTGGATCTGGGGCATCGCCTGGCGAATAGCGCTCATCTGCGCCTCTAGCGGGGGGTGACTCTGCAGCGTTCGGCCCCAGGCCCCCGCCAGCA
This sequence comes from Elainellaceae cyanobacterium, assembly GCA_050331115.1. GTDB lineage: Bacteria > Cyanobacteriota > Cyanobacteriia > CAKZMO01 > CAKZMO01 > JBCCAG01. The sequence continues at coordinate 113,480 of JBHJHD010000019.1, forward strand.
CTGGCATTACCCCCGTCGCCGAGGGAGACTGGTCCAAAACCCGCTGAATCTTGGAGAGAACACAGCTGGCGTCACCGCAGACGCCGTAGGCCATGGGGTGCCACTCCATCGATGTGGGAAAGCGATCCCAGGGCTGCAGCCGCGAATCGTAGCCCTGGCTCACCGCCGCGTTGGCGTTGGGAAAGAAAACCGCCCCAGTGGGCAGTCCGGCCCGCTCTGCCGCCAGCCGCGCCACCGCCAGAAAATCGAGCACGCCCTGGGTCGCATGGCCGACGCTCAAGTCCCAAAGGGCCTGCTGCAGCATTGGGGTCAGCTCATTGGCCTCTAGTTCCACAGCGTTGTCGGGAAGCGTCTGCCCTTGCCACTGGGGCAGCAGGTCGTCGGGGAACTGTTCCTGAACGGCGTTCAGATCGCCTACGGTAACGTAGCCCTGGCCCAGGAATTTCTCAATCAGCGCCCTGCCGCTGGGGTTAAGCGATCGCTCTAGCAGGGCACCGCGCGCCGCATCCCCGTAAATCCATAGGTCCTGAACCCGGCTGGCGACCGACTCGCCCCCAAATCCGCGCGGGTAGCGCACGTAGTCAAACAGCATACCGTCCGGCTGCCGCTGGGCTACAGCCTGGGCCATCCAGTAGTAGTCCTGCTTCGCCTTCAGATTATAGGGGTCGATGAATACTTCCTCTGAGCTATTGGCGTCGGTAAACTCGCGGCGGGCTTCCTCGAAAGCGGTGATGCTGGTCTGCCCCCGGCCGTTGCGGGCCAAGATATCCTCGTGGACGGTGGCGTAGGAGTAGCCGAAGTTCATCGTAAACATCCAGGCATAGACCTTTAGGCCCCGCTCGTGGCCCTTACTGATGGTCTCCGCCAGTAGGTCAGCGCTCTCGTAGCCGGGGTTGCGCACGACCGACGGCCAGGCGGTATCGTTGCTGGCCATGGGGAGCAGTACTTGACCGTTGTAAAACGCCTCTAGATAAACCTGGTTGTAGCCCAGATCGACAATGTGGTCGAGCACCTCATCCACGACGCCGGGGCGGACGTCACAAGGGTAGAGCCGCAGCCAAATCGCCTGCTGCTTAGGCCAGGCCTGGGCGCGGCAGCGCTGTAGGTCGTCAGCGCTTTGCGCTAGTGCGGTGCTATAGCTCTGCTGCGCTCCCGGATCGCCGGAGAGGGCCGCCTGCCGAAGCGTGTCTTTGGCGGTGGGGTCTACCGTGCTGTGGCAGTAGGGCGCAGTGCGTCCCTGGACAGGGCGAATATCAAACCGGAGCACTGCGCCAAAGGCCATTAAGGCGGCGAGCAAAATCACTGCGGGCCGCCTGAGATGGCGCCAGGAAACGTGACGCCAAGAGAGATAGCGCCAAGAAAAATGACGCCAAAGTCTCTGCTTTAACTGATTAAACGCCCTATTGCCCATATCTCTCCCGCAAAACATCGCGATCGCCCGCTTCGATATTCGTTGACTCAACCCTATAATCCGACAAAATTTTAAACCAAGCCTGAGTCTCCCATTAGCTTTGTGGCTCATTTTGGAGCTGACTCTGCCACCGGGGGGAGCTGAGAATTGCCTCAATGATGCGCTGATTGGCCGTGGGAAAGGGGTATTGACTCAGCTCTGGGGGCGCAACCCAGCGCACCTCGTCAGACGCTAGGGGCTTGGGCTCGCCGGAGAGCTGTTGGCAGTGATGTACCGCTAGCGTCACCTTAAAGTGGGTGTAGGCGTGGTCGATGGTAATCAGATGGTCCCCCACCGCAATGTCGATGTCTAGCTCTTCGCGAATTTCCCGCTTGATGCAGTCGGCGATCGTCTCTCCCGCCTCCAGCTTGCCGCCGGGGAATTCCCACAGCCCCCCCAGCAGTCCCTCGGGCCGGCGGCGATCGATGAGGACTTGGCGCTGGGCGTTCCAAATCACGGCGACGCCAATGTGCTTGTGGGGAATGGGGGGCCGCGATTCGCTCATGGGTACCTCCAGCTGTCGGTTGAGGTGAAAGGCTTGGCAATCGGGCTTCCAGGGGCACTGCAGGCAAGCCGGACGGCGGCGATCGCACACCGTCGCCCCCAGGTCCATCAGCGCCTGGTTGAAGTCTCGGGGACGCTCTGGGTCGAGCAGGGTCTGGGACGCGTCCCACAGCAGCGCCAGCTCGCGGCTCGGCGGGGACTCTATCGCCAGCAGCCGGGCCAGGATGCGCTTTACGTTGCCGTCGAGGATAGGGACACAGCGGTTGAAGGCGGCGCTGAGGATACCGCCCGCCGTGGTGCGCCCAACGCCCGGCAGGGCCATGGCGGCCTCTAAATCTTTAGGAAATGCGCCATGGTGATGATCAACGACCTTCTGGGCCGCCCGGTGTAGGTTGCGGGCTCTAGCGTAGTAGCCCAGCCCTTCCCACAGCTTTAGCACCGTCTGCAGGTCGGCTTGGGCCAGCGCGTCAACCGTGGGAAACGCCGTCAGCCACCGCCGGTAGTAGGGGATCACCGTCTTCACCTGGGTCTGCTGAAGCATAACCTCAGAGATCCAGATGGGATAGGGGTCTTGGGTTTGCCGCCAGGGAAGCTGCCGACCCGACGCCTCGTACCAATCGAGCAGCGATCGCCTCAGCCGCGGGGCAGCGGCCTCTAGGTTAACGCTACTGGACGGCATCCATGACGCGGAAGATGGGCAGGTACATGGCGACCAGAATCGAGCCGACCATGCCCCCCAGCACCAAAATCATGATGGGCTCCATAATTGAGGTTAGGGCTTTGACCGCCTGCTCCACCTCGTCCTCATAGAAATCGGCCACCTTCATGAGCATGGTGTCTAGTTCCCCGGTTTCCTCACCGATGTTGATCATCTGGATCGCCATCGGGGGAAACACTTTTTCCTGCTGCAGCGCCAGGCTGATGACGCCGCCGGTCTGAATTTTCTGTCGGGCGACCTCAATGGCGTTGGAGATCACCTGGTTGCCCGTGGTGTCGCGCACAATTTCAAGGGAGGTGAGAATCGGCACACCGGAGCGCGACAGCGCGCCAAAGGTGCGGCAAAAGCGAGCGACGGCGGTCTTTTGAATTAGGTCGCCAAACAGCGGCAGCCGGAGCAGCAGTCGGTCTACGGTCTCCCGGCCGATGCGGGTGGAATAGTACTGCCGAAAGGCAAACGCCAGCACGAGAATGAACACCAGGAGCCCCAGCACCAGAACTGGGTTCCGCAGAAAGTCGCTGATGTTGAGCATGAACTGCGTAAACGCCGGTAGCTCAGCGTCGAGCTGCGCGAAAATATCGGCAAAGGTGGGCAGCAGAAACACCGTCATCCCCAAGAAAACGGCGATCGCAATCACCGCAACGGCGATGGGGTAGGTCATGGCCGACTTAATCTGGTTGTTGAGCCGCGCCATATCCTCGAGCAGCTTAGAGAGGCGATTCATCACCTCGTCTAGAACGCCGCCCACCTCACCGGCCTGCACCATGCTGACGTATAGATTATCGAAGCACTGGGGGTGCTTCGTCATTGAGTCGGCCAGCGTCGTGCCCTGCTGCACATCGATATTGACGTCCTGCAGCGCGGCCTTAAATTTAGGGTTGGTGGTTTGATCCGCTAATATTCCTAACCCTCTGACTACGGCGACGCCGGCATTAATCAGCACCGCAAACTGACGGGAGAAGACCGCCTTGTCCTTAACGCTGACCCGCGTCAGCGCCTTTGAAATGTTTTTGAAGCTGAGGTTATTTAGGCTAAAGTCCCTAGCCTCTTTAAGGTCCTGGACAAACAGGCCTCGGTCCCGCAAAATGCCCCTGGCTTCTCCAGCAGAGGTCGCTGGCACCTTTAGGCGACGAAAGTTGCCCCGGGAATCTCTGGCTTGCACAGTGTAGGTTGGCATGGCGATGTCCTCTCACGAAATAATGCAGTATGGGTCAGACAGGTTGGTTTGGCATCTATGCCGATTATCTATGCCGATCGCCTTACGTCGATTCAGCCCCTATGGCTAGCGGCATTTAGGCCTAGCAGCATTTAGGCCTAGCGGCGAGCGGCGGTCGCGTAGGGACCGGACTTCACGGCCTTACCGCCGCCGATGAGCCGCTGCATTTCATCGGGCTTTGAGGTCTTGGACATCGCCGCATCGAAGGAAATGGCACCGGACTTGTAGAGGTCGGCCAGCACCCGCTCCAGCGTGCGCATGCCTAGGCTGCCGCCGGTCTGGATTGCCGAGTAGATTTGCGACGTCTTGCCCTCTCGAATTAAGTTGGCGATCGCCGGGGTGACCACCATGGTTTCCTGAGCCATGACGCGGCTGAACTCGCCGGGCTTGGTCTTCGCCCGAGGGAGCAGGGTTTGGCTGAACACCGCCACAAGCGAGTTAGACAGCTGGACTCGCACCTGGGTCTGCTTGTCCGCTGGAAAGACGTCGATCATTCGGTCGACGGTCTGGGCCGCGGAGCTCGTATGTAGGGTGCCGAAAACGAGATGACCGGTTTCCGCCGCCGTGATCGCCAGGGAAATGGTCTCTAGGTCCCGCAGCTCTCCCACCAGGATAATGTCCGGATCTTCCCGCAGAGCCGAGCGCAGGGCGTTGGAAAAGCTCTTGGTATCCTCCCCGAGCTGCCGCTGGTGAATCAGGCTTTTTACGGGGCCGTAGACAAACTCAATCGGGTCTTCAATGGTGAGGATATGCTCAGCCCGAGTTCGGTTGATGAGGTCGATCATCGCCGCCAGGGTGGTGGTCTTGCCGGAGCCCGTCGGCCCGGTGACCAGGATCAAGCCGCGGGGCTTCTCGGCCATCTCCCGCACCACGTCGGGCAGGCCCAGTTTTTCAAAGCTAGGGATGTTGGAGCTGAGGGCCCGCAGGCAGGCCGCGTAGGTGCCCCGATCTTTGTAGACATTGACGCGAAAGCGGGCCAGCCCTTTGACGCCGTAGGAGCAGTCCAGCTCCCAAGTCTGCTCGAGGGTTTTGCGCTGGGTGTTGTTGAGCATGCTGAAGATCAGCCGCTGGCACTGCTCTGAGGTTAGGGGCTCGTCTCCCACCGGCGTCAGCTTGCCCCCGATGCGGAAGTAGGGCGGAACGCCGGCCGACAGGTGGAGGTCGGAGCCGCCCATTTCCACCAGCTGCTCCATCAAGTCTTCAATCATCAGGTCCATCATGATGCGATCGCTCCTAAAAGTCCTAAAAGTAAGGTGAACGGCCCAAGAGCAGGCCAAGCTATTGCTAAAGTGCGGGGCCAGAGTGCGGGGCCAGAGTGCAGGGCCAGAGTGCGGGGCCAGGCCGGGACGCTAGCCATCGTGGAATCGGGGTGTCGTGCAGTATGGGCATTGGGACCACTCGGGCTGAAGCGCCGCCTCGCACACCCGGCAGACCAAAGATGCCTTGCGCCGCGCTTTCAGTTCAGCCTCCAGTCCCGAGTCAGTGAGGGTGACCCGCTCCACCTCTTCAAAGGTCGTCATCCCCTGGCGCACGAGCTCCAGGCTGTAGGCGAGCAGGGTTTTCATCCCCTCTTCAGTCGCCACCTCTTTGATGCGCTCCGTCGGCGCTCCGTCGGTAATCAGCGTTTCGATGGTCTCGTTCATGCGCATCACTTCGTAGACGCCGCAGCGCCCCTTGTAGCCTGAACCACCGCACTTAGAGCACAGCTCGCTGCTCTCCTGGGCCGCCTGGATCTGCTCAACGCTGAGCACGTTGGCCCAGTAGAAAGTGCGCTCTAGGTCTACCGTGTCCGAAATGCCGAACCGAGAGAGCTCTTCGCGGTTAGGGCTGTAGGGCTGTCGGCATTTGTCGCACACGCGCCGCACAAGGCGCTGCGCTAGGATGCCGATCAGCGAGCCCGACAGCATGAACGACTCCACACCCATCTCGTCTAGCCGGGCGATCGCGCTGGCGGCGTCGTTGGTGTGCAGCGTGGTCATCACCAGGTGCCCCGTCAAGGCCGCTTCAATTGCGGTTTTAGCCGTCTCTTTGTCGCGGGTCTCACCTACCAGAATTACGTCCGGGTCCTGCCGCAGAAAGGAGCGCAAAATCGAGGCGAAGTCGATGCCCTTCTCGCGGATCACCTGCACTTGGGTAATGCCGGGTAGCGAGTACTCAATGGGATCTTCAACGGTGTTGATGTTGACTTCCGGGGTGTTGCGCTCGGCGAGGGCCGAATATAGCGTCGTCGTTTTGCCCGAACCGGTTGGCCCCGTCACCAAAATCAAGCCAAAGGGACGGCTGACCATCTCCTTGACCATCTGCAGGGTGGGGGGATCGGTAATCAGGGCGTCTAGACCAAACTGGGTTGACGAGTTGTCTAAAATCCGCAGACACACCTTTTCGCCGTAGCGGCTGGGGATTGTGCTGACGCGAAAGTCGATTACACGGCTGTCGAAGCGGCGGCGTATACGCCCGTCTTGGGGAATGCGCCGCTCCGCGATGTCGAGGTTGGCCATAATCTTGAGGCGGGCCGTTACAGAGGGCACAATCTTCTTGGGCAGAGGCTCAAAGGCCTCTCGCAAGACGCCGTCCTTGCGGTAGCGGACCCGCAGCGAGTCCTCCTGGGGCTCAACGTGGATGTCTGAGACGTCGCCCTGCAGCGCCTTGATCAGCATCTTATTGACGAGCGAAATAATCGGGGCCGCCTCGGCATCCTGAAGGGCGCTGTCAAGATTGGCCTCCATGTCGTCGGGCGCTTCTTCGAGATCGAGGTAGTCTAGGCCCTCAATGTCGGAGCGTACGTCTACCCGAGACTCCTGCTCTATCTTCTTCTCGCGCTCAACCTTTTCATCGAGGTACTGCGACATCAGCCGCTGGTAGTCATCGGGGGTGATCACCATGCGCTGTAGGGCGAGGCCCTGGGGCCGCAGAATGCGGTTGAGGTCGTCTTGGGCCGCGAGATCGTCGGGATCGACCATCGCAACTAGGACTGACGGCGGCTCGGTTTGGTTGCGCGATAGCGGAATAAGCTGGTAGCGGCGACAGGTGTCTACCGGAATTAAGCCGTCGATGAGCTGGCCGACGTGAGTGGTGGGAATCTCGCTGAGCTCAGGATCAAGCGACTCAACCCCGAAAAGAATTTTGAGCTCGAACAGCTGCTGCTTTTTGTACTGTCGCAGCAGATCGGGCGGCAGATTCTTCCCCGTCAGGGTTTCGAGAACGTCGGTTAGCGGTCGCCCCGATTTACGACTCTCGACAAGCGCCTGCTGCATCTGCTCGGAATCGATGTAGCCAGCCTGAACGAGCTTGTTGCCAAACGGCGAAAAGTCTTGTCGAACGACGAGCGCATTTCTTTGTGAAGATGCGCGTCTTTGTGACGAAGAATTAGCCATAGCTGCTGCATTAATCCTTGAACTGTACTAATCTGCTCAGATCCATCCGGCCGAAGCGGCGCGGCTTAGCGGTTTACACTAGCCGGGCGACAGGGCTAGGAGACGCCGCGCCGCCAAACCCAATTGCCCCCGGAGATTGCCCCAGAATGTGCCCTCCAGAAGCGCTCTAAAATCACCGCCGCCGAAAGGCTGCCACAATCCACCATCACACCGAAACCAGATGCCCTATTGAACGCATCGGTTTCCAATCACATCCACTGCGGCGACCCTGGCGCGATAACCCTGGCGCAGCGATAACCTGACGCAGCTATGGCCGTCTGCGGATGCCGTTGCGGTCAACCGCTAGCAACCGTCCCTAGAGGGTCGCAGTACAGACAGGCCCATCACATGTCTGTAATCTTACCCAATAACTACGGTTAGGCCTACAGGGACTAATCTTAAAAATATTGGTAGCGGGATGGAGCAGCGACTCTACGAGGGTATTTTAGGCAAATCATAGGTCCAATCTATGCATCTGCGACCGATTTGGACCTGATTTCACATTTCTTAAAGGTTATGCTGGGATGACATGGTGATTTATAGGCTGCACCGTTTCGGATTGCCGTACAGGTTTCCCCTAACCCGCCTGCCTAGCTGTAAAGTAAAACTGTCTATATAGAGTTGAATTTTGACGCCAACGGTTCATGATGATTGAAGACGAAAAGCCTATTGAAGAGCAGGAGTCCCAGCAGGGTGACGCTAGCGACGCGAGCCAGACGGTTTCTGAAGACGGACCGACGCTAGACGAGATAGATCTAGACCTCGCTGAGAATGAGTCTGACGAGTCTCCCTCAGGTCAGGCGCAGGACGAATCGCTGGGCGAACCCGAGGCCGGTGATGGCGAGCCGATGTCTGCTGCGGCGCTGCAGCAGGAAGTCGAGCGCCTGCGGGCCCAGCTTGACGATCGAATGACTCAGTACATGCGCATTGCTGCGGATTTTGAGAACTTTCGCAAGCGGACGCAGAAAGAGAAGCAAGAGCAAGACGTTCAAGTCAAATGCGCAACTATCTCTGAGATGCTGTCCGTAATTGACAATTTTGAGCGGGCACGATCGCAGATCAAGCCTCAGACCGACGGCGAGATGACGATTCACAAGAGCTATCAGGGGGTCTATAAGCAGCTCGTGGACGCGCTCAAAAAGCTCGGCGTCTCACCGATGCGGGCGGAAGGCGAGCAGTTTGACCCTAACCTGCATGAGGCCGTTATGCGCGAGCCGACGTCTGAGCATGAGGACGGCATCGTCATTGAGCAGCTCATGCGGGGCTATGTACTGGGCGATCGCGTGCTCCGCCACGCCATGGTGAAAGTGGCGACCTCTGACGGGGTAGCCGCTGCTGATGAAGCGGGCGCGTAGGCCCCTCTGCGCAGAAGACCTCAGCACAAAAGCTCTTGGCTAGCGGTCCTTTGCTGTTGTTGACGGGCTGTTGACGGGCTGTTGACTCCGCCAACTTTGTGGGCAATTCTAAAAAGCGAGCATATTTAGGTGGCTATTTCGGCTGCTCTCTCGGGACAGGTCTTTCAAGTTGAGGCCTTCTGCCGCTAGCGATTTCTTGCTGATGTCGGCTATGGTGGTTCAAACGGCAGCATTGACGCATTGCTTGAATTTGACTTTGATCTAGCCGGGGTCTTCAACCATATCAACCCTGATCAAAAGGTCAGTGGCTGAATAATAGCTAAAGTTAAGAGCTTCTATACAAACCGCATTCATAGCCGCTGATTATGGGAAAAGTTATTGGAATTGACCTAGGCACTACAAATAGCTGCGTTTCTGTCCTAGAGGGAGGCCAGCCCATCGTCATTCCTAACTCGGAGGGAGGACGTACAACGCCGAGCATCGTTGGCTTTGGTAAGGCAGGCGATCGCTTGGTCGGGCAGCTGGCTAAGCGCCAGGCGGTGACCAATGCTGAAAACACCATCTTCAGCATCAAGCGGTTTATCGGTCGACGCTGGGACGATACCCAGCAGGAGCGGGAGCGCGTTCCCTACTCCTGTACTAAAGGTCGGGACAACACCGTCAACGTACAGATTCGCGATCGCACCTACACCGCTCAGGAGGTGTCGGCCATGATCCTGCAAAAGCTTAAGGACGACGCAGAGGCCTACCTCGGAGAAGAGGTGACCCAAGCGGTGATTACGGTACCCGCCTACTTTACCGATGCGCAGCGGCAGGCGACCAAAGACGCCGGCACCATTTCTGGCCTAGAGGTGATGCGCATCATCAACGAGCCTACGGCGGCGGCGCTGTCCTACGGCCTCGATAAGCAGGACCAAGACCAGGTCGTTCTAGTCTTTGACCTTGGGGGCGGCACCTTCGACGTCTCGCTGCTGCAGCTGGGCGACGGCGTATTTGAGGTGAAGGCCACGGCGGGCAACAACCACCTGGGGGGTGACGACTTCGACAACGCCCTGGTCCGCTGGATGATCGATGCCTTTAAAGAAGAGCAGGGCATCGATCTATCGACTGACAGCATGGCCCTGCAGCGGCTTCGAGAGGCGGGTGAGAAAGCTAAGGTCGAGCTTTCGAGTATGGTGGCTACCTCGATCAACTTGCCCTTCATCTCGGCAGATGAGACGGGGCCAAAGCACCTTGAGATGGACCTCACGCGGGCCAAGTTCGAGGAGCTGGTGGCCGATTTGGTGAGCGCTACCATTGAGCCGGTGATGCAGGCCCTCAAAGACGCCGATTTAGAGGCTGGCGACGTCGATCGCATCCTGCTTGTGGGGGGCTCAACCCGCATTCCGGCGGTTCAGCGGGCCATCAGCGAGCATTTCGATGGCAAGACGCCAGACAAATCCGTCAACCCGGACGAGGCGGTTGCCCTAGGGGCGGCTATTCAAGGCGGCGTGCTGGGCGGCGAGGTGAAGGACCTGCTGCTGCTAGACGTCACTCCCCTTTCCCTAGGAATCGAAACTTTAGGAGAAGTATTTACTAAGATTATCGAGCGCAACACCACCATTCCCACGAGCAAAACCCAGGCCTTCTCAACGGCAACGGACGGGCAAACCTCAGTCGAGATTCACGTCCTTCAGGGTGAGCGGGCGATGGCAAAGGACAATAAGAGCTTGGGCAAGTTTCAGCTTACGGGGATTCCCCCCGCGCCTCGAGGAATTCCGCAAATTGAAGTCTCGTTTGAGATTGACGCCAACGGCATTCTCCAGGTCGGGGCCCGCGACAAGGGCACCGGGCGGGAGCAGAGCGTCCGGATCACCAACACGGGCGGGCTAACGCAGTCCGAAATTGAGCGGATGCGCCAGGAGGCTGAGGTCTACCGTGAGGAAGACGAGGAGCGGCGGCAGTGGACAGAAACTGAGAACAGCATCCACACTAACCTGTTCAGAACTTACGAAGAGACGATGCGCGACAACGCTGAGCATATCTCCGAAGACCTCAAGACTCGCGCCAGTGAGCAGATTGCCGACCTTAGAGAAGCCCTCGCTAAGCGCGCGATTGGTGTAGACGAGCTGACGCGAAAGGCTGAGGAGCTGCAGCAGCTGCTGCTCGCGATTGGTACAGAGGTCTACCGACAGGCGAATCGCATGGATGAGCCAGAGGACATTATCGACATGACCAATACTGTGGATGACTCAGACGCCACGGAGATTGCCGAACCGGTCAACGGTCAGTCAAACTCGCTCTTGGACGATGAAGAATACAGCTTTGACGACGAAGATGAGACCGTTGCAGCGGACTACGAGCCGATCGACTAGCGAGATAAGGTATACATTAGGTAGGGACCGATGTCAGCAGTGGTCCCGCTTGCATCAATTTGCGAATTCAACTTCTTCGGTATAGCGTTCTATGGCTGGTGATTATTACGATACTCTCGGCATCTCTCGTGATGCAGACAAAGATGAGGTCAAGCGAGCGTATCGCCGTCTTGCCCGTCAATATCACCCCGACGTCAATAAGGAGAGTGGATCTGAGGAACGCTTTAAGGAAATCAACCGAGCCTATGAGGTTCTGTCAGAGCCGGAAATGCGGGCGCGCTATGACCAGTTTGGAGAAGCGGGCGTCAGCGCGAGCGCGGGCGCGGGCGCGCAGGACTTTGGAGACTTTAGCGGATTTGCCGCCGATATTTTTGAGAGCTTCTTTGGCGGGTTTTCGGGAGCGGCCGGCCAGGCCGGCGGGCGGCGGCGAAGCGGACCCATCCGGGGTGAAGATATTCACCACAATTTGAGGCTCGACTTTCGCGAGGCGGTCTTTGGCGGCCACAAGGAAATTCGCGTCAACCATTTAGAGACCTGCGGCACCTGCAGCGGCAGCGGCGCGAAACCGGGCACCCAGCCGCGCGTTTGTGCGACCTGCAGCGGCGCGGGCCGGGTACGCCGGGAAGCGCCGACGCCGTTCGGTCGATTTACGCAGGTTTCGGCTTGCCCCACCTGCGGCGGCAACGGTCAGGTCATCGAAGATAAGTGCGGCACCTGCGGCGGCAGCGGGCAAAAGAAGGAATCTAAGCAGCTTAAGATTACCGTCCCGGCGGGCGTCAACAACGGCATGCGTCTGCGCGTGTCTGGGGAAGGGGACGCCGGGGAGAAAGGTGGCCCTCCGGGAGACCTCTACGTCCATCTCTCTGTGGAAGAGGACGCAGAATTTACCCGGGACGGCATCACGATCTTCTCAGAGATTACCGTCAGCTATCTGCAGGCCATTCTAGGCTGCCGCTACAAGGTTGATACGGTAGACGGCGAACCGGAAGAGATCACGATCGCCGCCGGCACCCAGCCCGACACGGTAATTACCCTGGAGAATAAGGGTGTACCGCGCTTAGGGAACCCCGTTAGCCGAGGGGATCATCGGGTTACGGTCCATATTGATATTCCCACCAAGCTCACCTCAGAGGAGCGCGAGCTGCTGGAGAAGCTCGCCGAAATTAGCGGCAATCGCGCTAGCAAGGGCGCTGGGCTAGAGGGATTCTTGGGGGGGCTGTTTCGAGGATGACATCCACCGCAGCATCCCCCGATAAGCAGCTCGATCTGCGCGGCACGCCCTGCCCCATAAACTTCATTCGCACCAAGCTCTGCCTAGAAAAGATGGCCCCCGGCAGCGTTCTGGAGGTATGGCTAGACGGCGGGGAACCGATTGAGCAGGTGCCCTCTAGCCTGCCCATGGAGGGATACACCGTCGAGAGCATTGACGATCGCGCCGCGTTTTTTGCCCTGCAAGTGCGCTGTCCAAGCTAACGATGGGCGACTCGCGGGCGGCAGGGGCATCTGAGGCTGCGCTAGAAACCACGGCGCAGGGGGTTGTGATCTCTGTGCAGGCCAATTACTACTGGGTGCGGCTAGACGAATCGCGATCGCCCGAGCCTAGCCTGCTGCTGTGCACCCGCCGCGCCCGCCTAAAGAAGATCGGTCAGCAGGTATGGGTGGGCGATCGCGTTGGGGTGGAAGACATCGACTGGGGCAGCAATCGAGGGGCAGTCGCCGCCGTCATGCCCCGCCAAACAATCTTGGAGCGCCCGCCCGTTGCCAATGCCCAGCTGCTGCTGCTGGTGTTTGCCCTCGTCGAGCCCGAGCTGGACCCCTGGCAGCTGAGCCGATTTTTGGTGGCGTCGGAGTCGACGGGGCTAGAGGTAGTGCTGTGCCTCAACAAATGTGACCAGTTCTCTGCCGAGGGGCAGCAGCGGTGGCGCGATCGCCTTGGGCAATGGGGATACAGTCCTTTGATCATCAGCGTGCGCCAGGACGCTGGCCTAGATGCGGTGCGGCGTCGGATTGTGGGCCACATCAGCGTCGTCTCCGGACCGTCCGGGGTGGGTAAGTCAAGCCTCATCAATCGCCTGATCCCCGCCGTTGACCAGCGGGTCAACGCCGTCTCCGGCAAGCTGGCTCGCGGGCGGCACACCACGCGCCACGTGGAGCTGTTTGAGCTGCCGCCGGTCTTTGATGATTTGCCCCCCACTGATTTGCCCCCCACTGATTTAGTCCCTGCTAACTTGGTCCCCGAAGCACCTGACCGGTCTGAGACAGCCAGCCTAGAGATTAAGGGTGGCCTGCTGGCCGACACCCCAGGCTTCAATCAGCCCACAATTACCTGTGCCCCTGAGGATTTAGGGTCCTACTTCCCGGAAGTGCGCCACCGGCTGAGCCAGAACGCTTGCCAGTTTAGCAACTGCCTGCACCGTGACGAGCCGGGCTGCGCCGTACGAGGCCAGGGCGAGGAATGGGAGCGCTACGAGCACTACCTGACGTTTTTAGAGGAGGCGATCGCCCGGCAGAGGGCGCTGGGTCAGACGGCGGATGCGGAAGCCAGCGTCAAGCCGCTCAGCGGTGAGGCGGGGCAGACCTATTACGAGCCGAAGCTCAAGACGAAGCGCTACCGCCGCCCCTCGCGGCGGTCTAAGCATCAGGATTTGCAGACCCTGTGCGGCGATATTGACGACCTGCTGGATGCGGTGGGCGAGGACGAGTCGGAGATAGAATCAAATTAACCCCTTAGTCCCATCTATGCGCCCCATCTACCTCGACGCCAACGCCACCACCCCCGTCGACGAGCGCGTGCTAGCCGCCATGCTGCCCTACTTCACCGAGCAGTTTGGCAACCCCTCCAGCTCCCTCCACGCCTACGGCTGGGAGGCTGAGGCCGCCGTTAAGCAGGCCCGCGAGCAAATCGCATCGGTCCTTAACGCCGCACCGAATGAAATCGTCTTCACCAGCGGAGCCACCGAGGCCGACAACCTAGCCATTAAGGGCGTCGCTGAAGCCTACCTCTCGCGGGGTCGCCACATCGTCACGGTGCAAACCGAGCACAGCGCTGTCCTCGATCCCTGCCGCTACCTAGAGACCCTGGGTTTTGAGGTCACCTATTTGCCTGTGCAGCCTAACGGACTGCTGCCGCTGGAGGTGCTGGAGAAGGCCCTGCGCCCCGATACGGTATTGGTCTCAGTCATGGCCGCCAACAACGAAATCGGCGTGCTGCAGCCCCTGGCCGAAATCGGCGCCCGCTGCCGCGATCGCCAGGTGCTGTTTCACACAGACGCCGCCCAGGCGGTGGGCAAGGTGCCCATGGACGTAGAGGCCATGAACATCGACCTGATGTCCTTCACCGCCCACAAGCTCTACGGCCCTAAGGGCATTGGGGCGCTGTACGTCCGCCGCCGCCATCCCCGCGTCCAGGTGGCGGCACAGCTCCACGGGGGGGGACAGGAGGGCGGGCGGCGCTCGGGGACGCTCTATCCGCCGCAGATTGTGGGATTTGCAAAGGCCGTGACCTTGGCAGCGGCAGGCATGGCGGCGGATGCAACTCGGCTGACTCAGCTGCGCGATCGCCTCTGGCAGACCGTCAGCGGCACTCCTGGCGTCCAGCTCAACGGCCACCCGACTCAGCGGCTGCCGGGCAATCTCAACATCAGCGTTGAGGGGGTAGACGGTCAGGCGCTGCTGCTGGGGCTGCAGCCGGTGATGGCGGTGTCGTCTGGGGCGGCCTGCTCGACGGCCTCGACGGCTCCCTCCCACGTGCTCAAGGCGCTGGGGCGATCGGATGCGCTGGCCTACGCCTCGATTCGCTTCGGACTGGGGCGCTTCACCACCGAAGAAGAGATCGACCGGGCCGCGGCGCAGGTCGTTGCAACCGTAAGGGCGCTTTCGGCGTAGGTCGGTGGGGCGGGCTACGCAGTGGCCAAAACCGGTGGGGCGATCGCCAGCCAGGCCTCTCCGAAACCGTCGTTGGCGGCATGCTCACCGCCATTTCTACCTCCTTACCGAAGCTGGTGACCGCGATCGCGGCGGTGCAGTAGGGAGCCCTGACGCTGGCCGTCGGCGATATCATCGGCGGCAACTGCTTTGACGTTGCTCAGCAGTAATGCGCTTGCTGCATCGCGCCACGTTTGCGACACAATAGGTAAAGGCCTGAGCTGCGGCCCCTTTTGCTGCAGTCCAGCCACATATAGCAACTGTCCTGATGCATTAGGACAGTTGCGTGCACAGTTGCCTACGGAATTTCAAGGTTCCTAACCAATCGCACTGTCCTAAGCAACTGTGCCAACGCAATAGACCCGATGCACCACCTCCATGCCGCCTCGCCTACAGCTTCTCCCCACCGTCCCGGCCAAGCGCTCCCGCGCCCAGGGCTGTCAGTATTTTGTCGACGACCAGGGCAACCGGTTGCCCAGCGTCACCTCAGTGCTCAACGCCACCAAGCCTGCAGAAGATCGAAGGGCCCTGGCCCGCTGGCGGGAGCGCGTCGGGTCTGAGGCCGCCAAGCAAATCTCCGGAAGGGCGAGCCGTCGGGGCACCCTAACCCACAAGCACCTCAAACAATACCTGCTCGGCGAAGAGCAGCCCTGCCCAGAAGCGGCCCAGCCCTACTGGGACAGCCTACAGCCGGTGCTCCAGGACATCGACGCCGTGCGGCTGGTGGAGAGCACCGTATTTCACTACGATCTGGGCTACGCGGGGCAGGTAGACTGCGTGGCCAGCTACCGGGGGGCGGCCTGCATTCTAGATTGGAAAACCAGCGATCGCCCCAAGGAGAGCGTGGAGCGCCTGCGGGACCAGCCGCTGCAGCTCGCTGCCTACTGCGGCGCGGTCAACCACACCTACGCCGCGGAGGATCTCCATCTACGCTGCGCTATGCTGGCGATCGCCTTACCAGACCAGCCGGCAGAGGTATTTTGGTTCACACCCGAGGCCCTGCGGGACTATTGGCAGCAGTGGCAGACTAGGCTTGAGCAGTTCAAGCGCCGCGAGAGGGCAGCGCAGTAGCGACTGCTACGAATGATTAAAGCGTGTTCTAGGCGACGCTGGAAAAGCAAGCCGGTTTGATTTGCTAGTAGATATAGCATCTCCGCTACAACGAGAGGTTTAATCGCCATGCTGATATCTACTTCATCTTGGACTTGCTACAAAAACCGCTGCGCGGTGGTCAAAGGCTGGTTCAGAGGCTCCATCGCCTTTTCCCTGATGATTGCAGCCGCGAGCTGCTCCGCTCCCCCAGAATCGCCCCAATCTGAATCCACCGCTGAATTGCCAGAGGCCGACTCTTCAGCCGCGATCGCCATCGACGGGTCGAGCACGGTATACCCAATCTCGAACGAGGTCGCCCAAGAATACATATTTGAAAAGGGGGACAGCGCGCCCGCCATTGACGTTACCTTTTCAGGCACCAGCGGCGGATTCCGCAAATTTTGCGCAGGTGAGACCGACATCAGCGACGCGTCGCGCCCGATTACACAAGCGGAAATGGCCGCCTGCAAAGAAGCGGGGGTCGAATACATCGAGCTGCCGGTAGCTTTCGACGCGTTGACCGTCGCCGTCCACCAGGATAACGATTGGGCCGATGACATTACGGTGGAGGAGCTGAAAATGCTTTGGGAGCCCGAAGCTGAAGGGCAGGTTACCCAGTGGAGCCAAATTCGCCCGGATTGGCCCGATGAGCCAATCAGTCTGTACGGCGCTGACACCGACTCTGGCACATACGATTACTTCACCGAGGCCATTGTCGGCGAGTCAGGCGCGAGCCGTACCGACTACACCGCCAGCGAGGACGACGTCGATCTGGTGCGGGGCGTGCGCACCGACCCCAACAGCCTGGGCTACTTTGGCTATGCCTATTACAAAGAGAGTCAGGCCGCCCTTAAGGCCCTGGGCATTGAGAGCGGCGGGGTGCCGGTGATGCCGGCGGATGAGACGGTTCGCAGTGGTGAATATGAGCCCCTAGCCCGCCCCCTATTTATCTACGTCAGCGTCGATGCACTAGAAGAGAAGCCAGAGCTAGAGACCTTTGTGGACTACTACCTGACCAACGCGCGCACCCTCGTGCCTGTGGTGGGCTACACGGCCCTGCCGGAGGAGGCCTATGCGATCGCCCGCGACCATTTCATAAATCGCAAGGTCGGTACCGTATTTGAGGGCGAATCACAGTTTGGCTTGACGATTGAGGAGCTGCTTAAGCGAGAGGCTGAATTTTAAGCGCGAGCGCGATGTAAAGGCCTCGACTGGCGCACCGCGCTATGGCAACAGACGTGATACACTCCCTAAGACTCAGCCGCTAAGCTCAGGCCCTCGGCTCAGTCCCGTTGCGTCTTCAGAATTTTTCCATGAGTTTTGACCACAAGCCGCGGATTCTCTTCCTATATGGCTCTCTGCGAGAGCGCTCCTATAGCCGGCTAGTGGCTGAGGAGGCGGCCCGCATTATCGAAAACTTCGGCGCGGAGGTGAAGTTCTTTGACCCGCGCGGGCTGCCGCTCCACGGCGCGGAGCCCGACACCCACCCTAAGGTGCAGGAGCTGCGGGAGCTGTCGCTGTGGTCGGAGGGCCAGGTGTGGTCGAGCCCGGAGATGCACGGCAATATTTCAGGGCTGATGAAAACCCAGATCGACTGGATTCCCCTCACCCTGGGGGCGGTGCGTCCGACCCAGGGGCGAACCCTGGCGGTGATGCAGGTTTCGGGCGGGTCGCAGTCCTTCAACGCCGTCAATACCATGCGGATTTTGGGGCGCTGGATGCGGATGTTTACGATTCCTAACCAGTCGTCGGTGGCCAAAGCCTATCAAGAGTTTGAGGAGGATGGCACCATGAAGGCGTCGGCCTACCGCGATCGCGTGGTGGATGTGATGGAGGAGCTGTATCGCTTTACGATGCTGCTGCGGGAGCGTGTGGATGAGCTGACGGATCGCTACAGCGAGCGCAAGAAGGCGGCGGCGAAGCAAATTGAAGAAACCGCGAAGCAGTCACTGAGCTGAAGCGATTTCCTGTATAGCGCTGAAGCGATCTTCCATACAGCGCTAAAGCAATTTTTGTGCGGCGCTAAAGCAATTTTTAGTATGGTGCTGAGCCGGGTTTTGTATACTTGAACTCCCATAGACTTAGACTTTCATGGACGAGCACTCCTGTAGCGGGGCATCTTATTGTGAAGGCTTATCTATAAAAGCTTCCCCATAAAAGCGCTCCCGATGGCCCATGACCCCAGACACTACTTTAGACACCGCCTCCGCCCGCCTGCGCCAGACCCGCGCCCAGTTCGTCAACCCAGAAGACTACCTCTCCTATGAGCTGGGCAAAGCCGTACGTCAGCTGCCGCCGCTCTACACCCGGCTGCTGGCCGCTAGCATCAGCCTGATGGTGTTTGGCGCCATTGCCTGGGCCCAGTTCAGCAAAATCGACGAGGTGGCGGTCGCCGCAGGGGAGCTGGTGCCCTCTGCTCAGGTGCGGCCCGTGCGATCGCTAGAGGGCGGCGTGATTGAGGAAATTTTGGTCGAGGAGGGGGACGTTGTCGGCGCGGGGGACTCGCTGGTGGTGCAAGACCAGACCATGACCCAGTCGGACGTGGAGCGGCTGCGGGAGTCTGGCGACCTGGTGCAGCAGGACATCGATCGCCTGCAGGCGGAGCTGTCGGGGTCGGGCACCACGGGTCAGCCGCTGCAGGATGAGCTGCTGGCAGCGCGGCTGCAGGAGTTTCGGGAGCAGCAGGCGGCCGTGGATAGCGAAGTGGCGCGGCTGGCGGCGGCGGTGGGGGAGGCCGAAGCGCGGCTGACCCGGCTGCGGCAGAGTATGCCCAGCGCCCGCGAGCTGCTGCAAAACGCCCGCGATCGCGCCACTAGCCTAGAGCAGCTCAGCGAAAATGGGGCCGTCGCCCGCTTCGACTACATTGAAGCCAAAGACCGCCTTGCCGAAGCGCAGGACCGCGTCACTACCCTACAGCAGGACATCGCCGCCCAGGAGCAATCGGTGCAGCAGGCGGAGCAATCGGTGCAGCAGGCCCGCCAAGAGCGCGATCGCCTGGGCTCTGAGCGTCGCGGCGACATCCTCACCGAGCTGAACCGCCGCACCGAAGAGATGACCGGGCTAGAAGGGCAGCTCAACCAGGCGCAGCTGCGGGCCAATGCCCAGATAATTACCGCGCCAATTGCGGGCCGGGTATACAACATTCAGGCGACGCTGGCCGAGCGCACCATTGAGCCGGGGGAAGAGCTGCTGTCGATTTTGCCGGAAGAGCGGGAGCTGCTGCTGGAGGCGAAGCTGCTCAACCGCGATATTGGCTTTGTCACAGAAGGCATGCCCGTGAAGGTGAAGCTTGACACCTTCCCGTTTCAAGAGTTTGGCACCGTCAGCGGCACGGTGGTGCAGGTGAGCCCTAACGCCACTTTAGACGAGCAGCTAGGGCCGGTATTTCCGGTGCGCGTTCGCCTAGACGCGACGGCGATCGCCATCGGTGACCAGCAGGTGGAGCTGATTCCCGGCATGAGCGCCACCGGAGAAATCGTGACGCGGCGTAAGTCGGTGCTGACGTTCATGCTGGAGCCAATCACCCGCCGCTTCGGCAGCGCGTTTTCGGTGCGCTGAAGCGTCTACGCGCAGCGGCTGATCGCGGCGATTCCCGATGCGAGGCTGAAGGACGTGCGGCAGCGGGTGGGGGTGTGAGCGTTTGCTGCAGGGCTAGCGCATATGGGCTTTAATAAAAGCAAAACGTCTTTCTCGCCCCTATGGTTCCTGAGTCGCCAAATCCTGACGTCCTTCAGCAAACCACGGAGAAGGTCGCCCGGTTCATTCAGTGGATAGCGGAGCTGATTCGCCGCCGCAACTGGTTTATGCTGCTGGTGCTGGTGGGGGTAAGTTTGGCGATCGCGGGCGGTTTCTTTCGCGATCGCATTAACACAGCTTTCTTGGGCGAGACGGTGCAGGGGCCGTTTTGGGCTAGCTTTTGGACCGGGGTGGTGCTGCTGTTTGTGGGAGCGCTGGCGGTGGCGGTGGTAACGATGCCGCGATCGCCTCAGGCCACAGCGGCAGACGTGGCGGAGCGTAAGGCGATTAAGGGGCTGCGTCCATTTGCGAAAGAAGACGCCGACGTGTTTAGCCGCCTGCAGCGGGAGGTGAGTCTGCGGGAGTGCTGCGAGGCCATGACCAGCGAGGGCTACAAGTTTGGCATTTTGCTGGGGGAGTCGGGCTGCGGCAAGACGTCGTTTCTGCAGGCGGGGCTGTGGCCGAGGCTGTCGCAGCCAGAGAGCAGCCACCGCGCGGTGTACGTGCGCTTTTCGGACCAGGAGCCGCTGGCGACGGTGGGGAAGGCGATCGCCGAGCAGTTGGAGATTCCGCTGGACTGGATGCGCGATCGCCCTTTTGAGAAGATGCTGACCCAGGCGATGGAGGCAGCGGGCAAGCCGGTGGTGCTGCTGCTGGACCAGTTTGAGCAGTTCTTTGTCCATAACCCCCGGCAGGAGGACCGCAGGGCGTTTGTGCGAGCCTTGACCGGGTGGTACGGGAACCCGAGTTTGGACCGGGTGAAGCTGCTGGTGGCGATTCGCGCCGACTTGGCCCACGAGCTGCATGAGCTGCACCAGTCGCTCGACTACGTGCCGGGGCCGCAGGACTGGTTTAAGCTCTATCGCTTTAGCCCGGGTGAGGCGGCAAAGGTGCTGGGGGTGATTGCGGAGACGGAGCGGCTGGCCTTTGACCCGCGCTTTGTGGCGGAACTGGCGGAGCAGGAGCTGGCCCATCGGGATACGGGCACGATTTCGCCGGTGGATGTGCAGATCTTGGCCTGGATGATTGAGCGGCAGAAGGATGATGAGCTGCGGGCCTTTAACCGAGCGGCGTTTCAGAAGTTTGGCGGGGTGGAGGGGCTGCTGACGCGGTTTTTGGACCGGACGCTGGAGACGAGAGCCTTGCCTGCGCAGCGGCAGGCGGCGGTGAAGACGCTGCTGGCCCTAACGGATTTAGACCGGCAGGTGAGGGCGGGGGTGCTGAGCGTGGCGGAGCTGCAGCGCAAGATGCAGAGCACGGCTAAGCCAGAGGAGGTGGCGGAAGCGGTGGCTTGGCTGTCGCGGGGGGATGTGCGGCTGGTGACGCCCCAGGAGAAGGATGGGGTTCCGGGCTATGAGCTAGCGCATGAGCGGCTGATTCCGGCGCTGATGCGGGTGGCGGGGAAGGAGCTGACGGAAGCGGACAAGGCGAACCAGCTGCTGGAGCGGCGGGTGAATGAGTGGTTGGGGAATGGGCGAGCGGGGCGGTATTTGCTGGGGTGGCTGGAGCTGTGGCGAGTGCGGCGGCAGCGGCCTTTTTTGGTGTGGGGGGCGAAGCGGCGGCAGAAGGAGGCGTTGATTCGGGTAAGTCAGCGGCGGGTGAGTTGGGTTCTGGGTGGGTTGGCGGCGGTGGTGCTGGTAGGTGGCTTTGGGTATGGGTACTTGAACGTTACAGTGCCGGGGCAGATGCGGTGGGTGCGGTGGGAGCTGGCGGGGGGGATGGCGGGGAGTAGCGTTAGCCCTGGTGTGAAGGTCGATGTTGCCGCTGCTTTGATAAAAGACGGACAAACCAATAGCGGACTTGGATTAATTGACAACGACATTGAGAGTCGAAGTACTAGGGCTAGAGCTGTTCAAGATATTTCTCAGATAGCTGTCCAGCTTCCAAACTTACCCCTTCTGCAGCAAACGCTGAGCGTTGTCGGTAACATCGATGACCCTAGCTCCAAATCCGATGCGTTGAGTGCCATTGCCAGCGCGTATGGGGAGCTAGGGGACAGCCAGCAGGCGGCAATTGTGCTCACTGATGCGCTAGCGGCCAGTGGCGATATCGATGCCCCTGGCTCCAAATCCTCTGCGTTGAGTGCCATTGCCAGCGCAGCTGTACAACAAGGCAATGTTGACTTGGCTAAGGAGCTGTTACTAAACATTCGTCCCGTAGCGGAACGCGCCGATGCATCATCTGCTTTACGTCAAGTTGCTTCTGATCAAGCCCTTTTCGGAGACTGGAGAGCGGCTCTGCGATCGCTCCGCACCTGCCTTGAAGCGGACCGAATTGCTGGACTAGCTCAAATATTGACACACTATACCGAAAGTAAGACGCCACAATTAATCGATGGGCCTGCTGTTCTGAATGTTGACCCAATTGAAGAGACTGCCGGCAACTACGACCTCAGCGTCAAGATTCAGAGTCCTGATGAGGACTGCGATCGCCACGCCGACTGGTGGGAAGTCCTCACCGAAGACGGCGACCTCATCGATCGCTACATCATCGAAACGCCCCACGAGTTCGAGCGCCCCTTCACCACCGAAAAAGCGATCGCCCTCGACCCCGACCAAACCATCATTGTGCGGGCACACTTCAGCGATGACATTGATCAAGCCCGTAGTAGTAATTTCGCCGGCGATTACTCGGTGGACATCGACAAATACCCAACCCAAGCCATGAAGGGCATCGTCGGCAAGCCTAACAGTTTCAAATCCATCCGCCTCCCTGCCCGCTTCGCGATCGCCGTAGAAGACGAAGGACCACAGCCCCAAGACTGCAAACCTAAAGAATAAGGCAAAGACCTATGAAAGCCGTCGAAGCAATAAGCGCTACGCGATCGCAACAATTGGACAATTTCTAACCTGGCAAAGAAGTGCTAAAAGTAGCCCTCGAACATCTAAAACAATATCTCAAAGGCGAATACAGCGATCGCCTCAGTTGGGTCATCTTATTTGGCTCTCACGCTAGGTAAGACGCTACAACTGATTCTGATATCGACATCCTAATCGTCTTAAATAACCCAGTCGATGCTAGCGTAGAAATCCACCGCACAAGCCAATTTGT
>JBHJHD010000020.1:0-49116 GCA_050331115.1 Elainellaceae cyanobacterium
ATTGTTGCCTCACAAAAGTCATCCCCCACACCAATCCCCCACAATAAATGCGCCACAGTACTCCATGAAGCCACTCCGGCCTAACCCCCGTCGTCCCTTCAATATAGAGATCTTATAGAGACCTCCACGGCGACCTAAAACGTTAAGCTTTTGTTAAAATGGGCTTAGCTTTACCGTCTGCGGCGGGCGCTTGGATCAGTGCCTTCGCAGCCACGAGCAAACTATCTGTGCCCCCTCAACGTCGCTGGCGACACCCCTCAATCGCTACAGCCTGTCCTACCTGAGAGAGGATAACGCTAAGTCCTGGAGCTAAAATGCGTGTCTAACTTTGACGTTCTCGTCGTTGGGGCGGGCGCTGCTGGCCTATATGCCGCCCTCTGTCTGCCGGCT
Source organism: Elainellaceae cyanobacterium (assembly GCA_050331115.1). Taxonomy (GTDB): domain Bacteria; phylum Cyanobacteriota; class Cyanobacteriia; order CAKZMO01; family CAKZMO01; genus JBCCAG01. The sequence goes on from JBHJHD010000020.1 coordinate 391, forward strand.
CACCTCAGCATCGGCCTGATCACTAAAGATACCGTGTCTGAGTCTGCTAGCGACTGGGCGCAGGGAGGAATTGCGGCGGCGGTTGCCACTGATGACTCTCCGCGACTCCACATCAACGACACCCTCAAGGCGGGTGCCGGGCTATGCGATCGCCCTGCGGTTGAGCTGATGGCCCAGCAGGCTGAAGCCTGCATTCGGGCGCTGCTGACCATGGGGGTAGCGTTCGATCGATCGGGGCCTGACCTAGCCCTCACCCTGGAAGCGGCCCACTCCCGGCGGCGGGTGCTCCACGCCGCGGATACCACAGGGCGTGCCATCGTAGCGATATTGGGGCAGCAGGTGCTGCAGCGCCCCAATATTCAAGTACTCGATCGCGCCTTCGTGCTGGATCTGTGGATGGCGGGCGCTGATCAGACAACCGGCGCTCATCAGGCTCCTACTGACGATCGCTGCCGAGGCGTCATTTTGCTGCGCCAAGGCAGCGTCCAGCGCGTCGCGGCCCGCGCCGTTGTTTTGGCGACGGGAGGCGGAGGGCAGGTTTTTTCCAACACAACCAACCCGGCCCTCAGTACTGGGGATGGGGTGGCGATGGGGTGGCGGGCGGGCGCCGTCGTCAGAGATCTAGAGTTTGTCCAGTTCCACCCTACGGCGCTCGCCAAGGCGGGCGCGCCCCGGTTTCTAATCAGCGAGGCGGTCCGGGGGGAGGGTGCGCATCTGGTCGACCGTCAGAGTCGCCGATTTGCGTTTGACTATCATCCGGCAGGAGAGCTAGCCCCACGGGACGTGGTGAGCCGGGCCATTGTCAGCCATCTAGCGCAGACGGGCGACTCCCAGGTTTGGCTCGATCTGCGCCCTATCCCTAGCGATCGCATTCAATATCGGTTTCCCAACATCCTCAGCGTCTGTCGGCGGTGGGGCGTTGACCCCATGGGTGAGATGATTCCCGTGTCTCCCGCGGCCCACTACTGGATGGGAGGAATACAGACTAATCTCAGCAGCCAGACCACCTTAAGCAACGTCTACGCCGTCGGAGAAACCGCTAGCACGGGCGTCCACGGCGCAAACCGCTTAGCCAGCAACTCCCTATTGGAATGTTTAGTATTTGGCGCTCAGCTGGCCAGCCTCACGCCGGCGGCGAACGAAGCACGCTCCGAAACGGTAGACGGGGCATCGAACGGTGCTGCGCCGCCCCGCCAGCCCGAAGTCGGATCTAGGGAGCTTGAGGTTGGGACTGGGTCTAGGCAGAATTCAGACGCCAGAGATGTCAAAGACGCCACAGCCTCAGAATGGCTGGCCCAGCTCACCCATATCCGCCGCGAGCTGCCGCAGCTCATGTGGGCCAGCGCCGGCATTCTGCGCCATCAGAGTAGCCTAGCGGCAGCCGCAGTTCGGGTAGGGGAATGGCGACAGCAGGTGGCGCAGCGATCGCCGCTAACCCAGGCTCAGCCTTTGGAGCATGGCCCCGCCGCCGCCGAGATTCAGCTTTGGGGAGAAGTTCGCAACCTGCTGGACATTGCCGCCCTGATTCTTCGCAGCGCTCTGTTCCGGCAAGAGAGTCGCGGTGGACATTACCGCCGCGACTTCCCGGAGGCGGACGAAGCTTGGCAGGCCCACACGCTGATTTGCGGGGGTGAGATGTGGCTGGAGAAACCCGATCTGTCGGGGTTAGGCGCGGCGGCCCAGACTAATACTTCATCGCCAGAATCGGCATCCGAACTGACACCCAACCTGACACCCGACCTAGGTGAGGTCGGCATAGACGCTCAGCAGTGAACCCCTCAAAAGAGGAATCGCAATCGCCCGCAGCAGTTTAAGATACTGGGGTAGCTGAGCCGGCATTGTTAGATGCGGCAGTGCGCGCCGCAGCCGCTCAGGCACCCAGACGCTTCAATTTGCCCCTCCTAGCGCTATGGTTCAATTTCCCCAAGCCAAATCCCTCTGGCATCACCTGACGCTCGCATCTCTCTCGGGCGCGGCTGGCTCCGCCGATCGCCTTTGGCAGAGCACCTACCTCGCTCGCATCGGCGGGCTGCTCTCAGGCTGGCAGCAGGAAAACTGGCTGCTGCGGCAGGCAGGTGCGATCGCCGTTGGCTTGGTGCTACTGCTGTTCATCGCGGCCCCCTTCGTCTCGACGACGATCATCGGGCTGCTGCTCTTGGGCTGCTGCGCAGTTTGGGTTCTGCTAGCGCTGCAAGACCGGTTCATAATCACGCCAATTCACGGGGTGGTGCTGGTTTACTGGGGGATTTCCACGGTGGCCACCGCCTTTTCCCCCGTGCGGGCCGAGGCCCTAGACGGCTGGCTCAAGCTGACGCTGTACATCGTTTTGTTTGCCCTACTGGCCCGCCTACTGCGATCGCCCCGCACCCGCAGCGCCACGATTATGGTCTACCTGCTGACGGCGCTGACGGTGGCAGCGGCGGGGCTGCGGCAGTGGTTTTTTGGGGCAGACGCCCTAGCCACCTGGGTTGACCCAGATTCAGCGCTGGCGGGCACAACGCGGGTCTACAGCTATCTGGGCAACCCCAACCTGCTAGCAGGCTACCTAATTCCGGCGGTATTTCTCAGCGGGGCTGCCTTGCTCGCGTGGCGCGGCCTAGGTAAGCTGCTGGCGGCGACTATTCTGCTAGTCACGACAGCTTGCCTGGTGTTGACCTTTAGTCGGGGCGGGTGGATCGGCTTTGTGGCCGGGAGCTTTATATTTTTAGGCCTGCTTGTGCATGGCCTGAGCGTTCGGCTGCCGCAGCCCTGGCGTCGCTGGGCGCTGCCGGGGCTGCTGGCCGCCACCGCTGCCTCGCTCACCGTTGCCGTATCGGCGATCGCGCCGCTGCGAGATCGGGTGGCGACTATCTTTTCGGGCCGAGAAGACAGCAGCAATAACTTCCGCATCAACGTCTGGGCCGCAGTCATCGAGATGATCAAGGCGCGCCCGGTGCTGGGAATTGGCCCGGGCAACGACGCCTTCAATCAAGTCTATCCGTTCTACCAGGAGCCAGGCTACACCGCGCTGAGCGCTTATTCGGTGTTCTTAGAAATCTCGGTGGAGACCGGCATTATTGGTCTGGTGTGCTTCCTGTGGCTGCTGGTAGTCGCGTTTAGCTGCGGCTGGCGGTCTTTACAGCGGCTGCGGCAGGGGAGGGAGAGCAGCTGGCTGTGGCTGATCGCGGCTATGGCGGCCATAACGGGCATGCTGGCCCACGGGCTCGTCGACACGGTGTGGTATCGCCCTCAGGTCAGCATTCTATGGTGGCTGATGCTGGCCCTAGTCGCTAGCTTCGATCGGCTCGCCGTGACGCCCGAGTCGTCCTCAGCAGCCTCCGAGTGACTTTGGCTACGAGTGACTTTGGCGCGGCGCTAGGCCCGATGGGCCGCATGGGCGGGATTGACGACGGCTCCTTCTATCTTAGAGAGCTTATCTTCGATAGCAGCAAGCCGCTCTTGGCAGGGCTTCATCCCTAAATACAACGTTAGCGCCGCAATCATAATATCTGACTTCGTCTGCCCAGTGGCCTGCATGCGAGCGGCGATCGCCCGATCTAGATCGGGGGAGATTCTTGCACCAATAAACGGGTTTGCCATGTCGTTAGGATCACGCCGGTTGACAGCAAAGGCTCTCACGAGACGTTAAGGACACAGTGACAGCAGCGCTTGCTTCTAAGCTGATTTGCAAGGATCATAGCAAGCTGATTCATGGACTGAGGCCACTATGACGGTAAATTAACATCGTTGAGTCCGCGGTAGAATCCAGCAGTGGCCGCTGCGGCCAGCCGGTAGTCTAGCCACTTGAGCTGAGGCAATCTACCGGGTAAAACTTATAGATACATTGCCAAATATTGCTGTTATCGTTTGTTATCATAAGAAGCAGTAAGCTTTGTGAAGGAACATTGCAAGTCACGGGGCTATTACGCAGCGCTTCGCCGCCAGTGTTTTAAGTCGCACGCCTGCTCTCTCGTTCAACTTCGCAGTTCAACCGGTCGATTGCAGGCGCTGAAGCCCACGACGTCATGCGACCGCAGCTCAAGTAGCGCTGATCACGCCGACAAGAGGATTATAACCATTGGCTAGCAAATGCAAGATTTTAGTTGTTGACGATGAAGCTGCTATCCGGCAAATTCTATCGACGCGTCTGTCTATGGGCGGTTATGACGTTGTCGCTGCGGCAAACGGTCAGGAGGCGCTGCAGCTATTTTCCCAAGAGACCCTTGATCTTGTCGTCCTCGACGTCATGATGCCAAAAATTGACGGCCTGACGGTCTGCCGAGAGATTCGCAAAACGTCGGACATCCCGATCATTATGCTGACGGCGCTAGGGGAGATCGCAGACCGGATTGTGGGCCTAGAGATGGGGGCAGACGACTACATTTCTAAACCCTTTTCACCCAAGGAGCTAGAAGCCCGCATCAAGGCGATTTTGCGGCGCACCGAGCAGGGGAGCGCCACCAGCGATCCCACCGTGGGGGTCATTCAAGTGGGCAGCCTGCAGGTGGACGTCAACAAGCGGCAGGTCTACGTCAACGGAGCGCGAATCCGTCTCACCGGCATTGAGTTCGACCTGCTGCAGCTGCTTGTGAGCCGCTCCGGAGAATCTATTCCCAGGGCCGATATCCTCAACGAGATTTGGGGCTACACCCCGAGCCGCCACAGCGACTTGCGGGTTGTGGATGTGCATGTCTCTCGCCTGCGCTCTAAGCTAGAAGACGATCCCGGCAACCCAGAGTATATCCATACCGACCGAGGGCGGGGGTATTTCTTCCCCAAGATCTCGTCTCTGCCCGAGTCTATGAGCGCATAAGATATTCAAGCTCGTAAGGCCCGTGTGCGCCTAAGGTCTTTGTACGCTTAAAACCCGCCAGCGCCTAGGTTGGGACCAGCTCTCCTGGGCGCAGCTTTGCCCATTTGCCAACCTCTTCGCGAAAGCTATCGCAGCCTACGACGTCATACTCAAAGCTAAAATCGCCTTCTTGAACAATGCGATCGCCCTTCACCGTCACGGTGGGCGGCGTAATATTGGCGTTGATGGTGGGATTAGCGGGATTGAAGGTCGGCGTATCGGTCAGATGGGGCTGCTGGTGGTTAGTTTCCACCGCGTGGTAGGTAATACAGCGATCAACGTAGTGGCAGTTTATGCAAATGCACATAGCTGATTCTCCTGTGGCGACACTGTAGGGATACTCACGGTAGCGGTGCAGATCTAGCTCTACTGTAGCGTATTTGTTTATGGCGTTGGCGTCTTCATACCCTACAGCCGGCGGGCGAGCTTGCTTCAATATAGACTTCAATTCAGATGGAGAAGTGGCATAGGCTGATCGATGGTGCCGTATTCTGCAGCCTAAGATCAAGGTAGTTGATGAACAGCATCTACCCATCCGTATCCATCAACTACGCAACATAGCCCCTGATGTGTGTGGAGATTTAGATCATGTTTAACTACCGTCGTATATTGACTGCTGCCGCGGTTTTGCTCGTACCTCTCGCAATAGGCCAACCGGCTTGGGGAGAAACGATCAGCACCCCGATTCAAAACCACCAAGTCAGCGGTTCATCTGGCGGTTCGCGGCAAAGCAGCTGCGGATTTATCGGCGCACCGGCGCTACAAATTCAGGTGACCGAACCCTTAGCCTCACTGCGGTTCCGAGTCACCGGAGGCGGCGAGCTGACCCTGCTGGTGACCGATGGACAAAGCCAGGACTGCGTGATGTCTGACAATATGTCGGGCGGCGCGGTGGAGCTGCCGGGCGTCTGGGAACAAGGCACTTACTCAGTGCATGTGGGCGATCGCAGCGGCAACTCGCACCAGTATCAGCTCTCTGTCAGCCAGGAGTAGCGTCCGCGTCGCGCTGCTAACAGCGCTACTGGCCGCGCTCAGCGTGATTCGGCGTCCAAAAGCGCCTGCTCTAGAGTCGCGTAGCTGGCCGTCGGCGTCAGGTTGGGGCCCAGCAAAATTTGCTCTGGGGTGACGTCAAGCTGTCCATAGAAAGCTTCGTTGCGCTCCTCATCAAAGCTGATGGTGCTGCCATCGAAGGCGACCCCGCCAAACAGCCCTGAGCTTCGGGAGTAAACCAAAATGTCGTCAGCCGCGACTTCAGCCGGGTCCGTCAGGCTACCGCTAACGGGTCCGGCTGTTCCAGAGAGATCCGCGCCAAACTCTGCACCGCCGTTGATTATGTCAGCCACCGTCTGGTGGTCTTGCACCAGCATTACAATATCGCTGGAGCGCCCGCCGAACTGTAGGCCAACGCTGCCCCCTCCTAAAGAAACGAAGGCCGGATGGCTCCAAGAGCCGTCGGCCTGCCGCGCCACCATCAGGCCATCGCCATAGCGCCCGCCGATAATGAAGCCCCCCTGTCCTAGATTTGTAATGATAATTACGGCCTTGCTCTGCTGAAGTAGCACAGGTGGGATGCTGGTTTGGGGGTCACCGACAATCTCTTCGAAAACCTCTTGAGACTCAGCGATTTCGTCAACGGCGTCTTCAATGTCATCTGCAATATCGTCTGCTAAGGCTGGGGAGGCGGTCCCGATAGCCAGTAGCGCGAAAGCAGCGATGACCAGATTGAATTTCAGCATGGGAATTTCGTCCTCGCGTTGTGCTTATGACAAATATTAGAGCATTCCTGTGACGGCAAATATTAGAGTGCTCTTGGGTCCTCGATTATAAGAGCAGGTGGAGATAGGGCGGAAACGCTCTAGCAGCGGTGGGGCAATCGCTGGCCCGAAAAACGAGTTGGGATACAATTCAACAGTATTGAATTGGCCATTGCATTGTCCAAGCTATCGTTCTCTTGGCTCTCTTCGCTACTGATGCTGCTGGCCTATGGCAGCTTTGGCTGGTTCCTAAGCCATCAGGCAGGCAGCACCCTGGGATGGGGTATTGCAATCACTTTTACAATAGCGCAGGCGCTGCTTCTAACAACGGCAGGCGATCGCTCCCAGCTGGCGCTTAACGCCTGGCTTCGCTCAGACTTGGGCTACTTTTCCCTAGTGATCGTCAGCGCAATGCTTGTGGCCTTTGCATTTATCTGGGCGCGAATCTTTGGCTACATTCTCGTCGTTGTCGCCACAGAGCTTTTAGCGCGGCTGGACCTACAGACGATTGGGTTCAACCGCATTCAGTCCCTAATCATCCTAATTTTAGTTTCAGCCAGCGGGCTAGCGACAGGGTGGGTGGTGAGCCAGTACGTTCCACCCTGGTTTTAGCGCTTAGGGCAGGGGTTAGGGCACGACTTTTCCATCCTTCCATCGCACTTGGGGGCAGGCTGCCGCCTCAGCTTTAGCGGTGGGGCAAGCGTCTAGACAAGGTTGAGCTGCGGCTGCGGCTGGTTCTAAAGCAGGGAGCTGGCCAAACACCATATCGCAGCCCAGGGTGTCAAAATCTGGCGTCATCGTGAGGGGAATGCCAAACTGTTCGGTGAAAAAGGCCTGAGTCGGCAGCTTGCACATGTTGACGCACATGCCCACGCAGCCGCTCTGCTCTAGGTAACGACATTTCTCGATGTGCACACTACTGCTCTGAACTTTCGTGCCCTCGGCCGTTAAGACTTCAGCCACTTCAACCCGGCAGGGGCCGACAAGCCATTCAAACATGACGCTGGCAAACCAGGCGTTGAGCTCGCTCACCAGCTGGGTCGGCGAAAACGCCGCGCGAATAAACGCCAAAACCGGCGCGGGCACCAAGGAATGCAAGATAGCGGCAACGGCCTGCTGCTGCTGCCCGGCGCTGCGCCCCTGCATGATCTGCCGCGATAGGTCGACGATGCTGTCGTAACCCTTAAGGGGGGTTTGGGTGTCTGAAATCCGGGCCATCTTGCGGGCGAATAGGGCGATGAACAGGCGGTCGAGGGCGCTGTCGCGATAGATTACATCGGCGGCGGCGGTCTGTGGAGATTCTGAGGACGTCTCGGGGCGCGTCTCTGGGGGCATAGTTCCTGCAGACGAAGGGGTTTCCTTAATTGTAGAGGGAACGTCTGCAGGGGGATCGCCATTCAGGCGCGCTAGGGAGACGGCGGCTCTTGAACGGTAGCCGATTTACGGGCTACGACAGCATAAAACGGATCGCCGCCGCCAATGCCTAGCATTTGCAGCACCGCCGGCGCGCTAGCGGTACGAGCCACGACTTCCGGATGATCAAACCCCGACACCGACTGAAAGTAGCGCTTCACCAGCTTGACGCGATCGCTCTCTGACCCATCCCGCCAGGCCTGCACCGCCTTTTGGTAGAACATGCGGTTGGAGAAGCTGACGATGGCGACGCCACCGGGCTTAAGCACGCGGTGAATTTCGGCGAACACCAGGTCGGGATACTGGAGGTACTGCACCGAAGCGGTATTGAGCACGGCGTCAAAAGATTGATCGGGCAGCGGAAAGGTCTGATTTTCGTTGAGGTTTTGCACAAAGTAGTGATCTAAACGGGGGTTTTTGGCCAGCTCTTCTTCGTTCAATCCGTGGCCCTCGACATGTTCAAAGGCCATGTCGTCGGGTAGGTGAGAGACCCAGCTGCTCATCATGTCGAAGATGCGGGTGTTGGGCTGCAGCCGCTCGCGGTAGAGCTGGGTCAGCTGGTCGATGAAGCCTTCGTCGACGTGGGTGACGAAGCGGGGCTGGTCGTAAAATTGGGCGTCGTCGGAGGGGTCGAGCTTAGTGCGTTGGGTGGGGGTAAGCATGATGGCTAGAATGAACAGCGGTGGTCTCTCATTTAATTGTAAAGTTTTGAAACAGTTAGGCAACAGTCTTCTGCCGAATGGATGTGACGCGACACGTCATGCAGCTTCCCCGCTACCACCGTCCCCTGCGTCTTGCAGACAGGCTTCGTCAAAGCCCCGGGACCCTTTGCCAGGAGTGGCGTTGGATACGGCCTCCTCAGGGGCGCTGTTCTCCCCCTGCGATCGCTATCGCTATAGCCTCTGGCGCTGCTGGGGTCCGGCGCAGCCTCGGCTGTTGATTGTTGGCCTCAACCCTTCTACCGCCGATGCAGCTCACAACGACCCCACGATTCGCCGCTGCATCGGGTTTGCGAAGTCCTGGGGCTACGGTAGCGTGACGGTGACCAATTTATTTGCCCTGCGATCGCCCTACCCAAAGGCGCTGCGGGCGGCGGCTGACCCGGTGGGCCCGGAAACCGATGCCTGGATTGGGCGACTGGTGGCTGAGGCGGATCTGTGTTTGGTGGCTTGGGGGAATGGGGGGAAGCTTTTGGGGCGCGATCGCGCTGTGGGGGCGCGGCTTGCTAGAAGCGATCGTTCTTTGGTGTGTTTGGGGGTGACGAAGCAGGGGCAGCCTGCTCATCCGCTTTATCAGAAAAAGACGCTAAAGCCAATGTCCTGGATACCTTGATGGAATTTAGGTTCGTGCTCACTGCGATTTGCTTTCAGCTAGCTCGCGCCGAGTCACAAATGTTCATGTTGCTTCAAACACAGTTCTTTGAAATAAATGTCGAGAGCACTGTGCCGGTACCCTCGGCTCAGACAGTGTTATGCGGCAGTTCTGTGCTCTTAACCTAACTCCCACTATGCTCAAAGGCCTATCTCGCAAAGTTCCTCACGTGAGTGCAGTAGCGATCGCGATTTTCGCATCGCTGCTCCTGCCTAACGCCAGCGACCAAACCAGCGACCTGGACGATGCTCAGCTGAACGGTGCAAACCTCAGCGGCGTAGATTTGACGGATGCAGACTTAAACGATTTGGATCTGACCGAAGCCAATCTTCAGGGCGCAACGCCTGCCGATGTCGATCCCTCTGACACTGACCTCTGTGGGGCGACGCTACCCAATGGATCGGTTTTGGAAGAGGGATGCTGAAGATGATTGCCGCGCTTACCTCATGGGGATAGCTCTAGAAATCGGCAAATGGAGTATTGCCCCCTTACTGAATGGGGCGAAGCTAGTACTGGAGTTGAGTAAAAAGAAGCGGATGTATTAACGAAACGAAGTGACCTGCTACTGTCCTATAGGCAGAGGATAGCGGTTACGCAGACGGTACAAGCCCAAAAACTAGTTCACAGCATCTAGTACGTCTTGAGCGCCGGCTCTGCCCCAGTAATATCCCATTTGGTCACTCATTCGCATAGCCTGATTTGCCTCTTGCCTCGCCTGCGATCGCTTCTCCTCGGCACTATTGGGAGCGTGTTCAGCCTCCTTCAAGAGCAGCCACGCAAAACTGATGTGTATGTTGGCCTCATCGATACGATAAGACCCTTTGCTGGCATACTGCCACGCCTCGTTCAAATCATTGCGGGATTCATCTAGCTCGTCTTGCTGAACTAGGAAGTCGCCCTGTGCTCTTAGCGTCTCAATTAGAGTTGGACGGTGAGAGATGCGCCTAGCAATTTTAAGCGCCTGATTGTAAGCGTCGCGAGCAGCGTCGATATTCTGAAGCTTGGCGTGGATGCCTCCAAGAATTCTGTGGCAGCGGCTCTCTCGCTCAAGCCATCGATTATCTTGAGAGATTCTCAGATTGGCTTCTGCTACATCTCTAGCCTCCTGAAAGCGACCGATCCTGTGCAGGTAATCGGCATAGAAAATACCACGGCTACCATATAGATAGGGCTGATCAGGCTGGAGCTGATGCTGATCCTGCTTAAGCTTTACGAATATAGCCTCCGCCATATCCAGTTCGCCTCGCAGGTGAGTAATCCAGCCTTTTAGTGCCAAAGAGTTGAGTGCCTCGATAGGCTTGATTGACTCGCTATTGGATGTCGCCGGAAACTTGACAACGTTGGCAGCTTCAGCCAACTCACCGAGGTAGATATGGGAGCTGGCGAGGTCTCTATAGGCACCGATCAAAGTATCTACGTCACCGATATTCTCCGCCACCTGAATCATGCGCTGAAAAAAAGACTGAGCCTCTCTAAGTCGACCCAGCGCCATTAGGCAAAATCCTGTCTCCTTCAGAATAAAGTACTGGTTATGCTGATTCCCGTTGGGCAGATTACTCAGATCTCCATTCGGAAAAAATTCTGACAACAGCTTCAGGCGAGTATCGTATGCTCCAAGCTGTAAAGTCAGCACGTATTTCTTACCTTGATCGACGTATTCAGATAGGATGTAGCAAGCTTGCTCGTATTCTCCTGCCCTGCAGAGGTGGTGCACCGCTTCAATAAAAGGGATTAAATCCTGTAATGTTGAATTCTGTTTTCGCTGTTCAAGATTCTCAGTTAGGTAGTACTCTTTGATACGCCGATGTACAGCTTTTGACTCATCTGGATTATTCTTGAGCTGATTAAAGTAATATTGACGAATTAGTGGATGAGCCGTATGTCCCTGCCCTCTTGAGTCTCGGCGGAGTATACGGTAATGGACGAGCTGCTCGATCATGCTCGGCTCAGCCTTTAAGACCTTGTCCATCGCTTGCTGGGATACTGGCAACCGGAAGGCGCTAAACGTCCTCAGGAATTTTCGCTCTCCTAGCGTTAAGTGCCCATCGTAACGGTGTAGTATACGCCTGATCCTGTCGTAGTACTCGGAGTAGTTAGAGTTCTTTAGCGCATCTAGCGGCTGCGTATCTTCCGTAGCGTCAATGTCGACTTGACTCAGATCCTTGTTATAGACTTCCCTTGCATAAGCCCCTACCAAGCTCAAGGTTAGCGCGTGACCATCCCATTTTTCGATAGTTTGATTGAGCTGCGCATCAGTCGGCTTGTCTCCAAGAAAATATCGCAGCAGAGCGCGACCGTCTTCATCCGCCAACCTATTTACGTCTCGATGCACGTATGTAATGTACTCGATTAAATCAATGACGGGGGCTCGGCTTGTGATTAGACAGAAGGAATCGTGATCTCCTGAGGCAAAATAGGCTAAGAAATCTCTCAAGTCAGGGTTTTGTAATATTCCATAATCTTCGCCGTCCTCGTATTGAATCACCTCTAATCCATCGAGAATGAAGACGTATGGTCCTGCTAGAAGCATTCCAGCCAAGAAGCTGGCTCGCTCATGGGCAGATTTCGCGGTTTCAAGCTGATCCTCAGCCCCTAAATAAGCTATCGCGGCTTCAAAAAATTCATCAATGCTGCGCTTTTCATAAAAATCCCAGTAGAAGATACCTCTGGGCGATCGCAGGTTGAATTCTGGTTCGAGTAGACGATTGTAGACCCACGAGCGGGCCAGACTTGTCTTTCCTTCTCCCCCAAAACCAATTAGGCCAACAACTAGGCGGTTGAGGTCTTCCCAATCTCCGCTGATCTTGTCTAGGAGCTCTTCCCGACCAGCCCATTCGTTTGGTGGCCAAGGAATGGGCTGGTCGCCTATGTACGGCTCGTAGTCTTTCGCCGTGTCCCAGCCCTCTCTAGCGATCTTCTCAATGGGCAGCGGTCCAGGCTGTAGAAGTGGCTCTTCTACGCTGATGAAGCCTTGAGATATTAAACCACCACCTGCAACCATAGAGCACGCTTACGTTAATACATCAGTACAGAAAAGGTTTCGCTCTGTATTACTCGTGCATCATAGCCTTAAATTGTTGCACCTACAATATGTTTGTGAAGCAGCTTCTCAAAAGAGAGAACAATCACAAAAGCACAATTTTAGCGTCGACTCCAAACGCCATTCGTCCATTCGCCGCTTCTCGAGATCTATGCCGATGCGTGATAAGACCGACAACACGATTGCGCTTTGTATCAAGCAGTGCGGCCCCGCTCATGCCCCGCCCAATGTTCTCAGACCTTAATGCCAATGGATCTGCGCGAACCTCTACTCCTTGAGGGACTTCTATCGGTCCTACAATCTCTCCATCAGCATAGGACGAAGCAAACTGTGGTGCAGCTGGGCTATACCCGTAGCTTCGGAATCGATTTCCTGAAGAATCTTCATTTTCAGGGTTATACGCAGGCTCTAATTGAGCTATCTTATCCCGCCGAATTAAAGACTCTGGAGCATCGACAAGTTCAATCACTGCAACATCGTCGTAGTAGTGATTCTCATGTTCTCGATGAAAACTTTCAACAACTCTAGCAACATGATCCTGTTTATAAACCGGATCAATGTTATCGCGGCGAAATCGAACCTGAACCTCTACACCAGGCGCCACTTCACCCTCTTCACTGGCATCCCGAACAACGTGGGCACAGGTGAGAATTTTACCTTCAGGTCGAAACACAAATCCGGTTCCAACAAGTTGAGGATTAGTCCTGTGTAAAATCTGCACGGTAAATCCTAAAGGGTTTTGCATCTTAACGCGTCGGCGTCCAAATCCCAACGGGGGCAAATTTATCACTACTGCCGCTCCCAAATTAACTTAACCTTGATGCTCGATTGAATACTACTGCTAGCAATGAGTACATCAGCTTCCATATCAAAATCAATTCCAAATTCCATCTCAATTTGTTTAGGCCGGTTTTGATGTTCTATTGAATTAATAATGGAAATCGTGTAGTCCGCCATTTGACGAATCGTAGATTTGGCCTTATTTAACGCTCGGGCTGACTTTTCAGCTAATGAGCTACGGTCAAGCAAGCTAGTTTCTTCAATACCAGAACCTGACTTGAAGTCAATTAAAATTTGTACAGATTGGTCAGACGCATACGATTCCATAAAAGCAGAAGCCTCATCCTGGGTAAATTCTGTGCTATCCGCACTTGAATATTATATACAGGTAGATAGAAATAGATTATACATCCGTCTTTTAAGTAGTAATACCTCGAACTATCTAGTCATTGCCTGCAACGGAGAAACATCAGTAGCGTTGAAATATCAGTGACGTTCATCACATGCCTCCATTGATAGTAAATAAACTCGGTTGAGCTATTTCTAAGTATTTATACTTTAGCCTTCTATTCGTATGGCTCCGACGGCGGTAGCGTGATGTCATATCTCAAGCCTTACAAACACGATGATAAGGTCCTCACCTGCCGATAGCCCCATTGCCCTGCCTTCTAAGATGTGGCATAACATACGGGTCGCCCCACCATTCCAACGATGGGCACTGAGAGTGTAATAGTCTTATGTTTTTCCGTTGGTATGGTTCAGCGCCTTGCCGGAGACTGCTTGCATGAAGGCGCGGCATTAGCCCGGCGACGCCTCATCCGGGTCCACCCGCAGCTTCGCCATGAGACGATCGCGAAGCGAAGGCGAAAGCGGAGCCTATGTATATTGAGAGATCGCTCTCACCATCCCAAGCCAAAATTCAGCGATCGCATTAGCATATCAATAACCGCCGTCTGACCTGTTCGAACCGACCTACTCAAACGGGTCAAACGGCCACCGATATTTCCTCACCACCTAATCACCTATGAGTCCCTTAACCCCAGTGCTCCATCTCGTTGGGTCTGGCGCAGCCGCCTACCTCATGGCCAGCCGCATTCGCGACCCCAAAACGCGCCCTGATCTATTAGCGGGCTTCCAGCTTGCCGAGTCGGGAGCCGTGCCTTTCCTGACAAAGCTGCGCGATCGCGCCGAAGCCGAAGGCGACGCCTGGCTCACCGAAAGGCTCACCATCCACGCCAACGACGAGCGCCGCCACGGCCAGATCTTTGCCAACGCCCTCAAGCAGATGGGTAAAGAAGTCATCGACGTTAAGCCCGGGGCTAACAGCGCCGAAGACAAGGCAGATAAGCCAAAATCTTCAGAGAAGCGCGGGCCGTTCTTAGAGAACTTCTACCGAGGCTACAGCCGCGAGGACCTGAAGCCCGAGCGCATCGAGTGGCCCCTGTTCTTCGGCAGCACCTACATTCTAGAATTTGACGCCTGTAAGGACTTCCACCACATGGCCCAAGCCCTTAGAGGCCTTCCTGACATGGACAGCGCCCGGGCCGGCATCGAGAGCGTCGCCAAAGACGAAGCGCGCCACGCTGCCTACCTCAAAGAAGCGATGGTGCGCCGCTACGGCTACGCCTATACGGTCGACATGATTGACGAATGGCGATCGCGGAAGGTAGATGCGCTGATGGCCATGGTGAGCAGCTTCATCCAAAAAGGCGATGAGATGCGATCGCTCGCCAAGGACCGCAGCCAGGCGCAAACCCAAGGCCAAAACCAAGGCCAGCCTCGGGCTCTTATTCAAGAGCGGGCCGCCTGACGCTGCACCTGCTGGGCCTGGCGCTGGGCCTGCCGCCGCTGAATCTCGTCGACGCTGCCCGTGGGAATAGACGAGATCAGCTGGCGCGTGTAGTCTTTTTGAGGAGAGCGATACACCTGCTCAGCCGGGCCAATCTCCTCCACCTTGCCCTGGTTCATCACCATGATGCGATCGCTCATAAACTTGACGACGCCCAGGTCATGGGAGATGAAGATATAGGTGAGGCCAAACTCGCTTTGAATGCCCTTCAGCAGATTGAGCACCTGGGCCTGAACCGACACGTCTAGGGCGGAGACCGACTCGTCACAGATGATGAATCGAGGCTGCAGCGCCAGCGCCCGCGCGATGCAGATACGCTGCCGCTGCCCGCCGGAAAACTCGTGGGGGTAACGGTTAGCGCACTTGGGGTTTAGCCCGACCCGATCTAGCAGCTCGGCGACCCGCTGCCGGCGCTGCCGCCCGCTGCCCTGACGGTGGATGCGCAGCGGCTCCATTACCGCCTGCCCAATGGAAATTCGCGGATCGAGGGAGCTGAAGGGGTCCTGAAAAATAATCTGCATATCCCGCCGCAGCTGCCGCAGCTGTTTGGGTCCCAGCTGCATCACTGACTGGCCCATAAACGTGATGCTGCCGTCCATGGTGGGGATTAGCTTCAAGATGGCATTAGCCAGGGTACTTTTTCCGCAGCCTGATTCGCCGACTAGCCCCAGGGTCTCCCCGGGGTAGACCTGAAAGGAGACGTCGTTGACCGCTATTGTATAGCGCTGCACCTGGCCAAACGAACCCTTTACGGGGAAGCCTACGCGCAGGTGCTGCACATCTAAGATTGGCTCGCGGGCGGCGGTGGTATCTCCTAATCTAATCTCTGGTGCGCGATCAAGCCCCCCACCGGACGCACCATTTGACGGGCTCTCAGCAGCGGTATTGGCCTGCACGACCTGCTGCACGTCGCGGTGCTTTTCCCGGATGACAGCTGTTCCGTCAGGGCCGGTGGTCACCTCCATGAAGTCAGACACTGTCGGCAGGCACTGGAGCTGCTGCTCGGGGCGAGGGCGACAGGCCAGTAGCCCTTTGGTGTAGGGATGCTGTGGGTCAGAGAAAATCTGCAGCACTGAGCCGGACTCCACAATCTTGCCCTGATACATCACCGCTACGGTATCAGCAATTTCGGCCACGATGCCCAAATCATGGGTAATAAAGATCATCGACATGCCCCGTCGATCGCGCAGCTCCCGCAGCAGACTCAAAATGCTGGCCTGCACGGTTACATCGAGGGCCGTTGTGGGCTCGTCGGCAATCAGCAGCGCCGGGCTGCAGGCGATCGCCATGGCAATCATAATCCGCTGGATTTGTCCGCCGGAGAGCTGATGGGGGTAGCGCTCTAGTAGCGCCTGCTGGCGAGCGGTACTGTAGGCCGCAACCGCCGCATCGCTGGGAGGCTGCTGGGGGCGATCGCCGACCCGATCCTCGGCACAGGCGAGGCGCAGCTCTGCGTCAGACGGCAGCAGCTTCACCTCCTGCAGCAGGCTCACGGCGCGCGCCTGGGCCTGGGCAACGGACATAGTCTCGTGCTGACGAATGGCCTCAATAAGCTGGTATCCGCAGGTAAACACGGGGTTCAGGGAGCTCATGGGCTCCTGAAAAATCATCGAGATTTTGCCGCCGCGAAAGGTCTGCTGCTGTTTGGGAGAAAGGGCCAGCAAATCGATCGTGCCCGGGTGGGGCGCGGCTGGATGAAAGTAGATGTCTCCTTGGGTAATCTTTCCGGGCGGGGAGGGAATAAGCCCCATAACCGCTAGGGCCGTCACCGATTTGCCCGAACCCGATTCGCCGACGATGCCGAGGGTCTGCCCCCGGGTCACGTTCAGCGATATGCCGTCAACGGCCTTGATGTCCTGGCTGTCCTGCTCAAACTGCACGTGGAGATTGCGAACATCAAGAATGGCTTCAGACATAGGGCCGTAGGGGTATTCGAAATATAGCAGCAGTGACGCAAAAATTAGCGCTTTAGCAAAGACAGAACGCGCTAGATATCGCTTGTAAACGGTATCGCTAAGCGGCCCAATATCCTGTTGTCAATGTTACAGGGTAGGTGTCTCTGCAGCAGGAAGTTTGTGTCATTGTATAGCCTTGACTCTATCGCTTGCGAAAAAGTTTTTGGCTCATCACCCGGTATCGCTAGGCAACGGGGCGCGCGATTGTCCGAATGCGTCAGCAAAATTGCTAGAGCAGCCACTCCAACACTACCGCCACTTGAGTATTGCTATCGCTGATGGTCTCAATTTGAATGTCGCCGCCCACCCGCAGCTGCTGCGTAAGGGCATACCCCGCAGATACGTTAAACAAGCTAGCTTCTTCGCCCCCTGGATTGACGAGCGTCTGGGCTATGGAGATATCCGCCGCCCCCGTGCGAGAGGGCACCAGCAGCAGCCGAGCGCCGACCGCAACCCCGTCTAGATCGTCCTCCGCAGTGTTGATGCTGCGGTAGCCCAGCACGGGCGCTAGGTTCACCCGCCGCCCCAAAGACAGCAGATAGTAGCGCAGCTCACCCCCGGCGCTGTAGCGATCGCCATCTAGGGTGCCGCGATAGTCAGCGCTGAGGGTGAGGCCGCTCTGGGTGAGCACGATGTCCTCTATGCCCGCGAGAATGCCGTCCTCGTTCTCGCCATCCGTCACCCGCAGATAGCCCAGCCGCAGCCGGCTGCGAAAGGCCGGGTCGCGGCGAATGTCCTCGCTGAGGTTGGGGGTCTCCTCTAGCCAGCGCTGCAGCACCGGGCTCGATTCAAGAATAGACGGGTTGAGGTCAAGATCTTCTGCTACGTCACTCTCTCCCATATCGGGCTGCGCTTCTACGGGCTGCGCCGATGCTAGAAAGGCCGCCGTTTGTAAAATTGCCGCCGCCGCGTAGCTCAAACCCGCGCACCATAATCCGCGCAGACCATCAGACATATCTCATCCTCAAAGACACTAAAAAGCGGCCCTGACCCAGCCAGAACCGCTTCTAATTTAAGCTAGGCAGTTCCTAGCGCACCGTACCTTCTAGACCTTCCGCCTCGACGGGCTTCATCAGGTAAAGGCTCAGTAGATGACCGGCATTGGATAGGTAGTAGGGCAGCTTTTTCAGCAGCTTGACGGGCGCAGGTGCCGACGACTCGGCGATCGCAGTCAGATGGCGGTTATTTTCCACGCAGGTATCGAGACGCTGATAGAACTCAGGGTTCTCGACATCGAGCATCACGGGAAACACTCGACCCGCCGTTTCGTTGGTTTTCTTGATGACGTGGATGTCATACTCGCGGGCGTCTAGCCCCAGCGCCCGGTAGAACCCAGCGCGCTGGATATCGTTGAGGTACATGGTGGCAAACACCGACAGCAAGAAGAACCGAGACCACAGCCGCGCCTTTAATCCCGTAAGGATAAAGGGCTGGGCTCGCATAATGGCGTCAAAGAAGTCGCCGTGGCGGTTCTCATCCTGACACCACTCCTTGAAGAACCGGAAAATAGGGTAGACGCGGTCTTCGGGGTGCTGGTCGAGGTGGTTGAAGATGGTGATATAGCGCCAGTAGCCAATCTTCTCTGAGAGGTAGGTGGCGTAGAAGATAAATTTAGGCGCGAAGAAGGTGTATTTGCGGCTCTTAGTCAAGAAGCCGAGGTCTAAGGAAAGGTTGAAGTCGGACAGCGCCTTGTTGAGGAAGCCAGCGTGGCGGGCCTCGTCTCGGGACATCAGCTGGAAGCACTCGGCCAGCACGGGGCTCTTGCCCTTGAGGCGGCGGGACAGCTCTTTGTACAGCAGGAAGCCGGAAAACTCGGCGGTGCAGGAGCGCTCTAGAAATTCAACAAACAGCCGACGGGTTTCGCCGTCGATGTGGTCCCAGGACTGGTTGAACTCGTCGTCCCGGACAAAGTGATGGCGATTGTAGTCAACTCGAAACTCTTCTAGGATGGCCTGCAGCTCATCCTCATTGACCGAGATATCCATCTCAGCCATGGCGTCAAAATCGGTGGTATAAAAGCGCGGCGTCAGAATGGTCTCTTTGGCCGGGACTTTGACCCCAGGACGCAGCTCTTGGAATTCGGGCTTCTTTAAGGAATCTACCATCGGTGTGTCATGTAGACGGAAACGACTAAACGGAGACTGCTGCCCAGGGCCACGCTAGGCGAAGGGGACGGCAGCGCTTGCCAATCAGTCTATCAAGGTAAATTGGGCTAGCGGCCTATATTAAGTTAAGAGTTGTACATCCCGTAATAGTCTGCAACAAAGCGTAAAGGGGCTGAGACTGGCTCAACCCCTTTAGATAAGGCGAGAATTTAGGACGAGAAACTAGCGGCGTCGCTCAGTGGGCCAGCGCCCCTTAGGGTGACCCTAGGTCAACGCCTCCAGGTAGTCCCGGACGCGATTGCGGCGCTTGGGCTGACGCAGCTTTTGCAGCGCCTTAGCCTCAATCTGGCGCACCCGCTCCCGCCAGAGGTCCAGCGCCCGGCCAATTTCCGCTAGCGAATAGGGGTTGCCGTCGTCTAGGCCAAACCGCATGCGAATCACGTCCCGCTCCCGCGACGTTAGATCCGTGAGCAGCTGCTGCAGGTCGCGGTGCAGCGACTCGCGCATTAGGGTTTCCTCTGGCGAGACGGTGTCGGTCTCCAGCAGGTCGCCAAGCTCGGTATCCCGCTCTTTACCGACCTTAGTCTCCAAAGAAACGGAGCGCGGCACCCGAAGCAGGACCTCGCGCACCTGGGGCGGCGTCATCTCCAGCTCGTTGGCGATGTCCTCGATGGTTGGGGTGCGGCCTTCTTTCTGGGCCAGCTTGCGCTGGGCCTTTTTGATCTTGTTGAGCTTTTCGGTGATGTGGACCGGCAGGCGAATGGTGCGGCTTTGGGTGGCGATCGCCCGCGTAATGCCCTGGCGAATCCACCAGTAGGCGTAGGTGCTAAACCGATAGCCTTTGGTGGGGTCGAACTTATCCACCGCTCGCTCAAGCCCCAGGGTGCCTTCTTGGATCAAATCGAGCAGCTCTAGGCCGCGATTTTGATACTTCTTAGCGACTGAAACCACAAGGCGGAGGTTAGCCTTGATCATGTGGTCCTTAGCGGAGAGCCCCTCGGCCTGAGCGGCGTCTAGCTCGACGGTGGAGATCTCCGCGAGGTCAGCCCAGAGGGCCTTACCGGTAGCTAAGATTTCCTTGAGCTCCGGGATCGGTATCCCTGCCGTCGAGGCCCAGCGCTGCCACGAGGGCCGATGACCCAAGCTAGAGTGCAGGCGATCGTGAAATTCAACCAGTTCGACGTAGCGCTGAATGTTCTCATCGGTCTTGGCCGCGCTTCGGCATAGCTCTAAGAGCTGCATATAGCGCTGCACTTTCTGCGCCTCTGCAACTTCTTCATCGCGGCCCAGCAAGCGAACCCGTCCAATTTCCTGGAGGTAGATTCTCACTAGGTCAGTCGTTCGGCGGTTGGGCGACTTGCCAAAGTCGATGGAGTCGTCGTAGTCAACTTCCAGACCGCTGAGGTCTTCCTCAGAGCGATCGGTAGGCTGATTTGGAGTAGCGTCATCGGTGACATCGCCGTCGTCGCGGAGGCGGCTGTCAACGCCTTTGACATCGCCGTCGGCGGTGTCTAGGGTAGCCGCATTGAGTTTTGACTGGTGATAATTAGACGGTTTAGACTGTGATGGCATAGTGATCGTCTCAGTTGCTCCAGATAGGGGGGGCAATCTTGCGGGTCTAAGGTGTATGCTTTCGGGACTTATGTTTCCCCAAAACAGTGACCGACTAACGCCTTTTCAAGTTCCAGTAAAAGCGCTAGTCTTTTGTATTGACACGTAATGTGTGAGGGCTTTTCAGAAGTGTAATTTACTTTTTGTGGGCATTTTATGAAGTCGCGTCAAAGATTGGGGTCGCTATATAAAGCGCTTAGCGCCTGTCTAAGTGACGTCATCAGGAATTTCCCATAGAGAATTCGCATTTGCCTAACGTTTGGGCACTGGAGTACCGGAGGCAAAGCGGTCTAAGGAAATACGCCGCGAAAGCCCTCAAATTAAGGTCTACAGATTGATCTACAAACGGTGGAAGGGGCATTCCTGACGATTTGGTCTTCTGATGGGTGTTTTTGTTAGAACCGAAGCAGTCTTTTGCATTAGCCGAGAAGTCCCGTCAGCGCTCATTGACGCACTTCGCAGATGCTAGGGCTCGCCAGTCTCAAGACGTTTACTATAGACCTGGGTTCACATTAGTTAACCTTAAACTCCACCGAAATTTCTATGTCGTCTGCCTCCTACGAGCATCTGCTGGCGCTCTACAGCGATCGCCAAGCCCTGATCGCCCTGTTGAGGGAGTTTCGCCCCTACCTAGAGCTACTGCCTAGCCTGCGCCGACCCAACGAGAGCGTCATTTCAATTCCGCTTCCCCTAGTCCGGCTGCGAGAAACGGTTTTGGTTTCCTCTCAAAATGCCGGCCGGTTTTCAGCCGGTGATTTGGTTCATCTGCCCTGCGACATCGGCGTCATTATGTGCGACCCCGAGTGGCAGATCAAAACCGGGTCCGAAATCTTTATCTTCATCCACCGGCCCCAAGAGGAGTTCTCAGCGCTGCTCAGGCGCTGGCGACAGGCTCAGATATGGACCGACCGGGGCTACGATTGGGCCATGCCAACCCGCTATCAGCACATTTTTAGCGAGGGAACCCGTCTAGCCTACCCGCTATTTGTATTGACGGAAGAAACGCCAGAGCAGGTGAGAAAGGGCCTCGTGGGCGCAGATTTGCCCTTCGTCGAGGACTCAGCGCGTGCGCTTGGCAGCATTGAACCCGGCGCAGACCTGACCGTCGGCGACCTACCGCACACCTCTGGTGAACCCACCGCGTCAGACGAGGCGGATTTCACGTTTGAATCTGACGCCTAGCGCCTGACCTTATTTTCTCCGGCTTGCCTTTGACAAAGTTAACCTTTTGTAATCTGTAGGGCGCACCGCGATCGCATCAGGTTTTTGGCGTATCGCACCCCCTGGTGAGGGGTAGACTACCCCACTTGACAGCGGTCTCAGGCTTGACTAGTTCACCAAATTACGAGAAACTAAATTAAATCGTGAGTGTGGACTCACGTGATTGCTAAGCCAAGTCAACAGATGTGTCGGAAGACGCGTCGGAGTTAGTAAGTTGCTAAGCGAGCAGTCAGCGGTTTAGTCGATGTCGTCGTTTCGGGTGGTCTTGCATGGAAACCCTTGAATTTATCATTTATCCCGATGGTCGTGTAGAAGAAAAGGTCAGCGGCGTTAAGGGGCGGTCCTGCGCTCAGGTGACAGAAGCTTTAGAATCTCAGCTTGGAACGGTCGTTCATCAGGAGCAGACCTCCGATTACTTCAACGCCCCGGTCCATCAGGCCTCGACAGTTGCGCAGGCGGCCAATGCTTGGTAGCGCCTAGCCTACAGCCTCAACGCTGTCCGACATTTTTACCCTATCATTTAGCCAAACTGAGTCACATGTCACACTTCAGCCAGATCAAAACCCAGCTCCGTAACCTGACGTGCCTAAAAGCTGCCCTGACCGACAGCGGCATCGATTGGCAAGACGGTCCGGTGGACATCCGGGGCTACCGCGGCCAGACTCAGGCGGCAGACGTTGCGATCGCTCAGGACAACGGCTATGACCTGGGGTTTTGCTGGAATGGTCAATCCTACGAGCTGGTGGCCGACCTGCAGTATTGGCAGCAGCCGCTGTCTGTACAGGGCTTTTTGAATCAGGTGACCCAGCGCTACGCCTACCGCACCATCGTCTCTGAAACGGCGCAGAAGGGCTTCGAGGTCACTGAGCAGCAGACCCAGCAGGACGGCTCCGTTCGTCTCGTGCTTCAGCGCTGGAGCGCTTAGCTGCCCTGTAGGCCAGTATTTGGAGCATTACTAGATATGACTCATGACGGGTCGGGGCTAGAGCCCGAATTAGGCGGGGCGCTGCGCCAGCAGCCCGACCAGACCGGGCTGGAGCCCGAGCTTGGGGGAAGCGATCGCCAAACGGGGGTCTACGTCGATGAGCCCACCTGCATTGGCTGTAAGCACTGCGCTCACGTGGCGCGAAACACGTTTTACATCGAGCCCGATTACGGCCGCTCTCGGGTGGTGCGGCAGGATGGCGATCCCGAAGATCTAATTCAAGAGGCGATCGACACCTGCCCCGTTGACTGCATCCACTGGATTGACTACACCGAGCTGAAGCGGATGGAGCAGCAGCGCCGCTACCAGACCGTGAAGCCGGTCGGTTTTCCGGTCAAGCAGTCCGCAGCAGAGCGATATCGCAAGGCGCATCGATAGTCCTACCCCCCTAATCCCGCGCGCTGCCGAATGGCGCAGCGGATTGCGCCGCCGATGTCGCGCCCCCAATTGTCTCTAATTGGTCTAATATTAGGTTCAATATTGACTAGCTGGTTTAATATCGGCTAGTTAGTCTTGAGTTGGGCCGCTAGAGCGCAGGCCATTTCTTTGGAGGTCCGGTCGGTATATGGATATAGGTTTAGCAACGTCAGTGCCCCAGCTTGGCGAGGGTGCGATCGCTGGCAAATCTGTCTCAATCGTGGTTCCCATCTATAACGAGGTGGAGAGCCTGGTTCTATTGGTAGATGCCATTGCCAACACCGTCTCTGAGCTAGGCATCCCCTACGAGCTGATTTGCGTCGACGATGGATCAACCGATGGGTCGACAGATCTCCTGCGCAAGCTCGCCCAGGAGCGCCCCGACCTGAGGGGCATTGTTCTGCGCCGCAATTACGGGCAAACGGCGGCAATGGCGGCGGGGTTCAAACACGCTCGAGGGCGCGCTATCGTAACCCTAGACGGCGACCTGCAGAACGACCCTGCCGACATCCCTCGCATCGTCGCTAAGCTCGACGAAGGCTACGACCTGGTGAGCGGCTGGCGACGCCACCGCCAGGACGACGCCCTAACGCGGCTCTTGCCTTCTAAAATTGCCAATTGGCTGATCAGTCGGGTCACCGGCGTCCAGCTCCACGACTATGGCTGCTCCCTCAAGGCCTACCGCGCTGAGCTCGTGGCCGACATGAACCTCTATGGCGAGCTGCACCGATTTTTGCCGGCGCTCGCTTTTATCGAAGGGGCCCGGATCACGGAAATCCCGGTGGGTCACCACGCCCGCCAGTTTGGTCAGAGTAAGTACGGCCTCGGCCGCACCATCCGCGTCATGCTGGATCTATTCACGATTTCGTTCATGAAAACGTTTTTGACCCGGCCAATGCACGTCTTCGGGGCGTTTGGCCTTGGCTCAGCCGGTCTAGGCCTGTTCATTGGCCTCTATTTGACTGTAATCAAGTTCACGCTGGGGCAAGACATCGGCAGCCGACCGCTGCTCATTCTAGCCGTAGTGCTGATTTTGGCGGGCCTACAGCTCTTGAGCTTTGGCCTGCTGGCCGAGATGATGATGCGCACCTACCACGAGACGCAGGGGCGCCCCATCTATCGCATTCGGGAAATTGTGGATAGTCCCGCAGATTGATGAAAGGTGAATAGACTAACGCAGGACAAATGGGGCAAATTTTGATACATTTGAACTATTCGCTTAAGCTGAAGTGACTGCGCCTAATCCTTAGCCCAACTGCTAGCCCATGGGTCACCCCCATCGCCTATCGCTCACCGATCTCACCCAGCGAATTCTGGAAATGTCGGAAACCGGAATCTACCGGGAGTCGATTTTTCAGGTGTTTAAATCCTTGGCGACCAAGAAAGACGTCCGCCGCGCGATCGCCTACGCCAAAACCCTAGGCCTTTACTCCGTCGCAAGTCTGCGGGATGAAACCCTAGGAACCTACTACGAGCTCGACCTCACCGTTTATCGGCAGCGAAAGCACGCCGTGGACGACATCGCATCGTGGGAAGCGGCGAAGCGGAAAGCGGCGCTCAAACAGCAGGCGGCAGCGCAAGTAGACGCAGCGGCGAGTACGGTCGACACCGTCCAGGAAATGCTGGCGGTCGTTAAGGGAGTGGCAGGGCTAATGCTGATGCTGAGTCTAGCTTTTGGACTAGCCGGGTTTCAGTATATTTCGGGTATCGGCCTTTGCCTTGCCCTAGGTGCGGCGGCAACCTGGCAGCTGCAGCGCCTTTTGGTTCAGCGGCGGCCCAAAGCGTCGCTACCCACCGCTGTGATCGAGCAGCAGGCTCGGTCGTCTGGGCGATAGAGACACGATAATATCGTCAGGCGCTGCTGCAGCGTGGGCGGCAAACCGCTGGGCCAAGGTCGGCAGAATGGCAAACGGGCTGCCAAACCCTGAGAAAAGATGCAGGTTGTCAGCACCGGGGACGGGGCCGATCAAGGGGAGGCGATCGCCGCTAAAGGCCACGAGGCAGTGATGGCACCGGGCGGGCAGGGTCGCTAGCGCGGGTAGAACCTGACCAACCGCCTGCCGGATGCGGGCTTCACTCTCCGCTAGGTCTACCGCCGCGAACGGGTCGCCCAGGGTGCGGCTGATTTGCCCTATGCAGAGGCGACCATCTAAAAACTGAACGGCCCCTGGATCCAAGATGGGGGCAGCAACGGGCTTGGCCTGCTGCCAGAGGGACTCGTGCTGCGGCTGGGCCGCCTCCGCTTCTAGGTCAAAGCGCTGGGTATGAGCCGGCATGACTATCGTCCGCAGCGCAGGCGGCAGCGCAGCGGTCTCCAGAAGCTCCGCGTGGGTGAAGTACTGCCGCACGGGATGTCCCGCTTGGGTCAGCAGGTGGCGGCTCAGGCCGCCTGCACAAACCAGGACATTAGCGCCCGTAAATGCTTCGTCTGGGGTAAGCACCGCTGCGCAGCCGTTCTGCTGCCTGACTTCAGTAGCAGTCACCCGATGCACCTTCCCCCCCAGGCGGAAAAACGCCTGCCAGTAGGCGCTAATGAGCCGAATGGGGTCCACATGGCCGTGCCGCACCGTCAGCGCCCCGACAATCGCTGCTGGATTGAGCTGGGGTTCGCGATCGCAGGCTTCGGAGACGCTGATTAGCGTTGGCGAGATCTGACAGTCTGCGTAGGTCTTTAGCGCCTCGCCAGGGTCTTGGTTCGCCGCAATCGTCAGCAGCAGGTCAAGATCCCTAAGCTGGGTATCGGCCTCAAGCTCCTCCGGCAAAGCCCGATGTCGCGCGATGCCTTCTTGACAGAGCTGCTGCATCAGCGGCGTGGTGCCGGCCCAGTAGGGAATGCCGCCGTAGCTGTAGCGGGTGGCCTGCAGTGGGGACTGGCCCTCTAGCAGCAGGACGGTAAAGCGCCGGCGGGCTAGCTCGTAAGCGGCCGCCGAGCCCGCTAGGCCGCCGCCCACCACGATCCAGTCATAGCTACTACTGCGTCCACCGCCGTGTTCTTTAGAGGGCACAGCCATAGCTAGAGGCCCGCCGCCGCGCTGCCTAAGCGAGCCGCGTCTGAGAGGACCGCATCCACCTCGATTTCGACCAGCATGTCAGCGCTGGCGAGCTGGCTGACCTCAACTAGGGTATTGGCCGGACGCACCGCGTCAAAAAACGCTTTGTGGGCCCGTATTGCCTGGTTGCAGTCTTCCATTTGAGTGATGTAAACCCGCGATCGCACAACGTGCTGCCGCAGCGCGCCAACGGACTGCAGCGCCACCTCAATTTTCTCTAGCACGTACACCGTTTGACCATACAGGTCACCTGGGTGCTGGATCTGCCCTGACGCATCGATGGCTGTCGTTCCAGAAATGTAGACAAATGGCCCCACGCGCACCGCCCTTGAGTAGCCGGCCCATTCTTCCCAGGGCGTGCCGCTAGAAACCTGATGTCGCTCCATATGTTGCTCCCTGCCCCAGCGTCCCGACGCCATATTCTCCAGTCTTAACTATACCGGTGCTAGCAGGCTGTCTGACAGCGCCTCAAAGGTTAGGCCGTCGGAGAGATGGACGGTGCGTAGCCCAACCGCCTGTGCGCCCTGAAGGTGACCTGCAGTATCGTCTACAAACAGCGTCCGCGACGGCGTCAGCGCCTGCTCGTCAATGACGCGCTGAAACAGGCTGGGGTGAGGCTTGCGATCGCCCACCAAGTGTGAGTAGTAAACCGCCTCGAAGCGATCAGCCAGCGCAGAAGAAGACCCCAGCGTCTCTTTGACATGGTGCTCGAAGGCCGCCTTGTGAATTTCGTTGGTGTTGGAGAGCAAAAACAGACGAAACCGCTCGGAGAGCTGAGCTAGCGTCTGAAGCCTCGCTGCAGGAAGATCGAGCAGCATGGCGTTCCAGGCGGCGTCAAGGGTTGAATCATCGACCGTGCTCCCGAGGCCCAGAAGCGATCGCAGCCCCTGGCGAAAGTCCTGTGAGGTGATCTGACCCATTTCGTAGGCGTCAAAGAGGTCGGCCTGCCGATGCTGGGTGTAGAGAGACGCAGCATCCCGGCCTGAAAGGGCGCTAAATGCAACCAGCGTCTTTTGGTAGCTGATGTTGAGGATCACGCCGCCTAAGTCAAAAATAACGGCGTCTATCGAACCGCCGTCAATACCGCTGATAGCGCCTGTCATCGCGTATTCGACCAGTACGAGCGTCTAGAGTTTAACTTCGATGTCTACACCAGAGGGCAAATCGAGCTTCATCAGCGCGTCGATGGTCTTAGAGGACGGCTGGTAGATGTCGATGATGCGGCGGTGGGTGCGGGTCTCGAAGTGCTCCCGTGAGTCTTTGTTGACGTGGGGCGATCGCAGCACGCAGTAGATGCGGCGCTTGGTGGGCAGCGGGATTGGTCCGATCGCCGTCGCATTGGTGCGGTTGGCGGTATCGACAATTTTTTCGCAGCTGGTATCAAGTAGGCTGCGGTCAAACGCCTTGAGGCGAATGCGGATTTTTTGCTGTTGGATGGTTGCCATGGCTGGTGTTTAAGCGTTCTGAGAGATATCGAGAAAAAATATCAGCAGCCGGCAATCGCCGAACTGCTGATATTGGTAAGTTTATGGAATAGACCTACTTGAGGATTTTGGAGACCACGCCGGCTCCAATAGTGCGGCCGCCCTCACGGATTGCAAAGCGCATGCCCTGCTCAATGGCAATGGGGCTGATCAGCTCAACGGTCATCTTGATGCGATCGCCGGGCATCACCATTTCCACAGTGCTGCCGTCATCAGCGGTGTACTCTTTGATTTCGCCAGTTACGTCGGTGGTTCGGATGTAGAACTGGGGGCGATAGCCGCCGAAGAACGGGGTGTGGCGTCCACCCTCTTCTTTCTTGAGGACGTAAACCTCAGACTCAAACTGAGTGTGGGGCGTGATGGAGCCGGGCTTGGAGATCACCATGCCCCGGTCGATGTCCTCTTTCTTGAAGCCCCGCAGCAGGATACCGGCGTTGTCCCCGGCCATGCCCTCGTCGAGGCTCTTGCGGAACATTTCGATTCCGGTGACGGTGGTCTTGCGGGTATCGCGAATGCCCACAACTTCGACCTCTTCGCCCACCTTAACCTTGCCGCGCTCGATCCGACCGGTGGCAACCGTGCCTCGACCGGTGATGGAGAAGACGTCCTCAACCGCCATCAGGAAAGGCTTATCAACGTCGCGCTCGGGAGTCGGGATGTACTCGTCTACGGTATCCATCAGCGCGTAGATCTTCTCGACCCACTCATCGCTGCCACCACCCGTCAGGGTCTCAACCGCCTTGAGGGCCGAACCCACGGTGATGGGGATATCGTCGCCGGGGAAGTCATAGTCACTCAGAAGCTCACGCACCTCTAGCTCGACTAGCTCAAGCAGCTCTTCATCGTCGACCTGGTCCTGCTTGTTCATGAACACCACCAGGTTAGGAACGTTGACCTGGCGCGCCAGCAGGATGTGCTCGCGGGTCTGGGGCATCGGGCCGTCAGCAGCTGATACAACAAGGATAGCGCCGTCCATCTGAGCCGCACCCGTGATCATGTTCTTCACGTAGTCAGCGTGGCCGGGGCAGTCCACGTGGGCGTAGTGCCGAGTGTCAGTTTCGTACTCGACGTGGGCGGTGTTGATGGTAATACCACGAGCCTTTTCTTCCGGGGCAGCGTCAATATCTTCGTATTTTTGAGCTTCTGCACCGCCCTTGGCGGCTAGGGCCATGGTAATAGCCGCCGTCAGCGTTGTTTTGCCGTGGTCAACGTGGCCGATGGTGCCGATGTTGACGTGGGGTTTGTTTCGTTCGAACTTTGCTCGTGCCATGAGTTATGTATCCTTTTCCGAATCCTCTGAATTACGCGTTCCCTTTACTTTTAGCAATGATAGTCTCCGCAACGTTGCGAGGCACTTCATCATACTCGCTAAACTCCATGGAGAAAATGCCTCGACCTTGAGTCTTGGACCGAATATCGGTGGCGTAGCCAAACATTTCCGCCAGGGGCACCTTGGAGGTTACCTTAGCGAGTCCATCGTCCGATCCCATCCCCTCAATCTGGCCGCGGCGAGAGTTTAAGTCTCCCATCACGTCGCCCAAAAATTCTTCAGGGACCTCGACTTCCACCTTCATCATAGGCTCAAGCAATGCGGGCGCCGCCTTTAAAACGGCATCCTTAATTGCCATTGATCCTGCGATCTTGAAGGCCATCTCCGACGAATCTATATCATGGTATGACCCATCAACCAGAGTCACCTTGAGATCAATAACCGGATATCCAGCCAATATACCAGACTCACAGGCTTCTTTCATGCCCTCTTCGGCTGGATTGATGTATTCCCTAGGGATTGAGCCACCCACAATCTTAGAAACGAACTCAAACCCAGAGCCCGACTCAGAGGGCTCCACGTCGATTACGACGTGGCCATATTGCCCTTTCCCCCCGCTCTGGCGAATGAATTTCCCTTCGGTGCTGACCGGCTTGCGGATGGTCTCGCGGTAGGCGACCTGGGGAACGCCAATATTGGCCTCGACCCGAAACTCCCGCAGCATGCGGTCCACCAAGATTTCTAGGTGCAGCTCCCCCATGCCCGCAATCACCGTCTGATTTGTCTCGGGATCGATGCTGACGCGGAAGGTGGGATCTTCCTCTGACAAAGACTGCAGGGCTTTGGAGAGCTTCTCCATATCCTGCTTCGTCTTCGGCTCAACCGCCACCGAAATCACGGGTTCGGGGACGTAGAGCGATTCTAGAACAATGGGAGAATCGACCCCGCAGAGCGTATCGCCCGTAAACGTGTTTTTGAGACCTAGAATCGCCCCCAGATCACCCGCGCGCAGCTCGTCTACCTCCTGGCGGTCGTCTGCCTTGAGGATAATCAGGCGAGAGACCCGCTCCTTATCGTCTTTTGTAGAATTTAAAACGTAGCTTCCTTTGGTCAGCACCCCTGAATAGACGCGAACAAACGTGAGCCGACCGTAGGGATCAGACATGATTTTGAACGCTAGCGCCGAGAATGGCTCGTCGTCGCTCGAATGGCGAACGGCCTGCTCACCGCTGGGCAGAAGTCCCTCAATCGGCGGCACGTCGATGGGGGCGGGGAGGTAGTCAACAACCGCGTCCAGCAGCAGCTGAACGCCCTTGTTCTTAAAGGCCGAGCCGCACAGCAGCGGCACTAACGTCCCCGCAAGAACCCCTTTACGAATGGCCCCGCGAATTTCGTCTTCGCTAAGCTCCTCGCCCTCAAGATACTTTTCCATCAGCTCATCGCTGGTTTCAGCGATCGCCTCTAGCAGCATAGTGCGGTATTCCTCAGCCTTGGACGCCATGTCCGCAGGGATGTCCACATCCTCCATATTGATGCCGAGATCGTCGTTGTAAAGGCGAGCCCGCATCTTCACCAGGTCAATGACCCCGTTAAAGTCATCCTCAGCCCCGATGGGAATCTGAATGGGGACCGCGTTGGCCCGCAGGCGATCTCGAATCTGCTGATGAACCTTGAGGAAATCAGCGCCGGTGCGATCCATCTTGTTGACGAAGGCGATGCGAGGTACCGTGTAGCGATCGGCCTGTCGCCATACGGTTTCGGACTGGGGCTGCACGCCGCCCACAGAGCAGAACACGGCAATCACCCCATCTAGGACACGCATGGAGCGCTCCACTTCGATGGTGAAGTCAACGTGCCCCGGCGTATCGATGATGTTGATGCGGTGATCGCGCCAATTGGTGCTGATAGCAGCAGCCGTAATGGTAATGCCGCGCTCGCGCTCTTGGGCCATCCAATCGGTTACGGCCGTCCCTTCGTGGACTTCCCCGATCTTATGGACAACGCCGGAGTAAAACAAAATTCGCTCTGTTGTTGTGGTTTTGCCGGCGTCAATATGCGCAGCAATTCCAATGTTACGTACTCTTTCCAGAGAAACGCTACGTGCCACAGCTGCCTCCAGTCTTCTTCATCACGCTCATCGAATTCATTCCAGCTTTAGGAATGACCTCTCCATCATAGCTAGTAGCGATAGTGAGCGAATGCCTTATTGGCCTCGGCCATGCGGTGCGTCTCTTCTCGACGCCGAATAGCGCTACCCGTCTCATTTGCAGCGTCCATCAGCTCATTTGCCAGGCGCATAGCCATCGTCCGGCCAGCCCGCTGGCGAGAAAACTGAATCAGCCAGCGCAGCGAAAGCGCAATTCCCCTGTCCGGACGAACCTCCATAGGAACCTGATAGGTAGCACCACCGACCCGCCGAGCCTTTACTTCAACAAGCGGCGTCGTATTGCGAACGGCCTGCTCGAAGACTTCAAGGGGTTCTGAACCGGTTCGCTCTTCAATGATTCCAAAGGCATCGTAGATAATACGGTAGGCGAGCGACTTTTTGCCGCTCTCCATAATCCGGCTGACCATCATGCTGACGAGGCGGCTGTTGTACTTTGGATCGGGCTCAATGGTACGCTTTTGTGCTGATGTACGGCGGGACATATTAACCTATCTGCATTGGAGTTTTTAACGTGGACAATGGGGTTTTAATCTGCCTGAGCGAATAGGACCTGGGCGATGCGTGATAGCCTTTCAGGCCCTGTGTCTAATTCAGCAATCTACCTAACCGAAATCTAACCGAAATTTGAAGTCGGCTTTGCCCTGCCCACCTGCAGTCTCGCTGGGCAGGGCAACAAATGCCGGTGGGTCAAGCAGCAAAGCCGCCATCTTATGCGTAAGGTTTAAGCTGTAAGGCCTAAATCGCTTATCTTTTTGACCCCTCTTCTAGCCCCCTCTTTTCAGCGAGAGAGCGACTGAATTCTACTCTTTGGGCTTTTTAGCGCCGTACTTAGAGCGGCTTTGACGCCGATCCTTCACACCAGCCGTATCTAAAGTGCCTCGGACGATGTGGTATCTGACGCCGGGAAGGTCTTTGACCCGTCCCCCGCGAATCATCACCACCGAGTGCTCCTGTAGGTTGTGGCCAATGCCGGGGATGTAAGCCGTTACCTCAAAGCCCGAGGTGAGTCGAACGCGGGCGACTTTGCGCAGCGCAGAGTTGGGCTTCTTTGGGGTTGTGGTATAGACCCGAGTGCACACCCCCCGGCGTTGGGGACAGCTCTTGAGGGCAGGAGACTTCGTTTTCTGTTTTGCTTTTTGGCGCTCGCTACGAACAAGCTGCTGAATGGTCGGCATTTAATTTTACGGTTGACCGGCTTAAAATAGAATATTTGCAACAGTCTCCCATGTTAGCAGGCCCTTTCGGAAACGGTCAACCAACCTGTTGTGGTAGCCGGTTAACCCGCCGGTTCAAAGGATTGACCACAGCTACAGGTATTCGCCGCATTTGGGTTGTGGAATCTGAAAGCCCCCCCCAGCAAGTCCTCTGAGTAATCGATCTTTAAGCCAGCGGCATAGGCCTGAGCCATAGGCGCGATCGCCACCGCAAAGCTGCGGCACTGCCCATTCTGCGGCGGTTCGCCCCCGCGCGGCAGCTCGATGTAGCCGTCGGGTATTTGCGCCTCGAAGCTCAATCGATACGACCAATCCAGACACCCATCAGCGGTGACCTCGACTATTAGGCAGGGCTGAGATAGGCCCTGCTGCTGCTCTAATCGCTGTAGCTCTCTGGCCGCAGCATCGGTGATATAAACCATGTCATGTCGCGCTATGAAGGGAAGGGTGATAGGCCGCTGCGCTAATGTTCGCTCTGTTCAGAGCAGGCTCCCATGCCTCTTCAAGCCGGTAGGGCAGCGCCGCCCGTATCTTAGCCCTTTTTGCGATCGCTTTTGAGACCGGAGCAGGCGGTCTAAGCGCTTCAGCACTCAAAGATTCCAATGCCTAAACGGTAAAAGGCGGCATAAACCAAAGTAGTGTTCCGCTAAGGGTCTACACCATCCTGGTCTATGCCGCCTATCTATGCCGCCTAAATATATCTCGCCTCAGCCTACGTCGACTCAACACGTACCGCCCAGGCTGAATTCAACGTGGCGAGCGTTACAGCTATCTAGTTTGCTTTGGCGCGCGCGTAGTCATCCTGGAAGCGAATAATGTCGTCTTCGCCGAGGTACTGACCATTCTGGACCTCAATCAGGATGAGGGGAATAACGCCGGGATTCTCGAGCCTGTGGCTGGTGCAAGGGGGCACGTAGGTGGACTGATTGCTTGAGAGTAAGGTTTCGGCCTCACCACAGGTCACCAGCGCCGTCCCCGAGACTACAATCCAGTGCTCGCTGCGGTGGTGGTGCATTTGAAGGCTGAGGCGGTGCCCTGGCTTGACTTCAATGCGCTTGATCTTGTAGCCGCCGCCTTCTTCAAGCACGGTGAACGAGCCCCAAGGACGAGACTCACCGTTGGCAACCATTGAATCGGTAGACATTTTGGCGATAGCGGAGACCGCAGATGCGGTCGCTTCTTTAGCTTGAACCATGTTAGCTTCTCCTAAAATAAAGGGGTGACTTTGGTTTGAATCAAAGGCGGTAGCTATAACGCTCGGCAGCGCACTTGGCCTGCAGCTGACTCACCACCTCAGCGAAGCAGCGAATGCTAGCGCAATTCGTTGCAAGCTCAATAAGCAGTATTTCCAAAAACTGCTGTTGCCAACCTCATCGGGTGCAGGTATTCTCGTGACTACGTCACACGGCTACTTTAGAAAGGCTTGCGTGCAGCTTGTACTCAAGATAACAACAGACAATCTGCAGGTGGGCAGATGTGTAGGCCAACATCATAGAAACTTTGTATGCTCTTTAAGTAAAACCGTTAGCCTCATACTTGAAGAGCTGACCAGCCCGATAAGGCTAGGCCGAGCAGCTTTAGGATCAAGTCAATTTGGGCTGGACAAACCGGCAAGCGTCAGCGGCTATTGCCGCTATTCATCGAGGATTCATGACGGCAGGTTGAATATTTCACGGTTCTTCATAATAATCGATCATACGGAGCAGCCAGCAGCCGAGCCGGGTATGGATCAACTTGAGCTTAAATGCGTAAGCTACGCAGCCAGCGGCAAGACGCGATCGCTTCCGCAGGGCTTAGCGAAGCTGGGCTGGAAACACAGGTCTGAGGCTTGAGCGCAATTGACGACGGCTGACTTCGCGGGAAGAGCCTGACCAAGGGCTCTATATCTTAGATCTGGCTTGGCATACGGCTTCATGGACAGCACATTCGCGGACATCACAGTGTTAGCGTCGCTGCAGAAACGCGGCACAGAACTGATGATAGTCTTTAATATCTATCTCTACGTGTTGCTGAGCCACCCACGGCGCCGAGGCTCCGCTGGGGCAGCAGGTCTAGCAAGACATGTAGAGAGCAGCGGTCGTAGGAGAGCACATATCCTTGCAGCACTCCAGCGCTGCAAAAGAGTCAGTGAGATGTAGGCCTCAGTAAGCGCCTAATGCTTCAGCAGAGCGTATCAATGGAAGCGTCCTAGTGGAGGCATCCCGGTGAAGCGCCAAGGCTAGCGTTCCGAACCAACCCCTCAGGACTCAAGCCCCGTTTACAAGCCCCGTTCAATTGTCCAGGTCAGCTCAACACCATCAAGCAGTTACGAAGGAAAAACCGGTTATGAACAAGAACACTCAGTTGCACTCCAGGCACGATGTATTACACCCGGGGCAGCGGTGGTTGGTTGAAGAGCGTGACGCCTGCGGCGTAGGCTTCATTGCGGATCAGTACGGGCGCGCATCGCGATCGCTTATCCAGAAGTCACTGGGCGCGCTGACCTGTATGGAGCATCGGGGCGGCTGCAGCGCCGACCAGGATTCGGGGGACGGAGCCGGCGTAATGACCACAATTCCCTGGAAAATTATTCAAGGCTGGCTGGCGGCGTCCGGCGTAACCACATCGGGCACCCTGGCCGTGGGCATGGTATTTCTGCCCCAGGGCGCGGCTACTGCCACCGCGAAGCATCTCATTGAGCAAGAAATCAAAGGCTCACCCTTCGACTGCTTGGGCTGGCGCGAGGTGCCCGTCAATCCAGCAGTCTTGGGACCTCAGGCGCGAGACAACCAGCCTCAAATCGAGCAGGTCGTCTTGCAGTCCAGTTTCGAAGGCGACGAGCTAGAGCGGGAGCTGTATCTGCTGCGTCGCCGCGTAGACCACCAGGTGGTAAAAGCGCTGTCGTCTGGGCAACTCTCCGACATGGAGATGGCCGCTCTCGAAGAACTCTACATCTGCTCGCTGTCAGGCCGCACCATCACCTACAAGGGCATGGTGCGCTCGGCGGTGCTCGGCGAATTCTACCTCGACTTCAAAGACGAGAACTACGAGAGCGCCTTCGCCTTCTACCACCGCCGCTTTAGCACTAACACCCTACCCCGCTGGCCACTAGCGCAGCCCATGCGCATGCTGGGCCACAACGGCGAAATCAATACCCTACTGGGCAACATCAACTGGATGATGGCGCGGGAGGCCGACCTGTCCCACGACTGCTGGGGCGATCGCTTCGACCTCGTCAAGCCGCTGGTAAAGCCAGAGAACAGCGATTCGGCCAGCCTAGACAACGTGCTGGAGCTGCTGGTGCATTCGGGACGCAGCCCCATGGAGGCCGTCACCGTGATGGTTCCGGAGGCTTACCAACACCAGCCGGCCCTGAAAGACCATCCCGAAATCGTCGACTTTTACGAATACTACAGCGGCATCCAGGAGCCTTGGGACGGCCCGGCGCTGCTGGTATTCAGCGACGGCAAGACCGTAGGGGCGTCCCTAGACCGCAACGGCCTGCGGCCGGCCCGCTACTGCATCACCCAAGACGGCTGGATCATCGTCGCCTCTGAGGCGGGAGTCGTGCCGGTGCCCGAGGCCGACATCGTCGAGAAGGGTCGCCTGGCGCCGGGAGAAATGATTGCGGTGGACCTAGAGCGCCACGAGGTGTTGCGCAATCGGGAAATCAAGCAGCGGGTTGCCGAACAGCAGCCCTACGGTGAGTGGCTCGCGGCCCATCGCTACGAGCTGCCCCCACAGCCTTTTCAAGACAGTGCGCAGCTCGACGACCAAACCCTGCTGCGGCAGCAGGCCTCCTTTGGCTACACCACTGAAGATGTGGAGATGATCATCGAGGCCATGGCCTCCCAGGGGAAAGAGCCGACCTTCTGCATGGGAGACGACATCCCGCTGGCGGTGCTCTCCGACAAGCCGCGCCTGCTATACGACTACTTCAAGCAGCGCTTCGCCCAGGTGACCAACCCGCCCATCGACCCGCTGCGAGAGAGCCTAGTGATGTCCTTAGCGATGCAGCTGGGGGAGCGGGGTAACCTGCTGGAGGAAAAGCCCGACTACGCCCGCCAGATTAAGGTCAGCTCGCCCATACTCAATGACGCCGAGCTAGCGGCGGTTAAAAATTCCGACTTTGAGGTGGCCGAGCTGTCCACGCTGTTCAAAATCGATGACGGCCCCGCCGGATTCGAGCAGGCTATAGCTGCCCTCTGCAGCGCCGCTGCCGATGCGGTAGCGGGCGGCGCCAAGGTGCTGATTTTGAGCGATCGCCACCGCCCGGACGGCAGCAGCAGCGGCACCGACGCGGGCTATAGCCTGCTGCCGCCGCTGCTGGTCACCGGCGCGGTGCACCATCACCTAATCACCGCGGGCCTGCGCATGAAGGCGTCCCTGGTGATCGACACCGCCCAGTGCTGGAGCACCCACCACTTTGCCTGCCTAATGGGCTATGGCGCGAGCGCGGTGTGCCCCTACCTGGCGCTAGAGACGGTGCGCCACTGGTGGTCGAGCACAAAGACCCAGAACCTCATGGAGAAGGGGAGGCTCAACAAGGTCTCCATTGCTCAGGCCCAGGCCAACTACCGCAAGGGCGTTGAGGCCGGACTGCTAAAAATCCTCTCCAAGATGGGCATTTCTCTGCTGTCGAGCTACCACGGCGCGCAGATTTTTGAGGCTATCGGCATTGGTGCCGACCTGCTGCAGACCGCCTTTAAGGGCACGGTCTCTCGGGTCGGCGGCCTCAGCATTGCGGATCTAGCCCAAGAGGTGATCGCCATCCATGAGCGGGCCTTCCCTGAGATCTCGAAAAAGCTGCAAAACTTTGGCTTCGTGCAGTACAAGCCGGGGGGAGAGTACCACATGAACAGCCCCGAGCTGGTCAAGGCGCTGCACAAGGCGGTAGAGGACAAAGACTACGACCACTACGAGGTCTACCAGCAGCACATCGCCAACCGCCCGCCGACGGCGCTGCGAGATCTGCTCGACCTACAGGGCGATCGCGACCCCATTTCCGTCGACGAGGTGGAGTCGGTAGAAGAAATTCTCCACCGCTTCTGCACCGGCGGCATGTCCTTGGGCTCCCTATCCCGCGAGGCCCACGAAACCCTAGCCGTGGCCATGAACCGCATCGGCGGCAAGTCGAACTCCGGCGAAGGGGGGGAAGACTCGGTGCGCTTCAAGGTGCTCAAGGATGTGGACGAGCAGGGCCACTCCCCGACGATGCCCCACCTGAAGGGACTGCGCGACGGCGACACCGCCAGCTCTGCCATCAAGCAGGTGGCCTCGGGGCGCTTTGGCGTTACCCCGGAGTACCTGATGAACGCCCGGCAGATTGAAATTAAAATTGCTCAAGGGGCCAAGCCCGGCGAAGGGGGACAGCTTCCGGGCCGTAAGGTGAGCGCCTATATCGCCACCCTGCGGCGCTCCAAGCCCGGCGTCACCTTGATTTCACCGCCCCCTCATCACGACATCTATTCCATCGAAGACCTAGCGCAGCTGATCTTTGACCTGCACCAAATCAACCCTGAGGCCAAGGTGTCGGTGAAGCTGGTGGCGGAAATCGGCATCGGCACCATTGCGGCGGGGGTGGCCAAGGCCAACGCCGACGTGATTCAAATTTCGGGCCACGACGGCGGCACCGGGGCGTCACCCCTCAGCTCCATCAAGCACGCCGGGGTGCCCTGGGAGCTGGGCGTCACCGAGGTGCATCGGGTGCTGCTCAACAACGGCCTGCGCGATCGCGTCATCCTGCGGGCAGACGGCGGCCTCAAGGCAGGCTGGGACGTAATTATGGCAGCGCTCATGGGGGCTGAGGAGTACGGCTTTGGCTCCATTGCCATGATCGCCGAGGGCTGCATTATGGCCCGCATCTGCCACACCAACAACTGCCCCGTAGGCGTTGCGACCCAGCAGGAGAAGCTGCGCAAGCGCTTTACCGGCGTCCCCGAGAACGTGGTGAACTTCTTCTACTTCGTGGCTCAAGAGGTGCGATCGCTGCTGGCGCGGCTGGGCTACCGCTCCCTCAAAGAGATCGTAGGCCGCACCGACCTGCTCAAGATCAAGGACGGGACCTCACTCACCAAAACCAAGGTGCTCAACCTAGACTGCCTGCTGGCCCTGCCGGACGTGCGCCAGGAACGCGCCTGGCTAGAGCACGAGGCGGTACACAGCAACGGCCCGGTATTAGACGACCAGATCCTCAATGATCCCGAAGTCACTGCGGCCATCGAAAACCAGGGCCACTTGACCAAAGAAGTCGACATCGTCAGCACCGATCGCGCCGTGGGTGCGCGGCTCTCAGGGGCGATCGCCCGCCGTCACGGCAATAGTGGCTTCACCGGCCAGATCACGCTGAACCTGAAGGGCAGCGCGGGCCAAAGCTTCGGGGCCTTTGCCCTGCCGGGCATGGTGCTCCACCTAGAGGGCGAGGCCAACGACTACGTTGGCAAGGGTATGCACGGCGGCGAGATCATCGTCAAGCCGCTGCCCGAAGCCGCCTATGACCCGGCAGAGAACGTCATTATCGGCAATACCTGCCTCTACGGCGCGACGGGGGGCATCCTGTACGCTAACGGTCAGGCTGGAGAGCGCTTTGCGGTGCGCAACTCCAAAGGTCAGGCCGTGATTGAAGGGGCGGGCGACCACTGCTGCGAGTACATGACCGGCGGCGTGGTGGTCGTGTTGGGGCAGGCGGGCCGCAACATCGGAGCGGGCATGACCGGCGGACTAGCCTACTTCCTTGACGAGGAGGGCGACCTACCGGAGAAAATCAACCCGGAGATCGTCTCGACTCAGCGGGTTTCGACTGACGCAGGAGAAGCGCAGCTCAAGTCTCTCATTGAGGCCCACCTGGAGCGCACCGGTAGCCAAAAGGCGCAGCAGATTCTGGATAACTGGGAGGAGGCGCTGCCCCAATTTTGGCAGGTGGTGCCGCCGTCTGAGGCAGATGCCGCTGAGGTGACCACAACTGTGGATGACAAGCAGCTGACGTCGGTTGGCTAACCGGTACGTGCGGAGCTCATATAGCGGCTTAATCGCGTGAGGTCCGAATTTGAGTGGTGGCGACGCCCCGCACCAGTGTGTGTCTAACGTCTTGGTAAGACCCCCTCTAGCTCCCCCTTGGTAAGGAGGATTGAGGGGGATAAGACCGAGGCATATCGCTTCTTCTCCAAAGCCGCTAAACATATACCCACGCCGCCACACTCACTCCACCAAGATGGGAAATACTACACCAGGGACCTGCAAAAGGTCCCTTTTTTTGGACGCATAGAACATGCTCAAAGAGACGAGCGCAAGTTACAAAGCAATTGCTACTTAAAAGTGATCAAAGCGAACTTGTATTAGGCACTATTTCATGTCACCTAAGTATTATTAATAGAAGATTAATTTATACCTAGCCAAACTTTAACCCGACTGCAGCATCGTATAGCTGGAGCCCATTCCTTCTGTATTGGGGAATACCTCCACCCTGGAAAATCTACCTAAGTGAGTACCAAGCGATGTCTGGAAACGTAATCTTCATCCATCCGGACGGCACTAGTCCGTCCCACTACGCTGCTGCACGATTTGCGTCTGTAGGGACCGATGGCCGCTTGAACTGGGACGAAATGACCGAGGCTGGGGTTTACCTCGGTCATCTAGACGACAGCATTGTTGCGACCTCCAATGGGGGTGCAGTCGCCCACGCCTACGGCATCAAGCCCACGGCGCCTTCCTTTGGTTTTGACGAAAACGGTGAGCAATATACGTCCCTAGCCGGGCTGCAGGACGCCAGCGTGGGTGATGCCGAGAACACGATTATGGAAGACGCGATCGCCGACGGGCGCGCCACCGCTGTAATCAACTCCGGCTTTATCGCTGAGCCGGGAACCGGGGTATTTCTCTCCTCTCAGGAGAGCCGCAGCGACAGAGCCGCCATCACCGCTGACATCCTCGCATCTGGCGTCGATGTCATTCTAGGCGCGGGCGAGATTGACTATCTCCCTGAGGGCACCGTGGGCTTCTTCGGGGAAGAGGGCACCCGCACCGATGGCCGCAACCTAATTGAAGAAGCGGAAGAGCTAGGCTACACCGTGGTGTTCAACCAAGAGCAGCTAGACGCTGTTGCCCCCGGTACTGAGAAGCTGCTGGGCATCTTTGCGGCGGACGACACCTACAACGACCAGCCGGAAGGGGCGCTGGTCGAGAACGGATTTGTGGAAGAGGACGGCGAGCTGATTCTCTACGGCCAGCCGGGCAACCCCAATCCGCCCACCGTAGCCGACATGCTGGACGCGACGCTGGCGCTAGACCTGTTCCAAGATGACCAGGATGATGGCTTCTTCATCGTTCTAGAAGAAGAGGGCACCGACAACTTTGGCAATAACAACAACGCCGCAGGCACCATTGAAGCGGCGCTGCGGGCAGACGCCGCCATTGGCGTGGCCCAGGACTTTGTCGAGAACGTCGACCCCAACACCTTGATCCTCACCGCGGCTGACTCTGACGGCGGTGGCTTAGAAGTGGACGATGTAAGCAACGAAGACGGCACGGTGGGCACCTTCCCCTTCCAGGCTTTCTTGAATGAAGCCGGCGAGCCAGAAGCCACTATCGTGCCTCTAGACGGCCAGACGGGCAACGGCACCGAGCCTTTTGTGACCGGTGCCCCAGACCGCGATGGCGACACCTTTGAGTTTGGCGTCACCTGGGCCGGTCTTCCCGATTTCGCCGGCAGCATCGTCTCTAAGGCATTTGGCCTCAACGCCGACCAGCTCCCCGCCACGGTGGACAACACCGG
The DNA here is from genome assembly GCA_050331115.1 of Elainellaceae cyanobacterium. GTDB lineage: Bacteria > Cyanobacteriota > Cyanobacteriia > CAKZMO01 > CAKZMO01 > JBCCAG01. The sequence continues at coordinate 41,657 of JBHJHD010000020.1, forward strand.
TATGTACACCCTGATGTACGAGACCCTGTTTGACGTAGAGCTCGCGCCACCGGAGGGGATTCCCGGCGACCCCACCCCGGCGCCTGAGCCCACTGCAGAGACCGGCGGCGTCATCTTCATTCACCCCGACGGTGCTTCCCCCTCCCACTTCGCCGCGGCGCGCTTCGCCTCTGAAGGCACCGACGGTCGCTTGAACTGGGATGAAATGACCGAAGCAGGCGTTTACCTTGGTCACCTAGATGACCAGATCGTCGCCACCTCCAATGCAGGTGCGGTGGTACACGCCTACGGCATTAAGGCGGTGGCGCCCTCCTACGGCTTCGATGAGAACGGCGACCAGTACGCCTCGGCGGCGGGCACCCAGAACACCATCATCGAAGATGCGATCGCGGACGGTAAGCCCACCGCTGTGATCAACTCCGGCTTCATCGCTGAGCCCGGTACTGGGGTATTTTTGGCCTCAGTGGAAGATCGCAGCCAAACTGAGGAAATCACCGCGCAGATCGTTGAGTCGGGCGTCAACGTGATTCTGGGCGGCGGCGAGACCGACTACCTGCCCGAGGGCACCGTCGGCTTCTTTGGCGAAGAAGGGACGCGCACCGACGGTCGCAACCTGATTGAAGAAGCGGAAGAGCTGGGATATACCGTGGTGTTTACCCAGGAGCAGCTGCAGAACGTGGAGGCCGGCACCGAGAGGCTGCTGGGCATCTTCGCCGCAGAGGATACCTACAACGATACCTTTGAGGACAACCTCCGCGACCAGGGCCTCGTCGAAGAGGGCGGCGATCTCATCCTCTACGGCCAGCCTGGCAACGAGAATCCGCCTACTGTTGGCGACATGCTGGACGTCACCCTGGGGCTAGACCTGTTCCAGAACGCAGAAGATGGCTTCATGGTGGTGCTCGAGGAAGAAGGGACCGACAACTTCGGCAACAACAACAACGGCCCCGGCGTGGTGGAAGCCGCCCTACGGGCTGACGCGGCCATCGGCGTCGCTCAAGACTTTGTGGATAACGTCAACCCCAATACCCTCATTCTCACGGCGGCAGACTCCGACGGCGGCGGCCTTGAGGTTGATGACACCCCCGTCACCTCCTTCGGCGATACCCCCGGTGACCAGGTTCGCGTCCAGTCTGATCTGGTGTCCTTTGGCCCCGACTCTGACGGCGTTGCCGTACCTCTGGACGGTCAGCAAGGCAACGGCGTTGAGTTTGAGCCCTTCGTGACCGGTGCACCTGACGCCGACGGCGACACCTTCGAGTTTGGCATTGGCTGGTCCGGGCTGCCGGACGTGGCGGGCAGCATTGTCTCCAAATCCTATGGCCTCAATTCTGAGCTGCTGGGCGCGACGGCGGATAACACCGAGATGTACGCCATCATGTTCGAGACGCTGTTTGGGGTTGCCCCAGGCGGTGCTTCGACAGAAGAATTCTCGGTCGAATCTGGTGTGACCAGCGTCTTCCTGGATACAGCCCTGCTGGAGAGCGCTGCTGGTCTGGCCCTAACCGGCGCTGATAGCGCGGCTGAGCCCTTCTCCGAGGCGTTCCAGGTCGGCTTTGCCATCAACGACGAGACGGACTTTAGCTTCAACGCTGAGCCATTCACGCCAGTCGGCGGCACCATTGAGCACGATGGCACCGTTACATTCAACGACGCCATCACCGTCGGCGATTTCTCCATTGGCTTTGATGCAGGCCGCGCCTCTGACGTCGCTAGCGGATTCTTTGTCGCTAACACGATTGAAGGCAACGACCTAGGCATCCTATTTGACGTCGGTGCCCCCGGCGTTCTGGAAATCGCTGAGGCTGAGCTAACCATTACTGAGGCTGACCTCCTGTTGGCTCCTGAGTTTGCTGGCGCGCTTGGCCTGTCTGAGCTGACGGGTGCTGACGTCGGCGATACCCGCATTGATGCCTTGACCGGCGCCCTAAACACTGTGGAGACGGAGACCCAGTCTATCGATTTCGGCAGCAGCTTCGGGGTTGCCACCGTTGGCTTCTTCGACATCGAAGTCGAAGGCGGCAGCGTAGTCCTCTTTGACGAGGCCGACGCGGTGCTCGAAACCATCGACATCCCGGCGCTGGGCGACAACAGCTTCCAGCAGCTCGCGGTGGGCGTAGGCAACGTGGCGCGGCTAGACGTGAACTTGGTCGACGGCAACGGGGCGGTGACCGGAGTTCAGTTCTTCCAGTCCACCGTGGCGGACACTGTGACGGATACCGTGACGGAAACGGTTTAGCTCTCTCTGTAGGCTAACGTTTATGTAGAAAAAAGCCTTTGCGGCGATCGCCGCAAAGGCTTTAACTATTCTGTAGGTAAATGTGATGGCCTCAAAGCGCTACAACCTGTAGGCAATAAGGCGAGCAATGGTCCTAACGTATTAGGACCATTGCCATAGATAGGCGACTAGGCAAATTCAATGCCTGCGATCGCGCCGCTATTGGCACTACGCAAAGGTCATCTCAGTGATAGCGCCGCTGGTCGCCAGGGTCACATCTACCCGGCTGACGCCCTCTAGCCCAATCTCGATGCTGCCAACGGTGTTGTTGCCGGTCACGCCAGTGCCTAGGGTCTCCAGAGCGGAGCCATCCTCACCGTAGACCACAACTTCACCGTCGCGCTCGATGTCAAACACGCCGATGCTGTCCAGGGTCACTAGCTCATCGAAGGTGAACTGGAAGGTGCCGCCAGTGGCGCTGTCGTCGGGGTTGTCGCTGTTGCCGTCTTCAGACAGAATCAGCACGTTGCCCAGGGTATCGCTAGCCAGGTCAAAGTCGCCGCCAGTAGGATTAGCGGTGTCGAAGATCATGGCGTCTAGGCCATCGGTGGTGACAGCCATCCCCGTGATCTGGTCCGCTATGACCGTACCTGCTTCCAGACCTGCACCTTCGAAGTCCACGGTTTCCGCCGAGCCGTCTAGGTCTACGTTGAACAGGAAGATTTGACCACCGTTGTCAGCATTTCGCTCTGCAACGATACCGCCGGATTCGCCGCGGTGCTGCACCACGCCGAGCAGCGTCTGCTCGTCTAGAGCAAATTGCTCGATGATCTCTTGAGCGCCGACGCCAGCGATCTCTTCCTGGGTGTAGAAGCTGCCATCTTCCTTCATTGCGACAAGGTGCGTCACGTTCCAGGAGCCGGAGAACTCAGAGCTTGTTGCCGACGAGAACGTGTCGGGAATAGCCGCGACTTCCGCGATCGCCCGGGGGTTGAGGGCACCACCCGCCTGCGCTAGGAAGTAGCCCGTGCCGTCCTCAGCAAGCTGAAGCGTTTCAGCATCGATGGGCATGATGAACTTGCGCTCGCCGTAGTCGTTGCCGGAGTCTTCATCCACGATCAGGTAGTCGCCGTCAGAGGTTTTGATCCACTGTAGGCCGTCGGGCTGCTCCAACCGAGCCTCATCAGATTCGATGTGGATCGCAGCGGTCTCGGTGCCCTGGGGATTCTCGGGGCCGATGTGGCCTCTGCCCTTACCGCCGGTCTCTAGCGTCAGCGCGCCGTCGACGCCCGCCAAGATGCGAGTCACGTCTGCCGACAGGTAGTCAGGTAGACCGTTGCCGTCAGCGTCGTTGTTCTCCAGCTCGTTAACGATGTCGGTGAACTCGACGCCCAGCTGAGCGCTGGGCACGGTCAGGTTCTGGACGTAGCGGTGCTTGGTGGGGTCAGGGTCAACCGCCGGGTGCTCCACCTTGCTGTCGCCGTTGAAGTAAGTGTAGCCCTCTGGTTGCTCGTTGGCCTCGCCGTCGTCGCCATCCTGCAGCCAGCGGAATAGCTCAGTTTCGTTGGCGTTCTCAGGGGTGTCGAAGCCGTCCCACCGGTAGCTGGTGGGGGCGTACCGGACGCTGAAGTTATCGGGAGCGTCGGCATCAGTGACGTAGGCATCCAGCATCTTGACGTCGGCGTCGACCTCTTCAATGCCCAGGGAAGCAAAGGTCTCATCGGTAGCGGCCATGCCGTAAAGCTGACCGTACAGTAGACCGTTGCGGCCCAGGAAGGAATCACGCTCGTTGGCGTCTTCGGTTAGCGCGTCGCCGTTGGCGTCCACACCCTTCCTACCGATGTAGATCTTCATCGGCGCTGGCTCAACCTCAAGATTGTAGCCCGCCATCACCATGACGACGTAGTCTTCGTGGCCCGAGTTGATGGGCAGAATCTTTTCGTAGCCGGTCTGACCTAGCGCAGGTGCCGTGTAAGCGGTCTCGTTCTCGACGTCTACTACCATGGAGGCTAGGCCCATAGTACCGAGAAAGAAATCGTCTCCGGTATTCCCGTCTGTCGAGAAGAACCCGTTCTGTGAGGTGATGCCCTCAGCGGAATCGTCGTACAGGTCGCCGATGTTCCACTCCTCACCCATCAGCCAGACGTCATCTTCAAAACCGATGCCGTCGCCGAACTGGTTAGCTTGCGAGTAGTAGGCACCGCAGAAAGAGTGGAAGTACCACTCGGCTAGGGTGAGCTGCTGACCTTCGTCAAACTCAACTAACGTCCCATCCGCTAGGGTTTGGTTGCCCCACTTAGCGCTCAGGTCGCTCGCGTCGTCGTTCTTGCCGTCAACGACTTCGCCAAACACGTTGTAGACAGTGCTGAACAGGTGTCCCGCGCCCTCGAACATCTCGCTGGCAGCGCTGTCGTTGTTGATGAAATCTGCGAACGCGGCGCGATCGTAGTCAATTGTGTGGACGTGAGAACCCGTAAAGGTTACGCCGCTGTCCATCTCCCAGGGGTATGTCTCGCTGGACAGGGTACCGTACGACTCGGACTGATACGCCACGCGCACGGTGTCTTCGTCTAGCAGCCAAGCGGCCTGACCATCAGGGTAGCCCGTCAGGACATGTCCATTTGACTCGTCAATTTCGCCCACAGTTGCCAGTGCTTTGAAATCACCGTACGGAAAGGCAGTATCACCACTGCCGCCGTCCAGTAGATCTTCGGGCTGGTAGGAAGTACCCGCCTGAGGAATTAGCGCTGTCGTTTGTCCAATGCTTACCATCGTTTGTTCCTTAAACCTGCTCAATAACCGAACCTGGTTAACAAACGCATCGCACTCTCTCCGGAAGCCGGTCGGGTGAATGGCCCAACGCTGGCCTTCGCAGCGGTTCTGGTAAACGCCACAGGGCGACATTGCTAAATGCCGGCTTGCGCATGCACCAAAAGCTGAGAGGATGCTGAGATTTTGCTTAACCCTACACAATTTCACTTAGCCAAGTTAATACCGTGTTAAGATTGAGACAAGGTTTCAATAAGCTTCTAATCAATAATTATTGTTAGAATATCTCGACACTTCGTCATGTTGGAGTTAAGAGGCAGCCGCATGCAAAGGCGGCTTAATTCCACTAGAGGACAGGCGCTGTGAGTCCTGCTGGCGTTATCTATCCTCTACAGCTAGAGGAACTACATTGAGTACAGCTTCAGGCAGGTTATGTGGATTAACTCAACTGCTTTTGTACTCGTTCTTCCAAACTAAATCTGTGATTTATCTGACGCGTTCTGCCTCAACGGCTTTGTAGAACTCCGCTACGTCCTTAGGGGATTGAAGGTGGTAAACCCGCTTCGTCTGCTTAGCTCTACCCACGTAGTCTCGATAATCTGGGCGTGAGCTTAGTGTGACAGAGCCAAACGGTGCTGTAGCTGTTGAGCGTTCCTTTCAACAGCGGGCTATTCTCGGGCCAGCTTTCAGAAGGCACCCAAAACCCTTTCAAAAACCGCTTGGTGACCCACCAGTAGTGCCGGGGCAGTAGTGCCGGGGCAGCGGCATGTCCAGGTATACAAGCGTATCGGCGGCCTCCAGCCGTTCCCATACCGTATCTAATGATCCGAAGCCATCTATGATCCACTGCTCTTGCTGAAGAAGGCGATCGTGGGCAGCCTTGTACTCCGCCTAGGAAACTTCGCTGCCCCCTGGCCGGTATTTGAGCAGGTCTAGGGCCACCAGGGGCAACCGGGCAACCTTGTCAGTTTTGCCACCCGTTTACTGAGGGTCGTTTTTATTAACCAGCAACTCTCTCAAGAAACATCTCATTTCTTCCTAAGAGGGCGTTTGAAAAGTAGCAACAGTTCTGCATTACCCCCTCTAGCGCCCCCTTGGTAAGGGGGAGAACTCCAGCTTCCCCCCTCACCAGGAGTGGACTGAGGGGGGTGAAGCAAGGCAATAACGTTTTAACCAGCACTTTTCAAACATCCTCTAAGATTATCCAGTACAATACGCCAGTCAAAATAATTGGGTTCAGATAATAATCTGCATCCCCTGTGATTAAAAACTGCTATGACAGTGTTCTGTTGACAGCACCGCTTGAGTTTAATATATTGCTGCTACAGAGAGATTTTCAAGGTAAAAGCCCATGGAAGATATCGGTATTCAAGACCAGTGGGATAAATGCTCTGACGCCTATCAGGCCTACTTCAATGACGATGGCAATCGTATCTCTACAGTCGCCGTTTTCCCTAAAGTACTGCAAGCCCTAGGCTCCTTGGAAGGAAAGCGTGTCCTAGATTTTGGCTGTGGTCAAGGGCGCTTTTGTCGGCGGTTCTACGATGCGGGAGCCCGCGTTGTCGGGTTTGATTGTTCAGAATCTGAACTTGAGATCGCCCAGCGTCTAAACGATGGGCGAGACATCCTTTACGTGAGCAACTTAGATACAGTGACAGATCAGCTGTTCGACTATGCTCTGTGCTTTATGACACTACTTTGCAATGCAGAGCCCGAAAGCGCTGCGTTGGTCGAGCAGATCTACCGACGCCTTAAACCACAAGGAATTTCAATTTTTGTCAACACTAACACCCATACACTGGGGAAGCGCTTTAAAGACTTCTACTCCCAAAGGCCATCTGACCTAAGAATAGGTTCACCCTACAAAACATTTATTCCCACATCAAAAGGCGTAATCGAAGTCATCGATCATTATTATACCCCCGAAGGTTTACGCGACTTATTTGAGCGAGCTAACTTCGATGTCGTTCAAGAAGATATTATTGAAGAGCAGTTTGTTCTTCAGGCGCTTCGAAAAAGTCACTGAGGTATTTTCACCGGGCATGAGCTACCAAAATGGAGCATTTGATTGGGTCACAATACCGGCAGGGTTTTGTTGGCTGGGTACAGATTTACACATTGACTCGGTAGCCGCTGCGAACCCCTGGTTCAGACAGGTTGAGGTGCCCCAGCATCAAACCTATGTCGAGACATTTAAAATTACGCGGTTTCCCATTACAAATTGGCAGTGGGGCATTTTTCTAGCGAATAGCAACTACGAGTGGCAAGATCGGAACAAACTCTGGGGCGATGGCATGCCTGCCAATCAAGAAAACCACCCCGTAGTTTGGGTCAATTGGTACGATGCGATCGCTTTCTGCACTCACTTTGGGGTCTATTTACCTTCAGAAGCCCAGTGGGAAAAAGCCTCCAGAGGATTAGACAAACGACTATATCATTGTGTAGACAGCCAACCAACGCCCGAGCTGTCGAA
>JBHJHD010000021.1:0-6727 GCA_050331115.1 Elainellaceae cyanobacterium
GGGGGTGGTGGGGGGGGTCGGGGGGTACAAATGGCGGGTTTTATAGGGGCGGGTCGTTAACGGGTGAACGTTTCGGGGCGGACTGTGCGGGGCGTACTGTCCGGGGTGGACTGTGAGGGGTGGACTGTGAGGGGCGATCGCCAGCGAGACATTCCTGAATTTTGCCGCCCGCTGCTGAGACTCAGCGCCATTGCCCTCCCCTATAGCTTTTACAGCCTTCTGGGCTTTTTGGGGCTGAGTCTAGTGCTGCTCTATCACCGGGGCTATCGATATCTAGACCCCCTGACGCGCGGCACGCTGGCGGTGGCTGTCGGGCTGCTGCTGCTGAGCTGCGGGGCGGCCAACGACCGTCCCGAGGCGCTGCTGCAGCTCGCTAACTTTCTGCCCTTTTTCCTGCTGTTTGTGGGGCTGCCCGCCCTGCTGCGCCAGGTCGACCTGGTGCGAGGTCTGCAGCGCGATCTGCTGCTGGCCTCTCTGCCCATTAGCCTCATCACCCTAGTGGAGTATGCGCTCAAGTCGCCCTACCTGCCCGCGCTCCTGCAGCAGCGGTCTTGGATTGAGGCGCTGAGGGCGGCTCCTCACCAAGGCCGACCTATGGTGATGTTCGACCACCCCAACGTGCTGGCCAGCTACCTGGTGATTGTATTTGGGCTGGGCTGGGGGCTGCTGCTGGGCCAGTGGGTCGTTAGACGCTCGGGGCTGGGGGCGGCTGGGGCGCTGGGGCTGACGCTGGCGGCGATCGCCTGCACGGGCTCGCGCAACGGGCTCGCGGTAGCCGTCCTTCAGTCGGTGATTGGCCTGAGCCTGCTGCGGCTGCCGGGGCTGGTAAAAGGGGGCATTTTGGTGGGGGTCTCCGGCGCGGGGTTTGGGCTGGCGGCCCTGAGCCTGGGGGCCAGCCGCTGGAGGTTGGCGGCGCTGCTGGAGGATCCCCGCGTCGGCCTATGGAAAATTGCCCTGAACCTGGTCTCCGAGCGCCCCTGGCTGGGGTGGGGGCTGGGCAGCTTTAAGCAGCTCTACCCCGCGCGGCTGATCGACCCAGAGTATTTAAGCGTGTTTCACCCCCACAATATTGGCCTGCTGCTGGCGGTGGAGGCGGGCATCGGGACGGCGATCGCCCTTACGGTGCTGGTCTGCTTTATTGCCTACCGCAGCTGGCGGTCGCGGCCAAAGGTTTTGCCTTTATCGCAGTCAAAGGCGAAGCCTCTGTCACAGGATCTTACGCCAGCTTGGGTCGGCAGCAGCTTAGCGCTTTTGGGCGTTGTGGGGTTCGCCTGCTTTGACGTCACGCTGTATGACGGGCGGGTCAATGCCCTCAACTGGATTGTGCTGGCCAGCGTCTACAGCGCGACTTTCTGGCCGCTCCAGCCGCGGCTCTGACATAAGCTGATTCTAGTGAACTAATCTACTGCTGAATACGGCGTAGAATTACCATAGAAAAATGCTTTTAGTCCAAAGCATCCCCACAAGCTGGAGCATTCTATGATTGGACTTGATGGCGTGAAGCTCTCTCAGCTCAAAGCGCTGGTCGCCGTTGCTGAGCAGAAGAACTTTAGCGAGGCTGCCCATCAGCTGCAGCTCTCGCAGTCGGCCATTAGCCACGCGATCGCCGCCTTGGAGGACGAGCTAGGGGTGGTCTTATTCCTGCGGGGTCGACGAGGCGCGGTGCTGACGCCAGTGGGCGATCGCATTTTGCGCCATGCGGAGGCAGTGCTGACGTCGCTGCAGCAGATGGGCCACGAAGCCGAGCTGTCCCGCAGCTTAGACAGCGGCGAAGTGCGCGTGGCATCGTTTCGCAGCGCGGCTACCCACATCGTGCCCAGGGCAATCGCCCAGTTTCGGCAAAAGTTTCCCCAGCTGACGGCATCCCTCACGGAGCATCTCGACTACGCCGCCGTGGAGCAGGTGCTGCGGGACGGCAAGGCGGACGTGGGCATCACCTATCTACCTAGCCCCGCCGAGTTTGAGACCTGGGAGCTGCTTAAGGACGAGTATTTAGTTTTTTTGCCCCCCTATCTCCCGGTGCCAGAGGCGTTTACCTGGGAGAAGCTGGCCACCTACCCCCTGATTCTCGGCCCTGACGACGACGCCTGTCTGGTGACCCTGCGGACTCACTTCGCCCAGCACAAGTTTTTGAAGAAGGCCGACTATCAGGTGAGCGAAGATTCCACCATTCTGGGCATGGTGGCCCAAGGACTGGGCATCGCCATTTTGCCTCGCCTCGCCGCTCACCCGGCGCCACCCCAGGTGCAAATGCGATCGCTGCCGGTGCCGTTTTATCGCCACCTGGGGGTTGCGCTCCTGGCGGATGCCCTCCACCCGCCGCCGGTGTTTGCGTTTGTCGATATTCTGAAGCAGCTTCCCCAGCAGACTGCTAGCTTTGCCGAGGAGCTGTCGTAATGGCTTTGATAAATCCGTCGATTCAAGCGATTCAGCAGGCGCTGGTGGTCTCTTGCCAAGCCCCCGCTAATTCGCCCCTCCACCAGCCCGAGATCATTGCCGCGATCGCCCAGGCCGCGATCGCCCAGGGTGCCGCAGGGGTCCGCATCGACAGCCCCGACCACATTCGCGCGACGCGCCAGCGGGTAGCGGTGCCCATTATCGGCCTCTGGAAGCAGACGCTGCCGGGGTCGCAGGTGTATATCACGCCCCAGTTTAGTCATGCGGTGGCGGTGGCCGAAGCGGGGGCCGACATTATTGCCATCGACGCCACTCAGCGCCCGCGTCCCGGCGGGGAGACGGTGCCGCAGTTGATTGAGCGTATCCACGATGAGCTAAACAAGCCCGTGATGGCGGATGTGGATACCCTAGAGGCGGCGATCGCAGCGGTGGCGGCGGGGGCTGACCTAGTGGGGACGACGCTGTTTAGCTATACGGCGGCGACGGCGTTTCAGTCGCCGCCGGGGTTGGACCTGCTGAAGCAGCTTGTGGAACTGGGGGTGCCGGCGATTTGCGAGGGGGGAATTGCCTCGCCAGAGATGGCGCGTCACGCCCTGGAGCAGGGGGCGTTTAGCGTGGTGGTGGGGACGGCGATTACCGGGGTGGACGCGCTGGCGGCGGCCTACGTGGCGGCGATCGCTCCAGGCTAGGGCTGCCCATAGTGCCCAATAACGCATCAGTTCTAACTCAGCTACGTCCTACGGGACGTAATGAGTAGCTTAGGTTACAAAATCTTGACAAACGCTTTGATAGGCTTACTAGCACTATCAGAAAAAACACTTGGGCACTGTGAACGCTATTGAGATTCAGATCATTCAAGGCAACCCCCACCTGCGATCGCTGCTGAGCTGGCACCTGCAGCAAGTTGGCTTTGCCGTCCATCAATCAGCGGGGCTGCAGCAGGCCAAAGCCACCAATAATCTCTCACAGCCCAAGCTGATCGTCATGGATTCTGATATGCCTGATGGCGACGGCATCGAATTCTGCCGCTGGCTGCGCCCCCAGACCCAGTCCCTCATCCTCATCCTGTCCGCCCGCACCGCCGAATCTGACATCGTCTCCGGCCTGCGCGCCGGGGCCGATGACTACCTGACTAAGCCCTTCGGTATGCAGGAGTTTTTAGCCCGGGTCGACGCCCTCACCCGCCGCTGCCGCTCCACCGCTGCCCCCGCCATGCTCGACTACGGCATTTTGACCATCGACCTCATCCAGCGGCGGGTCTGCCTCAGCAATACCTATATAGACCTCACGCCTCAGGAATTTAGCCTGCTCTACGTCCTAGCCCAGGCCAATGGCGCACCGCTGTCGCGCTCCGAGCTGCTGCAGCGCGCCTGGCCCGACGCCATCGACAACCACCGCACCGTCGATACCCACGTGCTCTCCCTGCGTAAGAAAATCGAAGCCGAGCCCCGCCAGCCTAACCTAATTCAGACGGTGCGCAATGTTGGCTATCGGTTCAATGTCGAGGTCAGCGATCCCAGAGTCTTGGCCGGTACGCCAGCCTAGGACTCGCTGAAGTAAATAGCCTAGATTTTCCTGCCCATGCCCCATCTAGCGCCTAGCGTTAAAATGAAGCAGGATGTTAGGACAAAGGAAAGCATGGAAAAGGTTCAAAAAAGCGATCAGGATTGGCAACAGCAGCTCAGCGATGAGCAATTCCGCGTGACCCGCAAGAAAGGCACTGAGCGGGCTTTTACAGGTGAGTATTGGGACAATAAGGCCGAGGGCGTCTATAACTGCGTTTGCTGCGGCACCCCACTGTTCACCTCTGAAACGAAATTTGACTCCGGTACGGGCTGGCCTAGCTTTTGGGCCCCGATTGAGGAGGAAAATGTCGCTGTAGAAGAGGACAGAAGCCTGTTTATGAAGCGCACCGAGGTGCTGTGCGCGAACTGCGATGCCCATTTGGGTCACGTCTTTCCCGACGGCCCTCGCCCCACGGGCCAGCGGTACTGCATGAATTCGGCTTCCCTTACCTTTGAGCCGAAGCCGTCTGAGCAGTAGAGGTCAATTGCCGCTGATGCTGCCTAGGTCGGAGGTGGTGCTACGAGGCCGACGCGGCCTAGATGAGGGCGCTGGTGCTATCGAGTGGTCTGTCCACTTGCCTACCCCCTACATCAGCCGCCGCTGGCCCCAGCTTTTGCCGGGCTGGCAGACGCCTATCGGCTCGGTGCTTTTGCTGCTTCAGCGGGCTCCGCTGCCGCTGATCGCGCCGTCGCAGCGCGTCGAGGCCAGCAAAACGCAGCTCCGCGATCGCGCCCTCAGCCTCGGCTGCCGCACTGCGGCGATGCTGCGCCAGCAGGGGTATCAGGCGGCGATTTTTGACCCGAAGACGGGGATACCGCTCGCACAGGAGAGCGGTATCCCCTTGGATGATGTTGCCGTGGTTCAGGCGCTGTTGGGCTATCGGGTTGTGCGGGGGGGCGGCTGCGGCTGCATTTTTCATCCGAGCTGGGGAGCGGCGGTCTATCCCACTACGCTGCTCTGTACGGCTACCCCATCTCAAGTTGGGGCTCACTTGAAAGAACTTGACTTTTTCGATGACTTTGGAGGACTGCCTTGGTGCCCATAGAATCGACATTGGCCCCAGCGGCATCCGCATCACCCAAGGCCAAGGGCAGGTGCTGTTCTACCCGATGTGGCTGCGGTCTATAGACGTCCCCAGCGGCCAATATCGATTCTCAAAGCTACCGCTACAGGGCCTCACCTCTCCGCCTCTGGCACCTCCCCCTGGCTTTTGCGCCGCGTGTCTGGAGGATGTAGGGAGAATGGCTTCTTCCGGAGATCCCAAGCAGCGGCAAAAGCCTTTGCGTCAGTAGATAGGGGGCGATTCTCTTTCAGAGAGGCTACGCCAGCGCATTAACCGCAAAGCGGATATCCAGCCCGTCCTGTGTGACCGGACTGGACGCGTTATACACGCCTGCGTTATTGATAAGCACGTCAAGTTTGGCATGCTTTTCAGCCGCCTTGGCAAGCGTCTCGACATTCGCCATAAGCGACAGATCGGCCGCGTAGCTTTCGACCTGGCCATCACCGGGCAGCGCGGAGAGCGTTCTCTCGGCTTCTTCCAGTTTTGACGGGCTACGCCCATGCAGCAGCACGTGGTGACCCTGCGAGACCAGCATCTTCGCCGTTCCAAGCCCGATGCCGTCATTAGAACCGGTAATTAAAATCGTTTTTGCCATGGAATCCTCCTTATCCAGCAAAGGCTGGCAGTATGTCGTCGGCTAGACGCTTCAGCGTTGTTTCGGTATTCGCTTGGTTAAAGCGCAGGTTCAGCGCGACGTGGTTGATGCCGATCCGCTCTAGCGATTTTAAGTAGGCTAGAAGCGGGTTCATCCCTAGCCGAAGTCCTAGGTGGATGGGCTGCGGCGGGGTCTCAGAGTCTTCGGTCAGATCGATATAGAGCGGCTGCATTATGGGTTTAGCAGGCGTATCAGCAGCCTCAACTCGCGATCGCCAGTCGCGAACAATTTGGGCTTGAGCGCCCAGATTGCGGGGATAGATCATCCAGCCATCACCGTTTCGCGCGATCCAGTCGGGGCCTTGCTGGCTACCGCCGGTGACGATCAAGGGGAGCTTCCCGGACACCGGTTTGGGCAGCATATCCATACCACCGTTGAGGCGACCCAAACCGCTGTCAAAGGCGGGTGCGCTCTCACCCATCCGCCTGATGTAGTCGAAGCTTTCTCGAAACCGGGCACCGCGATCGCCAAAAAGTTGATTCAGCGCTGGATACTCCTCTGGGCGATCGCCTGAAGCGACGCCCAAGATGAGCCGCCCGCCCGATAGCACATCAACAGTGGCTGCGGCTTTGGCGACGTGCGCGGGGTGACGCAGCGGCAGAATAATGCTGGCGACGCCCAGGGCGATGCGCTCAGTTTGGCCCGCTAGCAGGCCTAGGTAGACGAACGGGTCATAGGTCTGACCGGCGTCGCCAAAGGAGGGCACGTTAAACGGCACGTCGCGCAGCCAGACGGCAGAGAAGCCGAGCTGTTCCGCGAGCTGAATGCGTTCAATGTGGTGGGCCATGGTTGGCACCGGACCTTGTACGTAGGTCTCGATTGGCACCACTAATCCGAGGCTCAACCGATTCGGACGGAATACGGTGTTGTACCCCTGGTTAATGGGTTGGAACGTCACATCATTGACCCCTTCGAGCGTCTTCATCATTGGATCTCCTGAATACCGATTAACGCTTCTTCCCAGCCGCGATGATTGTCCATGTCAAGTCCTGATGGATACAGCATTTCCCATGCTGATGGAGTACGGGTAGTGGGGGGGGGGGGGG
>JBHJHD010000022.1:0-12528 GCA_050331115.1 Elainellaceae cyanobacterium
TAAGCGCATGAGGGCAATCCGATGCAAATCATCCTGAACCTACCTGAAAGTCTTGGCCAAACCGAAACCTTTAACCAGAGTGACTGGTTGCGGGAGATCGCCATAGCTCTATTTCAGCAAGAAAGAATTTCCCTGAGCCGCGCCAGCAGAATTGCCGGGATGGAGATCGTAGACCTCCAAAAAATGCTAAGCGATCGCGGTATTTGTGTTCACTACGATGTGGAAGACTTTGAGCAGGATGTTCAGCACCTGCGCGCTCAGGGCTGGCTATGATTGTCGTCAGCGATACCTCCGCTCTCTCCAATCTTGCCATCATTGATCATCTCTGGTTGCTAAAAGCGATCTATCAAACTGTGATAATTCCGGACGGTGTTGCTGGCGAACTTGTAGCTGCAAGCAATCCCATCATTTCAGCCATTCCCACACTGGGCTGGATTCAGACTCAATCCCTGACCGAAAATCAACTAGCTGACCGACTGCAGCAAGAACGGGGACTAGATGTCGGCGAAGCAAATGCGTTGGCGTAGCCTCTCTGAAAGAGAGTCGCTCTGGCGCTTGAGTTACAAGCTGATGAGCTACTCATCGATGAAAGACTAGGGCGACGAGAAGCTGTTCGGCTTGGGCTGCCGATCATCGGGATTCTGGGGGTTCTTCTCATTGCTAAACAAAGAAGCCTCATCATTCAGATTCAACCGGTTATGGATGCCTTGATCAATAAAGCTGGTTTTCGCATCAGTCCTCAGCTCCGTCAGCGTGTCTTGGACCTTGCGCAAGAGTCTGGGGCATAGCGGGCTCCGGGCTGCTGGGTGCTTTCGTAGCGCTGCTGAATATAGTCCGGCGTTAGGCGCTGTTCATCCGCAAAGACATGGCGACGATACATCCACTTGAGAAAAGCAGGTCTGGTATTGAGGCCGTAAAGAGCTTGCCCTACCAGAGGCGATCGCCCTTCAGGGCCGGTCTCCAACCAACACACTAGTTCCTTAACCCGCGATCGCACGGTTGGCGGCACTCCCATGACCGCCAGTGGTCCTCGCCAGGTAGCAGCAACCATCACCAGTTTAGAAAAGACTTTGGGCTGATGAGCAGCTAAGTTCAGCGCATAGCCTGCGGCATGGCCCGCCGCCGCCACGGCGACTGGCGTCTCAAAAATTGCGGTCACAAAATCCTGCAAAAACCGGGTATATAGCGCTGGGCCATAATAGAGAGGGCATTACGCCCTGCATTTATTTGGCGGCGTACCAGTTTTGGCTCTCAGTCCAAGGCGGGCAGTGATTTTGTCGCTGGGAGAATGAATTCATGCAAATCACAATTGATCTACCACCTGATCTTGAACAAGATCTAATCCGCCAAGCAGCAGAAACTAATATTCCGCTGCAAACGTTGATTCTTCAAGCCTTGCGTCAAATAATTCAAACGTCACCTGTTTCCACTTCTCAGTGGTCGGAGTCTGTCTTGTCCTATGATGGCATCCCTGACTTCCCTCCGTTTGAGTCTTATCGTGACGAACTTCTTCTGCCCCCTGAGCCGGAGCTATTCTGATGCGATATCTACTGGATACTTGCGTTATCAGCGACTTCGTCAAGGGTGAAGCCGGCACTATAGCCTTTCCTAGTCTGCTGAGGTACAGTAGCAGCAATGAGTAAACCAACCAAGAATATCGTCTGGCGAAACCTCGCTGTATGCCTGCTCAAGCGCTTTAGCTAAGTCTGGGTAAGTTCTAGCCCCAACCTTACGCAGGATGGCCTTAATCTTGGACCAACAGTTCTCAATCGGCGAGAACTCAGGCGAATAGGGCGGCAGGTAAATTAGGCGAGCCCCCGCTTGCTCAATGAGCCGCTCAATCTCCTTGCCCTTATCGATAGAGCAGTTGTCCATGATGACACAAGCTCCTTTCCATAGCTTAGGCACGAGTTTGCGAGCGATGAAGGCCTCAAACGTCAGTCCATTGGTAGAGCCCATCAGACTCACTTGAGCGATGATGCCCTCAAGACCAAGAGCGCCGATGAGCGAGACGTTCTTTCCGCGCTTGTGGGGTCGCTCGCCGTGAGCCCGCTCCCCTTTTGCTGCACGTGCCCGCTGGCGAGTGAGCGCTAGATTGACCCCTGACTCATCGATGAAGATCAGCTCTTTTGCCAAGATGCCTTGCACCATCTGCCAGAACAGCACGCGGGCCTTCTGAACCCGCTCGCTTCCCTTCTCACTGGCGTGCAGCGTTTTTTTAAACCGTCACGTTGAGCTTCTTGAGCATCCTATCGACTGTAGAGCGCCCGATGCGAACGCCTGTAGCGGCTTCTAGCATGTCTGCTAGTTCAGCCAAGGTGGCATCGTTGCTCTCCTCTACCAATTGCGCTAGGGTTGCTAGCCGCTGAGCATTGAGCTTGGTAGGCGTCTGCTGAGTGCGGACTTTGGGAGCGATAGAGCCGGTTTTTCGCCTTTGCTTAAGTAGCTTCTCGATAAAGCTAAGGGCGACGCCGAAGCGTTTGGCCAGTTGTCGTTGGGAGATGGGCTCGTTCTCGTAGACGGTGAGAATCTTCTGGCGCAGATCTTCTGCAGATCTTCTATAGAGTACAGAGTACGGCTTCATGCTCACCCCTGCTAATCGGTAGGATAAATCAGTCTCCTAGTTGTACCTCACTTGAGCGGGAAAGGCTATGATGAAACGTTTAGCACCAGCAGCCTTTGCTGAAGTAAATTTAGTATTCAACCTGTAACCTATGCCAAATCTAACGATTCGCAACCTACAGGATGACCTCATACAGCGCATCAAAACCGTCGCTGCCGCCAAAGGCCACACCGTAGAGCAAGAGATTCGCGAAATCCTGGAAATCCGATATCTGGAAATCCGATATGGCGATCGCTCCCCTGTGATTGAGCAGATTCGTCAGCGCTGGTCAACCTTACCCAACACAACCCCACAAGACGTGAAGCATTGGCGATCGGTAGGTCGAATTTCTGAATAGGTTCTATCCCATCGATATTTTTCGCTCACCCAGACACCCCTTAACCCCTGCTGCTACCCCATGACCGCCCTCCCCCTCGCGGCTCCCCCACCCGCCAAACCCAAGCGCTCCACCCTGAGGCGGTTTCTGCAGTACTTTGCCCCCTACCGCCAAGAGCTCCCCGTGGCCCTGCTGCTAGTCGCCATCGGGGCCACCACCCAGGCCGTCGGCCCCCTGCTCATCGGCTGGTCCATCGACAACCTGATCCTCAGAGGCAACCTGCCGGGCCTGCTGCGGATGCTAGCCCTGCTCACCGCCATCTACCTGCTGGGCCTGTGGGCTATTCGGGGGCAGATTCGGCGCATGGGGTCCATTGTGCAGCGGCTGCTGGGGCAGCTCCGGCAAGATATCTTCGACAAGGTGCAGAGCCTGCCGGTGAGCTTTTTTGACCGCAGCGAATCCGGGGACCTGATGAGCCGTCTGCTCAACGACGTGAATACCGTCAACCAAGCTTTTGGGCTAACTATTCCCCAGATGCTGGGCCAGACCTTCAGCCTGGTGGGCATCATCATTGCCATGCTCTCCATCAACCTACAGCTCGGGCTGCTGAGCAACTTGGTGGTGCCGCTAATGATTTTCACCACGGCGTTCTTTTCCCGCTGGGCCAGGCGTCGGTTTCGCGTCACCCGCCAAACCATCGGCGACCTATCCGCCAAGCTAGAAGAAGACATCGGCAGCGTGAAAGAGGCTCAGGCGTTCAATCGCACCCAGCTCAACATTGAGGAGTTTGACAGCCTCAACGCCGCCAATCGCCGCGCCAACGTGCAGGCCGTAGCGGTGACGGCGGCGTTCTTGCCCTCCATCGACTTCCTCAATACTTTGGCGATCGCTGGCGTGATGACCTACGGCGGCTACCTAGCGGTGAACGGGGTGATGACGGTGGGCACGGTGACGGCCTTTTTGCTCTATGTGCAGCAGTTCTTTCGCCCCATTCAAATCCTCAGCCAGTTCTACACCCAGGCCCAGTCGGCCTTGGCCGGTCTAGACCGCATCTTTGCCCTGCTAGATGAGCCCGCCACCCTGCAGGACGCCCCCGACGCAGCGGAGATGCCGCCCATTCGGGGAGAGGTGCGCTTTGAGCAGGTGGGGTTTGGCTATGTCCCCGGTCAGCGGGTGCTCAAGGATATAAACCTCTGCGCCCAGCCGGGGGAGATGGTTGCCCTGGTGGGGCCGACGGGGGCGGGGAAAAGCACCATCATCAATTTAATTTTGCGGTTCTACGACGTCTCGGAGGGGGCCGTTAAGATTGATGGCATCGATGTGCGCCAGGTGACCCAGGCCAGCCTGCGGCGGCAGATCGGCATCGTACTGCAGGACAACCTGCTGTTTAGCGGCACCGTAGCTGAAAATATCGCCTTCGGCGCACCCAACGCCAGCCAGGCCGACATCGAAGCAGCGGCCCAGGCGGCGAACGCCCACGACTTCATAACCCTGCTGCCCCAGGGCTACAGCACCCGTCTGGGGGAGCGGGGCGCGCCCCTCAGCCAAGGTCAGCGGCAGCTGGTGAGCATTGCCCGAGCAGTGCTGATCGACCCGCGGATTTTGGTGCTGGATGAGGCCACCAGCAGCATCGACACCCACACGGAAGGGCTGGTGCAGGCGGCGATCGCCGCCCTTTTGCAGGGTCGCACCAGCTTTGTGATCGCCCATCGCCTGAGCACGGTCACCCAGGCGGATCAGGTGCTGGTCATTCAGCAGGGGGCGATCGTAGAGCGGGGGTCCCACAGTGAGCTCATGGCGCTCCAGGGCATCTACGCCAATTTATACGGCCTGCAGCTTGGGTCGGCCCTCAAGCCATGAGCGAGCTTTCAGCAGACGCTTCGATTTCAGATGCGGTCGATTAAGTCGGAGAGTAGAGCGTATCGACAATGCTTTTGACGGAGCTAGCCAGGGGCACCGCCGCGATTAGCCCCAGCAGTCCAGCGACCTTGGCCCCAATAACAGCGACGCCAAAATCCAAACCGGATTTAGTCCTGTAAAGCCACCCATCAGCAGCAGCGCCGTAACCACCTGAGTAGCGATCGGGTCGAAGTAGCCTAGCAAAATCAGCAGTCCCCAGCCGTTGAGCACGGCGAGCGGTAGGGCAAGCCCGAACGCCAGCCAGCGGGGTAGAGCGGCTAAAGATTTCACCATGGTTGATTTTCCAACTTGAATTAACTTAGTCTGACACCATGTAGCCCTAGTCAGGCGGTATCTGCGGTGCGATGTTGTGGACCTCGCGCTCCGCGCGGCACGTGTTTAGCATCCTGGTAAGCCACCCTCTAACTCCCCTACGCCCTGCGGGCAGGCTAACGCCAAAGCTTAAGGGGGGTAAAGCCAAGATTTAGCGCGATCCTCCGCACTCGCTAAACAGATCCCCAGCGCGGGGTCTACAGCGCCACTCATAACCAGTCAGTAAGCACAGCGCCGATGCCTCCTCTTTTTGCTCTCCAGACTCAGCGCAACCGCTGGATAGACGTCGGCTTTGCCGCCCTCACCCAGGCAATGGCAGCGGCGATCGCGGCCCTGCTGCTCGCCATTGCCCTCACCGTGGGCTGGTGGGCCTTACCCGCCATGCAAACCTTTGGGCTGGGCTTTTTGACCAGCAGCACCTGGGACCCCGCCCGTGATGTTTATGGCGTCTTGCCGATGGTAGTGGGCACCTTGGCTAGCGCCGCCATTGGCCTAGGCCTGGCCGTTCCGGTGGGCATCGGCACCGCCGTTTTTCTCAGCGAAGCCTTCTTGCCCCCCGCGCTGCGGGCCACGCTGGTGTTTCTAGTGGAGCTGCTGGCCGCAATTCCCAGCGTGGTCTACGGGCTGTGGGGGGTGTTTGTGCTGATTCCCCTGGTCAAGCCGGTGGAGCAGTGGCTATATGATCACTTCGCCTGGGTGCCGCTGTTTAGCAGTGCCCCCAGCGGGCCGGGGCTGCTGCCTGCCGGTCTCGTCCTGGCCATCATGGTGCTGCCCATCATCACCGCCATCGCCCGCGATTCGCTGGTGGCCCTGCCCCCCGACCTGCGGCAGGCCGCCTTTGCGGTGGGGGCCACCCGCTGGGAAACGCTGACCAGCATTTTGCTTCCGGCCGCCGTCTCGGGAATTACGGGGGGCATTATGCTGGCCCTGGGCCGCGCCCTGGGCGAAACCATGGCCGTCACCCTGCTAATCGGCAATGCCAACCGCATCTCCCCCTCGATTTTTGCCCCCGCTACCACTATCTCGTCGCTGCTGGCCAACCAGTTCGCCGAAGCCTCTGGGCTGCAGGTGAGCGCCCTGATGTATGCGGCGCTGATTTTGTTTGCCCTAACGCTAGTGGTTAACATCTTGGCCGAGCTTATTGTCCAGCGCGTCAAGCGCCGCTATTGAGAGTCCCTAACCCATGACAAGCTCCGCTCAGTACGCTAACCCCCCGCTTCATCAGCAGGGGCTGTGGTCGCCCTCATTCAGACGACGACGCTCCCTCAACCAGCTCACGACCCTGGGCTTTGCCCTCTGTCTACTGCTCACGCTGGTTCCCCTAGTCGCGGTGATCGGCTATGTCTTGCAGCGGGGCAGCAGCCGACTCAACTGGGCGCTGTTTACCCAGCTGCCTCCCGCTGCTGGCGATGTAGGAGGCGGAGCTGCTAACGCCATTCTTGGCACACTGATCATCGTCGGCATCGCCGCGCTAATCAGCGTGCCCGTCGGCATTTTGGCCGCCGTCTACCTGTCAGAGATTGGCTCCCCCCACCTAGTCCGCGCCGTTCGCTTTGCTGCTAACGTGTTGAGCGGCGTCCCGTCGATTATTGCGGGCATTTTTGCCTACGGCGCTGTCGTTTTAAATTTTGGAGGGTTTTCGGCGATCGCTGGGGGAATTGCCCTGTCGGTATTGATGGTGCCGATTGTGGTGCGCACCACCGACGAAGCGCTGCAAATTGTGCCTAAGGACGTGCGGTGGGCGGCTGTCGCGGTGGGGGCCTCCCGCTACCAGACGGTGCTGCAAATTGTGCTGCCTGCGGCGCTGCCGGCGATCGCTACGGGGGTCTCCCTGGCGATCGCTCGGGCGGCGGGGGAAGCGGCTCCCCTGCTGTTTACGGCGCTGTTTTCCTTTTACTATTCGTCGGGGCTACGGGAGCCGACGGCCTCTCTAGCGGTGATGATCTATAACTTTGCCACGTCGCCCTTCCCGGACCAGCAGGCGATCGCCTGGGCAGCTTCGTTAATGCTGGTGCTGCTGGTGCTAATTAGCAGTATTGCGGTGCGCTGGGTGACCTGGCGGAAACCTTGAGCAGAGCTTATGAATCAGCAATTTTTATATGTCTCCATTGCCTTGTGCCTTTTCGCGCTCGGCTGCAGCCCTGCCCCAGAAACGAGTTCTGAAAAGAGCTTTGGGCCAACGGCTATTTTCCACGCCTTTAACCAGCAGTACAGCGACGTCGCCTCGTTTGTCTGTACGCTGGCCGACCAGGGCTACTCCCACGTGCAGATTTCCCCAGCCCAAAAATCAAACCCTGGCGGCGAGTGGTGGAAGCGCTACCAGCCCCTAGACCTGAGCGTGATTGAGGGTTTGGGAACTGAAGCCGAGCTTGGGCAACTCATCGACCAGGCGGCGAGCTGCAACGTCAAAATTATTGCCGACGTGGTGTTCAACCACATGGCCAACCTAGACGGCGGCGAAGACTTTGAGGACCTGACCAAATACCCCAACCTCTCCCCCGCAGATTTCAACACCGTCCCCAGCAACTTGGGCCAAAAGCCCTGCGACATCAACTACAGCGACGGCGACCGCTCCACAGAGCTAGACTGCTGGCTGGGCGGCCTGCCCGACCTGAAGTTCACCGACAACGTCAAGGCGATTCAAAAGGCGCACCTCAAGATGCTGCTAGACCTGGGGGTGGCCGGCTTTCGGTTCGACGCCGCTAAGCACATCCCCGCCGAGGTGCTGAGTGAATATATGGACTTTATTGACCGAGAGAGCGGTGGGATGGCCTGGAGCTACCTAGAGGTGATCCAGGACGGCGACACTAGCGCCGAAGACTATAACGCCATTGCGCCCGTGTCAGACTTCATTCTCTATGGCTCAATGAAAACCGCGTTCACCTTTGGAGGCGATTTGCGATCGCTGCCGGCTAACGCTATCGACGACCCCAGCAGCGTCACCTTTGGCCGCAACCACGACACGATCGCCGAACTAAACGCCTTTGCCATCAACCCCTACGACGAGGTCACCGACGCTTACCTGGCCGATGCCTACGTTCTGGCGCGGCAGGACGGCGTGCCGCTGGTGTTCAACGAAGACAATCTCAGCTCGCCCTTTATTCCGACCGGCGTCAAATTTCGCCAGATTATGGCGCAGCGGCAGGGGTCGGGCCAGAGCACCACAGAGACAATTCTAAGGGCGATCGACAGCCCCACGATTGTCTTCATGGAGCGCGGTGCGGAAGGCTTCTTTGTGGCCAACAAGGGAGCCGACGCGCTGGATCTGCCGGTATTGAATCTGACGCTTACGAATCTGGAGGGGTGCTACCGAGAGCTGCGCAACGGCTTTACCGTTGCAGTCGAGCAGCGGGGCGACCAAAAAATTGTGACCCGCTGGGGTAGCTTTGAGCGGGGCGGCATTGAGGTGCAGGGGCGCGATGCGCTCTACTTCGTGCGCGAGCCCTTCGACCAGTGCCAGTGACTCGTATCCAGTGTTAGGCTCAAAGGACGCCCATAGCCGCCTCAACCATGCTGATTCCGCTGAGCCGAAAAAAGTTTGAAGAGCTGATCCCCCCGTTGGCGACCGCTCAGCAGTACAAATACTGCTGGGGTGGCCCCTCCGACATCCTGCGGCGGGTTCTCTTTTCTCTGGCTGGGCTGCTTGGAGCCGCCGCCCTGCAGCAGCTTGTAACTGAATTTTTTCAGTTTTTCACCTTTTTAGCGATCGTCGTCTCTGGCACCTACTGGCTGTGGGCCCCTATCTACTTTGCCCGCCGCCGCAGCCGCGAGCTGCGCCGCTACGGGTTCGCCGGCTTTTTGCGGGGTGAGGTGCTAGGCAAGTTTATTACCGAGGAGCTCATCGGCAGCGAAGAGAAGGTCAACCGGCAGGGGGAGCTGATGATCATCGAAAACCGGGAGCGCCGCCTCAACCTCGAACTGGGCGACGAGACGGGGTTCAGCGCCAAGCTGCAGGTGCCGCTGGAGCGGGAGCACCGGGCCATTCGTCAGGGCGACTGGGTCGAAGTCATTGTGGTGTCTAACCGCTCTGACCTAAGCCGCATCGCCAAAATCTCGGACGCCTACCTGCCCGACAGCGGCTTTTGGATTTCAGACTATCCCTACGTGCGGCGGGACGTGTTTCGGGAGGTGAGCCGCAGCTTAGAGCGCCGCTGGCGCGAGCCCGAGGTCGAATATCAGCCCCGCGATGACTCCCCCCGTGGCGAACACCCGCGCCGCGATGATGACCGGCTTCGGGATGACTACCCGCGTCGCGCTGGCGACCTGCCTCGTGATGGGTATTAGCGCCGTGATAAGGTTCTAGGGTGTCGCGCTAGAAGACTTTAGTTTGGTAGACCAGGCGTCAGCAGAGGGTAAACCCCGCGCCCCCCGCAACCGCACCCTGACGCTGGAGGCCGGGGAGCGCGCTAAATATGGGCAGCGGCTGCTGAAGCTGAGCCAGCCTGTGACGCTAGAAGCGATCGCGGGCCGCACCATTCACCAAGACCTGTTCGAGGCAGTCCCACACCTGCCGCCCCAGAGCGTAGACCTGCTGATCGTAGACCCGCCCTACAACCTCGACAAGGTCTTTAACGCCACCCGCTTTAAAAAGACCGACCTTGACACCTACGCCGGCTGGCTCGCCGACTGCTTCGACGGCCTTGAGCCCCTCCTCAAACCCACCGCGTCGATTTACATCTGCTCCGACTGGCAGTCCTCCCCGGCGGTGTTTCAGGTAATTCGCGATCGCTTTCACGTGCGCAACCGCATCACCTGGGAGCGGGAGAAGGGCCGAGGCGCGCGCCGCAACTGGAAGAACGCTTCGGAGGACGTGTGGTTTTGCACGGTGTCTGGGGACTATACCTTCAACCTGGAGGCGGTGAAGCTGAAGCGGCGGGTTCTGGCCCCCTACACCCACAACGGCGCGCCAAAAGACTGGAACAAAACCCAGCAGGGCAACTTTCGCCTCACCCACCCCTCTAACCTCTGGACCGACCTGACGGTGCCCTTTTGGTCGATGCCCGAGAACACGGACCACCCGACCCAAAAGCCGGAGAAGCTACTGGCAAAATTAATCCTGGCCAGCTCGAATCCAGGAGACGTGGTGCTGGACCCGTTTCTAGGCTCGGGGACCACTTCTGTCGTGGCTAGGAAGCTGGGGCGGCGCTACCTAGGGGTGGAGCAGGATGAGCTGTACTGCTGCCTAGCGGAGAAGCGGCTGGCTTTGGCTGAAGCAGATCCCACCATTCAGGGGTTCTCGGCAGGGGTGTTTTGGGAGCGCAATGCTGGCAGGCTGCGTAGAGTCTGAGCACGCCCTAAATCTCTAACGTAAAGGTGGGTGGCTTGCTCAATAGCGTTTTGAAAGAACTGCTGAACGCCAGAGTTGGCCTTGTTCTGCTTGCGCAACTCGCTAATAACGTTAGTGTCAAGCAAATACATCGCCGTCTGTGTCCTCTTGCACCCGCTCAAAATCAGCATCACTGCCGGCGTTGGGAATTAACTTACTGATATCATTTTCACCCATCGATACTTAACTTTCCCCTTGCCCAATAGCGAACGCAGGTAAGGAGATGTCAGTGCGTCACCCCATAAATCGTCAAATAGGTGTCTGCAGACTCCGACGGCAGCACCCTCAACCGCTGATTCTGCAAATCTAGCTCGATGCCTAACGCCTCCAGCGGAATCACTCCCAGCAGCGGGTCGCGGCCACCGGGTAGCTTCAGGCATTCAAAGGTGCCTTCGCGATTGCAAAGGGAAATCTTGGCGTCTTGAAACACTCGGGCTGTGCTCACCCCAGCGCCGGTTGAGACGGCGACCTCGCGCAGCAGGTCGAGCCCCAGCTCGGCGATGACCGCTTCGGGTAGGCATAGGGTGGTTGCGCCTGTGTCGACGAGGACGTTTTGCAGGGTGATGGAGCGAACGGCATCTTTGGGGATGAGGCCCTGTTTGGCGTTGGCTTCGTCGATGCGGTTGGTGATGGTTAGGGTGGCGGTTACTTTACCCATATCAAGAGTGGTTGGCATGTTGCTATCCTCCAGATCGACATGCCCTGGTTATGGCAGGGACGCTCTGCCTTAAGGATCGCCTGCTCTGCACTTAGTTGTTATGGCTGTGCTTTAAGGATCGATAGCTTTGCTCTAAGAGTTGGCGGCTGTGCTTTAAGGATCGAGGGCTTTGCTCTAAGAGTTGGCGGCTGCGCTTTAAGGATCGAGGGCTGTGTATTGAGGATCGCCTTGTGCGCATTAAGGATCGAGGGCTGTGTGCTCGATGTGCATCGCTGCATACTAGGGATCGAGGACTGCTTGCTGAAGATCACTCTTTCTTCTGAGACCGCTGGCGAAGGTTTCGTGCCCAAGTTACACGTTCTGGAGGCCCCCTCCGCCCCCAATTCTGATACCGCTGGCGAAATGTTTCGTAACGGTGTTCAGTATCCTGGAGGCCCCCTAACCCCCAATTCTGGGGGAACCAGAAGCCTGAATATCGCTAGCCATATCAATACTGAGGGCAATCTGGAACCGCTGTCAGAATCCGCTGCCGTACCAGAGACCTTGTGGGGACCTCTGTTAAACTTGGCGTGAGCTTGTCTGGGCCAGTGCCATGCTGAAGGTTTTAGCCAAACTGTGGAAATGGGTCAAGGGGCTGTTTACGCAGCCTGAGCAAAATACGCCTGAGACGTCGGCAGAGCGGCCTGCCTTAAGCGATGTGGAGTATGAGAATTGCTTCATGCAGCTGCTGGAGGCGGTGGAGCAGGGGCTGAGCCGGGGAGGGCTGCGGGGGTGGTTGATTGCTCGGCGGGTGAGTGCAGATGAGCTGGCGGATTGGCTGGGGCGGCAGCGGGAGCGGTGGATGGCGCAGCCGGAGCAGCATGGGGAGCTGGCGCAGCGGTTGGAGCGGTTGGGGAGGGTGGCGAGTGGGGAGCTTGGTGCTGTGGCAGCAGCGACTGGGGCAGCGCTGCTGGCGCGGCGGCAGCTTGCTGCTGGTGACTCTGGGCAGACAGAAGATAGAGAGATGTCCTCTTTAAAAAGGTCGCCTGAATCTCGCTCCTCCACTGTCGGCGAGGGTGGTGAGACTAATGATGTTGACAGTCGCATCGCTGAGGTGGCACAGCAATATCAGTCTGGAAATCCTTCAGAAGCGCTGGAGCTGTCCAAGCAGATTACAGAAGACTACCCTAGTGAATTTAGAGGATGGTATATAAGTGGTTTGCTACTGTCTGACCTAGGGCGAAAAGAAGACGCGATCGCCCGCTATGAGGAGGCCATCAAGCACAAGCCCAACTTACACGAAGCTTGGTTCAATCGCGGCACTGCCCTGTCTGACCTAGGGCGAAACGAAGACGCGATTGCCAGCTATGAGCAGGCGATCAAGCACAAGCCGG
>JBHJHD010000023.1:0-18380 GCA_050331115.1 Elainellaceae cyanobacterium
TCGAGTGTGGGCTTTAGTTTTTGCTGCGGGCGTTTGTCGGTGGGGTTCTCGCCTTTGGCCATCCCCAACCCACTTTGTTTGTGCTGGTCTTGCTCTTGCTTGAGGGCCTGCTCGCGGTCGCGCAGGGACTGGGCCTTGCGGGCCAGCTCGGCATGTAGGGTTTCGGCGCGCTTGAGCAGGGCGTTGGCCTCACGGGATCGCTCCTCCTGCTCCCGCCGCTGCGCCTCTAGCCCCGCAATCACCTCGTTCACGTCCTCCGTACCCGCCACGCCCACCAGATCTCTGGCTCGCTCCACCACCTGCTCGTCTAGCCCCAGCCGCTGGGCAATGGTGAGCGCATTTGAGCGGCCAGGGATGCCCCACAGCAGTCGGTAGGTGGGGGAAAGGGTCTGATCGTTGAACTCCACCGAAGCGTTTTCAAAACGCTCGTCCTGATATTTGAGCGCCTTAAGCTCCCCGAAATGGGTGGTGGCCACGGTGAGGTTGGCCTGGTCCGCCAGGTGCTTCAGCAGGGCGATCGCCAGGGCGCTGCCTTCGGACGGGTCGGTACCGGCGCCCACTTCGTCTAGAAGAACCAGAGCGTTGGCGATATCGGGGGATTTGCTGGGCGCCATGGCCTCCAGCACGCGACCAATGCGGCGGATGTGGCCCGAAAAGGTGGAGAGGCTTTGCTCGATGGACTGCTCATCGCCGATGTCTGCCAGCACCTGATCAAACCAGGGAAGCTCCACCGGCTCCCGGGCGGGCACAAACAGCCCCACCTTGGCCATCAGCGCCGCTAGGCCAAGGGTCTTGAGGGTAACGGTTTTACCGCCGGTGTTGGGGCCGGTGATGGCAACAACGCGGGTGCGCGGGTCGATGGTGACATCGATAGGCACGACGGGCGCTCCCGCTTCGTGCTGGGCCTGCCACACCAAGAGCGGGTGGCGAAGCTGCCGTAGAACAACCCGCTCTCCCTCATCAGCAGATTCAGGACGCTGGATGATTCGGGGAAAGTTGGCCCCCAGCCAGTAGCTGTAGCGGGCGCGGGCGGTGGCCAAGTCTAGCACCGTGACGATGCCCAGCAGCGCTTCTAGCTCCTCTAGCACTTCCGCCACCTGCTCGCTCAATACTCGGCGCACCTTTTCCTCTTCCGCTTCCTCTCGCCGCACCAGCTGCCGCAGCTGGTTGCCCAGCGGCACGATGCTCTGGGGCTCTATGTATAAGGTCATGCCGCTGGTGGAGGCGTCGTGCACGATGCCGGGAACCGCGTCTTTCTGAGGGGCTTTGACGGGCAGCACAAAGCGATCGCCCCGCTGGGTGATCACCGCTTCCTGCATGGCGCCGCTGTGGCGCTGCAAAATGCGCTGCAGGGTGCGCTGAATGCGATCGCGGGTTTCGCGCAGCTGCTCCCGGATGCCCATGAGCTTGGGATTGGCGCGATCGGTCACCTGGGCGCGATCGTCAATGCAGTGACGAACGGCCTGTTCTAGCTCAGGAAAGGTGCGCAGCTGGCTGACGACGGCCTGCAGGGTGGGCAGCACCTCGTCCTCTTGGGCATCGATGGTGCGGCGTAGCTGCCGCGTGGCGTAGAGGGTGGCGGCGATATCGAGCAGCTCCTGCCCGCTGAGCACGCCCTGCCGCGAGGCCCGCTCTAACGATGGACCAATGTCCTGAATCCCGCTAAACTTCAGTGTCGTTGTGAGCTGTGACTCTAGCTCATAAACTTCGCGAGTTTGGGCCAGCAGGTGCTGCGTTTGGGCTGGCGAGTCTGGAATCACTAGATGCTGGGCTGCTATCACGCCCAGTTTGGTGGCGGCGAATGTCGATAGGTGCTGACACAGCCGCGGCCACTCTAGTAAATTAAGCGTCTCAGATTGAATCAAAAGCTACCCCTAATGACCTACCGCTGCGGCAGTACTGCACCACCGATGTCCGTCAACAACCATTCATTGCTTGGCTCACTGTTGCTGCCTGGCTCACTGTTGCTGCTCGGCTCACTGCGGCGACGAGTGTAATATCTCTTAATTTTTAACGTCTGTATTCTAGCGTCTGTCGATCTAGATTCTAATGTCCCCAATGGTCTAATTCAACTCGCGGAGCTCAGATTATCTTTCGCTGAGCTTTTATTCTGGCCTAACCTGACTAAATGCTGGCTTAGGCTGGATCATAACCTAGGTCATATAAAGTAAATTTATTAGAATAAATTGGCTAAAGCTTAAGCTTACCTTAACGGAAACATGGAATGAGCTTAACGTCTCCGTGGGAGCTTGTAAAACTGGATACCAATATTCAAACTGCAGCTCACGAGACCAATCACGGAATAAGCTATGCCTTTTCAGTTACAGATTCTGCATGCCTCCGATCTAGAAGGCGGCGTCGACGCGATTACTAGCGCGCCTAATTTTGCGGCGGTTGAGGAGTTTTTAGAGACCACCGTTCCCAACAGCATCACGCTCTCTGGTGGCGACAACTATTTGCCCGGTCCCTTCTCGGCGGCGGCAAACGACCGAGATACATTCCGCGATGGTGGCGTGTTCAACGCCTTCTACAACGACCTATTCGGGCTTACGGGTGGCGTTGACGTAGACGGCGACGGCGATCTCGATGCCTACGACTCCCTGCGCGAGGGGCTAGGCCGCGTCGATATCTCCATCATGAACCAGATTGGTTTCGACGCTTCTGCCGTAGGCAACCACGAGTTTGACTTTGGGACCAGCACCTTCTTTGACATCATTGCTCCTGACTTTCGTGATGAGGAGCTCGCCGACGATCGCTGGGTGGGTGCGCAGTTCCCCTACCTGAGCGCAAACCTAGACTTCTCTGCAGAGGAAGATCTAGCGGAGCTGTTCACCAGCGACATCTTGGTGAACACGGCTTTTGAGACCGGCCCTGAGGAGTCTTTGGCGGGTGCTGACGCTCCCAAAATTGCGCCATCTACCATCATTGAAGAGCTAGACCCTAACACGGGCCTTGTCGAACAGATTGGCGTGGTCGGGGCAACCACCCAAATCCTTGAAGATATCACCTCTACTGGCGATGTCGAGGTGATTGGCCCTGACCAAAACGACATGACTGTGCTCGCTGGGATTCTGCAGCCTGAAATTGACGCCCTAGTAGCCCAAGGCGTTAACAAAATTGTTCTGGTCTCTCACCTACAGCAGATTGCCTTAGAGCAAGAGCTGGCGACCCTGCTCAACGGCGTTGACGTGATTGTTGCCTCTGGTTCTGATACCCTACTCGCTGATAGCGAGGACGTCACTCGCGGTCTGCAGCCGGGGGCGACGCCGGACGGTGACTACCCAATTCAAACCGCTGACGCGGCCGGTAACCCGGTGCTCATTGTCAGCACCGACGGTGAATATAGCTACCTAGGGCGACTGGTCGTTACCTTTGACGACAGCGGCGTCGTAATTCCTGGAAGCGTCGACCCCAGCGTCAGCGGCGCATTTGCCACCACCGAAGCTGGGGTGACGGCTCTCTTTGGGGCCAATGACCCGTTTGCGCCGGGCACTGACGCCGCTGCTGTACAGTCTCTAGTGGGCGAGACCGTCGCCATCGTGACGGAGCAAGACAGCGTTATCTTTGGCGATACGACTGTCTTCCTTGACGGTCGTCGCTCTGAAGTGCGGACTGAGGAAACCAACCTCGGCAACCTGACGGCAGACGCCAACCTATTCGTCGCTCAGCAAGTTGATCCAACCGTTCAGGTCTCCCTCAAAAACGGCGGCGGCATCCGCGACGCGATTGGTTCTGTCGGCGATGACGGTGAGCTCCTGCCGACAGAGGCTAACCCCGCTTCAGGTAAGCAAGAAGGGGAAATTTCCCAGCTCGATATCGCTAATAGCCTGCGCTTCAATAACGGCCTAACCCTGTTGACCCTTACAGCTGAAGAGCTACGCCAAATTCTGGAGCACGGCGTTGCCGGTACTGAGGAGGGGGCGACTCCCGGCCAGTTCCCGCAGGTGGGCGGCGTCTCCTTTAGCTTCAACCCCGATGGTCAAGCTATTGAATTTGACGACGACGGTAACCTCGTTACCCCCGGCAGCCGCATTGAAAGCGCTACGATTACCGCCGATGACGGCAGCATCGTCGACATTTTAGTAGAAGACGGTGAAGTCGTTGGTGATGCTGCTCGCGAAATTCGCGTCGTGACGCTGAACTTCCTGGCAGACGGGGGTGACGGCTATCCCTTTGACGTCTTCGGAGAGAACCGCGTCGACCTATTTCAGGAGGAAGAGGCCCCCCGTACGGGTACGGCAACTTTTGCGCCTGACGGTACGGAGCAAGACGCGTTTGCGGAGTTCCTCAGCGCAAGCTTCGATACTACGCCGTTCAGCACAGAAGAGACCGCCCCTGAAAACGACACCCGAATTCAAAACCTCGAAGTCCGCTCAGATACGGTCGTGTTCGACCAAATTGATGGTACCAATGGCAGCGATACTCTGACGGGCAGCGAAGGCGTTGACATCATCTTCGGCTTTGGCGGCGCTGACATCGTCTTCGCTGGCTTTGGCGATGACGAAATCGACGGCGGCGCGGGTAGCGATCAGCTGCGGGGCAATGACGGCAACGATGTCATCTTTGGGGGTGTAGGCATTGACCTGATCTTTGGGGGTAACGGGGACGACAATCTTGACGGCGGTGACGGCGATGACCAGATCCGGGGCAACGACGGCATTGATATCATTGCCGGCGGCCTGGGCGTTGATCTAATCTTTGGTGGCCGCGGCGACGACGAAATCGACGGCGGCGCTGATGACGACGATCTTCGCGGCCTAGCCGGTAACGATCGCATCATTGGCGGTTCTGGCAGCGATCGCATTCGCGGTAACGGGGGTGACGACGATCTGTTTGGTAATGCGGGCGAGGACGATATCCTCGGCGGCAAGGGCAACGACTTCATCAACGGCGGCTCTGGCGATGACCTGCTGCGCGGCGCAAAAGGCAGCGACTTCATCAGCGGCGGCTCTGGCGACGACCTAATCTTGGGCGGGCGGGGCAACGATGTACTGATCGGTGACACCGGTAACGATACCCTCCGGGCTGACGGCGGCGACGATCTGCTAATTGGCGGTATCGGCGACGACATCATTCGCACCGGCGCTGGCAGTGATGTCGTTTCCCTAGCGGTAGGTGAAGGTACTGACACTATCTTCCGCTTCGGTGCTCAGGGTAACGATGTGATTCAGCTGGGCGAGGTCGAGTTTGAAAATATTGAACTCAGCATCGATGGTAGCGACACCACCATTTCTGTGGGCAGCGAGATACTGGCCGTGGTGATTAACAACACGGATCTGACGGAAGATAGCTTCGCGTCTGTATTCCCAACTGAGCCCGAGCCAGTAGCTTAATCGCTATTGCGCTGGCCTAGCTGTCTACAGCAGCGCCAGTGATTTAGACAAAAGCCCGCAGCGTCTCACAAGCTGCGGGCTTTTTGTGGTCTTTAGCTCTAGTAGCGCCGGGCGCTTTCGAAAATTCTCCGATACGATAGCCCAACTGGGCGGTGACCCTCGGCCGAGCTACCTAAACGACCGCCTATCGCTCATCCTCGGGCCGAAATACCAGATCGCACCGCTCGCAGTAGAGCGATCGCGCCCACTTGCGGTACTCCGGCGCGTAGACCTTGCTGTAGCGCTTCATCACCCGGTGTCTTGCGTAGGCCGTCACTCCCGCAGCAACGCCCAGCACGGGCAGGCTAGTGCCAACTGCCGCCGCGCCCACCATGCCGCCTAAGGCCACGCATCCCAATCCAACCGGGTCTCGGGGTGGCGCAGTAAGCCGTTCACCTCGGCGCGTTTTGGGGCTGCGCCCTAGCCAGTCATTCACCAAATCGCCGTAGCTTGGCAGCGATCGCTTACCGTAGCGCTGACCTAGCGACTGCAGATGAGCGTCGGTGCCGCAGCAAGGGCAGCTCATCTCATCACCAGGAGCCTGGCGAGCAGCAGCACCCTCAGGCGTCGCCCGGGTCGCGCTTCGGTGGGGAAGCGGCCTAGCCTGAAACGAGCGGCGGGGGGAAGGGCGGCGAGATGCCGCAGGACGTCTAGAAGTCATATCAGTAATACCATGCAGACCATTGCTCACCGAGCACGTGCCCGTAGCGTAGTCTTTTTCGGCCTTTTGCACAATCTATATCAGGGGAGACTTATATCGAGGGGGGATGCCCGTCCGCTTTTGGGAAAGATCTGCCTAAGCCTCGGGCCGTAAACGGCTAAAGTCATACCTCGACGAAGTTTTGAGGCCATCACATACGTTAGATAGATGGGCAGTCTTAAACAGGTAAGGATTCGTTATAGTCGTAGAAAAAGTACTAGCTATGGCGGCATAGATGGCTTCTACACAGCTTTTGACAATCTCCCAAATGTCCAGGCTCTAATCATCCAAAAGATTGTAGTTCAGTAACAGTTCATTTCCTCGATCTTCTCCATAAATTTGCTTCAACAGGCTTGGGAGCCAACGTCTCACCGACACCATGCATTATTACCTTATGCCGCGCCAATTTTCAAGAAAGGTAAAAATTTGGTTTTCTAGTCCAGAAACAAGAGGCTCAAATGCCTCTGTAAATTCCTGATTACTCGCTAAAAGCATGTGGTCTTCGTGAGAAGTCACGATTGCCCATTTGCCGCTTGGCGATATCAACGTATGCTCAAAAGCTGTGGCAGTTGACAGACGAGGGCTTGTGCCTTGACCTGCACTTTCATACTCGCTTATATTAGAAAAAGGAACATACCAGGCTACTACATCATCATTTTCTGGAAGATGGCCTTTCAGGTAGAAGCCTTCATCGCCGACTATCTTGGCAGCCTGGACAATTGCGGAGAGTAGATCACCAGCTAATAGAACTGGAACCCGACTGATCCCAGTCAAACAGCAGTTTCTTAACTGGTGCATCGACGTTGAATGGACCAGGCAGGTTTGAATCATTCCCTACAAACAGCTGACTGAGCAATTGTTTTATCTCTTGTTCATCTCCCAGTACGATAGATTCAATCATTTCATCTACCTGTTAGATATAAAGCCTATCTTTACATTCTAGTTAAGCCATAGCGGGAACTCAGAAGCGCATCATTTCATGTATGAGCTCAGCCCATCGCTTTCTGAACTAGGTGTTGAATTTGAGCTGCCGCCACAACGCGTTGTGGTTTATTTAGCACTACCGATAGATGTACTGCCAACCACACATACAGGATTATGTTTTCTGTACCGACCAAATTTCGGATAGCTATGACGCTTAATCGGCAAAAATGCACCCCTTGCGAAGGTGCGGTTGACAAAATTTCAGACGATGAGATCGCTCAGCTTAAGCCGCAAATTCCAGACTGGAAGATGATCGAGGTGGACGGAGAAGATCGGCTAGAGCGGGTGTTTAAGTTTTCAGACTTTAAGTCGGCGCTCGACTTTACCCAGCGCGTAGGCGAAATGGCCGAGGAAGAGGGCCACCATCCGGCGCTGCTCACCGAATGGGGCAAGGTTACGGTCACTTGGTGGACCCACGCCATCGATGGCCTGCATCAGAACGACTTCATCATGGCGGCTAAAACAAATGAGCTGTAGGCTTTTGCTCCAGCGCGCGCTGGGTCGAAAAACGGACGGTCGCTTATGGGAGGAATAGACAGGACGCCGTAGCCCTACTCCTCGCCGCCCTGGAGACGCAGCAGCAAGAAGCCCAGGGCGAGCCCAACTAAAATAAGCGTGGAAGACAAAATCGCGGCGTTAAAAATTTCGCTACCCATAATATCCAAAAAACTTTGACATCTATCTGCATACCGTATTCTAGAGCAGTTCGTGACACATTGAGTTGAACCATGTCGCCATCGCTCAAACCCCAGATTGCTATCCCGCTAGGCGACCCTGCCGGAATTGGCGCTGAAGTCGTGCTCAAAGCCCTCGCTGACTCAGAGATCCAGCCGCTGCAAGACTACATCACCCTGGTGGGCGATCGCCCCCTGCTGCACCGCACCTACGAGCAGATTCGCTCAGCCCTGCTTTCGGCCGGGCGATCGCCCCAAGGCATCGCCGACCCGGCATCTTTACCGGTGCTAGAGGTCGACCTATCGCCTCAGCTCACCTCCCAAATCACCACGGGTCAGGGCACTGCCGCCAGCGGCGAAGCCAGCTTTCAGTTCCTGCAGGCGGCGCTGGATGGAACCATTGCTGGACGCTTTCAGGGGGTGGTGACCGCGCCCATCGCCAAGTCGGCCTGGGCGGCGGCGGGCCATGTCTATCCGGGTCAAACCGAGCTGCTCGCGGAGCGGGCCGGCCGCGACCGGGTAGGGATGCTGTTTGTAGCGCGATCGCCCCACACCGGCTGGACCCTGCGCACCCTGCTGGCAACCACCCACATTCCCCTACGGCAGGTCCCCCATACCCTGACGCCCGAGCTGCTGACCTGGAAGCTTGAGCTGCTTGTAGACTGCCTGCAGCAGGACTTCGGCATCTCCAAGCCGCGGATTGCGGTGGCGGGGCTCAATCCCCACAGCGGTGAGGCTGGGCAGCTCGGCCTAGAAGAGCGGGACTGGATTGCGCCCTGGATTGAAGACATCAACGGCAGCCGAGCAGAAGTTCAACTCCAGGGACCGATCCCGCCCGATACGATGTGGGTGGACCCGGGGCAGGCCTGGTACGGCGCCGGCAAGCCCGCCCCCCACGACGGCTACCTGGCCCTCTACCACGACCAGGGGCTAATTCCCGTGAAGCTGATGGCCTTCGACCGGGCCGTGAACACCACCATCGGCCTGCCCTTTGTGCGCACCTCCCCCGACCACGGCACCGCCTTTAATATCGCGGGGCGCGGCATTGCCGATGCGACGAGCTTTAAGGCGGCGCTGCAGCTTGGCGTTGAGCTGGCCCACCGGCGGCGATCGCTAGCCTCAGCGCCATAGCTAGCAGCGCCGCAATTAGCAGCGCCGCAATTGGCAGCGCCGTGATCTATAGCGTCATAGCGTAGTAATAGCCTGAATTGGAGCAACTACTCTATGGTAGACAAATGCTGCTGTGGGCCAATACTGACCCTGGCGCTATACCGGACCGCCTCTACCCCGTCACCGTCACCCTATGGAAGCTCCACCCCATCAGCCCCCGCCCCGTCTCAGCGTTTGGACCAAACTGGCCTACGGCGCAGGGGGCGTGGGCAGCTCCGCCACCGGCAGCATGCTGGTCTTCTTCTTTTTGTTCTTCCTCACGGACGTGGCCGGACTGTCGGCGGCCCTAGCGGGCAGCGTGCTCATGCTCGGGCAAATCAGCGACGCCATCAGCGACCCGCTAGTGGGCCTATTGAGCGATCGCACCCGGTCGCGCTGGGGCCGCCGCTATCCCTGGATTGCGCTGGGAGCGCTTCCCTTCGGCCTCTCCTTTGCCCTGCTGTGGCTCATCCCCTCGTCTAACCCCTGGGTGATGTTCGCCTACTATGGCATCGTTGGCATCGTCTACAAGACTGCCCTCACGGCCGTGTATCTGCCCTACGTCGCCCTCACTCCCGACCTGGCCCAGGACTACAACGAACGCACGCGGCTCAACAGCTTTCGCTTTGCCTTCTCCATCGGCAGCAGCATTTTGGCGATCGCCCTGGGAGCACTCCTGTTTGGCGCCATCGATGATGTGGCGACTCGGTATCGCGCTCTGGGTCTAATAGGTGGGGTGCTGTGCCTCCTCGCGGCGGCGCTGTGCATTTTGGGCACCTATCCGCGCGCTATGGCGGCTGAGAGACAGCGTCAAAAGCGCGCCGTGCCGCCTCGAATGCCGATGCTGAAGCAGCTGAGAGTCGTGTTTTCTAACCGCCCTTTTTTACTGGTAATGGGCATCTACCTCTGCTCCTGGCTCGCCGCCCAGCTGACGGCGGTCGTTATGCAGTACTTTGTGGTGAGCTGGATGCTGCTGCCGGCGAGCCGATTCACACAGTTTGCGATCGTGGTGCAGGGGACGGCGCTGCTGATGCTGTTTGTGTGGAGCCGGGTGAGCCAGCGGATGGGCAAGCGGTTCGTCTACTTTGTGGGTAGCGGGCTGTGGGTCGTGGCCCAATTCGGGTTTTTCTTTCTGCAGCCAGGGCAGGTGGGGCTGTTGTTCACGCTGGGCGTGATGGCAGGGTTCGGCGTCTCGACGGCCTACCTGGTGCCTTGGTCCATGCTGCCCGACGTCATCGAGCTAGACGAGCTGAATACGGGCCATCGGCGAGAGGGGGCATTCTACGCCTTTATGGTCATGCTGCAGAAGGTGGGTTTGGCGGCGGGACTGTTTATCGTGGGTCAGGCCCTAGAGTGGGCAGGCTATGTGGAGACGATGGCCGGTGAGGCCAGCGCGGTGCAGCCCCAGACGGCGCTGCTGGTAATTCGGCTAGCGATCGGGCCGGTGTCGGCGCTGATCCTCTGTGGGGGGCTGGTGGCGGCCTACTTTTATCCGATTACCCAGACGGTACACGCGGAGATTATGCTAAAGCTGCGGGAGAGGCGGAATGGGTAGCCCCAAGTTGCTGCCGTCGTCTTGAGGCAACGAGGGCATTGCAATGGCGGCCCAACCTGCAACAGTTCTGGTCACTAGAAGTTGAGCACGAGCTCTGCTTATTGGAAAAAGAGCATGGGGCTAGCCGTGCGATCGCATTGGTTTCTAGGGCTATACGTCCGTAGCCAGAAGCAACTCTGCTAGGGCGCGTTAGCTCCCAACGCGAAACAACAGCAGCTGGGTAAACTGGTCATCGCTAAAATTGTCGTCACTAATCATCAATAGACTGCGGCTGCCGTTGGCCAGACGCGGCCCAAAGCTCATGCCCTCGATATTATCCAGCTCAATCCCCAGCTCCGTTAGGTCCAGCACCAGCTGCTTGCGAATCGGCTGAATCGAATTTACGGAGGCAGAGAACCGCGCAATGCCGGAAGTATCTGTAGCGCCGCCCGTCGCGATTTGAAACAGCTTGACGCCGCTGCCGCCCAGCCCAAACGATCGCTCTAGACTGAGGAAATGGCCGGGGTCTAATGGCAGCAGCTCTACCAAACCGTTGTTGAAGGCCCCAAAGGGCTTGGGTTCAATCGGATAGAGGTGCTCAGCAATTAAGAGCGTCTGGTCTTCTCCTACCAGATAGTGCAGCAGCCTTCCCCTTGCCGGCTCCTCTGGGTTGTTTGCCTCCTGGGCGGCGCTCTGGACATCCTGCGCGAGCGGCTCTTCAACGGCCGCAAATACGCGAAACGGCTCCATCAGGCCTGCTCCCATACGCTCGGTGACGACGGTAAGGGCCTCAAATCCCCGGTTGTCCTGCACGCCTTGGGGCGTCACGTCTTCGGCTGGTTCGGGGCTGGTGGTGCTGGTCTGGGCAATATACGCGTTGGAAATGTAGCGCTCTGGGATGGGCAACTGCCCCACCCGCTGACCGCTGAGGTCAAACTCGTCAATAAACGGGGGGATGCCGTCGCGGCTAACGCCTTCGCTAGCAATGAGCAGCGTATCTCGCGGGGAGAGGGCTAGCGCTTCTGGGTCGAGGCTGCCGGGGGCGAACGGCGCGCCGGCTTCGTCTTTTAAGGTGGTGACCGCTTCAATGTCGACGCTGGTGATGCTGGGCGGTTCGGGCGAAAGCTGCAGATTGGCGGTGTAAAACCGAGCCGGTGCCCGCTCCCCTCGGTCGTCGGAGAGTAGGTAGAGGCGATCGCGGTCTCGGTCGTAGTTTAAAGCTGAGAGTCCTCGTACAGGGGTGCCCTGAAAGTTTTGTGGTGGGATGCGATATTCGTCTAGGAACTCGACGGAGACGGGCAGAAAGAGCCGGTCTTGGGCGCTGACGCGGGGAATGGCGCAGCCGGTGAGGGTGAGGAGTAGGGCGATGAGGCAGAGCGCTGACGCGAAGCGGGCTTTGGGACGTTGGCGCTTTGGGGCGATCGCGCTTGGAACTGCGCTGTCTGCTCGCCCGCTATTCGTGCGCGGGCGCAGCTGATAAGACCTGAACAGGGCTAACCTCTTCGCGAACCAGCGTTCAAGTCTCATATTTGCACTCCTTTTAGG
This sequence comes from Elainellaceae cyanobacterium, assembly GCA_050331115.1. GTDB lineage: Bacteria > Cyanobacteriota > Cyanobacteriia > CAKZMO01 > CAKZMO01 > JBCCAG01. The sequence continues at coordinate 11,959 of JBHJHD010000023.1, forward strand.
TTGTGTAGCGATCGCCCTCTACTCTGCCCCGTGGGGCTTAGCCAAGTTGCGGAAGCGGGTATACTGCTGCTCAAACAGCAGCTTCACCGTTCCCACGGGGCCGTTGCGGTGCTTGGTGATAATCAGCTCGGCAATACCGCGATCGGGGCTGTCAGGATTGTAGTACTCATCGCGGTACAGCATGAGCACCAAATCTGCATCCTGCTCAATAGATCCCGAGTTATGTGAGACGATGCCGTCTGCCATCCAGGAAGATGGGCCGGGAACGGTCAGGTCGTAGACGACCTCCTCTCCAAGTGGTTCAATCGATATGATCTCGTCCCAGAACAGGTCAGATTTTGCGATCTCTTTTAACTCAGCGCTTTCAAGGATCTCAGCATAGCTGAGCACTGTCTCTCGGGTAGGTGCAAATTTAAAGTGCGATGAGCCGCCATAAGAAGTGCCTCTCAGTGTAGCCATACGGCGCTGAGAAATTCCTTGGGCCTTCATCTGCTGCTTGACAATATCAAGGACTTCGTTTGGAAGAGTGTCTCTGTTAGGATTCGACTTCCCTCGACGTAGAAGTTCTGTCCTAGCCTCTTCGGCAGGTACAATTCGAGGACCAAATGCGCCCACGCGGTCTAAAAACTTGAGCTGCTGAGTTTTTCCGTAGATGTGAACTGTATAGCATTGTGCTTTTGCCCACTGCATCTGACTAGCGATGTCTAAGCGCAGTAATAGGGCTACGACATCGCGAGCAAGACCTTCGCTTATAGTAGAAAGAAAAATACTAGCCTTATATTTACGACCGTTTGGATGGTGATAACCGCTAATACATCCATCCGTTGCCCAGAGGTGGCAGAGGAAGAGGGCGATTTGGTCGGTAGGCAATCGAAAAACTTCATTCGGTACGCACTTTTCTGCAGAGCGCTGATTAAAAATTCCAAGCTCTCTAAGCCAGAGATTGACGCCCGCAGGGTGCCAGCGATTGCCGTTACCCGAAATTACGAGCTGATGCCAATTGCCTTTACCGACGTGCCGATTGACTGTGCAGCCAAATTCTTCAGCAGCTGACCTAACGACCTGACTATTTTCTTCAGAAGCCGTTGTATACCGCAGGGGCTGATGCGAGATATAGCTTCCATCACCAATCAAATGAGCTAGCAGAGCAACTCTAGAGTCGGGCCATCGCTCTGCAGGCTTCTCCATTATTGGCATATGGTTAGCTGCTGCAAGGCGATCGCCCACTTCGAGATCTTGCAGCCGTCGCCAGCCATCAAAGGTATAGAGTCGATGCTTTCCGGTTGCTTTGATCCCTCGACCACTCGCAGTGACCAGCTTGTAGACAGGCTTTGTCCCCACCTCCCAAACCAAATCCGCTTGGGCCTTCACCAACCGTCCGCGCTTATCCATGCTAACTATCGCAGGGGTCTGGCCAACGAGTTCCGCAATAGGAACACGTCTACCGTCCGCTAGCCATACCAGCGTGTCTCCGGTGACGCACTCCCGCAGGTCAGACATCATCGGTCGCTTGTTCGTCCGCGACTCCACCCCCCGGCTCAGCTGCGATAGGGCAATAATCGGCACGCTCAGCTCCCGCGCCAAAGCCTTGAGCGATCGCGTTACCTTAGACAGCTCCTGCACCCGGTTATCGCTGCCGGTGCCCTCCATTAGCTGCAGGTAGTCGATCAGCACTAGGCCCAGCGCCCCGCCCTGCTCTGCCTGCAGCCGCCGCGCCTTAGAGCGCATCTCGGTCACCGAAATACCCGCCGTGTCGTCGATGAAGATGGGCAGCTCCGATAGGGTATTGATGGCGTTGCCCAGCGGCCCCCACTCCTGCTGCCCCACGCGTCCGCCCCGCAGGCGACCGCTCTCGACGCGGGCCTCGCTGGAGAGCAGGCGGTAGACTAGCTGCTCTTTAGACATTTCTAGGCTAAAGACGGCGATCGGCAGCTTGGGCTTGCCGCCAGCGATGTTGCGGGCGATGTTGAGCACGAAGCTGGTGTTGTGAACGCAAATGTCGTTAGCGACGAAGTTGTGGGTTTCTGGAATGGTGAGGTCATAAACCTGCTTGATGCCAACAGGTTCAATCGCCACAATTTCATCCCAGTAAACATCGCTGGTCGCAATACGCTGAAGCGCCTCATTCTCTGACGCTGTCGCCAGCGCGAAAAGGCGATCGCGACTCAGCGCCCGCTTGCCGACGTGAATATTACTCGCTCCCTTTAATCCGGCCTGAACTGCAAGAGACTTCCAAGTCTGCTGGCCTTTAGCCTGCTCCAAGTCAGCCCAGATCTCAACGGGAATCAGGTCTCGGTTGGTCTGATAGCGTCGATTGACCAAAGCTCCTTTGGCTTTTTCTAAAGTCGCTTCTTTGCCAAAAATGCCAATCTCGTCAATAAACGTTTTGATTGAGGGTGCGTCTGTGATGTCTAACTGGTAAGCGGGACGGCGATTGCCTTGGTATTTCACCAAGCGCGACTTCAGGCGGGCAATAATGCCAAAGCGGAGGAGCAAGTGCTGTACCTGTCGCGCAAGTTGCCCACAAACTGTTGCAAACCCAAGCTGAACCTGACCGCTTGCTAGAACGCTGGCCCAGCCGTCGGTGGCAAAAAGGCGGTTGAGAAAAATCGCGAGCTGGGGTTTTGGTAGTCTGAATACGCAAGCCGGAACCGTCTTTTCATGAGCTGACGTTCCCCACAGATGATGCTCCTGCAGCCACAGCGTTAGCGCATTTTGGCTCATCCAGCGAATTGTGGACAGTCCATCGGGCGCTAGATGGTCTGGGGTAACATCTAGAAGCTCGCATAATTTCTGAAAAGGGGTTACGTCAGGCGCACAAATCCCTTTTTGCCACTGACAAACTAGGGATGGTGAGACACCGAGCTGCTGAGCCAGCCAATGCGCTGTCTTTCCCGAGGCTTGCAGGACATCTCTCAGCCTTTCGGCAAATGCGGTTCGGCAGGTTTGAACTTTTTGGTTATCAGAGACCACAAAAAACGATGGCGTCCGCATTCCATCGTAATCTTCGCGCCGGATCATTACCCCAGGGAACGATAGGGTCGATTCTATGAACTCGCTCTGAATTGCTGGATTTTCGTTGGTAAAGCCTGGTGATGTTCTCGTTAGCGAACCGTCACCGATGAAATAACCCAGCAGTTTTACCCGATATTCGGGCATCGACTGACTTCCGAAGACGGGCAGGCATCGGGGAACCGCAATCTTTTGACCCACCTGTAGCGCTTCCAAAGGCTGCCATCCCCGAATTGTGAGAAACGGGTGGGATAGCGTCGTTTCGATGGTTCTACCGGTGCTTGTCTTAACGCGAAGGACCGGCTTCAGACCATCGTCTACGTAGACACTCGGCTGAGTCAGCGTTAGCCGCCAGTCGGTGCCTAAGGTCAGGAGAGAGGCGTCCTGTTCGGCGTAAATTTCCTCAATCGTTTTGATGCTGCCGTCAGCGACAACAATTTCAGCATCGGCGCTCAGGCATTTACCCATAGAGGGCCGCCCCGCCGCGATAATCAAATCCGATCGCTGAAAGCCCTGGGTCATGGCGTCCAGGTCATAGAAGCCCGAGGGAATTCCCGGCAGCACCAGCCCCTCGGCACGATTCTCGATATCGGCAAAGGTGGAAATCAGAATTTCAGAGGTGGGGGAAAGGCCCTGGGTCGGTCGGTCTTGGGTGACGGCGAACAGCTGTTGCTCCGCCTGATCCACCACCGTCTCCAGCGAAGACCGGGTGTCGTAGCCCATCTGGGCAATCTCATGCCCGGTTTGAATCAGCCGCCGCCGCAGGGCCTTGTCGTTGACGAGCTGAGCATACTGGTCGATGTTCACCGCGCTCACGGTGCGGTCCACCAGCTGAATCAGCCGCCCCTGTCCCCCCACCTTCTCCAACACGCCGTTGTCCCGCAGCCAGGTGGCCACCCGCATCAGGTCGGTGGGCTGGCCCTGGGCAAACAGCGCCAGCGCCGCCCGGTAGATCTCCTGGTGGGCACTGATGTAGAACGTTTCGGGCCGCAGGGTGTCAATGATGCGACCCAGCGCCTCTGGGTCCAGCAGAATGCCCCCCAAAATCGTCTCCTCCGCATCGATATTCTGGGGCGGGAGGCGATCGCTGTAGGACTCAAAAACGGGCTCGCTGACCATTGGCTCACCGTGAAGGATGCCTTATCTTAGTACACTTGAACTGCCCTTAGGGCATAGCAGTGTGCTTGGAGCTGCAGTGACAAAGTCTACAGCAAATAGAACTTTTGCTGTGCAGCTTGGGATTCCCCCAGTCCCCCTTGAACAAGGGGGGTGCCGAAAGCGGGGGGATTTCAACGCTACAGAGCCGCGACGTGAATTTCCACCGTCGCCGTCACCTCGGGGTGAAGCTTGATGGTGGCGTTGTAGAAGCCCAGCTTGTTGATATCCGGCACCGTGATCACGTGGCGATCGATTTCTTGGCTGGTGCTCTCTTGAATCGCATCGGCGACCTCGCGGTCAGTGACCGTACCAAAGATGGCTTCGCCTTCGCCCACCTGCTTCTTCACCATGAAGCGGCCCACGGTTTCCAGCGCAGTCTTTTGGGATTCTGCCTGCGCCTTTTCTTCAATGAGACGCTGCCGCTCCTCTTCCCGGCGGCGCTCCACCTGTTTGAGGATGCCGGGGGTAACGCGCACGGCTAGCCCCTTGGGGAAAAGATAGTTGCGGGCGTAGCCGGGAGCCACTTCAACTAAGTCGCCATGTTGCCCCAGTTTACGAATGTCCTCTTGCAGGACCACTTGAACGCGTTGTGCCATCTGCTGAACCTGTTTGCTAAATCTTTCGCTTAAGTCAGTCTACTATCATACTCGATTCGCTCAGTCTGAGCTACTTCGACAACCGTATAGTGGGAGAGGGTATAAGTACTGATCAAGATATTGACAATCGAGACATTGACAATGAAGCTCAATGAAGTGCGATCGCTGCTGAGCTATTGTGGGTAGCGGCTTTGGTCTACTGCTGAGAGGGTTATTGAAGGGCCTGCATGAGCCAGCGCATGGGTGCTGTCGTCGTCAGTCTGGGAGCGCTGCAGGGCGTCTTTTACTAAGGTCAGGTCTAGGCTAGGCAGCACGCTGGAGGTGTGGATCTCGCCGCTGCGGTTCTTGTTTACCGCAAAGGCGATGACGTCCCGCTCCGCAACGTTCACGACCCAGTATTCCGCGATGCCTAGCCGTTCGTAGAGCAGGCGCTTGCTGCCGAGGTCGTCTCCGAAGGAGCTGGCGCCAATTTCGATAGCTAGCGTGGGTGGGCCAAAGCGGGTGACGTCGATGGGGGTGTTGTCCTGGGGCGGCAGTTGGAAATTGGGACCAATGTAGAAGGCCAGGTCTGGCTGGCATTCTAGCCCTACTTTGCGGAAGCTGCAGTTGGTGAATCCGACGATTCGCAGGTTGTGCACCATGCCAAACAGGCTGACGAGCTGGGAGATGACGGTGTTCTGTCGTCCGTGTCCTGCACCCAGTGGAGCCATTTCAATCCTCATGTAGCCATTGTCGAAGTATGCTCTACTGTCCTCGTATTGGGGCTGATTGAGTATGTTGGTGAAGGTTTGCCAGGTGGCTTTTAGCCAGGCATCGGTTTGGATTGGGGAGGGGGGCGAGAGAGTCATGGCGCTGGTGCCAGAGCATGAGGCGGTTTGCTGGAGCTTAAGTCTAGTTTAGGCGAAATGGTGAGGCTCCAAGGGTTACGGTTCTCGGAGCCTCGGCGTGATTAGCCAGTAGGCAGGTCGAAGGACCGCAGCCGCATTAGGTAGCAGAGGATTTGCCCTTGGTTACGGGTGATGTGAACGCCGTTGGGGCCGACGGCTAGGAGACTAATGGCAGTACATTAGGCTGTGTCCTCAACTCTCGTTTGGCACAACAGCCATCAACGCGACTTCGTGTCGCACAAAACCCAAAGATGAGATCATCTCTTGTTGGGCGTGTCTAAGGTGGCTGCAGCCGCTGAAATACAATGAATGCAGACCGGAGACAGCTATATCCTGTCAAAGGGTCAGATGGCGGGCGTTGGTGACTACAACACTCGTCATCGCACGACCAGATTTTTGGGCGATGGGCAAGCTGCATCGGGTCACAGCTCATAGCAGATGAGCGTAGCGGCAATGGATCGTTAAGGCAAGGACGATCGCATTTTTTCTTTTCAGGTCTTTTTTAAGCTAGAGGTGTCAATGCCTAAGTAAAACTCGCTAGCGCTAAAGCATCTATTGCCAACCCTTGAATAAAGTCGAACAATGCTTGTTAGCTTATTGATGGCACTGGCCGCAGGGTCATGGAAATCAATAAGTTTTCAGTCATCTACCTTCGCTACTGTAGCGATTCCCAATCGCATGAGGTGCAGATTTGGGTAGTGGGGGGGGGGGCGCCCCCCCCCAACCCCAACAAAAAACAAAAAAAAAAAAAAAAAATATAAAAGAAAAA
>JBHJHD010000024.1:0-29172 GCA_050331115.1 Elainellaceae cyanobacterium
AGATGTTGTTGTCGTCGAAGGCTTTGAAGGACTGTCTTGGGGCTGCTGTAAATTGGGCGGCGGCTCTGGTTTTGTGTGCGCAGGGGTTTAACGACGCTGTATGTTTGGTCGCTCAAGGGTTTGCTGCGCAGGGTTTGGCGGCGCAGGGGTTAGCTGAAGCGCAGGGATTAGCCGCGCAGGGATTGGCTTGAACCGGCTGGACATCAGCAACAACAGCCACTGCACCAAGCGAGAGCGCAGAAGAGATAACTAGAGCGGTGAGGTAAGTAAGTTTCATATGATTCTAGGATGGGTGGATTTCTCGAAGCGCGATCGCCTACAGGTCTTAGTAAACCGGTTGAGTCTGAGACTGTCCTGAACGGGACATGTTTCTGTCATAAGCTTTAACTGAACCTTAAATTTAGTCTTGCGCTCCGGCCAAAGATTCTGTGTCGATGTACTCGCGCCAGCGCCGAACGCGCCCATCCGCAACATCGACGGCGATCGCGTCCTCTGCCCTAGAAATCTCGCCCGTCGAGGCGTCGGTATCCTCCCAATACCATTCCACCACGGCGCGCGCCTCGTTATTTGGGGGCCGGGCATCTGTTGATGGCGTCATAAGGGCCTCGAAAAAAACGTGAGCTAAGGCGATCGCGCGGAGAAACTGCTGTCTGTGCACGGGAAGGGACAAGTAGGGCGAGCAGCTATCTGTGCCGAGCAACGTGAAAAGCCGAGACGTAGGACAGCTCGACCTCCTCCCACCGGGCTTGAGAGCGCGCTGACTTGGAGCCACCTCTGGCGGAATCCAGTGCATGGCGCAGCCGAGGCGAGCAAAAGCTGGGGTAGCGATCGCAGGTCCACAGCCAATTTCCAAAATGCTGGAGTCACCAGAAAGCTGAGCGATATCGACAACCTGGTCGATAAGCCCTGCGGATAGCGGGTCGTGCCTGGCTGTAGGCCTGTGCCGAAAGCGAATACCAGCGGCGTCGCGGCTCTAGATCTCTGCCATGGCGCTGGTCACGGAGCGTTTGCTCTAGGTCTTTCATGACGGGGGCAACCTCTTAAAAAGACCACCACACCACATCGCGTTATCTCTATTGCGTTATCTCTCGTGGGCAAACCTCAAAATAAACCCCTTGGGTCTAACACCCTCACAAGGGTAATCCCCTAAGTCCGTCCACGAGTGGCTATAGCCCAGCCCCTCCATAGCTCTAGCAAACGCTCGGTGGGAGCCGCGCCCGGGGTCGACCACGATCACCTCACCGCTGCGATCGCAGTGCTGGTCAATAAATAGGGACGTCTGCTCGACGTGACGCCGCTCGTACAGAATATCGCTGCCTACAATCAAATCAAACTTTCCCAGCGCCGTATCCTCAACGTCCCAATTCCCAGGGCTAAAGGGAATGGGCGATAGGGCATTGAGGATAGTATTCTCCAGCAAAAACGCCTGAGCCAGCGGATGGTAATCGCTGGCCGTAATGTCGCCGCCCAGTCGCTTAACCACAATGCTCGGCAAGGCCAGACCGCAGCCCACCTCTAGCACGCGCCGCCCGTCGAGGTTTTCCTGCGCCATCACCTGCGCCAAAATTTTGCCCATGGGCCACACCTGACCAAACAGAGGCCACATCGCCGACGATATCCCCAGCCGCAGCGCTTTCCCTTCTGAATCTGAAAACTGCTGAAGGTCCAGCAGACTGCGAATGGTGTAGCTTATGCCGCCAATGCAGATGGTCTCAAATTTGACCTTGTAGTATTCGATTCGGGTTACCGGTAGAGGGCATAGCGCAAGCAGGGCTGCAGCTGGGACGCCACAGTCTGTATACGCTAGCACATATGGAAAATGCCTCAATCCAGTAGGACCTTTGCGCCAAGCCTACTGAAACCCCAGGATGCCTCGGAACCGGCGCGATAGGGTTTGCTCGACCTTCGTCATCAGCGAAAAGGGGAAACCGGCTTCCCGATATAAGTGCTGAGGGATTCTCGCCTCAATCTCGGCGTGCAGCTGCGGCAGCTCGCTCCAGTGGCGACCACACTGCAAGTGATGGGCGGTGTGATATCCCAAATTGCAGGTGAAGAAGTTGTACCAGCGATCGGTGATGTTGTAGGTGGCCTGGTAGGGGTCTTGGTGGTCTAGGCCAGCGTGGTGATGGTATGTCTCATGGGCCGTCATAAGCAGCAGCACGACCATGGGAATGACAAACACAATCAGCGTGTTGACCCAGTTCACCCAGCAGAGCATCCCTAGCACCAGCGCCGTCAGCGCCATGTTTTGAACCAGCTTGCGGTGAGACTTGGGATGACGCTTGCCCACTTCCAGGGCCTTGGGGTAGGCCATGATGGCTACCTTGAAGGTGTACTCCAAACGAGACATGGGCTTGCCGCTGCTCGTTTTCCAGGCAGATTCGTCCTTTGATTGATCGAGATAGTTGAGGTGATGGCCCAGGGTGTGGTGCAGGACCCAAGCCTCCCCGACGATGCCCGTATGCAGCCCCATGGCCAGCTCGATGAGGCGGTTGGCCATGGGGACGATGAAAAATTTGACGTGCTGGTGGTGATGGTTCCAGCTGCAGATCCACCCTTTGACGTTGAGGCTCGCGATCGCCCAGACGATGGGGATAACCGGGGATGGACTGAGGAGAACTGTAGCGAGGTCAATCCCCAGAACGAGCAGGATGACTGCAGTTGGGTAGTAATCAATCTTTTTTCTGACAAGCATCTTCGCGTCGATAAACGGACAGGGTCTGCAACAAAAGTTTATTTTTGCGAACCTGCTCAATTTTACAGGTTTATTTACCGAATGGGCCCCGTTCTACCGCCAGCTGTCCCATTTTCTCTAACCCACTTATTCACCCCTGGGTCTCCGCCTTTCGCGAGTCCTAGAAGGTATGAAATACTGGACTGCGAAGACCTAGCCGAGTTTGAGGTTGAGGCAGGAGTCTATCGTGCTTTAGGGGCTTCCCAGCCTCCAATAGAGTGCTCAGAAGAGCCTGTGGAGGGCGCTTCATTCGAGAGTGCTGCTACCCCCACCGTTTCTGAAAACCGGCAGGATTGTAGGGAAGCCGTCGATGCGTCAACCTTTTACGGCCGTGAGCGAGAGACTCCGCTTATTGGCCCAGGAGTGCTGCTACCATGAACCCCATCAAAATTTTACTTTTAACCGCCAATCCCCAAGGCCCAACTCCACTGCAGCTCGGTGCAGAGGTCCGGCAAGTTAAGGAGGCGCTTAGGCGATCGCAGTACCGCGATCGCTACGAGCTAGAAGTCCAATCAGCCACGCGTCCCAGAGATCTCAGCCGAGCCCTGCTAGACTACCGGCCCCAAATCGTCCATTTCTCCGGCCACGGCAGCGGTGAAAAGGGCCTACTTTTGGAGAATGACGCTGGCAACCTGCAGATGTTATCGACCGAGGCGCTGGTGCAGCTCTTTCAGGTGTCTGAGTATTGCGATGTGGAGTGTGTATTGCTCAACGCCTGCTATTCCGAGGTGCAGGCGATCGCCATCCATCAGGTGGTGGACTGCGTGATTGGCATGACCCAGCCCATTGGCGATAAGTCCGCCATGCAGTTTGCCGAGCGGTTCTATGACGCGTTGGGGGCGGGCTATTCCTATGAGGAGGCCTTCAGGGCGGGCCGGGCCGCGATTTTAGTGGAGGGGGGCGCGGACCATGAGGTGCCTGTGCTGAAGCTGAGGAAGCGGCGGGATAAGTCGTCCGTAGCGGCTGCGGCTGCGGCTGCGGCAGAGCCAGTGCCGCAGCCCGTAACTCCCCCCACCGCCCCACAGCCGGCTCAGTCTCAGTCCTTCGGAAACATCACCATTGGCGGCAGCAGCAATCAAACCAACTTTACTCAGGCGGGGGGTAACGTCAATCTCAATCAGAACATTTCTCAGCCCGGCGGTGACAATAAGGAGCTACAGGCGGCGCTGGATGCCCTAGCGAAGCTCAAGCAGGAGGTGCAAGCCTCGGAGATGAGCGCGTTCGCGAAGCGGGACACGGGCTCGAAAATTGAAATGCTTGAGGAAGAGCTGCAGAAGCCGCAGCCGGATAAGAGCTTTATTGATGAGGTGGTGGATGCGCTGGGTAAGGGGCTGGATGGCGCGATCGCGCTGGCGACACCGGTGGGTCAGGTGGCGGCGCTGATTGCCAAGGCCTATGTGGGGTTGGTGTAGACAGGCTTAAAGCGAGCGATCGCCTAGTAACGTTGTCAGCGGCAGTAGCCGCCCGGTAGACGCTCTTGAGGTCAGATGCGGCGGCTTTTCTATCTTTGTAGGACCCATAGCTGAGGGAGTTGCGTACCATGTGGACGATGCACAGCTGCACCTAGGTTCATAGTTTATGCTGGGATAAGGACAGACTGGCCCTCAGTCTATCAACGCTGAAACCTGCTCATAGCCCCTATTACAGCAGATTATGGAACAGCAACCATCAGGCACCCAGCAGCAGAGCGCCGGAGACATCGGCATCTCCGGTCAAGACAACGCCACCGCCCTAGTCAACGCCGCAGGCATGGCCACCGTCGACCAGTCCCGCCACCACACGATCATAAATTACTACTACCGGGAAGAGGTGGACATCCCAGTAGATGACGCCGATCCTGATGACTTGCCCTGCCCCTACCGCGGGCTATACCACTTCGGCCCCGACGACGCCGAGTTCTTCTTTGGCCGCGAGGTGTTCACTACCGCCCTCACCGAGGCGACCCAGCAGCGCAGCTTCATCCCCGTATTGGGGGCCTCCGGCAGCGGCAAATCTTCCGTCGTCCTGGCGGGTCTCGTACCTCGGCTCCAGCAGGCTGGCCACTGGCAATTCACCCACTTTCGCCCCGGCAGCGACCCGTTTCATGCCTTAGCCCTCGCGCTGCTGCCCCTCTACTCCCCCGGATTAGAGGCCACCGAGCAAATGGCGCAGGCCCGCAAGCTCGCCAACTATCTACAGGCGGGTGAGGTGCGGCTCAACGACGTGATTGCCACCGTTCAGCGCCACTACCCCAGCGATCGCATCCTGCTAATTGCCGACCAGTTCGAGGAACTTTACACCCTCGGTGCGGATGACGCGGCCCGCCAGCAGTTCCTCGACTGCCTGTTGACTAGCTTATCTACGACCACGGCGCGGGAAGAGACTTCCCTGGTGCTAGTGGCCACCATGCGGGCCGACTTCTTGGGCAACGCCTTGTCCTACCGCCCCTTTGCCGACGTGCTGCAGACCGGCGACATTAAGATTGGGGCCATGAACCCCGATGAGCTGACCCAGGTGATTGAGCAGCCGGCCCAGAAGCTCGGCGCCGGCTTTGAAGATGGGCTGGTGAGTCGCATTCTTCAGGACGTGAGCGACGAGCCCGGCAACCTACCCCTGCTGGAGTTTGCCCTCACGGAGCTCTGGAAACGCCGCCGGGGTAAGCTGCTGACCCATAGCGCTTACGAGGAGGTGGGTCAAGTGAAGGGCGCTCTGGCCCGCCACGCCGACGAGAAGTTCAAAGCCCTCTCTCCCGCCGAGCAGGCGCACGTGCGGCGCATCTTTGTTCAGCTGGTGCGCCCAGGGCAGGGAACCGAAGACACCCGCCGCCGCGCTACCAGGGATGAGCTAGGGGACGCCGACTGGTCTTTGGTCAAGCGTCTGGCGGATGCCCGGCTGGTGGTCACCGGCCTCGACCCCGCCAAGCAAGCGCAAACGGTGGAGGTGGTGCACGAGGCGCTGATCCGCAGCTGGGGTCAGCTGCGCCAGTGGCTAGAAACCGACCGCGACTTTCGCGTGTGGCAAGACCGGCTGCGGGCGGCCATGCGGCAGTGGGAGGGCACCGGGCACGATGAGGGAGCGCTGCTGCGGGGCGTGCCGCTGGCTGAGGCGGAAGCCATGCTTCAGACCCGCCGCAACGAGCTCGGTGCGACGGAGCAGGGGTTCATTCAGCAGAGCTTAGAGCTGCGCGATCGCCAGGTGCAGCGGGAGAAGCGCCGCCTGATGGTGTTGCGATCGCTGCTGGCGGTGACCAGCCTGGTGGCGATCGTCGCCGTGGGCGCGGGCATTGTGGCCACGCGCCAGTCTCGCCTCGCCGCCCAAAGAGCTGACGAGGCGGATACCGCCAGAGCTGCCGAGCAGGAGCAGACCCAAGCGGCCACCGAGGCCAAACAGGAGGCAGAAAATCAAGAAGCGGTGGCCATCAGCCAGTATTCTCAGGTGCTCTACAACTGGAACAAAGACAAGATTGGCTCCCTGATTGAAGGCATCAAGGCCGGTATCGCCCTGAATCAGGTCAGTACTATCGACCCGGCAGCCGAAACCCAAGTCAGGATTGCCCTGCAGCAGGCCGTTTACGGCGTGAGCGAGCGCAACCGCTTGGAGGGCCACGGGGGGAGCGTACAGGCCGTTGCCTTTAGTCCAAGTGGCCAGCTGATGGCTACCGCTGGCCGGGACAACACCGTCAAGCTCTGGCAAACCGATGGAGAACTGCTCAGAACCTTCGAGGGTCACGATGATATGGTGTGGAGCGTCAGCTTTAGCCCTGACGGCACCCGTCTGGCATCAGCGAGTCGCGATGGCACCGTGCGGCTGTGGAATCCCCAGGACGAGAGCGACGCCCCAACAGTGCTACAGGGGCACGAGGGAGATGTCTACGACGTCAGCTTTAGCCCCTACGACCAGGCCATCGCCTCTGCGGGGGACGATGGCACCGTCAAGCTGTGGGACCGCCAGGGCAAGCTGCTGCAAACCCTGACAGGGCATCAAGACCGAGTCAACAGCGTCAGCTTTAGCCCCAAAGCCGGTGCCGTCGCGTCGGCGAGCAGTGACGGCACCGTCAAGCTGTGGAACCAGGAGGGTGATGTGCTGAGGACCCTAGAGGGCCACGAAGGTGCGGTGCAGGCCGTCGCGTTTAGCCCAGACGGGGAAGAGCTTGCAACCGCCAGCGAAGACAAAACCATCAAGCTGTGGACCGTTGAGGATGGCGAAGAGCGTCGCACCCTCAAGGGGCATACGGCCATGATTTGGGATGTGAGCTATAGCCCAGATGGTGAGTTCATTGCCTCCACAGGTCGGCTCAATCAGGTGAAGCTGTGGAATCGCAGCGGTGAGGAGATTAAGGCCCTGAAGGGCCACGACGCCAATGGCGATGTCTGGGGACTCAGCTTCAACCCAGAGGACAGTTCTATGCTGGCGACGGCGGGCCGGGATGCCACCGTCAAGCTGTGGACCCTGGCCCGGCAGGATACCTCCCTTGACCAAGATATTCGCGTGATTCAGGGGCATAGGGGACTGGTCGAGCAGGCTGAGTTTAGCCCCAATGGTCAACTGATCGCCTCTGCAAGTTGGGACAAGACCATTCGCCTTTGGGACTTGAATGGTAAAGAAGAGGCCGCCTTTACGGGACATACTGACGACGTCTGGGACGTCAGCTTCAACCCCAAGAAGCCTATGCTAGCGTCCACGGGGCGCGACCAGACCATTCGGCTGTGGACCCTGGACGGGAAAGTGACTCAGACCATCGAAGACGGCCACAGAGACGGCATTGAGATTGTCGAATTTAGCCCGGATGGCGAAACCCTGGCTTCGGCCAGCTGGGACAACACGGCCAAGCTGTGGGATTTGCAGGGGAACGCGATCGCTACTTTGAGCGGGCACACCGCTGCCGTCGAGAGCGTTGCCTTTAACCCCAACCCCGGCGACAGGAACGCGCCAACGCTGGTGACGGCAAGCTGGGACAAAACCGCTAAGCTCTGGAACGCTGAGGGAAACGAGTTGGCGACGCTAGCAGGGCACACAGCGGCAATTGAAAGCGCGCGCTTTAGCCCTGACGGACAGACCGTAGTAACAACAAGCTGGGACAACACAGCCAAGCTGTGGAATCTGGAGGGTGAGGAGCTGCAGACATTAGAGGGGCATACGGGGTGGGTCAGGGACGCCGTTTTTAGCTCGGATGGCACGCTGCTAGCCACCGCTAGCGTCGATCAAACCGTTCGGCTTTGGAAACAGGAAAGCGGCGAGTTTCAGCTCTTAAGAACGCTCTGGGTGCATGGCGCTCCCGTAAATAGCGTTCGCTTTAGCCCCAATGATCAATATTTAATCTCGCCAGACTCTTCAGGGGGGTTGATCTTAGGTCCAGTCGATTTGGACTTGACCATCGACGATTTGCTGGCGAAGGGATGTAGCTGGGTCAAAGACTACCTAGAGCACGGCTCTGATCTCTCTGAGGAAGAGCGCCAGCTGTGTGATGGAGTCTAGGGGCGATCGCCCTTATACCTGCCGCAGCCTTTCCACAATGAACCAGCCCCCAGCCAAGTTAGGCTGCCCAATCACCTCCACCATGGCCCCATCTGGCAGCCTCTGAAGCTGCGCGTTGACCTGCGGTGCCAGCGTCACGAGGGAGGCCGGCGCTAAACTATCGCCAGACACCAGGTTATACTGCTGCACGCCCTGCTTTCGCACTTGTCCCACCTGCGTCGTTGCCCCCAGCGATACCGCTGAACGGCTCGCCTCCCCAATATCGTCTAAGCGCCCCGCCGGAGCATACTGCGCTGGGTGGTCTAAAATGTGGCGCTGCCGCTGTAGCCACTGGGAGTCCTCAGGTCCTCTGTCGAGTATGGGCACCACGGCAGCGGGGGCCGCTTCATCCGTCAGCAGCGCCTCCTGCAGCGATCGCACCGGTAGCGCCCTCGGCTCACAGCGCCGCTGGCAGCACAGCGCCGCCGCCATACCTGCCGCTTGACCAATGCCCAGGACGACGGGCTGCAGGCGAGTTGCCCCATTGGCAATGTGGGACACCGATATGTTCTTCTCCGCCACCAGCAGCCCGTCTATCGTTTGTGGCACCAGGCAGCGGTAGGGAATCGAAAACAGCGTCCCGGTGACGCGCCCGCCCCAGCGCATGGTCTTGTCGGCCACGGGAAATGACGCGCCGGCGTAGTGGTGGTCATTGGGGTAGTTGCCCACAGCGATGCCCTCCACCTGGCCGTCTGGGCCTATGGGCAGCGCCGCCGCCACGCCGCCTTCTGGCAAAATGTCCTGCTCTCGCACCGTGGTAAGCCCCTGCAGCCTGCGGCTTTCCCGGTAGTAGGGCTGCAGGGCGTAAGCCCCGCCGCCGATAGAACATCCGGGGTCATCGGCGGGAAAGCTATCTATCGCTAGGCCGTAGCGCTGCCCGAGCTGGGCTTGGATGACGTGAGCAAAGCCCTGGGCGTGCCAGCGGGCCTCCTGGAGGCACCGTCGCCGCGCTTCGCCGGACTGGATCAGTCGGCCCAGTCCAATGCTGTAATCGTTGCCCTGCTGGGGCCAGTTGATCATAAAGCGCCCCTGCGGCAGCCGCCCGTAGTTCAGGAATCGCTCAGCGCCGTAGCCCGACCAAGCGCCAGTAAACTGGGCTGGGTCGTAGTTGGGCGGCGCGGGAATCTTGGGGGCATTGCTGCCGTAGTCCTGCATGACGACGACCCAGGTGGGCGACTGCACCGGATGGCGCTGCGTCAGAGGCGTTGGGCCATCCGGTGCGCTGGGCTCATGCCACTGCGCTGCTTGTCCCTTGGGCGTTGGCACAGCCTGGCCTGCGGGCGATCGCCACTCCCAGCCCCAGCGGTAGGGAATCTCCCCTAGGGCCAGCAGGTCGCCCAGCTCGGTGGCGTCAATGGTGATGTGAGCGCTGACGGAGAGCGCTTCGCGGCCCGGCCCGCCAAACTCAACGCCCAAAACGCGATCGCCCCGCGCCTCTTTAGAGATATCGCCCAGCGACGCTGTAAAACTATCGCCAGACATATCGCCCTGTCGCTGCACTTTCTGAGGACTATACCCCGCAATCCACCGTAGATTGGGTAGCGCCCGCGCCCAGCGCTCAAAGATCTCTGCCCCGGCGGCAGGCAGGTAGGTAAAGCAGCTCACCCAGGCATTGTGCAAAGGCGACTGCTGCGCCAGCGCCCTCAAAAACGCGCCCCAGATGCCGGTTTGCAGGGGCAGCAGCTCGTTACCGTCGGGAGCGCTGACGCCGCTCGCAGTCAGCATTCCCCCTAGCCACCGCCCTTCGCTCACCAGCACCGTCTGGGCGCCGGCGCGGGCGGCCTGTAGGGCAGCGGCGGTTCCCCCCGTACCGCCACCCACCACCAGGACGTCGGCGGTTATATGGGGCATGGTGCTGCGGGCGTTTCTGACAGGCTTAGCATTTCTGAACTTAGATCAACTATGGGGTCAATGTGGTACGAGCAGGACCAAATGGTACGAGCAGAGTTAACAGGCGTTGATGGGTCAAGATATAAATTCACAACATTTGGATAAACCCAAAGTTAGGCGGTAGGGACGTGGCAGTGCCATGTCCTTATAAAAGGCATACCCCAAATCAGCAACGCCGACCAGCGCAACTGCAGCCCCAAAGCGACTTCAACGCCCAAAAACATAAGGCGATCGCTAATCAAGCGATGACCTCAGTTTCAAGGTTTAATTAATAACAGGACGAGATTACAACCGCGCTACTGCCTAAGCCGCAGACTGATCCCAACCCCAAATAACGCTATCCTAAAGTCGGCTCGCTCCTCGCAAAATCCACTGCACCTTGCACTTATGCAACGCCCCCTATCACTACGCGCAATTTATAAGTTTGCTCAAAGCAGCCCTGAAGAGCGTCGGGACCTGCTGCTGAAGCTGCAGCAGGCCCTCACGGGTTCAAACCTAGCGCTGTGGGGTGGGGCAACTGGCGCTTTTGGGCTGCTGATCTGGAGTGGGTCGCTGGCGGCGATCGCCGTAGTGGGTCTGGGGGTAGGCCTGGCGATATACCTCCACCAAATGGACAGGCTCTATGTGACCTGGCTGCCCTGGCGGCGGTGGTGGCGACCGGCCAACCGCCCGCTGACCCTGTCCCTGCTCAGCATTGCAGGCACGGTAGTCGTAGGCGTCTCGCTGCAGCAGCTCTGGCAGCGATCGCCCTGGCCGGGGCTAGTGACCCTAGTGCTGGCGCAAACCCTAGTCATGGCGCTGGCGCTCTGGAAGCGGCCAGCCACTCAACAGCTCGCGCCAGCCCCCTCAACCGCCCAGGCGGTCGAGCCAATTCTCATGGCCCTAGCGGCAGCCCACCCCATTCATCAGCTGGTGGCCATCCGGCGCGCGCTTCGCTGGGCAGAGGCCCACCACGACGCTGCCGCCGTCGACGACATTGCCGACTGCTTTGTGCTCATGCTGTGTCACCACCCCGACCCCATCGTGCAGAGCGCCCTGCAGCAGGGCCTGCAGCAGCTCACGCCACCGTCGCTGATGCCGCCAATGAAGCATGACGCGGGGCTCGACGGGGCAAAAGAAGCTGCCGAGACCGTTGCTGAGACTACTACTGAGACCGCCGCCGTACTTCACCCTGTCCACATCTCCGCTGAATAACGATGGATTCACTCGTGGGCCAATCCCTACAGTCAGGGAAATACACCCTAGATGAGCTCCTGGGGGAGGGAGGCTTTGGCGTGACGTTCAAGGCGACCCACCGCTTTTTGGGGCAGACCGTAGTCATCAAGACGGTCAACGCATCGGTGCGGCGGCGCTCTGATTTTAGGCAGCTCCAGCAGCAGTTTTTAGAGGAGGCCCAGCGTCTGGCTCGCTGCGCTCACCCCAACATCGTGCGGGTCAGCGACTTCTTTGTAGAGGAGAACATCCCCTACATGGTGATGGACTACATCCCAGGTTCTACCTTAGATCAAGTTGTATTGCCCAACTCGCCGCTAGACGAGGCCACGGCGATTCGCTATATCCGTCAGATCGGCGCGGCGCTGATGGTGGTGCACCACAACGCCCTGCTGCACCGCGACGTTAAGCCCCAGAACATCATCCTGCGGGACGGTGGCCAGGGGGTGATTCTGATCGACTTTGGCATCGCCCGCGAGTTTCAGCTGGGGCAGCAGCAGACCCACACTAGCGTCCTCTCCGAAGGCTACGCACCTATTGAGCAATACCTCACCCAAGCGCCCCGCACGCCGGCTACCGACGTCTACGGCCTCGCCGCCACCCTCTACACCTTGCTCACCGCCTCCATCCCGATTGCCGCGGTGCTGCGCGATCGCCAGCAGCTGGCTGAGCCCCAAGATTTGCGCGCTAGCCTCAGCGCTGCGGTAAACCAGGCCGTGATGCAGGGCATGGCGACTGAGGTCCACATGCGCCCCGCGACGGTAGAGCAGTGGCTAGACCTGCTGCCCTCCGCAGCGGGGCGCACGGGCAAGACGGTGGCGATCGCGCCGGGTCGCCCCTCAGCGCCGCCGCGCACTGCCTTAAACCCACCGCTTTCGAGGCGACAGCCGGCCCCTCTGGATGTAGGCCGCCCCGAGCGCCCCGAGCGTACAGCGCCGACAGTAGCGGTCTCGCCCCGAAGGGCCACCCAGTCTCGGGCCACCCAGTCTCGAGCGGTGCCCCCCACCGAGCTGACGCCGCCGGAGAAAACCACTGCCGCGCCGCGCCGCCGCCGCCGGAGTAGCTCTTGTCTGGGCTGCCTGTTTGTGCCGCTGGTTTCCCTAGCCGCAATCGCCGCGGTCGGGGTCGGGGCGCTGTGGTGGCGATCGCAGCAGCCGGTGACGCGCGCGCCGGAGCCCTCCATTGAGCTGCCGGCTGAAGAGCCGATTGAGGAGCCAGTTGAAGAACTTCCGGAGCCCGAACCGGTTGAGGAGCCTGTGGAGGAAGCGCCCGACACCGACAACGACATTTCTATCGAGATTCCGCCGCTGCGGCTGCCGCGACTGCCGCGCCCCGATACGCGCTCTAGCCCCCGCCAGGAGCAACAATCCAGCGAGCGCCGCGGGTCGGGCTCTAGTCGAGAAGCCCCAACTCCGCAAGCGGAAGCTCGCCCGCCCTCGACTAACCCCAGCGCTATTCGACCCATCCCGGGCTACGGCGTGGGAACAACCCGTGAGCAGATTGAGGCCGATTTGGGGCAGCCGGACCAGACGGGGGCGGGCGGGCAGCCCAGCACCACCTACGCCTATTACGACGCTGAGCCGGGGCGCGTCGGCCTCACCTACCTCTACAACCAGCGCGGGCAGGTGCAGCAGACGGAGGCGACGTTTGCCCCCAACGTAGATGACTTGGTGGTGAAGGTGACGGTCAACGGCATGAGCAGTTTGGGGCTGACGCCTGAGCTAGAGGGGGGGCTAGCCCAGGTGCGTAGCGGCGATCGCGATCGCTTTACGTTTAACACTCGCGACGGGGCGGGGGTGATTGAGCGGGATGGCGATGGCTACACCACGATTAGAATAGCCCGGTAGGGGAGAGAGCTTCGGGCGCTGTTTGTGAGGGTTTGACAGCTCATGCTCAGCCGCTGCGTCAGGTCGTTAGAATTCTTCAATTCGCTCCACGACCTCAAGCTGGTCTTGATTCGCTCGGATCACCACCATCTCCCCGGACGAAACCCCACTGCCCGCGATCGCCGAGATATTCACAAAGTGGGTCACCATCACCGTCACCTGCTGAGCGCCTTGATGGTCAAGCATGAACTCCCGCAGGCGCTCGGTTTGCTCAGGCCCTCTGGCGCGATTTTCGAAGAAGGAGTTCAGTGGGGGGAACGACTCTACCGCGCCAAGGTCTAATTGCACTGCGGTGTCGAGGCAGCGGCACCACTCGCTGGAGAGCACCTGCTGAACAGCAATATTCTTTTCCCGGAAAGCCTCCCCCGTGCGCCTCGCTTGGGCACGCCCTTCCTCGGATAAATTGCGTTGAGTCGAGCAGTCACCGATCTCAAATCCCGGCGGGTCACCAGTGCCAGGGGCGATCGCGTGGCGCATCAGCACGTAGTAGTGGGTGTCGGCCTCTCGCAGCTGTGACCAAATGTCGGCTTCGGCTTGAGCGGTTGGTTCTGGGTCTGCTGTCGGTTCTGATGCGGGTTCCGGTGCCGGTTGGGCTACGGTCTCAGTTTGAGCCGGTGCGCCAATCTCGGCCGGGGCTTCGCTCGGTAGAGGGTTGCCTGTGCAGCCCGCTATGCTGAGCAGCAGCACCCATGCTATCCACCTGTGCTTGCTTTTGAAGAAAATCATAGAGGGTAAAGGCTGCCGCAGCTCAACTCAATTGCCTATTTGTAAAATAGCAACAATGCGATTTCAAATCCCTTTACCGCGCCTGAGATAAGCATGCCACGTTGGAAACTGACGCGCTCGTTCATCGCTAGCATACTCGCGATCGCCTGCTGTCTGGGAATGATGCCCATAGCCCAGACCGGTTCAGCTCAGGCCAGTCCCGCTCAGGCCAGTCCCGTCCAGACGGACCACGCCCGCGTTCAGCTAGTGAGCCAGGTGGCGCAGGCCCAGCCGGGGTCACCATTTTTTGTGGCGCTGCGCTTTCAAATTCAAGACGGGTGGCACATCTACTGGAAAAACCCCGGCGATTCCGGGGCTAGCCCCACCCTCGACTGGCAGCTTCCCGAGGGCGTTGCCGCGAGCGACATTCGCTGGCCTGCCCCTGAGCGCCTGCCGGTCGGGCCGCTGATGAACTTTGGCTACTCGGGAGAGGTGTACCTGCCGGTGCAGCTTACCCCAGCGGCCACGCTGCCCAGTCCACAGACGCTTCAGCTGCGAGCAAACGCCGATTGGCTCGTGTGCAAAGTGGACTGCATCCCCGAGAGCGCCGCGCTCAGCCTGACGCTGCCCGTTCAGGAGACCGCGCCCAGCCCAGACCCACAGTGGCAACCCGCCCTGGCGGCGGCGCAGCAGAACTTGCCGCAGCCCTCACCCTGGCCCATCGCGGCTGCGTTCAACGCTGAGCGGCTGACCCTTCGGGTCGACGCGCTAGGGCTAGACCAGGGAACCTTACGGTCGGCCAGCTTCTTCCCAAACCGGGATGGCGTCATCGTCAACGCCGCGCCCCAGAGCATGACGCTGAGCGATCGGGGCCTGACCTTAGAAATGCAGCGAGGCTACTTGACGGACCTGGATGCGGTTAGCGGGGTGCTGGTGCTGACGGAAGCGCTGCCTTCTGGGGAAGTGACCCGAGCCGTGGAGGTCGCCGCTCCCGTATCGCCCCTCCTTCCTACCACTGCTCAACCCACTGCCGCCCCCATCTGGCAGGTGATGGGGCTAGCCTTCTTGGGTGGCCTCGTCCTAAATCTAATACCCTGCGTGTTCCCGGTGCTGTCCCTCAAGGCGCTCAGCATCGTGCAGAAGGCGGAGAAGTCCCCCCGTCAGGTGAGGCTGCAGGCGATCGCCTTTACCGCCGGGGTGGTAGTGAGCTTCACCGTCGTTGTCGGCGTGCTCTTAGTGCTCAGATCCCTTGGACAGCAGATTGGCTGGGGGTTCCAGCTGCAGTCCCCCTGGTTTGTAGCCTTGATGGCCTACGTCATGTTTGCGGTGGGGCTGAGCCTATCGGGGGCGCTGGTGTTTGGGGCGTCGCTGATGGGCATTGGCCAGGGGCTAGCCGCCCAGTCGGGCTATCGCGGCGAGTTTTTCTCGGGCGTGTTTGCCACGGTGGTGGCCACCCCCTGCACTGCCCCCTTCATGGCCACGGCCATCGGCGTTGCCCTCACGCAATCTGCGCCGGTAGCGATCGCCGTTTTCGAGATGCTGGCCCTGGGTCTAGCGCTGCCCTACGTCGCCCTGAGCCTCACTCCAGCGCTGCGCGATCGCCTGCCGAAGCCGGGGGCCTGGATGGAGACGTTTCAGCAGCTGCTGGCGTTTCCGATGTACGGGGCGACGGCCTGGCTGGTTTGGGTGCTGGCACAGCAAACCGGAACCGCTGGACTGGGCGCTGTCCTGGGCGGTCTGATTTTGATTGCCTTTGCCGCTTGGGTTTACCAAAAAACCCAGTTCGGGAGCCGGTTCTGGAGACGGGCTGGGGCGGGCTTATCGCTGCTAGTGCTGGGCGGAGCGCTGACGCTGGCCCAGATTCCGGCGGTGACGACCTCGACCCAAGTCGCCGCTGACCCCAATATTTCATCGCCCGAGGCTGCATCACGGCTCGCTTGGGAGCCTTACTCGGCCCAAAGGCTGGAGGCGCTGAAGGGGGCGGGAAGCCCGGTGTTTGTCAACTTTTCGGCATCGTGGTGCATTACCTGCTTGGTGAATGAGAAGGTGGCCCTCAGCCAGCCGGAGGTGGCGAGGGCGTTTGAGCGCAACGGCGTTGCCTACTTAAAGGCAGACTGGACAAACCGAGATGCGGCGATCGCCCGGATGCTGGAGTCGTGTGGACGCAGTGGGGTGCCGGTTTATGTAGCCTATCCGGCGGCGTCAGGGGCTGAGCCTGTGGTGTTGCCCCAGCTGCTGACGGCTGATGCCGTGATTGACGTGCTCGAAGCATTGTGAGCAATTAGCCAATAACTTTCGACTGCGGTTAATCAGCTGTGCTGAGGAATCATGCAGGCGGCAGGCGGTCGTGTGGTTCTGGTTCCACGTCGGCGACCTTAGCTAATACGGCCCCGGACTTTGCCCGTTTCCCACGGCTCGCGCGTTCTTGTCGATATTCCTCAGGGGTTAGGGCTGAAATCTTCTCGGCGAAGTCTCGAATATCGGGAGCGCCAATGGCCAGGTTTGGTAGTTCTCGTAGCAGAACTTCTTCGTATTCTAAGACTAGAGGAACCGAGAGATGAATACCAAAGCGCTCGCCGCCGACTAGCTCTAACAAACGAAACGCACTTCCGTTTCTAGACCGTAGCCCAGCCACAGTGACGCTGGTGTGAATTACGATTTTGGGGACGGGCATTGCTTACAATATGAAAAATTGATACCAGTGGTGATATCAGTGGTCAACCAGCTGAAAATACCCGAATAATTCGGAAGCGATCGCACTGAAAAGCTTTTGAGTTGGCGAACGTCGTGTTGTCGAAACGCGCTGGAAAAAACTACACTCTGAAACATAGGAAAGACTTTACAGGCCCAGAGGAACCATGCAGCACAATTGCCCTCAATCCCAATGGCAGCGGCTCGCAACGCCCGGCCTTCTAGCCCTAGCGATCGCCTCATTCGGCTGTCAGCCCCTCTCAGATACCACCGCAACCCAGTCCACCGACGAAGCCGCTACAGCAGCCCAGACTGAGGCTCAAACAGGGGAGACGCAAACTGATGCTGCTGCCCCCGTCCGCGTGGGAGAACCTGCCCCCGACTTCACCGCCGTCGACAGCCAGGGCAACGCTCACGCTCTGAGCGACTTTCGCGGCCAAGTCGTCGTCCTAGAGTGGACCAACCACCAGTGCCCCTTCGTCGCTAAGCACTACGGCAGCGGCAACATGCAGGCCCTTCAGGCCGACGCCACCGCTAAGGATGTGACTTGGCTTTCCATTGTCTCATCTGCCCCCGGCAAGCAGGGCTACGTCGAAGCCGACAAGGCCAACGAACTCACCGAAAGCCGCAGCGCCTCCCCCACCGCTGTCTTGCTCGACCCCGAGGGCGACATCGGTCGGCTGTACGACGCCCGCACCACCCCCCATATGTTCGTCATCAACGAAGACGGCGTGGTCGAATACATGGGCGCGATCGACAGCATTCCCTCTGCGGATACGGCGGATCTAGAGAAGGCGGAAAACTATGTAGAAGCTGCGTTGACCAGCGTGCTGGCAGACCAGCCGGTGGAAACAACCGCAAGTCAGCCCTACGGCTGTTCGGTCAAATACGACAGTTAGCCTAGAGGCGTCAATGCCATGCCCCTGATTTTTGCTGCGGTTGAAATGTTCGAAGATCGGCCCCAGGAGGCCATCGCAGTTACGAAGATTTTGCCTGGACCGACAAAATGATCAAGCGGCGACATCTGCTGTTGAGCGGCGGCGCAATGGCCGCGTCTTATCTGATTGGGCAGTCCTGTCAGTCAACCCTGCCGTCTTCGCCCGTCGTCGAGGGGACAAGACCCAGCCCCTCCGCAACGCCTTCGGCGGAGCTGAGCGAAATGACGGAACGGGTCACGTCTTTCCTTCAATCCCTCGGCCCCGAGCAGCAGCGGCAAGCCGTCTTTCCCTACGACAGCGCCGAGCGGCTGAACTGGCACTACACGCCGCGATCGCGCCAGGGCATTTCCTTCAAGGACATGACCAGGGAGCAGCGCCAGGCCGCTGAGGGCATGCTGCAGTTCACCCTGAGCGAGACCGGGTACCAGAAGGTGCAGGATATCCTGACGCTGGAGACCGTGCTGCGGCAGCAGGGCGGCTCCCCCGCTATTCGCGACCCAGAACTTTACTTTTGGACCGTGTTTGGCAATCCCGGCGCGATTCCCTGGGGCTGGCGACTGGAGGGGCACCATCTGTCGCTTAATATTGCCGCTATGTCAGAAGATACGCTTGTGGTAACTCCCGCCTTTTGGGGCGCAAACCCAGCCGAGGTACAGGGCCCACCCCATCAAGGCTTGCGTGCCCTTGCGCAAGAGCAAGATTTGGCGTTTGACCTGATGCGGAGCCTGACAGCCGCGCAGCAGGAGCGAGTCATCCTGGCGAATCAGTCCTTCGGCAATATCCTTGCCGGTCCAAGACCGTCTCGGCTAGAAGACGCTGCAGGGCTACGGCTAGGGGAAATGGACGCCGCCAGCCGCGATCGCGCTGTGCAACTCATTGAAACCTACGTCGGCAATCTACGGGGTGAACTGGCAGCGCGGCAGCTGCAGCGCATTCGCGATGCGGGGATCGACGCAATTCGCTTTTCATGGGCCGGCGCTTTGGACCCCGATCAGGGGCACTACTACCGCCTGCACGGGCCGATAGCCCTGATTGAGTACGACAACACCCGCAACGATGCCAACCATATTCACTCGGTGTGGCACGATTTAGAGCAGGGGTTTGGCGTTGACGCCTTGCGAGCGCACTATGCGCAGGTCAGTCATGGATAGGGCCTGCTGTCCTCATGCAGCTAATTTATTACGCAGCTATTGCGCCATCGCTGCCGCGCTGTCAGAGGCCTCGGCGCTGTAGGCGATCGCCCCTAGCCGACCTAGTCGACCCGGAGGCCAAAACCGCCACACGGCCCGGCCAAGAATCTGCTCTTCGGGCAAAAATCCCCACACGTGGGAGTCGTTGCTGTTGTTGCGGTTGTCGCCCATTACAAAGTATTGGCCCTCCGGCACCTCGATTGGCCCCAGCTCGTAATCTGGGGCCGCAGCGATGTAGGGCTCTTGACTGGGGACTCCGTCGAGCAAAACCTGACCGTTGTGCACCTGCACCACCTGGTGAGGCGTTCCCACAATCCGCTTGATAAAGACCTGATCGGTCTCATAGCCCAAATTCTGCAGCAGGGCGGGCGGCCGGAAAATAACGATCTCCCGTGAGCGGGGATGGCGGAACCGATAGGCCACCTTTTCAATCACCAGGCGATCGCTCACCTGGAGGGTTGGTGCCATAGAATCGGAGGGGATGTAGCGCGGCTCAGCCACATACACCCGAATCAGGAGCGCCAGCAAGAGGGCAACTGTGACCGTGACAACATTGTCGAGCCACCCGCTGCTGGCTTCGACTTGAGGCTTAGCGGCTTCGGCCGTGGGCTGAGTGGGCTTGGGCGTTGACTCGGGTTTGGGGGAGGTCATTCAGCAATAGGAAGTACAGTCTCACCCTATAGCGTAGGGGATTGGGTGCGGGTGTGACGGTCCCACGGGTTGGATTTATACCTTAGATGAGGCTTCGGGCAGGCGGCCGACCACGCTGACCAAGGGCCCAGCCTGATCTTGCCCCGAGGTCGACAGGTCGCTGTGGCACAGGTAGATGCGATCGCCAGCCCGCCCCGCCAGGTCAACTAGGCTGCGGCGCAGGCGCATTTGGTTCGCGGCCAGGGCGTCAGCAGCGGTCCATAGGCGACCCGACCAGGTGCTCAGAAATACCGGCGCGCCGAACAGGGGCGGAGCCCCGGTGAGCCACAGGGGCGAGCCCACATCGAGCCAGAAATGCCAGCGGTGGAACAGCCGCAGGGATCGGTACTGAAAGGCGGTGGCTAGGGTCACGGCGGCGGCAGGCTTCAGGGGGCGGACCGGGTAGGGATCGGCGGTAATCGTGCCGTCTCGCAGGAGCTGGATGAAGCGGGCGATCGCCAAATTTCCGGGCTCCTGAAGCCCCGACGACCGCAGCCTGGCGTCTACGTCCCAGTAGTGCTGCGCGGTTTCCATTAGCTCCCGCAGCGACGATTGGGCGTCGATAGAGAGGTGGGTACCGCCGTAGAGAAACTGCTGAATCGCTCGGTCGAGCAGCGTCGCCGGGTTGGGCAACAGCCGCTGCTGCAGCTGGGTCTGCTGGGCGGCAATCCACTGGCGCAGCCGTTCGTAGGTATCGGAGGCCTGATAGCCGATTCGATCCCAGCGGGGGAACACCGTCACCGGCAGCAGCCGAGGATGGTCGGGATCAGGCTGGAAGCAGTGATCGACAATCAGCCCGGCCCGCACGGGGTCGATGGCCATAGCGCTTTGAGCCGCAGCACTTTGGGGCAAGAAGCTGAGGATGACCAGCATCTCGCTCGCCTCCTTGCCGCTGACCAGTCGCCCCAAGCCGGGGTAGACCAGCGCCACCAGGGTCAGCAGCGATCGCACCAGCGGCGAGCTAGCTAGGGGCTGCTGGTCATTGAGGGAGGCCACTTCGATACCTTGGTCCCTCAAAATGGTGCGCAGGGTGTAGCGGGCGATGCTGTCGAGGCCCGGCCCCACAATAGCCACCTCCTGGGGCTGCACCCGCTCAGCCTTCACCGACTGGGCGAT
Source organism: Elainellaceae cyanobacterium (assembly GCA_050331115.1). Lineage (GTDB taxonomy): Bacteria > Cyanobacteriota > Cyanobacteriia > CAKZMO01 > CAKZMO01 > JBCCAG01. Next base: position 20,546 of record JBHJHD010000024.1, read on the forward strand.
GGTGGTAGCCACCTGCCGCAGCAGCGCCGCTCGCGATAGAGTCTGCAGGGCATAGACGCCGCCCTGGGTCACCGGCTCGACGGACATGAGGGGCATCTGCAGCGCCTGCCAGAGCTGCTCCCCCACTGGCAGTAGCGACTGCGTCGGGGGGCTACAGACCTCAGCTTGGCAGCGAGATTCGAGCTGGGCCAGGGCAGCAGCATCCGCGCCCAGGCCCCAGCGAATGTTGCCGTCGGGGTTGTAGGTAAACAGCCCAGGCAAGCCTTTGTCGAGCAGCACCGTAAACAAGCGAGCCGCGATCGCCGGATAGTCGTCCACGTCGTCGGCCAGCACAGCGGCATATCGGCGCTGCAGCTGCGCTTGGTAGGTGGGGTCGGGCAGCAGCAGCCGCCAGTAGAGGTCGGAGACGATGCCGTAGGTCAGCAGCCCCCGCTCCAGGCACCACTGTCGCCACAGCTCTAGGGCCTCGCCCCAGGTACGCCAGTTGCGAGGGTCGGCGTCTGGTCCAGAGGCGTCTAGCGCTGAAAGGGAACTGCTAGAGAGACCCTGGCTGAGCAGCGCGGGAATATCTTCTACCGGAACCGCCGCGCTGCCCGCCAGCTGGAGCAAGTCTAGCAACCGCCGCACCAGGGCGTAGTCGCTGATCCCCTCCTGCTGTAGCTGCCCCGCCTCGATCAGGGGCTGCCAAAGCCGGGTCGCGAGCTGCTGCTCGGTCTCAGGCCGCAGCCGCAGCGGGAAGCGGACGGGGATCCCAAGCTGCTGGATGATCAGCGGCCAAAATAAGACCACTTCGTCATAGAAAAACCCGAGGGGAGTAGTAGAATCAAACGAAGCTTGACTCACTGAATCGGCTTTTGTCACATCAGAGGCAGTCCCAGAAGCGTCATCAGGGGCAGCATCAGGGGCCGCTGTTGCCCCCACAATGCGATCGACGAGGGTGATGCGCGTATCTCCCGTCGCGGCGAACACCAGCAGACCGCGGCCGCGCCAGTCTGGGCTTGGCAGGTCCTGAGGGTCAGGGAGTCGGCCCAAGCGATCGCTCCAGCGATGAAATTGCTCAATCAGCCGAGCTGTCTTACCGCTGCGCGTCGTCCCTAACACCCAGTAGGATGCGGATAATTCTTCAGGCACAGGCATGCTCATAATTTTGATACGATACACGTACTTTGCCGCTTTGAGGCGCTGTTGAGGGGCCGCTTTGCCCGCTCGCCGGCAGCCCCTTATCTCTCTACAAAAGCAAGCCCTAAGAGGTCAATTTAGACCACATTTTCCATCCCAGTTTTCTGCCCCTTACCGCCCCACATTGCTCGTCAGTTTAGCTGAGTGACTGCCAACCTGCCTGTGATCGTTTAGCACTGTGTTACCCTGCTTGCGCTACCCCGCTTATGAGATCATCATCATCCAACGCGATCCAAGGCCTTTTCCGCAGCGCTGATCGCTGGTTTCAGCGGACGCCCAAACGCGCCCTCAACGATGCCTATGAAGCGGCGATCGCCATTAAGTCTATTGAAGACAACCACTTCGACGGCAAGAAGATTGCGCCTGAATCCGGCGAGTACAGCCAAAACGTCTACAGCTACTTCCGGTCCCAGCTCACCAGCAACCTGAGGACCATTCGCGTCCGGCTGACGGAGTTTAAGCTGAGTGATTCCGTGATTCGGGCCACCCGCTCGGGCAGAAACACCGACCAAATCGAGGTCAGCGACGGCGCTTCTGAGCTGCAGACGGTAGACATCAGCAACGACGCCAGGGCCACGCTGCGCAAGCTGAAGTTCATCGATCAGGTGCTCAGCCGCTACAGCGCCGCAGCGACCGAGCCAGAGCCAAACGACCCGCCGCCGCAAAACCAGCGCCGCCGGGAGCGGGCAATTGCCCCAAATCGCGCCGCGATGAATGGCTCAGCCGCCATGATTTCGGCAGCGGCACAGGACGAAACGCGGATGCGCAACGCCCGTCGCCGAGCGGGCGGCGACACTTCGATGCTGAAGGAGACCGCATCGCTCACCGACAAGACCGGCGTGCTGCCCCGATCGATTCTAAGGACGGTAGACCGCATTACGCGAGAGCTTGACCCCGCCTCAGAGAACGAGGTGGTCGATGAATTTCGCGACTCCAAAGCGCGCACGGCGGTGTCGCTACGGTTCATTCTGCTGCTGATTATCGTGCCGCTGCTGACCCACCAGATCAGCAAAAACTTCATCGTCGGCCCAATCGTCGACGCCATTCGCCCCGCCGAAGAAACGGTGGTCTTCCTCAACGAGGAGATGGAGGAAGAGGCCATCCATGAGCTGAACCTGTTTCGCGATCGCCTGCAGTTTGAGCGCCTCATTGGGGAAACGCCAGCCCTTACCAATGAAGCGATCGACGAGCGGGTGCGGGAGAAAGCATCAGAAATCGGGCGTGTCTATCGCCGCCGCAGCGGCAGCGCCGTCAAGAACGTCTTTGCAGACCTCTTGTCGGTATTGGCCTTTGCAACTATTCTCGCCGCCAGCAAGCGGGAGATCGCTGTCCTCAAGTCTTTTATCGATGAGGTGGTATATGGCCTCAGCGACAGCGCCAAGGCGTTTATCATCATTCTGCTCACCGACACTTTTGTGGGGTTTCACTCACCCCACGGCTGGGAGATCCTTCTGGAAGGGGCGGCGCGACATTTTGGGCTGCCCGCAAGCCGAGATTTTATCTTTCTCTTCATCGCCACCTTCCCGGTGATCCTCGACACGGTGTTCAAGTACTGGATTTTCCGTTACCTGAACCGGATTTCGCCCTCGGCGGTGGCGACCTACAAAACGATGAACGAATAGTACAGTATTTCGTATGGCTTGAAGCCCAGGCCGCGATGTCAGTAACCAACAGCGACAGCGCCTAACGCATCGTGTTGAGCCAGCGCGAACAAGCTCTTAAGAAACATCCGCTAGCGTCTCAACCTTGCCGGTGATCGGGTCAGCTTTCGGCCTTGCCTGCACGCCCGGGTCCTCCACCCGCAGGGCAAACAGCGCCCCGATGGCAAAGCACACGCCCCCCAGCATCACCGCCGAAATTCGGTTGTCGTGAAACACATTGGACATCACCCAGCCCAGCCCCAGGGAAGCCAGCACCTCCGGCAGCACGATGAAAGAGTTGAAGATACCCATGTAGATGCCGCCTTTTTTGAGCGGCAGCGAGCCCACCAAAATCGCATAGGGCATCGACAGCAGGCTCGCCCAGGCGATGCCAATACCCACCATGGACAGCAGCAGCAGGTAGCGATCGTGCACAAGCCCAATGGAAAGGGTGCCCACCGCCCCAATCGCCATGCAGATGGCGTGGGTGACTTTGCGGCTGGTGAGCCGGGCCATCTGGGGCAGGAGGAAAGAGGCCACCACGCACACGGCGTTGTACACCGCCATACAGACTCCAGCCCAGGCAATCCCCTGGGCATAGAGGGCAGAATGCTCGTTCACCGCGCCAAACACGCTGCGGGCGATCGCAGGCGGGAAGTAGAGAAACAGGCAATACATGCCCAGCCAGCTAAAGCACTGGGTCCAGGCCAGCTGCCGCATGGTCAAGGGCATCTCTTTTATGGCAATGCCAATCTCCCGCAGGGTGCTACCGATGCCCAACCGCCGCTCCTGCTGGCGCTCGAAAGCGACCATATCCTTGGGCGGGTATTCCTTGGTGGTGAACACGGTCCAGAGCACGCTGACCAGAAATACGGCGCTGCCAATATAAAAAGAGAGGGTAACGCTAAACGGGATCGCATTTGACTCAGCGTCGAGGGGGATAAACCAGTGGTTGAGCACCCAGGGCAGCGCCGAAGCCACAATCGCCCCGACGCCGACAAACACGCTCTGCATCGCAAACCCTTTAGTGCGCTGCTCCGGCGGCACGAGGTCTCCCACAAAGGCGCGAAATGGCTCCATGCTTATGTTGACGGCTGTATCGAGTAGCCACAGGGACCCTGCCGCAACCCACAGGCTAGGGGAGTTGGGCATAATGATCAGCGCAATGGAGCTAAAGATAGCGCCTATCAAGAAGTAGGGCCGCCGCCGCCCGAGCGGCCCCCAGGTATTGTCGCTGAGATTGCCGATGATGGGCTGCACAATCAGTCCTGTGAGCGGTGCCGCCAGCCACAAAATAGGAATCTGGTGGGCATCGGCCCCTAGGTATTCGAAGATGGCGCTGGTATTGGTCATCTGCAGACCCCAGCCAAACTGAATGCCGAGAAACCCGAAGCTCATATTCGAAAGCTGCCAAAGGGTCAGTTTTGGTTTATTCATTTAGGGAGAAGTGCAATCAGCGCCATTTTGAGCATATCGTGATATCCCCCGGAGAGGCATAGCGCAAATTACAAAAGCAGGTCAGCAGCCCCGGATAATTCAAAAGCATGCGCCTCAAAACGTACCCAGGAGACTCAAATTCACAAGGTACAATAAAGCGGTTGTGTCCTAGAATACGAGCCTTGATTGAGCGCTATACCCTGCCCGAGATGGGCGACCTGTGGACGAGCAAATATAAGCTGAAGACCTGGCTACGGGTGGAGATCGCCGTTTGCGAGGCGCAGGCAGAGCTGGGGTATATCCCGGCTGAGGCCGTGGAGACCATTAAGGAAAAGGCCGACTTTGACCCCGAGCGCGTCCTCGAAATTGAAAAAGAGGTGAAGCACGACGTCATCGCTTTTCTCACCAACGTGAACGAATACGTGGGGGAGGCGGGCCGCTACATTCATCTGGGGATGACCAGCTCCGACATGCTGGATACGGCCCTAGCGCTGCAGATGGTGGATAGCCTAGACGTAATGCTCAGCGCCCTCGAGTCTTTGGGGCAGGCGATTCGCTACCAGGCTCAGCAGCACCGCTACACCGTCATGATTGGCCGCTCCCACGGCATTCATGCCGAGCCCATCACATTTGGCTTTAAGCTAGCGGGCTGGCTAGCCGAAGTGTTGCGCCACCGCGATCGCCTCTGTCAAACCCGCAGCCGGGTGGCGGTGGGCAAGATTTCTGGGGCGGTGGGCACCTACGCCAACATCGAGCCCCGCGTGGAAGCCTTGACCTGTCAAAAGTTAGGGCTGCAGCCCGACTGCGCCTCTACGCAAATTGTCTCGCGCGATCGCCACGCCGAGTTTTTGCAGACCCTAGCCCTGCTAGCCGCCAGTATCGAACGCTTCTCGGTGGAGATTCGCAACCTACAGCGCACGGACGTGCTCGAAGTGGAAGAGTACTTCTCCAAGGGACAAAAAGGCTCGTCGGCCATGCCCCACAAGCGCAACCCCATCAAGTCAGAGCGGCTCTCAGGCCTGGCCCGCATTATTCGGGGCAACGCCGTGGCGGCGCTGGAAAACGTGGCCCTGTGGCACGAGCGGGACATCTCCCACAGTTCGGTAGAGCGAATGATCTTGCCGGACTCCTGCACCCTGATGCACTTTATGCTGGTGGAGATGACGGGGCTGATGCAAAACCTGCTGGTGTACCCCGACAATATGGCCCGCAACATGAACTGCTATGGCGGCGTGGTGTTTAGCCAGCGGGTGCTGCTGGCGCTGGTAGATAAAGGTATGAGCCGCGAAGCGGCCTACAGCGCAGTGCAGGGATGCGCCCACGCGGCTTGGAATAACCCCGATGGGGATTTTCACGCGCTGGTAAGCCAAGATGAGGCCATTACCGGGCAGCTGTCGCAAGAGGAGATTGAAGCCTGCTTTGACCCGCAGCATCACCTAAGGCACCTAGATCAGGTGTATGAGCGGCTCAATATTTAGATTCTGATAGAAGCAGTGCATTCGCTCCGAAGACCCTTACCCATTAACTGTTGAGGGTTCTAACTTTATGAACCGCAGCAAATTTGAGTAACCCGCCTACGGTTGGATTCAGAACTATTCAAACCATCCTCACCTCATCGCCGGGGACAGATAGAGCGTCCTCAAAGAGTGGAAAGGCGACACCGGGACTCAAAGCGCTATTGGACAGCTCGTACACCCCTCAGCAAATACGAAGTAGTGAACTTTCTCAGCAAGCGGCTGTTGGTCGAAGTGCATTAGAAGGGCAACACCGTTTGTACTGTCCAAAGGACATAGGAAGATGCCGGGGGCGAAGGGGTAACGATCTGTAGCGATATAGCAATTGTTCTAATGCATTAGGACGGTTGCGCGCGCTGTGGCCAGCGGCAAAGGCCTTCACCCAGCCATGTTGTCTTAAGCCACAGCGCCAACGCAATAGCTTGGAAAATCAGTATCAGTCCTACTTTAAATACTCAGTCCTGATAGTTTCAAAAAGAATCGCTAGAATCTCATTTCTTTCTCAGAGTCTTCTCATACAAACACATTACCTTCGTCATGTGCAGCAAGATTGAAGTTTGCAGGGAAAATTCTGTACGCTATTCGAGCAAAAAGCAGCAGAATTAACTGACGTTTTTTAGGAACTATTAAGTCAAACTCAGGTCAGACAAAGTGAAGTGTGTAGAGACACTGTTGGATTCAGACCAATAAATTTTGGCATCTAAACTCTATGCTGTTAATAGGCCTAAGCCTTCAGTACTTGAAGAATAGCCATTAATCTTAGCTTTAGCTTGCAAAATGCCACCCTAGTGGCATTAAATTTTCTGAATCAATAAACTTTTTTAGTCATAACGAAACCGCTTTTACTTAAGCAGTAAAAGCGAAATACTGTTGACTAATTTCTCTCATGCCCGACAAGTTAGCTGAAGACAGAGACCTGCTTTGTCTTCTCTTATCACCTCAAGGAGTACGTATAGAAATGACTGAAGTTACTGTTTCCATCGAGAATCTATCTCCTGAAAATGGAACCGCAATCACACCGCTATGGTTTGGCTTTCACGATGGCAATTTTGATACTTACGATCGCGGCCGCCCCGTTTCCCCTGGGCTTGAATCCCTGGCCGAAGATGGAGATGTGGCGCTAATTTCTCAAGAGTTTGACTTAGCCGGTTTTGGCACTACGCAAGGTGCAATTCCAGGGCTTGAAGGCACCCCTGGCCCTATTGACCCTGGCGAGACCGCGACGATAGTGGTTGAACTAGACGGTGGTGACCCGAGCAGCCGCTTCTTTAACTACGCTGCAATGGTTCTACCCAGCAACGACTTCTTCATTGCCAACGGCAATGAGCAGGGTGTTCCAGTTTTTGACGAGGACGGTAACTTTATCGGCGCGGACTTCATTGTCTTAGGCGCCGACGTTCTAAATGCCGGGTCAGAAGTCAATGACGAGGTGGCTGAAAATACTGCCTTCTTTGGGCAAGAAACGCCAGATACAGGTGTCGTTGAGAATGGTGTTGTGCAGCTGGCTGAAGGCTTCATCCCCGGCGGTCCTATTTTGAGCAGCGAAGACTTCAGCAACGCTGACTTTACCGCCGAAGGCTACCAAGTTGCTCGAATTCGAGTATCTGCTGAATCGATAGACACAGTAGAAGGCGTGAACGGCAATAACACTTTGGTGGGCGGTGCGGGTGACGACACCCTCAATGGTCGTAGAGGCAATGACTCCCTTGACGGGGGACAGGGCAACGACATTCTGCGAGGCGCTAAGGACGACGACGTCTTAATTGGCGGTGCGGGCCGCGATACCCTATTCGGGGGGCAAGGTAACGATACTTTAACTGGCGATGAAGGCCGTGACATCCTTCGCGGTGGTAGCGGGGATGATCGCCTTGACGGGGGGCAGGGCAACGATGTAATTCGTACTGGCGCGGGTGATGATGAGATTGTTCTTAGGGCCGGTGATGGCGTCGACGCTATCTTCCGCTTCAGCGCGCAGGGCAATGATCAAATTCTGCTAGAGGAGATCAGCTTCGGTCAAATTAGCCTCAATACCAGCGGTAGAAATACTGAAATTGCCTTTGGCGATGAGCTTTTGGCGGTTGTGGTCAATAACACTAGCTTGGTAGAAGGAGACTTCAGTACATTTAGCGCTTAGTGCTTGACGACCACCGAAAAAGTGTCAGCTCCTTCTGGTGTAAATTCAGCAGAAGGAGCTGTTTTTGTAGCTACTGATGAACAGCACGAATAGGTTAAGAAGGGGAAGAGCGATCGCTCAAACGGTCCATGATTTCGAATGGGCGATACTGGATTCGAACCAGTGACCCCTTCCGTGTGAAGTAATGTGGCGAAAGCCTGAATCCCTTTTAGAGCATACCACTCAAAACTAGCGTTTAGAGCTGATAGTCATTTGATAGTCAAGACCGCCATGCAAAGTTATTCTGCAGCCGAGAAAGCCATAGCTGTCAGCTTTATTCTGCAGATCCTGATTTAGTCTTCAGACGGTGATGTAGACTGCAAAATTATTTTTACCAAAAGAGTAATTGACTCAATAGTGGCTTTGATAAGGATCGAGAGGGCCACGATGATGTAGAACAGGTCACTGCCTGCAATTGAAGGTTTTGTTTTGGGAGCTATCGGTAGATTTGGTGTGGGGGCAGCTGCTTCAGGGTAAATCGAGGGGCTCAGAGAAGTATGGGGGGAGGGGGCACACTCGCGGGTAGTCTGATGGGCTCGCGGCATGGAGGTGCTCCGAAGGGGTTGTATCTTGTGCCCAGTGTCGAGGATGCAACCCTGTCTTTCCAGGGAAGTTGTCGGCGTTTGGCTCGAACTTAGTTTCAATGAGCTAATATCCCTGAAAGTCCCTGCCAATGGGCTTTTT
>JBHJHD010000025.1:0-9328 GCA_050331115.1 Elainellaceae cyanobacterium
CAGCGCCGTAGAGGATGACGTTGTCCTCGCCGCCGCCAGCGGTCGTGGCGGTGCTGCTGCCCTCGACGGTTCTGATGCTGATGACGTCGTCGCCGCCGGTGCCCGCAATTTTGCCGGAAGCGCTGTCCGTACCAATCGCTAAGGTGACACCTTCCCCACTGTCGGGGGCTGGCGAGGGCGCTGACATAGACTTGGGAATGAACTCTAGGTAGTCTATCCGCGCGTGCTCAGCCGTGCTAGGCATGCCGTCTTCAACCCCGTTTATCGTGAAAACGTCCCCAGCCTTGATGTTGACGCCCTCGACGACGCGGGAGGTCAGCGTTTTCTCGTCGGCAAAGCGGCTGCCGCGCTCTTCGTCTAGCGTAATATCGGCCAGGGTGCGATCGCCCTGCTTTACTTCTAGAGAGCCTACGCCGTCATTTTCATCAAAGTAGCCGAGCTTGACGTCGTACATGCCATCGCCACCGCTGAAAGTCACCTGGGCCGAACCCGTTTCGGTGCTAGGGCCGCCAATGAGGCTGATGACTTTACCGCCCGATGCTGCACCGACAGATTCTATCCCATATGCTCCAGTCGTCTCCATTGTTTCAGCTTCAATCCGAAGAGCTTTAGACTGAGAAGACATGGCGGGTTTTGACATTTTATCTCCACTGGAAGAATCATTGTACGGTTGAGTGTTGTTCATGGGTTGCACTTTAAAAATGTAAAATTGGGGTGTAATACTGTTCGGACTGTATTTTTGACAAGGAATTTTGCGACAAGATTTAGATAATCTTGCCTAAGATGCTGCGGTACACAGCTATGGTGTGGCCAGGCGATGGCCGCCTATGAAAAAAGCTCCGAGGCCAAGCAGTCCGATGACCAGCGCCAATGCAGAAAGCACTGCGATCGCGGTATCGAGGAATTTTGCTGAGGAAAACTGCTTGGTTACGCTACAGGTTAAAACTGCAAAAATCTAGAACAGGTAGATGGACTTATCCGAAAATATGCTGTCGAACCTATGTAAAAAAATGACGAAGGCATCCGGACATGGTTCCGTTGTCTGTGATACCAAAAAAATCGGCATATGCGGCAATTAGCGCCGAAAACTGCCGGTTATTGCCCCATTATCTTCAGTTCTTGAACTCTAAAAACAGTTCAATATTGTCGATAATATCTATTCTCTAAAAGCGAAAAAGACTTGAGCGCCTTACGCTCTTTCTGAAGAATCGCGCTAGGGCCAACGCCATATTAGGCCAGCTTTGGCCAGGTAAACCGAAACGTCGCCCCCTTCCCTGGCTCAGACTCAACTTCGATTTTCCCGCCCTCCATCTCCACAATTTTCTTCACCAGCGACAGCCCAATCCCCGTATTTTCTGCGCTGTCGCGAGACTTGAGCGTTTCAAAAACGTCGAAAATGCGCTCCTGGTACTCGGCGGCAATGCCAGGGCCATCGTCCGCAACCGAAAACTCGTAGCGTTCCTCTTGCCCATGAAACGCAACCGTGACCACACCGTCAGGGCGATCGCTATGCTTGATGGCGTTGCCGATCAGATTGGCCAATACGCGCTGAAGCAGCAGTCGCCTGGCCTGAATCGTGGGGAGGTCGGGCTGTAGCTGAATCGTGAACTGTTCCGGCGGGGCCAGAGAGTCCACAACCTCCACCAGCAGCGCATTGAGGTCTACAGCTTCCACCGCAACGCTAGTGCGCCCCACCCGCGAGAACTCCAGCAGCCCATTGATAAGCGCCTCCATCCGCGCCACGCGCTGGCGCAGCAGGGTCATTTGCGCCCTGTTTTCAGCCGGCAGCAGACCTTCTAAGTCTTCTTCAATCCAGGTGGATAGATGATTGATGGCCCGCAGCGGCGCTTTGAGGTCATGGGAGACGGCGTAGGTGAAGCGGTCGAGATCTTGATTGCGGTCTTCTAGCTTGGCCTTCTGGTCTTCGAGCTGCAGCAGCGAAGACTGGAGCTGCTCCGACATCTTGTTAAACGCCGTTGCGATCGCCCCCAGGTCATCCAAGCGAGTAATGCCGCCCATCTGCTCATTGCCCGAGGCGATATCTGTCGCGGCTGCGGCTAGATTCACAATGGGACGGATGAATGCGCGCAGCACCAGCCAACCCGCCAGCAGCGATAGGATAAAGGCCACCAGCGCGAGGGCGATCGCCGAGCGGATATAGCTGGTATTTGTGGCCAGGTCTGACTCGGGCAGCACCACAACGATAAGCCAGTCTAAGCCGCGGCTGTCGCTGTAGGGCATCACTTGCCAAAAGTAGCGATCGCCGTCTAGCGCGAAACTCTCTTGCCGCATCGCGTCAATCGTCGAAAAGTCTCCCACGGCTTGCCAAAGGGACTGAGCTGTATTTCGAGTGATGCTAGAACGGCTTTCCGTAGCCTGGAGCCGCCTAGCCTCTCCATCGATGACTTCGAAGGGCAGTTCCGAATTGGCGGCGGCGACTAGGGCACCTGAGCGCTCTACGATAAAAACCTCACCAGCCTCGCCAACATCAAGGCTCTGAAGAAAAGCGTTGATGTCCGATAGCATGAGGTCCGTGATGGCCACGCCCTGGAAGACGCCGGTCTGATCATAAAAGGCCTGCACCGCCGAGAGGACGTAGATGGGCTGCGAGGAGTAGGTAAAAATGTCGGTCCACTGCCCTTCTTGGGAGTCCTTTCCAGCTTCATACCAGGGCCGCGTGCGTGGGTCGTAGTTGGGCTTGCCCTCATAGGCTAGCGCCATGCGGTTACCTTCCGTATCGGTGCGGTACATGCGCAGCCTGCCCTCGGCCGAACTGCCGTCTCGGGACCCAACGCGGAAGGTCTTTCCGCGGCGATCGCTAGCAACATATGCACCATCCTTGCGGCCAAACCCAATGGAGCTGAGGGAGTTGTAGACCTGGATTTGCCGCCAAAACCGCCGCTCTACCTTACGAATGTTGCCGACATCGAGCTGGCCCAGACGCGCTGAATCGGCGTTGATTTGGTTGACGATGTGGGGCGTTTCTAAAAAGATTTCAAGCCTGCTGTAGACCTGGTTGCTGATTTCGCTGACAAACTGCGAGGTGATATCTTCAACGGCCTGCTGACGAGATTTAACCAAGAGCCAGCTCGTCAGGCCGATGGCTAGGGTGACCTGCAGCATGAACGGCACCGCTAGTACCAGGGTGAAAATAAGCTGCAGCCGCGTCAGCCGCCTCAGCCGATGGGGCGTTCGGCGGTTTGCCAGGGCACTTTCTGAGGCTGGTTTAGGGCGTGGCGCTGGCTTGGTCATTACTGCCGTTACTCAGTACTACAGAGTTCAAGGACGCGTGGGCACGTTAATCCTTGATTTAGAACCCCTGATTTAGGGAATGCTGGCAGGGAGCTACAGAGCTAGTACCCCACCGCACCTGCATGAGGTCTATTAAATCTAGCTCAGGTTACCCAGCAATTCTCAGCTTAGTTCTGCCGCCGCTCGCCGCTTAGCCCCTTGGAGGGCTTGAGCATAGATGCTTCCCTACTTGGGTCTTTACATTTCTTAAAGTCTCGCTTTGGATAGATATCGCTCTTTTTTGGACACGCTCCGTCAGCTTTCGGCCACTGCCCTCTAATCTTTTCACAAATCACCTAGGCTTACTCTTTTCCCTTGAACAGGGAGGATTTTACTATGCCTGCAATGAACGGCGTCATGATGCAGTACTTCCACTGGTACCTGCCCGCCGACGGTAGCCTGTGGACCGCAATCGCAGTGAAGTGAGGATAGAGCGCTGCATCACTAGTTTTAGGGGTTAGGACGTCGAGATCAATAACGACCTGCGGATGGAATAGGAGTTCACCGCCAAAGCAGCTTCGGGAAGAGTTAGGGTTGTCTCAGGAGGGGCTAGCCCATGCAATTGGGACGTCGGCACGGACGATTAGCCGCTAGGAGGTAGGGGATAGGGGATAGCGTACCGACGTCTACAGTGGCTCAGATGAAGGCGCTGGATGAGCTGCTGCGGGAGAATGGGCGATCGCTGAGTGATTTTCCGGATAGTTTTGGACCTGAGGATGGTGAGTAGCTCAGGTTTTGGCTGCGGTCTATACTTCTTACAAAATTTTCGGCATGAATATACCGCAGCGTATTTAGCGATCGCCTCAACCAACAATCACACTGAAAATACCAACAACGCGATTGACAAACTCTCCCGGCAGCAACTCCCCAGTCGCTCTCCACCAGCGCGTACTTAAGTCAAGCGTTCGGACCTGCTCAGCAATGACAGAACCACGCACCTTGAATTCTTCAGGAACTGGAACCATTACCTTTACTTCAGGCTTAATGCTACTCGTGATAGGCATTACCACCACAATTCCACCACGAGCAGCATTAAACTTTGAGTTGCTGACACCGAGACACGGGCGTACATCACCAGATTGCTCTCTGCCAAGGGTCGGATTCAGATTCACTCTAATCACTGCACCGCGCCGAATAGTCATATCCTTTAAGGAATTAGATCATCTCCTGGCCGATTGGTTCACCATCCACAAAATCCTGAACATCCTTGGGGTACTGAAAATTTTCAGGAATACTGATCAGGAGGTCGTCGAGCGCCGGGAGCTTCTTCTTTCTGATTACCAGAGCATCCCCTGCTTCAGTAATCTCAACAACTGAATGCTTGTCAAAACCAAGGCTGACTGCAATCTGGTGCGGGATGCAGAAGCCGACACCATCACTCCACCCGTGAAGTCCGATTTCCATATCTGCCTCATTGCCTCAAATGCTGTAGCCTTATCACCAATATAGGTCACACCAAAGTGGGGCTTAACATCTTCTGCACCCACAGCGGCCAATTCATCGAAGAATAGGGGCACCATATACCAGAGCCGCTGCAATCATAGCGGACAGCAAGCCTACAGCCCTCACCCCCGTAGGTGCCCCTTTAGCGCCCGTCGGAGCAGGTACTACACCATGGCCAGCGCCTCAACCTGCCCCGCCGTCAGAGCCGTATTGGCAATCATCACCTCATCCATAAGGCCATCAAACCCATAGCTGCCGCCAGAGACCTTCTCCCCAGCAATCAGATTGCCGCCGTTGAGGTTGCCAACGCCAATGCCACCCGTATGGCCCCAAAGCTGAGACCCTTGGCCCGAGCCAAACTGCACCCCGTCGAGATAGCCGCGCAGGGCATCGCCCGTTACCGTATCGCCGCCGTCTAGCACCAGGGCAACGTGGTGCCACTGGCCGCTAGAGATATCATCAGTGCCTAGCTGAGTACCTGACCAGCCGCTTTCCTTAACTGGTAGGTTGTGGCCACTGACCATAAGGCGATCGCTACCGGTTTCGTCTTCCGCCAGGTAGATCGCAAGTCCGCGGGTTCCACCCCCCTCTTCGTAGAGCACCTGGGGCTTGCCGGTAACGTCTCCCTCTGATTTGAACCAAAAGGAAATGGTGCGCTCGGGGTGAATGCCCCTATTGATGTCGGTGGAGTTGGCGATCGCCATCACGTCGCCCTGACCATCAAACCGAACCCCGCCGCCCTGCTTGCCGGCATCGACAAAGGCCGCGTCGCCCTGGAGCGTCCCTGGGTTGTCGCCGCCACCAGAGGAGCGATCGCCAACCGTGCGGCCTGAGGCTTCATTCAGCCCCAGCTGGGCGACAACGTCAACGCCGTCGAGGTTTGTGTCAGGTTTTGGGGTCGGGGTCGGGGCGGGAACTGGGTCTGGGGTTGGTGCCGGTTCTGGAGCTGGAGTAGGGGTCGGGTCGGGAGTAGGCTGAGACCCTTGCCCATTGACAGCAGCCAAATAGCCCAGGCTGTAGGCTGTCGGCCCAATGGACTGCATTACCGTGAATTCGGAGTGGGCGATGAACCAGAAGACGTCGAAATGGCCTTCAGCGGTGGGCCACTGGCGCGGGTCGGGGGAGGTATCTTGGTCGAATAGATCGACGGCCCAGTAGTTGGGCTGGGACTTTAGATCGAGGGGGCCGTAGAGGGTGATGCCCGGCGGGGGGGCACTGCCCGTGGCGATGCTGTCGGCCACAAAGGGGCTGTCCGGCGTGCGGTAGCCCAGCCCTGTGGTGTAGCTGACGTTGTCGGGGTTGGCCCCTAGGGCAAACTGGGTGGCCAAAATGCCCGACTTGAGGTATTTCTCGTCGCCCGTGAGGGTGTGGGCGCGGAACAGCCCGCTGGTTTGGGGAGCCCCAAAGCTCGTGCCCCAGCCTAAGGGCGCATAGGGGTCTTTGTTCCACTTAAAGCCGGTGTTGTCGATGGCTTCAATTTGCAGGTCGGCGTCTCGCTGCAGGGCGTTGCTGGCGTTGGTCTTGATGGTAGCATCAACCCCGGCCTGCTCGGTCTGGGCATAGACGAAGGCGGCCTCGCGCTGGTTGTGGCTTTTCCACTGGTAAACGTCGGCTTTAGCGTCGTCGAACACGGTGGTGTCACGGAAGAGCTGGTGCCAGCGATCGCCCCCCGTGGTGCGGTACAGCTCCGCTGCCGCGAGGTTGCGCTCGTCGTCAATTTCTTCGTAGGGGTTCCCTTGGGCAAACTCCTGCTCGGCCCACTCCATTGCTTTGATGGCGCTCTCTTCGTAGCCTCGGGCTCGCTTAGCGTCAACGGGCTCGAGTACGCGGGCGGCCTGGGCGGCGGCGGCGGCGTACTTATAGCTCGACCACATATCCGGCGCGTAGACAAAGACATCCTGCGACTCCTGCCAGCTCGCCTCAAATTTCTCGGGGTGACCGGCAGACTCTACCCCGCCGCGAATGCCGCCGTCGGGCAGCTGCAGTCGCTTAAAGAAGTCCAGTCCCCATAGCGCTTCGTCAACTACGTCGGGCAGCGCGTTGCTGGACTCGGGAATGTCGAGGTCGACACCGTCAAAGTGGCTCGGAAACAGCTCGGCCAGCTCCATCATGGAGCGCGTCACCTCTAAGTGCTGAATGCGGCGGTCCCAGTCTCCGGCGTCGAACCAGCCCCCCCAGGCTTCTGGCACCAGCTGGTCGGTCTTACCCTCTACCAGGGCGTCAAAGACGTCCACCTCACGGTTCAGCCCCATGTTGGTGTCCATCAAGGTCGCCGTGGACTGGTAGACCTTGACGCCGTCCTCAGGGTGGAAGGGGCGGGGCCGCTCGTAGTCGGTGTAGGGAGCCTCTAGGGCCATGCCGCTGCGCTGGTGGTACATGCCGCGGGCCGAGACGTAGAAGCCATCGGCCCAGGTCTGCTCACCGATTTGAATTGGGAAGGAGCTGCCCACGTCATCCACCACAACGCGGTAGGTGCCCTCAGTGTCAAACTCGCTGAAGTCCATCATGTAGACGTCCGTGCCGTTGTAGTTGCGGCCTCGGTTGTCTTCTGCGATGTCTTTGTCTTTCGAAAGCTCAACGGTGCCTTCGTAAACCTTCTCTCCACTGGCCTCATCCACCAGCCAGAATTTTTGCCCGGCTTCGTAGTCCAGTCCCTTGCCCTGGGTCCCCATCCAGGTGGACAAAAACGCCACCTTGGCGGGGTCGTCGGGGTCAAAGCCTAGGTGAGAGACATGCACCGCCTCGCTGCGATCGCTAGCGGGGTCATAGGTGAAGGTGGTGTCGCCGACCGCGTCGCCGCTGAAGTCCACTTGGTAGGTTTGGCCATCTTCTAGCGGCTTGGGCATCTCTAGAAAAACGGTGTGCTCCAGGGGCCACTCAAAGTCCCAAGGTCCCGTCTGGGCCATGTCGCCCGGCTTGCTTTTGCGAAAGACGCGGGTCGGGGTCAGGTTACTCCCGTCACCCGAGCGAATGCGATAGCTTCCGGCTTGGTCGGCCCAGTTGGTGTCAAGCTCGGGGCCGACCATCTGGTCAAAGGTGCGCAGCATGGTGCGATCGCCTGTGAGCTGGCCCACAGACTTCCCGTTTCGCTTCAGAATGTTGCTGCCATTAATTGAATCGTTGGGCTGCGGGTTATAGAGGGTCTGCTGCCCTCGAATGACCTCACCCGTCTCGATGCGGAGGGCGAGGATGTTAGCGCTAACGGTGTAGGCGTCGGTAACTTGAATGATTGGCTGGGTAGTATCAGGCACTGTGGCTCCTAATTAGGTGAATGCTGGAGAGGTGATGCGCCACTTTGCGCTATGGCCCAGCGCTGTTCCACGTGGCTGGGATACCAGAGCAGGTCGTATTTGTATGGCTCTTGAGACGGTGGTCTGCCATGGCGGGTTCCAAATGATACAGGGTTAGGCCTATTGCACCTAACAGGTAATAGCGCAGGGTGCAGTGTTATGGACCAGCAGATGACCAAGAATGCTGATGAAATTTGAGCGAGCTAGTCTTCATCTATTCAGTGAGCGATCGCCATCCCCAGTCTCAAGCCCTTAACCTATAGGCAAAAAGCCTCGCTACCCAACGTTTCGGGTGGGGATGGCCAACTGAAAAATTGGCCCAATCTCGCTCCAGAAAGCGTCATAGAAATGAATAACTGAGCTTGGAAAGGGGCGGCCTCTACGCTGAGTCATAGATCTCATTTGGTACACAATTTGAGACCCATCAGTCTTAAAAATCCGCAAAACTTCTATTCTTGAGGTGGCCCTATGTTGACCTTAAGGCGTCGCAATTTTCGTATCATCTCGCTAGCGCTCTTGCTGCTCTTCATGCTCCTGCCGCCGGCCTTAGCGCAGGCACCCAGCGAGCAGTCCCCCAGCGAGACTAGCAGCGTCATGCGCGGCACCAACGGTGCCATGACCATGACTGGGGACAACGACCCCCACATGCAAATGACCCCAATGTCTTCACCGAGCGATGACGATCGGGCTGCAGCAGATGCCCTGGCTCAGGACGTGAAGGCGGCGATCGCTAAATATACCGACATTAGCGTTGCCGAAGCCGATGGCTACAGGCCATTTCCTGCCGACTCAAGCGGCCTCAGAATCGTTCACTACGTCAACCTGTGGCGCTCTTTCCTAGAGGCGTGGCGGGTGGACCCTAAACTGCCCGGCTCGCTGCTGTATGAACGGCAAGACGATGGGTCTTTATCCCTGTTAGGGGTTATGTTCACCGCTCCTGCGGAGGCCACTGAAGCCGAGCTCAATCAGCGGGTGCCCCTCGGCATGACGCGCTGGCATCTCCATACCAATATCTGCGTACCGGAGCCGATTTGGGATGCTGATCAGTGGGCGATCGAGCAGGACGGCAGGCCGCGCTTTGGGCCAGCAAGCCCCATCGCCACCCGTGCCGATTGCGAAGCGGTCGGCGGTAAGTTTCACCCCAGCATTCTAGGCTGGATGGTACATATTAATGTGTTTGCTGAGGATTCGGCGGACGTCTGGAATCCGATGTATGGTTTTGACGCACAGTAGGGGGGCCCCGCCCGGCGGCCCGCCCGGGTTTTTAATGTTTTGATAAAAACACGACACACCACACCCCCCGC
>JBHJHD010000026.1:0-4256 GCA_050331115.1 Elainellaceae cyanobacterium
AGTCCACCCCTCACAGTCCGCCCCTCACAGTTCACCCTTTACAGTCCGCCCGCTATAATGCGCGCCTTTAGTACGCGCCTTCGCCCCGCAGCACCACCCACACCGTGCGCAGCAAGATGTAGATATCCACCCACACCGACCAGTTGCGCACGTAGTAGGCGTCGAGGTTGACGCGCTCTTCGTAGGTAATGTTGTTGCGGCCCGACACCTGCCACATGCCGGTGATGCCGGGGGGCACGCGGCTGTAGAGCGAAATTTTATCGCCGTAGCGCCACAGCTCCTCATCCACGATGGGGCGCGGCCCCACCAGGCTCATCTCGCCCCGCAGAATATTCCAAAGCTGGGGCAGCTCATCGAGGCTAGTGCGGCGGAGAAGCCAGCCCACGCGGGTAATGCGGGGGTCGTTGCGCAGCTTCTGGTTTTGCGCCCAGTCTGCGCTGAGTTCGGGGTGATCGTCCAGGTAGTTTTGCAGAACCTGATCGGCGTTGGGCACCATGGTACGAAACTTCCAGGCCCGGAACCGGTGTCCCCCCTGACCGATGCGGATGTGGCCGTAAAAGATGGGGCCGGGGGAATCGATGCGGATAGCAACGGCGATCGCAGTCAGCAGCGGCAGCAGCAGCAGCCCGCCGATCAGGGTAAGCAGCAGATCAATCACAAACTTGGTCAGGCGAGGGCCGGGCAGCAGCAGCTGCTGGCGAATCTCTAAGCCCAAAATCCCCCCCAGGTCTTTGGCGGCAATCCATAGAGAGGCAAAGCCAAACAGGTCGGGAATCACCAGCAGGTGGGCAAAGGTCTGGCCATAGCGGGCTAGCATATCCATCAGGCGGTGGCGCGGCACCCCGGGCATCGCGACAATGGCGTAGGGAATGCGGTAGATGCGCGCCAAGCGGGGAGCCATATCCAGCTTGCCCACCACCGGTACGCCGTGCAGCTCGCCTTTCTTTGCGGGGTCATCGTCTAGGATGAACACGGGCTTCAGTCCAATGCGGGGGCGGCGCTGCAGTGTGCGCACCACCATCTCCCCGGTCTGCCCTGCGCCCAAGATAATGGCCGGGTAGCCCCACCATTTTTGATCCGCGAGCAGCGATCGCACCAAGGCCCGACTCACGTGCACCAAAATCAGCGACAGGACCCAGGCCAGTAAGAACACGGTGCGCGAGTAGGCCGGCTCCCCCTGAAACAGGAACAGCGCCGACCCCAAAACCAGATAGATTAGCGTCGTGGCGGTGCTGATCAGCCGCAGCTCATCTACCGGACTGACGGCGACGCCAGGGTAGAGGCCGACGGTGGCGTAGGCCAAAATAAATAACCCCAGCAGCGGCGTCAAAGGCGCATACTGTATCGGGTCCGCCAGCAGGTTGCCGTCTACCCAAATGCCCAGACGAACCGCGATCGCCCCCGCCAGGCCCAGACCCACCACATCGGCACCCGCCATGCTGACGATGGTCGGCCAGGACTGGGTCGACACCGTGAGCGCTAAAAGGGCAGGTCTAAATGTGCGGTGGATCTGCATAAAAACTTGTCATCGGGTGGCGGCGCGGCTCACGGTAGTTTGGTCCCAGGCTCATTCTATTCAGTATTGGGCTCAATATTGATCCATTTCAGCCTGAGCCCTTTCATCAGCGTGCTGAAAGTGACGCCACGCCTGCTCGACCACCTGAGAGAATCGACGATGAAACTGCTCTGAGGAAAATCGTTCAGCATTGTATCGCAGATCCTGCGCTGTAAACTGTTTGGGGTGGCGCTCGAAGGCCTGCACCGCTTCCACCAGACTAGAAACGGTCTGATGTGGAAACAAAATCCCGGTTTTGCCGGGCACCACCGTCTCCGTGACGCCGCCCCGCCCGTAGGCGATGACGGGAGCCCCCGCCGCCTGAGCCTCAACGGCGGCGATGCCGAAGTCTTCTTCAGCCGCGTAGACGAAGGCCTTGCAGCGGTTCATATAGTCAGTCACCGCGGCCTCCGGCTGGGGCGGCAATACCTGGACGTTTGGGGTGGCCAGCTGTTCGATACGCTGCTGGTCTGCCCCATCGCCAATCACCACTAGGGGCAGGCCAAGCTGGGCAAAGGCGGCCACAATTAGATCCACGCGCTTGTAGGGGACAAAGCGGGACAGCACCAGATAAAAGTCATCCCGCTGCGCCATCGGCGTGAAGCGCTCGACGTTCACCGGCGGGTAGACCACCTGGGCAGGGCGACGGTAGGTCTTTTGGATGCGGCGGGCAACGGTGCGGGAGTTGGCGACGAAGCAGTCGACGCGGTGGGCGGTGGCCACATCCCACAGCCGCAGGTAGTGCAGTATAGGTCGGGCGATCGCCTTTTTCGCCCCCAGGTGCGCTAAGTACTGGTGCTGCAAATCCCAGCCGTAGCGCAGCGGCGTGTGCACGTAGCTAAGGTGCAGCTGGTCGGCGCGGGTGATTACGCCTTTGGCGACGGCGTGGTGGCTGGAGATGACGATGTCGTAGCTGGAGAAGTCGAACTGCTCGATGGCTAAGGGCATCAGCGGCAGGTACTGGCGGAAGTGCCGCCGCGCCCAGGGGAGCGATTGAATAAACGAGGTTTGAACCGGCTTGTAGTGAATGAAGAAGCGCTGCGCCTCGGTGAGAAAGTCTACCAGGCTGAATAGGTCGGCGTTGGGATACAGGTGCAGCATCTGCTCTACCACCCGCTCTGACCCCGCGTGCTTGACCAGCCACTCGTGGGCGATCGCCACTTTGAGGGCGCTGGTCGGCGTCCCGCCTTGAGTCGCGATCGCTGCGTCGGATGTTGGGTCGGGCTGGAGCATGTTGGCGAGCGAGGCTGGGGTGGAGGGGGCGGGAAAGGAAGCTGTCGGCGGCTGTCTTCAACACTATCGCAAAGCTGCCCTGAATCTAGAACTGGGGCGGACAATGGTAGGTTTGGCTGTGTTCTGTAGGTGGCTACTTCGCTGCGCGATCGCCATCGTCACGCGCGCGATCGCCCATATTTGGCTCCCATAGCGGAAGGTGCCATAGTTGGGGTGACGGTTTCTCTAAATAATCATGACTCAGCCCCTTGACGGACAGATTACCCCTGCAGAACTACAGCAGGCCCAGTTGCTGCTGCAGAGCTATCCGGAAGCGGAGGCGGCGATCGCGACCCTGGCACAGAATAACGGCGACATTGGCGAGAGCTTTGATTCCCTTTGGGCGGAAGAGGTGGGACAGCTTGGCACCTTTGGCACGGGGGGTCAGTCTCTGCGCAGCTCGGTGCTAAAGGTGCTGCGGGAGGAGGTGTGCGGCGACGAGGGCTTTCGGGCCAAGATGGGGGAGTATGTGGGCAACCCGGCCAGTGCGACGGCTTTGGCGAGTTTGATTGGCTATTTGGTGACCCTGACGACGCTGCCTATCAATCCGGCCATAGCCACGGTGATTGTGCTGTATTTGCTGAAGCTGGGGCTGGCGGTGTTTTGCGAGTATACGGCGCCCGCTACCGAGAATGGGGAAACCCCGTAGGGCGATGGCATGCCCTGGCCTCTGGCCCATCAGCCGCGACGCTTTTTTACTCAGCCACGACACTCAAACACTCACCGTCGAGTGATTTTGTCTCATTGATGAGACCCAAAGACTCAGCCACGACACTTTTTTACTCACCCACGACACTTGAACACTCGCCTGCGACACTTTTTGTCTCATCGGTGAGTTAATTTTGCTCACGCATTAGGCAAATTGTCTCGCTGGAGAGACTTCAAGCCTCATCGTCGGCATTTTGAGACAGAATCGCCTGCCGCAGCTCGTCAATGTTCTGTTCTAGAATCTCGGCGGCCTGGGTCAAGAAGGTTTCGTCACGTTGCGCACGGTAGATCCGCGCTATGCTCTGGCCTGTAATGCCTTGTAGCCTTGCCTCGTTCTTGAACTCCACAGAAATGCGCAGGTCTTCTAGGTGAAGCTTTGCAGCAGTCGGCCAATCGTCCTGTGCCTCTGCCAATAAACCCAATTGAGAGTAGGTCATCGCTTGGCTATAGCGATCGCCGTACTCGATTTTGATAGCGAGGGCTTGGTTGTAGTAGTCGTTGGCCTGCTGCCATTGCCGCTGCTCCTGGGCCACACTGCCCATCTGGTGGTAGGTGCTCGCTTGGCTATAGCGATCGCCGAAGTCGATTTTGATAGCGAGGGCTTGGTTGTAGTAGTCATTGGCCTGCTGCCATTGCCGCTGCGCCTGCGCCACACTGCCCAAATTGTGGTAAGTGCGCGCTTGGCTATAGCGATCGCCGTAGTCTATGTTGATAGCGAGCG
>JBHJHD010000027.1:0-9454 GCA_050331115.1 Elainellaceae cyanobacterium
GGATGAGGGCAACTACCACCACTGCGATCGCTTCTAGGGCCAGCCGCCGTTTGCCGTTTTGTAGTTTACGTAGTGCCATAACTCGCTCGACTAAGCATCCGCTGTCCGGCCCTTCTGGGGAAACAGCCCCCCAGGCCGCACCTGCAGGAAGGCGATAAACAGGGCGAAGACCATCACCTTAGCCATGCTGGACTGGGCAAAGAAGTTGAAGAAATCCACCACGGGCTGCAGCGCTGCCCCCGAACCCGCCAGCATCAGCGGCAATGTCCCCGAGCCAATTAGGTAGCTGAGGGTGCCGATGGCAAAGGCGGCCAAAACGCTGCCAAAGATATTGCCTACGCCGCCCACGACGACCACCATGAAGGCATCGACGATGTAGTTGCCCCCCAGGTTTGGCCCCACCGACCCCAGCAGCGTGATGGCGCTCCCCGCGATACCCGCCAGCCCAGAACCCAGGGCAAAGGTGAGGGCATCCACCGTTTTAGTGGGAATGCCCAAGCAGGCGCTCATGTCGCGATTTTGGGTCACCGCGCGGATGCGCAGCCCCCACACCGAGCGATTCAAAAACCAGTAGATGCCCAGCAGGCACAGCACCGTCAGCACAATGATAAACAGGCGGGCGTAGGGAAACTGGAGCGTGCTCCCTACCGAGACCCCGCCCTGCAGCCATCCCGGCGCCGTGACGTCAATGTTGCGGGGTCCAAACCACTGCAGGGTTAACCAGTTCTGATCTGAGGCATTCAGCACACGCCCCGCCACAAAGGCGATCGCCGCCGAGAGGAGCAGCAGCAGCGGGTTGGCCCAGTCCGGCGCCGTCGCTTTTTTGAGGGCAAACCGTCCCCCAAGGAACAGCACCGCAAACAGCAGCAGCCCCAGCACCATGGCGGCGTTGACGCTGCGGACAAACTGAATCAGGATTAGGCTGACGCCCCAGGTGGCCAGCAGGGTCTCCAGCGGTCGCCCGTAGAGGTGGCGGACCACGGTGCGCTCTAGCAGCAGCCCCACCAGCGCGGCCACAAGGAAGGCCAGCGGCAGCGCGACAAAAATGTAGATGTCCTGCAGGGATTCGGCGTAGGCGTTGAAGCCGTTTTGCACGACGTAAGTGGTGTAGGCTCCCAGCATCATTAGCTCGCCGTGGGCCAGGTTGATGACGCCCATCAGGCCAAAAACAATGGCCAGCCCCAGCGCGGCAATCAGTAAGACCGAGCCGGTGCTGAGGCCGTTGAATAGAACGTTGAGCAGTTGTTCGAGAATATTCATTCACACAGGGGGTCGGTGCGGTTCACCACAACACCAATGATGAAATAAACGGTAGGGGCGCAGCTGTGGTGCGCCCTACGCCAAACAATAAAAAATTCATTCCGTCGGGTCGTCCATAATTCGAATGATGGGAATGTTCATCGAACCATGTAAAATCCATTCCGTCGGGTTGTTCACAATTCGAATGGCGGGGTATTTGACGCATCAGGGGCGAACGGCCGTTCGCCCCTACGGATTATTCCAATTTTGGAAAATTCCTACGCCTCTTGGTATTTGCCGCCCTTATCGGGGTCAGACCAATCGCAGGCAAATCCCTTCGTATCCGGCACGTACTGGTTCCAGGGGATTGGGGCAATGGGGCCATCCGTCGAAGAGACGATCTCAAACAGACCGTCATCCCGCACCTGACCAATGCGCACCGTCTTCGACAGGTGGTGGTTGGCGTTCATGGTCACCGGACCTTCCGGCGCGTCAAACTCTAAACCGTAAGCCGCTTCCCGCACCGCTTCTAGGTCGTCTGCCGTTCCGGCGGCCTCAACGGCCATCTTCCACATGTAGACCATGATGTAAGCCGCTTCCATAGGGTCGTTGGTGACGCGGTCTTCGCCGTACTCAGCCTTAAAGCTAGAAACAAACTCATCGTTTCTGGCATTCTCAACCGTCTGGAAGTAGTTCCAGGCGGCGTAGTGGTCTACCAGGAACTCGGGGCCGATCTGACGCACTTCTTCCTCAGCTACGGAAACCGACATCACGGGATACCTGTCGGGCCCCATGCCTGCACCCTTGAGCTGCTTAAAGAAGGCTACGTTGCTGTCGCCGTTGAGGCTGTTGAAGATGACGCCGCCGTCGGGCATGGCGGAGCGAATCTTGGAGATAATCGGGGTGACTTCGGTGTTGCCCAGAGGCAGGTAATCTTCCCCAACGGTCTCGCCGCCGAGGGCTTCGAGCTGCTCTTTAATAATGGTGTTGGCGGTGCGAGGGAAGACGTAGTCCGACCCGACCAGGAAGAACTGTTGGCCTTTGTTCTCCAACAGCCACGCCACAGCAGGCTCAATCTGCTGGTTGGGGGCTGCCCCAGTGTAAAAAATATTTTTGGAGCATTCCTGCCCTTCGTACTGCACGGGGTACCAGAGCATGTGGTTCTTAGACTCAAACACCGGCAGCACCGCTTTGCGGCTTGCGGAGGTCCAGCAGCCAAATATGGTGGCAACGCCGTCTTGGTCGATTAGCTTCTCAGCCTTTTCGGCAAAGGTGGGCCAGTCGGAGGCTCCGTCTTCTTTAATGGCCTCGATCTGCTTACCCAGGACGCCGCCCTCGGCATTAATCTGCTGAATTGCCAGCTCTTCAGCGTCGACCACGGTGGTCTCACTGATGGCCATGGTGCCGCTGAGGGAGTGAAGAATACCCACCTTGATGGTGTCGCCGCCGCTGCTCTCGCTGACTTCCTCACCGCCGTCCAGCGGCTCCGCAGCAGACTCTTCAGCAGAGTCGTTGGCGCAGGCTTTGAGTAAGATGCTGGTTCCTAGGGCCGCAGAACCGTACAGTAAAAATCTCCGTCGTCCAAATAAACTTGCCATAGATACCTTTTAAATCCTCAACTATCTCTTAGAGCGGCAGGGGCATGCGAAGCACGTTACACGCGTACGGAATGAATAGTATGCCTCTAGATAGATAGGTTTTGTATTCCAGGATACAGTTGCATTAAGCTCATCGATTCAAGGCCCCTAGGGCCCTTTATGGTGTTCGATAAAGGCGATAATCTCGGCTAGATTTGTCTCCGACTTCAGCATCGTAAAGACGAACGGGCGATCGCCCCTCATTTTCTCGGCGTCCTGCGCCATCACCGACAGGTTGGCCCCCACAAGCGGCGCGAGGTCGGTTTTGTTGATCACCAGCAGATCGGATTTAGTAATCCCAGGGCCGCCCTTGCGGGGAATTTTATCCCCCGCCGCCACGTCGATGACGTAAATTGTCAAATCTACTAGCTCTGGGCTAAAGGTCGCCGCCAGGTTATCGCCGCCGCTCTCCACAAAAACTAAGTCTGGCGAAAACTGCGCTTCTAGCTGCGCGATCGCCACCAGGTTGATCGACGCATCCTCTCGAATCGCCGTATGGGGACAGCCGCCCGTCTCCACGCCTACGATGCGCGCTTGGTCGAGCGCGCCGTGGCGCACCAAAAACTCAGCGTCTTCTTGGGTATAGATGTCGTTGGTGACCACGGCGATGCCGTAGGTCTCTCGCAGAGCGCGGCACAGTGCCATTACCAGCGCAGTCTTCCCCGACCCGACGGGTCCGGCAACGCCAACGCGAAAGGAGGTCATGGGTCGACCCTCAACTTCTAAATAACCTTGAATATAGCGTTTCGTGGCCCATGCTTGCGAGGGAGAGCCCCCAGCTGCAGAATTCGTGAGCGGAGTCCCATTCCTCAGTAGAGCACTCTAATATCGCTGCCGCCGTCGCCTCTAGCTGAGGGTAAAGCCGCTGCTGGAGCTGCTGACCGGCTGTCTGCCCCAGGGGAATCAGCTTTACCCCAGCGCCAATGCCGGTATTGATCCAGCTGTATAGATAGCCCAGCAGGGCTTCGTGAGGCGTCAGCTCCCACTGGGCCGCCGCCACGGCAAAGGCGATCGCAAAGTTGCAGGGGGCGAAGGTAAGCAGCGGCTCAAACGCCGGGTCAAGCTGAATTAGGAGCTGCTTGAAGGACTGCCCCATTTGCCAGCTCTGCTGCCGCAGCTCTTCGGTGTCGCGCAGGGCCGACAGCCACTGGTTCCACTCGGCAATAGCCTCTATATCTTTGCGGCTCGTCGCGCGGTGGGCCTTCAGCAAAATTGACGTCTCCAGCTGCACCGTACCGTAGCGCAGCTCGTGGGTCAGCCAGGCTTCTAGCGCCGCCGCGTCGGACAGTGTGCCCTGCTGACTTAGGGTTTCCAGCCCTTCAGAGTAGCTGTAGGCCCCCACGGGCAGGGCGGGGCTGGCAAGCTGTAGCAGCCTCAGCAGCGCTGCGGGTTCAGTCATGGCGAGGCTCAATATCGTGGCGCTCAGTCCCTGTGGGTGTGGCCTCATGGGTATGGCCACCATGGCCATAGGCACCAGACTCAGGGTGAAACGGCGCTACGGCATCAGTGACGGTTAGGCCAAGGCTCAGCAGCAGCGATCGCAGCACGGGGTCTGGGGCAAGGCGCAGACAGGGTTCGGAGACTTCTACCGGCACGTGGCGATTGCCCAAGTGGTAGGCGGCCCGCATCAGGTCTAAGGCTGAGCCCGTCACCACAAGCACCGGCTCGGGCTCAGCCACAACTCGCACGAAATACTGGCCATTGGCGGAGCTCAAGATATCCCCATGGCGGAGCACCGTTCCCCGAGGCAGCTGCAGCTGTAGGTCTAGCCCTGCCGCAGTGAAGCGATGGCGGGACCTGGTGCGCTCGTCTGCCGTGAGGCTAAGGCTATTTTGTGCGGGTAGAGGGGGCTGGTTCTCAAGCCGATGGGTCAAGACGGTGGGCATCGCGGGTTTAGGCAAAATCGCTTAGGGCGGTAAGGCAGCGCAAGCGCCATCTAACACCATTTTCGGCCAGAGCTATTTTGAAAGCTATTCCACCTGGCTACATAATTTTGGGCACTCTGAAAAACTCATCGTCTCGCTCGGGGGCGGCTTCGAGCATGGCCTCTCGCTCTAGCACATTTTCCGTCACGTCGGCGCGAGTAACGTTGCTGACATCAATTGCCCGCGTCGTCGGCTGGGTGTTGGCCGTGTCCAGCTCGTCGAGCTGCTGCACATAGTTCAAAATGTCCCCAAGCTGCGCCGTGAACTGCGCCTCTTCTTCTTCGGTGAGGGCAAGTCGCGCTAGATAGGCGACTTTTTTAACCTGTTCTTGGTCTAACATTGTCGAGCTGCCGTGAAACGAACCAAAGTAAGCGAAACCAGATTTAGAAAAATATGTCTATCTTAGAGCGTCCGGTCGTCTTCAACCAGTTTTGAGCCTCGATGTAGTTGTTGGGGGCGAGGCGAATGGCCTGCTGCCAGTGGTCGGAGGCCTCTTTAAAGTGCTGCTCTGCCTCTTCTTCGAGGTTCTTTTCTTTGGCCCGCTCACCCAAGTAGTGGTGAATCACGGCGATGTTGTTGAACGCCTGCGGCATGCGGGGGTTGAGCTCTACCGCCTCGTGGTAGCGGCCGAGCGCTTTGTCGTGCTCGCCGTTGCTGCCGTGGATGAGCCCCATGTTGTAGAGAATGTAGCTGCGATCGTAGGAGTCTTCTTCGAGCTTGAGGGCTTCTTCGTAGTTGTCCATGGCTTCGGCGTACTCACCGTCGGCCTGGGCCGACATGCCGTCGCGGTAGTAGACGAAGGCTTCTTTAGCCTTCTGCTTGGCGGGCATGATTTTAAGGATCATGTCGGCCATGACGGTGAAGGACTTGTCGATGAAGTTGTCGTTGCGCTGTGTTCTTGGCATGGTCGGTGGCGCTCTGCCTTAAATTCACACCCCTGATTTTATCGTTTGCGATCGCCCCTGGGCAGAATCCGCTGGAATTGTATCAACTTGCAACGGTTGGGGCCTTGGCTCCGGCAGCTGGGTCACGGGCTGAGAAAAATATGCTAGCTTAGGTGAGCGCTAACGAGAGGGCGGCTGTGCCGCTACACATAGTGCGGGTGTAGTTTAGTGGTAAAACCCTAGCCTTCCAAGCTAATGATGCGGGTTCGATTCCCGCCACCCGCTTAAGCTTAGAATCCTTGTAGTGGCTTCATGCAAAGCTAGAGTGCCTGTGATTCTTCTCAACGATCTATCCACTCAACTCAACCTGCCCGATTCGGAAGAGCATCGGGTTTTGAGTAACGTGCCCTGGACCCAGTATCAGCACCTCCTCAACGAGCTGGGTAATTCGCCCTATCGCGTCTGTTATTTGGATGGAGTGCTAGAAATTGTGGCCTCGAGCCGTCGCCACGAAAGCAGTAAAACCCGCGCAGCCACTACCTTGGCGAGGAGAAACCTTGGGTCTCTTCTCTGCCAGGTAGAGGACGCCGTCCAGCTTTAAACAGACCGCTGCTGGATTAGGTAGCTGATCACCTGTCCCTGAGCCGGGGTGATATGGATGCCGGCTTCGCGGACGGCAATGAGCGGGGTCCAGCGGTGGCGCTCGATGCGGTGGCCGAGGTGGAGGCGGTTGATGGCGTCGATGACGCCTTGGGGGGAGCCGATGAGGATGTAGTGGATGTAGTCGTAGTCGGCTTCGGGGATTGGGTTGGGAAGTTTGAGGGTGGGGGCGGTCTCGGTGCTGGAGGCCCCCAAACCCCCAATTCTGGGGGCTTCCGAGCCGGATGCACAGGCCAGTGCCGCCTTGTCAGTGAGATGAGACGACGCGCGATATTGGATTGTCATTCTTGGGTTCCTTTTGTGTTGGTGTAGGAAACCCAGGAATTCAGCCATCCCTTGAGCGGTACTTGTTTCGGGATGGCTGCCGGGTCGCTGTATGCTACCGATAGCCACCGAAGCAGGCGTGATCTGCTAAGGGGGTTAGGGGGCGGAATGCCACTGGCATGGCACCCGCTCCCGTCTTAGGCCAAATTCTTGGGAGCCAAGCTGCGGGGTGCAGCTCTCAAGACAAGACAATAGCGTACTGGGGACCGGGCCGCAAGAGTAGTACAGGCTTTTTGCAGCGATCGCGGTCTCGACCTAGACACTCTGTAAAAAACTGATCATCTACTTTGTATGACTGCACAGGAATAAGCCCCAGCTCGAGGGATTCGAGCATTTCGACTAGCTTTTCCCCGTTCACGAGTTCTATGTGCGGTACGCCGTTGCGGATGGCTTCCTTTCTGGCTTCGGTGGTGAATGAGCCGGTGGTGGTAATGATGCCTTTGCCGGCGGGGCCCAGAGAAATACCGTCTCTTTAAAGGCGTGATTACTACTGAGGTGGATGTCGTCCGATTACGTGAATCACTTGCCGTAGATTACCTACATCAATACGGTTGAGCTGTAGCTTTTCAATGGTTGCTCGCCCTGTGGGCGTTAGTCCTATGATGACTGATGATGACTGAGAAATCAGTGCTCCAATTAAAGTGCTCAGCAGCCGTTTGCGCGTTGGGCGACATA
Organism: Elainellaceae cyanobacterium; assembly: GCA_050331115.1. Classification (GTDB taxonomy): domain Bacteria; phylum Cyanobacteriota; class Cyanobacteriia; order CAKZMO01; family CAKZMO01; genus JBCCAG01. The sequence goes on from JBHJHD010000027.1 coordinate 7,345, forward strand.
GTTTCGCTGCGCTGCTGAGATGCGAGGCTTAGCCATAGGCTGGGGCTTCAATTCCCAGGTTGGCCATGGTTGCCTCGAGGCTAGTTTCCTGCCGTTCTGATAGGGTAATTAAGGCCTGGAGGCGATGGACGTTGGCTTGCTCTATGCGTTCTGAGATGCCGATTAGCTCGGTTTGTTCGGTTGGCGTTAGGGTTTCGGCTTGGCGCTTGACAATTAGGGTGTGGTAGCGTTCCTAAGTGTCTTGCGGGAGTTCAATGCTGAACATCGCTACAATTCCTTATAGCGAAATGGATTAAATACCGACACCTCTGCTCTTTCAAAGTCACTTACATTTCTTGTCACTACGCAGAGATCGTGGAATGAAGCGATCGCCGCAATAAATAGATCCGGTTGGCCGAACGTGTAGCTTTGCTTGCGGCCCTTCTCAACCATCTGCCTCCACACCAGAATTACGTCTTCGCTGACTTCTAAGAGGCGATCGCTAAACCAAGGACGCAGCGTAACGTTTAGCCATTCAACTAGCTCCTGGCGAAATTCTGCGTCTTGAACTCGCTCAATGCCAAAGCTAATTTCAGCGAAGGTGACGGTACTCAAATAAAACGACTGTGGCGGCTGTTGATTGCTCCAAGCTTTGACGGATGGGTGGCAGTTTGTCTTCCGCAGCTCGGAAATAACATTTGTATCCAGCAACCAGCCCTTCATAGTTCAATGTCTCGAACTGGCCCTGTCGCTGATGACTGCTCGAACTCTAGCCTATTTAGCGGCGATCGCGATAGTAACTGATGTAAACTGGGCTGCTTTAGCAAGGGTAGAAGCTTGGCAAAGTCCTGAGCTGCCAAAATAACGACGGCGTCTTCCCCACTGACGGTAATTCGTTGAGGGGCATTTTCCTGGGCGAGTTGAATGACTTCGCTGAACTGCGCCTTGGCATCCTCTAGCTTCCAGACCTTGAGGTTCTCAAAGTTTGTAGTGGGCTTGTTGGCATCTTTGGGAGATATAGCCATGTTGTCAGCCTGGTTAGTGCTAATTGTGAGTGTGTCTAGAGTGCTAGGGTGCCCAGATACGGCTAGCGTAGCGCAGCCTGAGCCATTTCAGATATTTATATATAACTGGTATGGGTGGCAGTCTATCCAGGGAATGAGGCAAAATTACCGTTAGGTAGCAGAAAAGCTGAGATGAGTGACGAGAAGATCGACAGCCAAAAGTCGCAGGGCCTGATCAGTGACGCCAAGGGGTCGATCGAGCAGCAGTATGGTGATCGCCAATCAGTCGAGACTGGCGGTGGTGATTCTGCTGGGCAGAACGTCGATAAGAGTCAAAACACGTTCATCATCAATTTGCTTGGCGCTGACCCTACTGGTTCGATTTCGCAGAGGTCTATACAGGAATTAGTTGCTGCCCTGGCGCAGGTTACCGATGGACAGAGCGTGAGTCGGGCTTATCGGGAGGCGCTGCCGCCGGATGCAGCCGTCTCGCGGTCCAAAGCGACGACTTTGGAAGATATGGTGGCTCAGCTTGAGGAGTTTCGTAAGCTGCTGCCGTTTTTGGAGCGACTTGCAGGAGACCCGAATATATCAGAAGACCCGAACGTACAAGAGGCTATTCACAAGCAGCGGGATGAGATTCGGCAGCAGGAGGGCAATGCAGGGCAGGAAAATTGGCAGCATGAACCTAAACAATCATCCGCCTCACAAGCATACCTACAGATTGTGGTCCACGAGAAGCAGGATCCTGATGTCGTTGTCAATGCTTGGCTGATTCCTGATATTGCGGTTACCGATCCTGTCAAGCGCTATCTACCTCTAGATTTGGAGAAGTCTCGAAAAGGTGTCTCGTGTCAGATTGGGGATGTTCAAAGAATTCTAAATCAATTTTTAGATAAGGCGCTTGAAGCACTATATATTCAATACTATGACCAGCAGTACGAGTTAACGGTTGAAATGTTTCTACCGCAGAAGCATCTCTGCAGAGATGTTGACTCTTGGAAAATGACAGCAGATCATGGATTTGGGAAGGAGAGCTTTCTACAGGGCAGTCAGTATTATGTACTTGTTCGATCTCAGGAGCGTCTCGATTCAAGGTACCTAGTACAAAAAAAACAAAAATGGCT
>JBHJHD010000028.1:0-5435 GCA_050331115.1 Elainellaceae cyanobacterium
AGTGGCGCTAGACGGCGTCAGCTTTGATGAGCTGAGCTTCTTCCAGGGTACGGGCGATGTGGCCGGCGATGTCTTTGGCTTTGTGGGCAGTGAGAGCATCTTGCAGGTAGCCAACGCCACCGTGGCCCAAATCGACGACCAAAGCAACTTCGCATAGGCCTATCTACAAGCCCGAGCGGGCGTAGCTTGACCTGAAATACATGCCGCTGAGACGAATACTCATCTCAGCGGCTTTCTTTTTTACGAGAAGAGCGTTGCTCTATTGCGTTGGCTCAGTTGCTTGCGATAACGCCATCGCTAAAGGGGTCTGCGCAGCATACCCGTAGGATAGATGCTGTGCGAGCGTTCTTCATACGCTCTAGTGCCACCTACCATCCGCGACTCGATACCCCTCTATGTCTGTAGTCAGATATGTCTGTAGTCAGCTTTTAGCACTGGTATCAGTGAGACGACTGCAGCACATGCTGATCAATAATCTTCTCAATGTCGGCCTTTCCCACGCGGCCATAACGCGCCTTCCCGGGCATTACCACCAAATTAGGCCCTGATTTACAGCGGTCCATACAGCCCGTTTTTTTGATGGTTACTGCATCCGTCAAGCCGCGATCGCTCAGCCGCTTTTCCAGTCGCTCACACACCGTCTGCCCTCCGCGCTTTTTCCAGCAGCTCCCTTTTTGGCAGATCAAAATCTTGGTTTGGGCCTTAGCTTTGGGTGTCTTAGACTTCCCGTTTACGTCGATGTCTTTGGGCGCGTCCAGCATAGCTATTTCGGGTTCAAGCGCTCCCAGCACAACAGGTTCAGGCCCTGCCTCATTCGCTGTATGGCCTTCGCCGTCAATTAGGTCGAGAAACGGTCTAGCCGCCTCATCCAGCACCTGAATTTCTGCTGCCCTCAGCTTCAGCTCACCGCTTTTTTTCTGCTTCACCTCGCCAGAAACCTGCACCGGCTGACCCTTCTTGACATCAAGCGGCAGCGCCTCTCTCAGCGGCTTAGCTAGCTTGACCCTATACTTAATGCCGCCAACCTTAATTTTGATGCCCTTCAGCTTGCGGCCATCTTTTACAAAACCAACTAGCTTGCCGCTGAGGGTAAAAGACTTGGCAGTGGTATGCGGTGATTTCAAGGGGGCAGCCTCAATTCTTAATAATGCCTTTCTATTTTATACTGTTACCCCGAACTTAAGGTCGCCTATCTTAACCAATCCTTAATCAGGGCGAGTCGCTGCGCCGCAGCCGCGCCACGAAGAAACCGTCCATCTGCTCGCGGTGGGGCCAAATTTTGAGCCAGCCCTCCGGCGATCGCCATCGTGACTGAGCGTCCGGTGACACATTCGGAATGTCGGGCGTCTCTATACTCCATCTGTCGTGGGCCGCCAGAAACTGCTGCACCACCTGCTCGTTTTCCAGCGGGTGCAGGGTGCAGGTCGCATAGACCATCACGCCCCCCGGCTTAACCCAGTCGGCGGCGCGGTGCAGCAGCTCTCCCTGGAGCTGCGCTAGCCCAGCCACCGTCTCCGGCGTCTGCCGCCAGCGGGCGTCGGCGTGGCGGTGCAGCGTGCCTAGTCCCGAGCAGGGGGCGTCTATCAGCGCCCGGTCCACCGCCTCAAAGCTCAGCTGTCGCGCGTCGCCCACCTGAATTTGCAGCGAGCTGAGCCCCAAGCGCGCCTGGTTTTCGATCAGCCGCTCTAGCCGCTGGGCGCTGCGATCGCAGGCCCATATGCTACCGCGATCGCCCATCAGCTCCGCGGCGTGGGTCGCCTTGCCCCCCGGAGCCGCGCAGGCGTCGACAATCGTCTCTCCGGGCTGTGGGCCGAGGCAATAGCCAACCAGCTGGGCGCTGCTGTCCTGGACGCTCCACCAGCCCGCGTCATAGCCCGGCAGAGACTGCACCGGCTGGGAGGCGGTAAGCCGTAGCGCCTGGGGAAGGGGCCTCAGGGTATAGGCTACCTCGGCGGCGTCCAGGGCCGTCGCCATCTCAGCCTGCGTCGTTTTCAGCGGGTTGACCCGCAGATCGAGGGCCGGCGGCTGGTTAAACCACTCGCACAGCTGCACCGCCCCTTCGAAGCCCACCGCCTCAATCCACAGCGCCACGATCCAGTCTGGATAGCTGTGCTGTAGCCCCAGCCGGGCCACCGGGTCGTCGGGCAGCGCTAGCGGATCAGCCGCTGCGCTCAGTCGCCCGTACTGGCGCAGCACGCCATTGACCAGCCCCGCTAGGCCACGAAACCCGTTGCCCTTCGCCAGCTCGACGCTGGTGTTTACGGCGGCTGAGGTCGGAACCTGGCTCAGATAGCGAATCTGATAGAGCCCCAGGCGGAGGATGATCTGTAGCTTCACCGGGTGGCGCGATCGCTTGCGGGAGAGCTGGTCAATCAGGGCGTCTAGGGTACGGCGGCGGCGGGTGACGCCGTAGACTAGCTCGGTGGCAAACCGGCGATCGCGGGGAGATAGAGACGCCTGGCTGAGGCAGGTATCCAGCGCGACATCAGAAAAGATATCCCGTTCGATTTGAACGAGCGCCGCTAGGGCAAGCTGTCGTACGTCTTTTGACATTCAACTATATGTGTACTCAATGCCACATCGCCACAGCTTTATCGCTATGCTAAAGAAAGATCTATGCATAATATGCAGCCGTATGATAGTAGCAGAGCGACGGCGGGTCATGGCCTGGCTCACCGAAAACTTACCCAAGCCCCGATTGTCCCACGTCATGCGCGTCGAGCAGATGTCGGTTGAGCTGGCCGACCGCCACGGCCTAGACGCCGATAGAGCGGCGGCAGCGGGTCTGCTCCACGACACCGCTAAGTACTTTACCTCCGAAAAGCTGCTGGCTCTGGCAAAGGCCAATCGGCTGCCGCTGGACGATACCTTTCGGGACAATCCCCGGCTGCTCCATGCCGACGTCGGCGCGATTGTGGCCCGCGATGAATTTGACGTCACCGACCCCGAGGTGCTGCAGGCGATCGCCAACCATACTTTGGGCCAGCCCGGTATGGACGATCTGAGCTGCGTGGTGTTTTTGGCTGACGGCCTCGAACCCGGCCGGGGCCATAGCCAGGAGCTCAACCAGATGCGGCAGATGAGCTACCAAGATCTGCACACGGCCGTCTGGATGAGCTGCGACTACACCGTCCGTCATTTGCTCAATACCCAAAAGCCTGTTCACCCCCGCGCGATCGCCACCCGCAACTGGTTTTTAAAAAGCGCTAAGACAAAACGCCCAGTCCGTCAAGCCTCGGTACAATGCTCTTAATTCCCTCGTTTTTGATTTAAGTCAGTGCTCAATTCGAATTTTCACGTCCTGCCCCATCTCATTTCTATCCCACAATAGGAGAATCAAATTCTGAATGATTAATCGCTCTAACCCCAATCGAACTTTTGACAACGCACCCGGTCGCGCTGCCCAGGGCAACGACCCCGTCGGTCACCGCGCAGACGACAGCGACACGCTACAGATTGCCCTCGATATTGTAGACGCCGCTGATGAACGCAAGGCCGCCGATATCTCGGTTCTAGATGTGTCAGACGTGTCCTATCTTGCCGACTACTTCGTCGTCATGACTGGATTGTCAAATGTTCAGGTGAGAGCGATCGCTAGGTCGATTCAGCAGGCGATTGAAGAAAACTGGGCGCGATCGCCCCAGCGGGTAGAGGGGGTCACCGACGGCAACTGGATTTTGCTCGACTATGGCGATATCATTGTCCACGTCTTTATGCCCCACGAGCGCGACTACTACGGGCTAGAGGCGTTTTGGGGTCATGCCCGACGGGTCAATCGCGCTGCCTCCTAAACCAGACAGCGGGCGGGAAAACTTTCTTGCGTGGTCCCAGATGGCCCGTTATGGCCTGACTGACCCGTTATGGTGTAGAAATGGCGAGCGGACTTCTGCTCTATTACTTCAGTTGCCTACAGCATCTTACGATTTCCCTATGAAGTCATCTATTTGTCCCGTTCCGCCGGAGCAGCTGCCGATCAATGAATATGGCGAGCTTAAGGAGTCATGGTTTTTTCGCTGGGCAACCCTAGATCAATTTTCCTACTATCGTCCTACGCTTTTGCTGTGGACCCTGAGCTGGCTGGTTGCAGGGCCAGTTGCGGCCGTCAGCTTTTCACCCGATAAGCACCTGCTGCAGTTTATGCTGAGCGCCGCTGGGGGAGCTGCCGTTATTCCGGTTTTAGCCTTAGTTCAGCTCTACTGCGGCTGGATGTACGTCTACAATCGGCTCAACAGCCAAGCCATTCCCTACGAAGAATCCGGCTGGTACGACGGTCAGGTCTGGCAAAAGCCAGACGAGGTCCTTCAGCGAGACCGGCTAATTGTGTCCTACCAGCTCAAGCCCATGTTGGGAAAGCTCCAGAAAACGCTCTTGGCGTTTGGCCTGCTTTTGAGCGGAGATCTCGCACTATTGTTTTTAAGTACTTAAGCACCTTATGGGAAAACGTACGCAGACGGCCGAGCTTGAGGTTCGGCTCTTAAGAGAGGGCATCGTTGAATCGGTTCACCACGTCCAAGCTGCGGTTTGTGACGACAGAGGTCGAACGCTATCGACGGCGGGGCGGCCCGAGACAGAGCTGTTTGTGCGCTCGGCCCTAAAACCGTTTCAGGCCCTTGCCGTAACCTCAAGCGGCGCGATGGAGGCCTACCGCCTCACCGACAAGGATCTGGCCATCATCTGCGGCTCCCACAGGGGCAGCGTGGCCCAGGCGCGTCAGGCTTTTAATATTCTTTGGCGGGCTGACGTCGACCCAGCGGTGCTGCAATGTCCTACACCTGTGGGCAAGCAGAGCCCGCTGCAGCATAACTGCTCGGGTAAGCACGCCGGCATGCTGGCCGTCTGTCAGCAGCAAAGTTGGTCCCTGAATAGCTATCTTCAGCGAGACCACCCCGTACAGACGCTCGTTTTTAAAAAGATTGCAGAGCTGCTGCACATGCCGGCGGATGAGTTCATCAGCGTCCACGACGACTGCGGCGTACCGACGTACCTGATGCAGCTCAACCAGCTCGCCACCCTCTATGCCCACCTCGCTTCGGGGGACAACCTGAGCCTAGAGCGCATTATTCGGGCCATGACCCAGCATCCCGCTCTGGTGGCGGGGAAGGGAGAGTTTGATACCAGCGTTATGGAAATCAGCGAAGGTGAGCTGGTGAGTAAGGCTGGCGCGGAGGGGGTGCAGTGCATCGCCCGCGTTGGCAGTGGCCTGGGTATGGCCATCAAGGTGGCCGACGGCGCTAAGCGAGCGAAGCATGCGGTGGCGATTCACCTGATGAAGCAGCTCGGCTGGATTAGCCCTGCGGCGGCGGAAACTCTGTCTGATTCGTTTATGAATCTGGGCGACTACAAGCGGCTCGACGTTGCGGGTGAGCTGACGATGGTTTAGCGAATTTGGGATATCGCCACACATTGGCAGAACCTGCTGCTATACTAGGTAAAGC